>JBLWYI010000012.1:0-188774 GCA_048267005.1 Verrucomicrobiales bacterium | reverse complement strand
CTGTTGGAAGGCGCAAATGCTAACCAACTCTAAAAAAGCAAAACACCGTTTACACAATTTTGCTGACATAGCCACTCGGATTGTAGGGCGAAATCTCGACGACCATTGTAACGGTTCGAAGGCAGCCAAGAGGACTCTCGACGACCATTGTAACGGTTCGAAGGCAATCAAGAGGAGTCTTGACGACCATTGTAACGGTTCGAAGACAGTCAAGAGGAGTCTCGACGACCATTGTAATGGTTCGAAGGCAATCAAGAGGACTCTTGACGACCATTGTAACGGTTCGAAGGCAATCAAGAGGACTCTCGACGACCATTGTAATGGTTCGAAGGCAATCAAGAGGACTCTCGACGACCATTGTAACGGTTCGAAGGCAATCAAGAGGACTCTCGACGACCATTGTAACGGTTCGAAGGCAATCAAGAGGAGTCTCGACGACCATTGTAACGGTTCGAAGGCAATCAAGAGGAGTCTCGACGACCATTGTAATGGTTCGAAGGCAATCAAGAGGACTCTCGACGGCCATTGTAATGGTTCGACGATAATTTCACGGAACCTCGGCAGCGGTAATGAGCTCCCCTTAAGTGTTGATAATTAAGGTGTTTTAACTCGAAGTTGATCAATGGCGGCCGTGCGGAAGCGGGGACCGAAGTGATTTGCGTCCCTGCGTGGATCGCCGGCCGACTCGACTTCGTGGTGAGTACTTCAACGCGCGGTTGATGGTCCGGTCGGGTCGAGCGGTAACGGAACATCGATTGAAGGGACGTCGAGCGGAGAAGGAGGTGCGAGGTTTTCGGGCTGATTCCTCCGGGCGGCTGCCGCAGCTTGCGATTCCGATTGGGTGTCATCCAGGCGTGGCGCTGGTCTGCCGTCCCGGGTATTCACTAGAGCACGGTTGGGTGTCGCAGGAGCGGGATCGGACGACTCGATTTTACGGGATGTGACCCACTGATTCTTTCCGTTCTGGCTGATTTGCACGCGGGGCGGGGCACCTTTTCCGCCCGGCTGAACAATTACGAGCTGAATCCCGGAGTCGTTGGGCTCGTCCACTGTCACATTTTCGACGGCTCCCGTCTTTTCATTCAGCAAAATTGCTCCCTTCTTGCCATCGATCTCAAAGACTCCAGCCAAATTCCACTCCGACGGAGCCGCCTTTGTGGTCGCCGCATGGGTGCGTCCAAAAAGCGAATGTTTCCACAGTGACTCATACCGTTGCACCGGATAAACGGGAGCGGTTGGTGAATCTCCCTTTTTTGCTTCATCCCGGGCAAAAAGACACATGACTCCAACGCAGCTGATGACCCCGGGAATCATCACCGCTCGCTGAATGTTTCGGACTGAGTATCGAAAATTCACTGTTTTATTTTTATAAAAATTATGGTAATTTTTTAAAATATCAATTATTATTAAGCAAATGATTCCATTTCTCCTCGAACTCGCCCGTGAGTCCGGCTGTCGTGATATCGACGGCCTGGGGGAAGTCATGTCTGAGATCAAGCCGGGATCCCCCTCACCGGTTTCAAAAATTCTTGATTCGAATCTCGTTGAAGAGGGCATCTTTCTCCGAAAGCTGGGAGAGCGATTTTCCCTTTCCCTGTGGGATGGTGTGACCATTAAAGATGAGGAAATGCGTCGGGAACTGCGTTCTGCTGTTCCGGCGGATATCGCTTCGCGGCATCAGGTGTTGCCGGTTGGGTTTTTGGAATCCGCTTCCGGTGAACGAGTGTTGCAACTCGCAACGGACGATCCGTTTGCGCTGGCCCGTCATTCCCTGGTGGTTAGAAATTTAAAAAATTCAGTAAACTGGATGATTGCTCCCAGACTCGCGGTGGCGGAGGGCCTGAATGATTTGTATGGGGTTGGAGCGGGGCGTTTTATCGAGATTCTACAGAATCGGGGGGCTGAGCGAGAGATTTCCGAAGACATGATGATTGGGGAGGAAACCATGATTCTTGACGATGGAGGGGACGATGAAGCTTCGGTGATTGCGTTTGTGAATCAGATCATCCGCGGGGCGCTTGAGCAGCGGGCCACGGATATTCATCTGGAGCCGCATGATCGAAATCTGAGAATTCGATATCGGGTGGATGGAGTCTTGCAGGAAATCCCTGCACCGGACGGAATCGGTTCCTTACAGGCTTCGGTTATTTCCCGCATCAAGATCATGGCGCGGCTCGATATCGCGGAAAAACGGCTCCCTCAGGATGGGCGGATTCGGATGACGCTGGATGGGAATCAGATTGATGTCAGGGTTGCCACAATTCCTTCGGTAGAGGGCGAGAGTGTCAGCTTGCGTCTTTTGGGGCAGGAAACTTTCAGTCTGGACCGGCTCGGGTTATCGCCATCATTGCATCAAACGATCAATCAGCTTCTCGAGCTTCCGAATGGAATCATTCTGGTGACAGGGCCCACCGGTTCCGGTAAATCGACATCGCTGTATGCTTTCCTTTCGCAGATCAATACACCGGGGCGTCGAATTGTTACGATCGAAGATCCTGTGGAAAACAAATTGCGGGGAGTGGTTCAAATTGCGGTCAAGCCGGACATTGGACTGACCTTCGCCAAAGGGCTCCGCTCAGTTCTACGGGGAGATCCCAATGTCATCATGGTGGGGGAGATGCGGGATTTGGAGACAGCCGAAATCGCTATTCGATCGGCCCTGACGGGGCACCTGGTATTCTCGACGCTGCATACGAACGACGCTATCTCCGGTGTAACCCGGCTCGTCGACATGGGGGTTGAGCCGTTTCTGGTTTCGTCATCGGTGCGTGCCTTTGTTGCTCAGCGATTGGTCAGGAAACTTTGTATGAAATGCCGGGAGCCGCGTCCTGCTGATGTGGAAGCGCTTCGCCGGCTGGGAGTTTCGGTCGGGGGCAACGCCCAAACTTACGTGCCGAAAGGCTGCCCGGCGTGTCGGGGAATCGGCTATCACGGGCGGCTCGCCATTTTTGAAATCTGCATCGTCACCGAAGACATGCAGGAACTGATCGCCCGGGGCGCAGGAACGGCTGAGCTTCAGCAACAGGCTCACCGGGACGGGTTTGTCCCGATGCGTCGTTACGGTTTGGAAAAAGCCCTTGCCGGCGAAACCACCATTGAAGAGGTCCTCAGCGCGACCCTGACCGGTAAACAATTTGCACCCACCCCCCTGGTGGCTGGTCCGTAAATGCCAACTTATCAATACAGTGCTTTTGCCGGAAACGGCACCGAAACCACCGGCCAGCTGGAAGCCCCGGACCGGACCGCTGCGTTCCGGACGCTCGATGCCCGCAACCTTCAGCCGCTGGCTCTCGAAGAGGTTTTGTCAGCGGGGACGGATCCGGTGCATCATGCGCCTGCGGGCGATTCCGTTCCGGTTCAGGGGGTGAAACTTAAGTCTGCCCGAGTATTGGAATTTACCGAGGAGTTGTCTGAGCTTTTGAAGGGTGGGATTCAGCTTGAGCCCTCTCTCGCTATTATGGAGCGCCGCCGCGAGTTGAGCGGGATCAAAGAAATTGCTTCAAGTGTTCGAGGGAAGATCCGGGATGGAATTCCGCTTTCCAATGCCCTTGCTGAGACATCACCGAGTTTTGGTGATCTGTATTGCAACCTGGTAGCGGCAGGGGAAATCAGTGGGTCACTCGGGGAAATCCTTGAGCGTCAGGCTGAGCATTTGCGTTCCATGGCCAGCTTGAAAGGCCGGGTGTTGTTCGCCTTGATTTATCCATCATTCCTCATCGCTTCCGCTGTGGGCGTTTCCATTCTGTTTCTCGTTTTTCTCATTCCGAAGCTGATGGAGCTGCTTGATTCAACCGGTGGATCGCTGCCGCTCGGCGCTCAACTGATTGTCAATGCCGGCGATCTCGCCAAATCAGGATGGCCTGTTGCGTTGGGGATTGTGGTAGTGTTAGTCGGTGTTGCTGGGTTTTTATCAAAAACAAAACCACTCAGTTGGGACCAGTTCAAACTGCGCTGGCCGCTCATGGGACGGGTCTTTCGCGAGCGGTTTCATGTTCAGTTTCTGGAGACCCTGGCCAATCTGACGAAGAATGGACTGCCCCTCACCAAAGCGCTTGAACTGACCCGTGCCGCAACAGGGAACCTCTACTTTCGCAGGAAACTGGACGGGGTCATGAACTCCATCAGCGACGGGGCGGAGCTGTCACGGGCGATTGACCGGGCGGGGGAATTCCCATCACTCATGATCGACATGGTCGCGGTTGGTGAAGAAACCGGTGATCTCAGTGGTGCCCTGCAACGGGCTGCTGATCGATTCAACCGGGAGCTGAACCGCCGGGTGGACCGGCTCAGTGCCATCATCCAACCCGCCGTGGTCGTGCTCATGGCCGGCATGGTCGGAGCGATGGCCTACCTCATGATTTCCGCAATTTTTCAAACCATATCAGGACTCGGATAAACCAATGAAGAAAATAGAAAACAACTCGAAACGGGGTTTCACGCTCATGGAAATGGTGCTGGTGCTTGGCATCATCGCCCTGCTGGTTGGCTCCGGAATCGTCTACCTCGTCGGAGTTCTCGACGTCGGGAAAGAAAGCCGCGTCAAGGCGGACATCAACACAATCACCGCAGCATTGCGAACTTATGAGACGCAAAACATGTTTTTGCCGACCACGAAACAGGGAATCATGGCATTGGTTGAGAAGCCCACGTCGCGGCCGCTACCAAAGAACTGGCGTCCGTTTCTCAAGAAGATGCTGTTCGATCCCTGGGGCAAAGAATATCAGTACGCCCGACCCGGACGTCGGGACAGCAGCGGATTCGATCTGTTTTCGGCGGGACCTGACGGTATTGCCGGAAACGAAGATGACATTGGCAACTGGGACCTCTGATGCAGATTCGTTTACAGAACCGGAATGGCTTTACCCTGCTCGAGATCGTCGTCGCGCTTTCTGTTGCGATGCTGATCCTCGGCGCAGCATCGCTCTCCATTGGTTCGGTAAACGAGGAGCATCAGCTCAGAAGATTTGCCGGAGGAATTGAAACGGCGGCCCGGGCCGCAAGTCTTGACGCCGTGACCGGGCAACAGACGCGCATCCTTCTGCTGGATGAACAGGGAATCAGTGACTTGAAAACCGGGAAGCGGTTCGAGGTTCCCAAACTGGAAATATTGATCGACTCAAAATGGGAGTCACCCGGTGACATCCCGTGGCGGTTTCTGCCCAATGGAATTTGTGAACCCGTCTCGCTTCGGGTGACGGCGGCCACCGGAAGCATTGAGATGAACTTTGACCCACTGACCGGAGAGGTTGCTGAAGAGCGAGTCTCCATTCTGAACTGATGATTATCCGCCTCCAGACATCGCGACGCCGGGGTTTCGTATTGCTCGAGATCATCCTCGCGATTGGTCTGTTTGCCATCGTGGCAACGGCGATGGTAGCGGCGTTGGACCGGCTGTCCGTCGCAACGATGTCTGCGCGTCAGGAGGCGATGTGTTTGAAGAAACTGGAATCTGTCATTACCGAGATCCAGCACAGCCGTTCGTTTCGAACCGGTGTGGTTGAATTCCCGGCGGACGGCAGCGGCGTTTCTGTCAGTGCTGAAATAGCGCCCGAGCTGTTGGCCAATCAGTTCGGGCAGGAGCTCACAGGATTGTATCGCGTGTCGGCAACGGCCCGCATCGAGGAAGTTGATCATTTTTCCCGAACCATGGAGGTGGTGATATACAGATCATGAAAGTGGTAGCACAAAAATATTTCACGAACAGACAGGGTTCGTTCATCGATCCAACCCTGTTGGATCGTAAAAAGATTTCGGGAGGTTTCACCCTGCTCGAAGTGATCGCGGGGCTGGCGATCACGATGTTGTTGATAGGGGGTGTTTACAGTATCGCCAACGGTGCCCTTGAGTTGGGAGTACGATCGTCCGGGGCGCGAAAGGCAGCGGTGCGGGAAATGAATTTTACGAAGGTGATGCGATCGACCCTCGCCCGGCTCGGGCCGGGAGTGGAGGTCTCGCTGTCTCCAGCACATCTCACTTTGGCTGGTGAAACCGGTATCCTGGATGTGGGAGGGGAAACGGCACTCGCTGATACAGTGGGGTTCGATTTTCGCGGAGATAATGCGGTGTGGGTTTCCCACTACAAAGAGGGTATGAAGCTGAGCGAACTCCGGTTGATCGGCGAGTTCACGAGATTTGTGTGGGAGTGTCAGGATCCGGTTTCGGGTAACTGGGTTCGGGACTGGTATGTAACCGGAGAATTGCGACCCGAGTTGATTCGACTCCGGACGATTCGCGGAGATCTGGAAGAGACGGAAGTGTTCTGGATACCGAACTACAGGAGGGTGGCAGCGCAATGATCACCAAAGCTCGAACAGATCGCGGTTCTGCATTGATTGTGGTCTTCTGGTTGATAGCTATTCTCGGAATGGTCATCTTCGGCGCGGCGAGGTTTGTATCGCTCGATTCGCTCTGGATCTCCGGATTGCGGAAGAGCGCCCTGGCGGCCCGGCATGCCGAGACGGGATTGGCAATCGCCTCTCATCCGCGGGTAAGCGCCGGTGATCCTGTCCTGCGGCGTGACATGGGGGAAGGTGGTGGCTTTGTGGCGGACCTCACAACAGAGGAGGGATTGATCCCGATAAATCCGGTTTTGTCAGGGCCGCAGAAACCGGTTGTGAAACGGTTGCTGAGAGGGTGGGGGATGGATGAACGGGAGGCTGCGGCTCTAACCGATGCCCTGGCTGATTGGATTGATGCGGATGATTTGGCCGGGCTGAACGGAGCGGAAGCAGATGCCTACACAGCCATGGGGCGGCGGGGAATGCCTTTCAATCGACCGTTTTCGACTCTGGATGAAATGCGGAACGTCCGGGGGATGGATCGGCTGGAACTGCTCAAGCCGGACTGGTCGAATTCGTTTACGGTTCATTCTTCGGGGAAATTTGATCTGAACGCGGCCAAACCTGATGTGCTGTCAGCGGTGCTTGGCGTTCCGTTTGAAGTGGCCCGCAGCCAGGTGCTTCGTCGTGACGGGGTGGATGGAATTCGCGGGACAGTGGATGACAGGCCTTTCGTTTCGGTGAGGGAAGCGCTGCAAGCTTTCGGTGTAGCCGAAGCGGGGACCGCTGATTTCTTCACGGCTGAGGGAACCACTCGGCGAATCCAGTGTGAGGGATACTTTGCTGATATGAGACAACGGATCGTGGAAGTTCAAGACGTGTCCGGAAACCGAATTTGGCGGGGACAGATCACAACGAGAATTTCGAATGGCAAAGACTGACATCAACCAAAAGCGATCAATTTGGTTTCCCGGCGAAAGTTCGTGGGAACAGTGGTTTGTCGTGCCCGGGCGGGAGCCTCAATTGATCGGTGGGGCATCGGCCGCAGACCGGAGCTTCGCGCTGAATGCCCGCGGACGTCGTTTTCTGGCTTTACCGGTTTCGTCGGTTGTTGCCCTGCCGCTTCTCTCCAATGCCACCGATACTGATGGGCTTGAAGCGACGGCCAGAATGCAGGCGGAACGATCAGGAATTGCAGCTGATCTCGAAGGGGTTGGGTTTGAAGTGCTGACGGGGACTCCTCGAAACACACTGCTCCGCGTGGATGCCCCGGTACAGGGGAGCCATGTCTGGGAAGGTGTGGTTTTCCCTGATCAAGTTTGCGCATCGGCGGCGATGTTGCCCTGGACTGGCGATACGGTTGCGGTGTGGAGGGAGCTTGGAAAGCTGGTGGTGGCTTTTACCAGGAATGGTCGCCTCATCTACTTTGATCAGTTGTCGGTCTCGGGTGTCGGCGCGGAGTGTGGCAATGAGATTCAGCGATTGCTGTTTCAACTGAATTGCCAGGGAATCGAGCTTCGTCCGGAAGTCCTCGATCTATGGACCGCGGGAGGTGACCCTGCTGTGCTTCAGAATTCAACCGGATTGGCTGTGAGGCAGGGAAAACGGCCTGCGCCCATTGCGCAAAACCGCAGCAGTATGACTCCGGGGTGGTTACGCCAGCATCAGTTGGTCAGCGCGAGGCGAAAGGTGATCAGGAAGCGGCTGAGTGTGATGGCGGCTGCGGCGATGATGGTTGTCGGAGCGCTGACGGCGATGGGTGTTGTCGAATCGATCCGGCAGAGGCAACTGCTGGAACAGATCGGTGAGCTGAGCCCGATCGCCTCACGGGTCGAGAACATGAAAGCGCAGTGGCTTGAAGTGGCCCCGGCAGTGGATCGGGATGCGACTCCTTTGGAAGTTTTGAAAGCACTTCAATCCACACCCGGTGCCAGCGGGGTGAACTTAAGTCGCGTGGAAATCGACGAAGAGAAGGTCGTGATCGAAGGGGAGTCTCCCACCACGAAAGCCGCCTTTCAATTCCTCGACGAGATCTCAATTTCCGAAGCAGTTGCCGAGTATGGCTGGGAATTTGATCAACCGGAAATTCAGGCAAACGGGGCGGCCACCTTTAAACTGGAGGGAGTGAAATAATTCGATGACGAAACGTGAGAAAGTATTGGGCTGGATCTTCGGGCTGATGTTTGTGCTGATTGTTGGATCGGCGGTGACTGTTGCGGGAGTTCGGAAGATATCGGGAATGCGGGCACAGAGTGACCGGTTGACGGAACGGGTCGAGGAGCTGGAAACGCTCATCGCAACCCGGGCGCAATGGGAGCAGCGCAGTGAATGGGTTGCGTCGAACGTTCCGAATTTTGAGACGCGCGGGAAAGCCTCGAGTGATTTGATTGCACGTGTGGATGTGACCGCCGCGCAGAGCGGTGTGAGAATCGGATCGAAGGAATTGATCGAAGCCCCGCTTGAAGAGGACGAGGAATTTGAAGGCAGCTTCTTTGAATCGGCAGGGTTGAATGTCGCCGTTACAGGAGACGCTGAGTCAGTTGTGAAGTGGATTCACTCACTGCAACAACCCAACGATTTTGTAGGAGTCAAAGCGTTGAAGATCGAGCCCGATTCCGAAACAGGTTCACTGCGCTGCGAAGCCGAAGTCCGGTTGTGGTATGGAAGTGAGTGATTAAGAGTTCGCAGGCGGCTATAGAAGTAGAGCGGGGCATTCAATCAGTCCGGGATCCCCGAATGAGGTAGTGGAAGCTTGCTTCCGTTTGGCGGCGAAATGCGGTTTCGCACGTTTATCGCTAATTTCGGAATAATACACCGTTAGCAGGAATTCGGGTTTCGAGCAGAATTGCGACTCAAATTTCACTGGAACGTCTGTTCGATTGTTCAGCCGTTAATATCTATCCAGTGAAAATTTTGGTCTGATCTACTACACGAACATGAAACTATTCCTTGCTTTTAATCTGCTGCTTTTGACGTCGGTTTGCGTCCATGCCGACGTAGCGAATCTCCCGCCTCCGGTTACACAGAAGATCTCCAGCTTTGGAGCCTGTGTTTCAGATGGATATGTGTATGTATATGGTGGTCATACAGGGGGCGCCCATGAACATAGCAGAGAGAATTTGTCCGCTGACTTTCTTCGTTACCCGATCGATAAACGGGATGCTGCTTGGGAAAAGCTCCCCGAAGATCAAGGGGTCCAGGGAACTGCATTGGTCAACTGGAAAGGTTTGATTATACGGGTGGCGGGAATGTATGCGACCAACGCGCCGGACGAAGATGAAGCGATGTTCTCCACTGATGCCGTCCGGTGTTATGATCCGAAAACAGAAGTCTGGAGCGATTGGCCTTCTTTGCCGGGCAAGGTGTCTTCACATCATGCTGTGGTGATGAATGACGTGCTCTATGTCATTGGGGGATGGGAACTTAATGGTGGCGACGGGACATGGCACGAGAATGGATGGTCTCTTGATCTTAACAACCGGGATGAAGGCTGGAAGGATTTGCCGGCAATGCCCGGGATTCGCCGCGCCGGTACTATGGATGTCGCCGGCGGTGAGATTTGGTGGGTTGGTGGAATGGGTGACAAGGGCGGTCCGTCCAATGCAGTTTTCGCATACGATCCTGAGAAAAAGAGCTGGAGGAAAGGTCCGGATCTCCCCGCTACTTCCCGGATCAAGGGGTTTGGTAGTTCCACCTTTTCATCCGGTGATGTGCTTTTTAACTCCGGCATGGACGGTGTGTTGTATTCTCTCGACCCTAATAAAGGCGAGTGGGCTGCCACTTCGGTCAATCACCAGCATGGGCGCATCTTTCACCGTTCAGTTCCAGTTGGTAACGGGCAGTTCTGGACGATTGCCGGTGCATCCAAAAAGGGGCATCTTAACGATGTTGAAGTGCTTCCATTGCCTGGATTGTTTCCAGTAAACTCAAGTGCGACTGCTTGGCCTTCGTTTCGCGGGGGGGCAAACCATGGAGTTTCCGAACGAAAGATGCCCAAGCACTGGGGTGACGATTCTGATGTCGCCTGGAAAGTTACCCTTCCCGGGTATGGGCAGTCATCTCCGGTCTTCGGTAACGGTGGAGTCTATGTCACTTGTGCGGTTTTGGCTGAGGCAGCCGCAGAGCAGGTTGATGCGCCCAAAGAGGGTGCTGGTTACAAAAATCCGAAAGACAAGGCTGAAAAAACTAAGGGTGAATCAAGCGGGCCTCAAGGAGGGGGGAGTAAAGGCGGAGAGAGCAAGGGGGGCGGTAAAGGATCAGGAAAATCCATGGAGGGGCTCATCCAGGCTGCGAACGGCCCGATGAAGACAAAGGTTGCAGTGACTCGTATTGATCAGAAAAGTGGAAAGATCTCCTGGACTGTTACCCTGCCGTCTTCTGATCCTGAACCCAGTAACAAGTATCGATCCAGTGCCGCTCCATCGCCTTGTCTTGATGAATGGGGTGTGTATGCCTGGTTTGAGAGTGGAGATCTTGTCGCTTTGAATCACGAGGGGGAAAAACTTTGGCACCTGAATGTTGGCAAGAAGCAGGGTTTGCCCAAGGGGAATCACGGTCTTGGCGGAAGTCTGGTTCAGGATCAGGAATCCCTTTACCTGCTCGTTGATCATGATGGGCCGTCTTACCTTCTTTGCCTCGACAAGAAGAATGGCGAGACCCGCTGGAAAGTTGACCGGGAAAAGCGCGTTTCCTGGAGTACTCCGGTTGTGACTGAAGATGCGGTGATTATTTGTTCAAACGGGTTGGTCGAGGAACTCGATAAGGCAACTGGTGAGCAGAGCTGGGTGGTGGAAGGTGTTGAAGGTAACACCGTCGCTTCTCCGCTTGTATTTGGTGATTACGTGCTGGCTCCTTCATCCGAAAAAGGACACACTCAGTTGATTCGGCGTGGGGATGCTAAAGAGCGTGTCGTGTGGAAATCCGACAAGAAGAATACTGCGAGTTTCGCTTCCCCTGTGTTTGCTAAAGGACAAATCATTCTGGTCAGCAAGGCGGGAATTGCTTCGGGGCTCGACTGGCGCACTGGTGAGGAACTTTGGAATCTACGGCTTCCAGATGGTTGCTGGGCCACTCCGGTTGTTGTTGGTAATAACATCTATTTCTTCTCCAAATCCGGGTCAACGATGGTGACCTCGCTAACCCCAAGTGGACTGCACGAGTTGCACAGCAATGATATCTCTGTGGGAACGAGCCGGATCTATGGGGCAATTCCTGCCGGTGACCAATGGATCATTCGAACGGGTAGCGAAGTCACAGCAGTTGGCGACCAGGTGGATTCGTAATCTGCCGGTCACTCAGAAACACAACGCTGCGAGGTAAGGGCATGGCAACACCAAACACCGAAACGCGCCGCATCCCGGCTGCTGCGATTCTGGAATCTCCGGAGGTCAGTGAAGTGCGCTCGACTCTGACAACGGTGCTGGATGATTTGCTGTTGCATGACGGATTCGGCCATATCGAGATCGACATGAAGATTCTTAAGCGGGGTCAGAAAGAAGTCCTGATCAGTTGCGGGAAGGAATACCGCTTCGTGGTCAACTTCAGTAATCCGAAGCCCGGAGAGGGGTGACTCATTTAGCGGCCAATCGCTCGTAGTGGATACGGGGATTGAATTGAATAACTAAAAACAAAGGTCTCAACGACCAATCGATTTTCAACCGGTTCAGAGGGTGAACGGCGAGAACCAAACCCCGTGCACAAGCATGGGAGATCAATAAAACGAAAACCACGGCATCTCCCGAGAGGGATGCCTGAAAAAAGATAAAAACAGAAGTCATGAAAATGAACAAACAAGAAATGAAAACGCGGCTGCGACGGATGAAGCGCAGTTGCCAAAGAGGGTTCACCCTGATCGAGCTGTTGGTGGTCGTCGCGATCATCGCGGTGATCGGAGCAGGAGTGGCCGTTACCTATCAGAAGTTGGATGACCAGGCTAAGACGGCTATGGAGATTTCGGATATGGCCATCCTGAAGAAAGTGGTCAAGCACTGGAGTGCGATAAACGACTACGCATTGCCTGATGAAATGGATTCGCTGGTCGACAATGAGGGTAACCTCTACACTCCGTTTCTCGGTCATGGAGGAGCAACTTCATCAAGTTCCGGGATGGGGCTGAATGGTCCAATCGGCTACGCTACGCTTGATGTTCAACCTGCACCGGATGTGGTGTTGAATAACCTCGCCGCAGCAGGCATGGATTTTACCTACCTTCACCTCGTTGATCGGAGTCCAGCCAATGATTCAACCTTTGAAACGACCAATACTGTTGGAGGTATCCCTACCGGGAGCTTCGGTTCTGCAGTAAGCACAGTGAATACAAAGGCGACTATGGTTGTTGGTGACTCTGAAACTCGCACCAACAATGAGGACTTCGTCACCAACTCCGACGGCACCGATGCAACGCATGACTACGCTACTAATGGTGACTACACCTACACGACGCTATCCGGTGCAACTTTCGGTCCTTACTCCACAGAAGCGGACTGGACAACTGCAGTCAGCGACGCGCAGGCCACTCTTGACGCGATCACCACTGACAAACTCGCCTTCGTTCATCCGAACGGCGGCATGGCAACGGCTCCGAACTTCAGTGAAGAAATCATCACCAATGCAGGCCTCAAGCCTGAGCAGGTGGCTGATCCTACGGTAGCTCCAAGTGGTGAGGAGAAGTATTACCTCGTCGTCATGGGCTTCGGTCGTTTCGCTTCTATCTATCAGGGAAAATCGGTTCGGGCTGACGCGCCGGCAGTTGGTAAACGTCAAGACCAGACTGACACCGACTACAGCCGCTACCTTGCTGTGATTCGCGTTCCTGTCGAGTCATACGGGGCGATCGGGTCTACAGTAGATCCTCCAGTGGTGGTAGATGTGCTCAGTCCTCAAGGCTACTCAATCGCTTCGCTGCGCGACAATTTCATCGATGATCAGGAGAGGATCCGGGATGATTCCTGATTCGATTTAGAGCGAACCATAACCTGCCCCGTGAAGCCTTTCAGGCTCCACGGGGCACTTTTTCGTCAGCCGAAACTTACGCCATGACAATTATTTCAAATTCAATCGGCCTGCCATCAAAGCGGGCGTTTACTCTGTTAGAGCTCCTGGTGGTGCTGGCGATTCTTGTCGTAATTGCCACAAGTATTGCCGGTACCTATGGGCGAAAAAATATCGAGGAAGCGAAGTACAAGATGACTCTGCATGAGATGCAGGAAATCAAGAAGGCGTTTTTAAGGTTTGAAAGCGATAACTTTCGAAGGCTGAAAGAGGGATTTGTTGACCACGAAGGTAATGCGCTACCCTCATCTGATTTCACAAACACTTTTACTGCGGGGCATATAGACGATGAGCAGGTCGAAATGTTGATGGAGTTCTACGAAACCTATGGGCTTTGGTTTTTGATGGTGCCGAGTATTTCCGGCATTGTTGAGAATACGGTTGATTCCGACGATTCCGATGAATTCCTAGCTTTCAAAGATTATCAGGCTCTCTTATGCGAAGGCTGGGAAGGTCCCTATTTGGAGGCCCCAATTCGCGAAGCATGGGAATACGGTGTGAACAGTTTCCCCCAAATTGGAGATAAATACGGCGGTGCCACGGTTGAGGAAACAAATTTGGTAAAGCCGCTTGGCGTATATCGCCTGCTTTACTACGAGCACTGTGAAGACCTCAGTGATCTTACAGAAACGATTTATCGCCGACTTCTCCTTGTCGCGCCTCGCGGTAATACTGAGTGGGATGAGTTGACCAGTGATGAATTGCTGCTTGAGACCGGTAACCTCCGCGGTGGGGCTGGAAGGTTGGACGGCAAGCCTGAAGAAGGGCGAATGAATCTGAATACCCGCTCTTTCAGTAATGTTGACGATAGCGAATTCTTCATTCTCGAACTCAAAAACATGGACATCCATCCTGAATGAACTGTTCTTCCCTCAGTGATCGATGCCGACAGCGGAGTGCTTTTACTCTGGTGGAGCTATTGGTAGTTCTGGCCATCATGGTTGGCCTGGCTACGGTGGCTACGGTGTCTATCGGAACGACGCAGAGCAAGGCCCGCGCGGACAAAACCGCGTTGATTGGCCGACAGGTGGTGGAGGATCTTGAGAGTTTCGGGAGTTCGAGTTTTGTTTCTGATTTTGGTCGTCTGCCCCGAAATGCAGACGAGGTGAAATTTCTGTTTTCCAAAGAGGTGGTGGACTCTGCGGGGACCGAACGGGACGCTGCTGCACACCAGTTTCGGACACTTCAGTTGCCCGCTTCTTTGCCGGTGGGAGCTCCTATCGGCAGTGCCGGCAAGCTCTCGGGTGCTTTTGGGGCGCCGGAACTGGGTGTGGGATGGAGGGGAGCTTACAGTCTGATCACTGAATTGCATGGGGATGAAGGCAGGCCGTCTGAGTTTCTGGATGGCTGGAAAAACGAATGGGAAGTGATCCTTGAAGGAGGTTCCTTCTCCGGTCTGCGTAGTGCGGGGCGCGACGGAACGACTGGTGGTATTGATTGGCAGGACAAAGATCTTGAATTTCCTCTGCGATTAACCCCGGAGGGCGTCGATCTCCAAGGGCAGATCATCGTAAGGGCTGCGGACGGAACGGACTATACAACCAAAGAACAGTTCACCGACTTCACTTTGCGAATTGTTTATTTCACGCCGGAATTTGATCTGAATTTTCCGGTTAACCCAACTACTGGAAATATCGCCAGTGTTGAATTCACTTGGAACGGAACTTCCTGGAGCAATCCGGCGAGACCGGAACAAGCGTCCGCCAACCCGTTTCAATTTCGCTTGAGCGGACTGACTGCAGGCAATCGCGCAGTCTTTATCTATGGCTTCGGAACTCCGACGACGGGTGTCGAAGCTGGGCTTTATGGGGGCGGGGCACGGCTCGTCCATCTTCAACCGGGAACGAACAGAATCGAATTCAGGTTGACCGAACTTTGACAGAGGAGGGCTCTGCGTGTGCGGAATTGATGGCAAACCAAACAAAAATTTTGAATAAGCGGACAGCGGTGCTGACTTATGATGGCCGCGACTGGTCCGCGTTCTGTTTCCATCGCAATGCCGTTAGCCGCTTGAACGAAGCGGGGGGCTCTAACTCAATACCGGTTGGCATCCTGAATTTTCTTCATGAACAGAAAACACGAGTTGTAAGGATTTTGCTTGATGGTGAAGTCAGCCGTTTAGAGACATCGCTACCTGCCAAACTGGCTTTCGGCGAAGCCTCTCAAATGCTGGCTCACGAAATAGCAGAGCAATCCGGCGGGGATGGAATGGAGTTGGTTTGCGCAGGTGGAAGTGGAAGTCTGGTAGGAGTCCTTGAACCCTGTCTGATTACCGGTGCCTTTGAACGGCAGCGAGTTGACGGTCTTCACCAGCAACTGAATCAATCCGGCTTTCAGTTCGACGGTGTGGGCTCTCTTGAATTGGCTTGCGCCTCGCATTGGAACGCGCACCGGAATCGCGATAAAGAAACTCTCATCCTGTTTGGCCGGGACCATGGTTTTGTGCTTCCAGCCCGAAACCTTCCTGATCAACCCGGGCCTCTCAGTTTGTCTGGAGGCCTGCGGCAGTTAGAGCGCGATCCTGAAACCTGGAAGACACGTTTTGCTCGCGGGAATCGCTACTTGATGAACGGCGAATCTCTTTCTGTTTTTGTATTGGGAGCTGAGACCTTCCATATGGCTCCGGTTCTGGGAGCGATCGAGAATTTTCCTAAACCGGATTACCCCGAACTGGATGCGTTGTTGGAAGGAGCAGCCCGTCAGGCGGCACTGGGGCAGGCCAATCAATTCAACACTCCGGTTCCAATCAGGAACCCGCATGTGCTTCGAAAAAGGTTCAATCATGCCTTTATCGTCATTCCCAGTTTGCTCATCCTGATCCTTTCAGTTGCTGGACCATGGGGGCTTTCAGAATTGCTGCTTCATTCGGTGAAAAGCGAATATCAGGATGTTGTTGCAGAGTTAGGCCCACTCGAGAAACGCATCGAGGAGGCTGAAAAGAGAAAGAGCCAGGTGAAAGGCAACTACGACAGCGCGGTCAACCTTCAGCAAAAACTGGCGGACAGACGGAAGCCGCTGTTTGCGTTCATTCATCTGACCTATTTCTTCAGTAAATATGCCGGCGACACTGTGCGTCTCGAATCGATTTCAGACAGGGGCGGGATGATCGAAGTCCGGGGAGTTTACACAGATCCTGAGGAGGGGCTGACACTTGGGACTGAGCTCAACAAGTTTTCGGCTGACAAGAATCTACGCATCGTTCGCAACCGCGTTGCGGAGCGTCGGGACGCTGAAGGCAAAGTCGTCCTCGAACTCGAATTGGACGTCGACTACCGCAAACTACGCTGATGACCTCGATCCGACAGACAAACAGCTGGCATTGGTTGGTGATTTCGATCGTGATATGTCTCCTCGTGGGAGGCTTTCTCGGTCATGCGACATGGAAAAAGCAGTCCCAAAAAAACGGGCGTGCTATGCAGAGCATGGTGGCTCACGCGGACCAATTAAAACTCTTGCAAGTCGAGGACGCGCTTTTGTTGGAACATCAGGCTTCTGAACTTCAGAAACAGCTTCATGCCTACAATGAGGCGGTCCGGAAGCAGGCTGGGAAACCGATCCCCGCGGACGAGCAGGAAGCTCTGGCTTTGAGCAATGAGATTTCCCGGGCGCTCATCGAACACCAGCTTAGAATCGTCGAACAGGAACAGACCCGTGAAGAACCCGAAGCTGAAGAAGTTAGACGTCCGGTATCCACGCCGGAAGTGCCGCTGGAGATGAGACGGGCCGCAGCAGCTCGGGCCGCAGCAGTCACGCAGGCAACTAAAGAGAAAGCAAAAGAAAGCCTTCCGTACAGCACTCGGGAAATTCGCTACGTTCTTGAGGGAGAGTACAAGCACATGTTCATGTTTCTGGTGAGGCAGTCTCATGAAAAGCCCTCCTATCACTTCAAGGATATCAAAATCCTTCCGTCTCCCCATCAAGCCGGTATGCGCATGGAGTTCATCGTGCAGATCCACTACAACTCATGACACCCGTTGCTCAATTTATAGATGTGACGAAAGTGTCCATCCTTCAGCCGGTCCTTGACCTGCTGCCGCCGCGAATGGCGCGAGGGCTCGGGGTCTTACCGGTTTCTCTGGAGGGATCCCGCCTTCAGGTTTGTGTGAAGGATCGAATGGACTTCGCGCTTTTGAGCAAGGTGGAACATCTGTTGCCTGAATTGGAGATCGTTACGGTAGAGCCGGATGATCCGGACGCCTTCGCAAGTGCTCTCGCCCGTAATTATCCGGATGCTCTGGTGAAAGGTGAGATAGATCAAGCGGTTCATCTTTTCGATTACCTGTTGCAACGAGCTTTAGATAATAATGCTTCGGATATCCACCTCTGCCCCACCAGAAATGGGACGCAGATCAAGATCCGGGTGGACGGCAAGCTTCGCTCGGACCGTGCAGTTTCTGTTCAGGTCGCCGATGAGTTGGTCACTTATGTCAAAGTATTAGCGACCCTCGATATTTCGCAGAAGCGGGAACCGCAAGACGGAAATATCGCTCACGAGTTTAACGGAACAGTTGTCCATATCCGTCTGGCTACTGTTCCAACCATCCACGGTGAGCATGTCACCCTGCGGATGCTCAGCCAAACACGGGAAGCTCAGTCTCTGGAGCGGCTTGAGGAGCTTGGGCTGCACGACAGGCAATACCAGTTACTCAAGAGCTCTCTTGGAATTCCCAATGGGGTTGTCATCATATCCGGACCTACGGGAAGCGGTAAAACCACGACGCTCTATGCTGGATTGCGTGAGCTGGTAAAGCAGGAAATTCTTCATATTATCAGCATTGAGGATCCGGTGGAAAAACCGGTGGACGGAGTGACCCAAATCAAAGTCGACAGCCGGCAGGAGCGCGTCAGTTTTGCCAAGGCTCTACGCAGTGTGCTCCGACACGATCCGGATGTCATCATGATTGGGGAGATTCGTGATGGTGAAACAGCGGAAACGGCATTGAAAAGTGCGCTGACGGGGCACTTGGTATTGGCAACTCTCCATACCAACAGCGCTCCAGGTATTTTGAATCGACTCGTGGATCTGGGAGCTGCACGCTATCTTGTTGCCGCTACCCTCCGGCTCGTCATGGCTCAGCGCCTTCTTCGCAGACCTTGCAAGGCCTGTCTTGAGTGGGTGGAAGCATCGGAAGAGACTTGCAAACGGTACGGGTGGAAGGCTCCGGTTCGCATACCACGGGTCAATGGTTGCGCGTATTGTGGAATGACCGGCTACTCCGGTCGGACAGCCATCTACGAGATGTTACCTGTGACCGATGAGGTTCGTGATCTTCTTCTGGAGGGAAACAGCGAAGCCGCGATGAACGATTACCTCAAACGCAAGGCTCCTGAGCTGACTCTGCGAGGGGATGGACTTCTCAAAGTTCTGGATGGGGAAACCACCCTCGAAGAATTGGAGCGGACAGTTGTCGATGAGGATCACGCCCTGTTTCAACTGGAAGGAGGAGAGCTTTGACGTTTTTCAATTATACCGGCGTTGCGGACGGGGAGAAAGTGAGCGCGCTCGTTGAAGGTGCTTCGATCCGCGAGGCCACCGCTCAGTTGCGGAATCAAGGGGTCATGGTGATCGACATAAAGCCTGCGCGGTCCGGCCCGAAAGGGGCTGTTCGCCCGCGGACCAAAACGGAGCGCTTTCTTACGCCTTACATGGTTCGAAAGACGGAAATCGAACAGGCCTTCAGGCAAATGGTTATTCTGCTTAAAGGGGATGTGCCGGTGGTGGAAAGTCTTGAGATCGTTGTGACGTTAAGTAAGGGCATGTTGGCCCAGGCTTTTGCGGAGGTTGCGAAGCAGGTGCGTGAAGGTAGCTCCCTCCATTCTGCGATGGGTGAGCACATGGCTTTCGTAGGCCCTCTTCCAGTCAGTCTTATCGAAGTGGGGGAAGCGAATGGTTCATTGCCGCAAATGTTCACTTACTGCGTTAATCTCATGGAGCAACGCCGGAACCTCCGAAACAAAGTGCTGCAAGCGATGACCTATCCGGCGATTGTTGTATTGATGGGGTTGGGGGTTGGCTACTACGCAACTGCGATTGCCATTCCAAAGATCGCCTCAGTTCTTGATGGTGAATTGGAAAAACTTCCCACCATCACACGGGCTCTGCTCGATACGAGCGACTGGGTTATTGAGTATGGATATTGGTTGATCCTCGGACCGATCATGATCGCGATTCTGATGGCGGCCCTCCGGCGGCACGAACGCATTGGCTTCTTTCTCGAATACCTCCTTTTACGCATTCCTCTTTTTGGAAAAGTATCGCGTTTCTCAGCAAATGCCCTGTGGAACAAAACTCTGGCTCTCTTGCTCGATTCCGGTATCCCCGCGGTGGAATCTCTGGAGCTGACTCGCCGAACTCTGTCTAATCGCTATTACCGGTTTCAGTTTGAGCGACTAATCGAGCGCGTGCTTGCCGGAAAGTCGCTTTCGACAGGCATGGAGACTACCAAGTTGAGTCGTCTTTCTCCGTTGTCGGGATCACTTATTAAAGTGGGCGAGAATTCAGGTAACATCGATGAAGGACTGCGGTTTGTCGGCGAATACTATGAGGACCAGTTGTCACGTCGTCTCGATCTGCTTGGAAAACTGGTCGAACCTGCCCTGATCATCATAGTCGGAGGCATGGTCGCTTTCGTCTATATCGGATTTTTTATGGGTATGGCCTCCATGAATGCAGGGGCCTGACCAGCCGAATCTCAAAACAGAAAACGAAACACAAAGTGAAATGAAGCACATCAAATCCAAACGCATCAATCCATGGAGGCAAAACCGGCTGCCAATTGCAGTAAATTCATTGGTCATGCTGTGGCTGGGGGCTGGAGTCGCGCATGCCGGAGATCCGAGTGCCCAAGTGCCACCTGTAGTCCAGACACCCGCCATTCCGCTCAGCACACCACCGCAGGACCTTAAAAACGAAAATGGGAAGCATGAACTGGATCTCGTGGACCCTTTCCAGCGAAGAAGTGCAAAGCCGACCGAAGAGCAAACACAGGAAGAGCTTTCCGCCACTTCGCTCGGGGAGATTTCCGAAGAATTCAGTATTCTCGCGATCATTATTCCCGAGGATGAAACCAGCGCGCCAATGGCCTTAATCCGATTGCAGGATGAATCGAATCCGCAGGTCGTGAAGAAGGACGATCTAGTTCAGATTAGACGCCGACCAGAGGATCGTCGTTCGAGAACGCGTGCGCGGTCAGCGAAAGATGACGAAAATTCTTTCGAGCAAAGTGCACTCAACGCTCTGGAGAGCTATTCCTTCTACCTGCAGATCAGGGAAATTCATCCGACTCACATTGAGGCATTTCAGAAGAAAAGCCCGAACGAGAGCATCATCCTGAGATAACGAGCACAGCCATGAAAACGCAATTTACACATACAAATCGGCTCCTCGTCTTCACGCTGCTTCTAGCTTCTTTCTGTCTGAATGCCCAGACCCGTTATTCGGAAGAAAGCCCGATGCTCAAATCGCTACTTCTAAGGGAGGCTCCGGTGCAGCATGTAACCAAGTTGATCGGGGACGCATGGGGGAAACCCATCGTGGTTAATGAGGGGGCCAGGGACAAAGAAATTAGCATATTTCTGGATGATATTAACTGCCTCAATGCCTTGAAAGCTGTCTGTCATTCCTACGGACTGTGGTTTCAGGAAGATCCGGAAAGCGGCATTGTCTATGTGGAGACGCTAGAGGAATACATTCAGGGAAGTCGTCTTAACAACCAAAAGCAGGTTGAAGTGATCACCGTCGTGTATCCCCGTGCCGAGGATATTGCCGCCAGTCTTCAGGAGCTATTTCAGGAGATGATAGTTTACGTAGAACCTGAGGACGAGAACGGGGATGAAATTGAGGACATTGAACGTGCAATCGATCGTATGAGCCAACTGACTACCTTGTCCACTCTTGTCGATGATGGTCAGATTTCGAACTCCAGCTCCAGCCGTTCATCGTCATCCCGAAGCTCTCGCAGTAACAGCCGGAACCGGGATGGCATCGAGGCGACTTCGCGCTTT
The DNA here is from genome assembly GCA_048267005.1 of Verrucomicrobiales bacterium. GTDB lineage: Bacteria > Verrucomicrobiota > Verrucomicrobiia > Verrucomicrobiales > DEV007 > JABDJT01. The sequence goes on along the minus strand of JBLWYI010000012.1, from coordinate 167,442 downwards.
CAAGACGAGTTGGATGAACTGGAGAGTCGTCCCGACCAAGTCGAGGCCGCCGCAAGCGGGGAACCGACCCGTCTTAACCCCGGACTTGTTTACGTTGCTGCCGTAAAACAGTCAAATAACTTGCTGCTTCGATCTTCGGACCCTGACGCGATTCGACAAATAAAAAATGTCATTGCCGAACTCGACCGACCAAGGGCTCAAGTGTTACTTGAGGTGAAAGTGCTTGCCCTCGACGTGAGCGATGAAAAGCAGCGTGCTGTGGACATCCTTTTCAACAATCAGGACGGCAACATCAGTTCGGGATTTGCCAATGGATTGGCTAATATTCCGCGATCCGATTCTGAAGGGAACGCTTTGCTGAACGAAAACGGGTTACTTGGTCTTGCGCAGACCGGCTTCGACAGCCGCTCCGTGGTATTTCAAGTCATTGGAGAGGAAGTCCAGTCGCGGATTAAATTTCTCGACAGTGAAGGAAAGATTGAAAGGTTGGCCACTCCTAATCTGATGGTTGCCGACCTGGAGGCGTCGCGAATTTTCGTTGGCGATGAAACCTCAATCTTAACAGACGTCAATGTGACGGCGAACAACCTCGGAGGTATAAACAATACGGTAATTCAAGTGGACCGCGATCCTGTGACTGAGCGCCGGGACATTGGGACAACGCTGGTGATTACACCGAAAATTCACGCAGACAACACCGTGACAATCCGGATCATGCAGGAAAACGCCCGGGTCGGATTGACCAAAACCATTGTGTATGGGGACGTGGGGCAAGGCGACTTTTTCGATACCACTGATATTCAGAAGCAGACTATCTCATCCACTGTGGTTGCCAAGTCAGGGCAAATGGTCGCACTGGGTGGTTTGATCCATCGAAGTAAGGCCAGCGATGAAAACAAAGTACCAGTCCTTTCCGAAGTGCCTGTGCTGGGGCCACTTCTCTTCAAAAAGAAAGTATCAACCGAAATTAACTCTGAGCTGATTGTTCTTATTCGTCCCTTCGTTATGCTTACTCCATCTACAGCGGAGCGGCTCAGCCAAAGTTACGTAAACCGGAACGTCACCCATCCGGGAGCTCATGACGGATCGATGAGTCTTGGAAGGGACAATCCGGTTCGAAAGAAAAACAACAGCACTCGTTCCCGTATTCTTCAGGAACGAATCGAAGTGAAGAGCACTCCCTACGACTTCCTGGAAACACCATGAATTCATTCCCATTAATCGGCGCGGCTCTGTGCTTGATATTCAGCAGTGGTTGTAAAACCACCCCCACCCCCGTTGCAATTTCACCGCAAAGCTCTGCGACGGTAGGCACGGGGGCGGCGGTGGACACTTCAATGACCGCAGAATTCCAGAGAGGCAAAGCTTTTCTGGAATCCGGAAACCACATGGCTGCGATCAAACAGTTTGCCTATCTCAGGGATCATGCCGGAACATCCGATGAGCGAGACCGTGCAGTCATTGGTTTGAGCATGGCCTTGCAGGATTCCGGGAAAAGCGGCGCAGCACTGGGCACACTTGAACCGCTGCCCGAATTGCCGACCACCGGCCTTGAAGCGATGAAGTGCATCCTCGCCGGGGAACTCTACCTTCATCAGCAAAACTTCGAGCTTGCGCAGATTTGGTTGTTGCGCGGCCTTGAAGTCGAACCTGAGAGCAGGAAGCGCCTTCGCGCTTCGGCGCTGTTTAATCTAGGCAAAGCCTTTCTAGCTGATGACAACCTCGATGAAGCTCAAACGGCGTTCGAAAATGCGCAGGAAGTTTTCAGAATTAACGGAGATGAGGTCAATGCCGGGGAATGCCAGGTTATCATTTCCGACATTCGTCGCGCCTTGCAGTAATCATGCACGAGAACACAAACGGCGATCTCCTGGATGAAATTTTCCGCCTGTTGTTGGATTCAGGGGCAACCGACCTGCATTGGGCAGATGGCGGAGCACTTTATCTCAGGGTCAACGGATTCCTGGAAATCGCGGAAGTTCCGGCTTCCGTATCCAGGGTTCCTTTCGAAGATCTGACCACCCGGTTAGTTGGTGAAGAAAACTACGCCAAATTCCGCGAACATCGTGAGTACGACGGCGCGAGGACCGTGCTCGACGGGTGTCGAATTCGGGTCAACGTATTCTTCAAGCGGGGACGGATCGCCTGGGCTGTTCGTTTGTTGCCTTCGGATTTCTTCAGCCTCGAATCCCTCGGTCTCGATATGGATATCTGTAACCGTATCTGTGATTTGAAACAGGGCCTCGTTCTTGTCACGGGTGCCACCGGTTCTGGAAAGACAACCACTCTCGCCAGCCTTTTGCATCACATCAATCAGCATCGGCGGGAGCATATATTCACTATCGAAGATCCCATCGAATACCTCCATGAATCGAGGGAATGTATGGTGTCTCAGCGTGAAGTCGGCGTGGATACTGGAAGCTTTCACGACGCTTTGCGAAGTGTGTTACGTGAAGATCCCGACATCGTCCTGCTCGGGGAAATGCGTGATCGAACCAGTATGGATGCCGCCCTGACTTTGTCTGAAACCGGGCACCTCACCTTCGCCACCTTGCACACTTCGGGCGCAGTTGACAGTATTTCACGGATCATCAGCGCTTTCGACAGCATGGAGCAAGGGCAAATTAGGGAGCGACTTGCCACCAATTTAAAAGTAGTGATCACCCAGCAACTCGTTCCGTGGACAAATCGTGAAGGTCGCTCTCTATGCGCAGAGATTATGGTGTCGACCAAAGCGATCCGCGCCATGATTCGTGACGGCAAAGAAAGGCAGATGCTTTCCACGATCGAAACCGGAGCTGACGAAGGTATGACGACTATGAACAAGTCCCTCGCGAGTCTGGTGAAACAGCGTCATATCACTCAAAAAGAAGCAGCGCTCTATACGGCGGATAGCGATGCGCTCAGGCGGTTTTTGTAACTCCGAAAAAGCGTATCGTTATTTCCGGGCAGGAGCGAGATCGGGATCATCGAGATCAAGGCGGTACATGACCTGGTTGTAGTCATACCGTGGAGTCTTTGCCAGTGATCCGGAGAACATCTGTGTGTAGGTGCCTTCGAAGAGAAGAACGGGTGAACCCTCTGGCGTCAGGTCCTGATGCACTCTCGGATTGTAAAAGGAGTAATTATGGTGGCTTAGCACTTTGACTGCGGTTCCCCAGGGACCCAGTGGTGAATCGGCTTCGGCATACCAGATTTCCCCGAGATAGCTGGGTTTCCCCTCCATCTCGCAAAAGACTGTTATCCATTTCTTCCGGTATGAATTCCAGGCGATGGATCCCCGGTGAAGTTTTACGGTGTCTCCTTCCGGGTTCTTGAGAGTCTTGACGGGCTCCAGAGCTTCCCATGTGTCTGGATTCTGCCAGGCTTCGAATGTGGGTGGCATTTTGATGTCGGGCAGTGGATCACCAAAGAGCAGCCATTCCTTTCCTGCTTTGTCTGTCCAGAAGGCCGGGTGACCTTGAGGCAGAAGTGCAGGTCTTTTTCCGTTGTCTGTGGATTTGTCCCAAAGGATCCGGGTGGATTCGAAGTTTGCGGTTTCGTCGTTCCAGACGCAGAGGCCGACCCGGTAAGACTCAAGAGGAGGTTTGATTTTGGAATAACAGCCTACGAGATGCTCATCCCCCTGATGGTCTTTCAGGCTGACATACCCACTGATCCAGGTTGGCCCGGCTTCCTTCGGCGCGAGGTTGGCGACATTGCGGACTTTGTCTTCTGTATCGCGAAAGTAATCGAATGCGATGGCCAGCGGAGGCTCGAAAGTTGTCAGTGGTTTGGTCTCAGTGGTAGCGCCGGGCGTGTGATACAATCCCAGTGGGTATTTGGGTAGATTGGTATCGCCCCATGCCCAGAACATTTTTCCTTTATGAATTGAAACTAAGATGCTGTCACTTCCAAGCGTCCCGCTTTCTTTCCAATCGAGGTGCTCGCCCAATTTCTGGCTTTCACCAAAAATCCCTCCTCCGGTGAGACGTCCAATACGCTTGGCTGTGATTGTGCGGTCGACCTTGATCTCATGTTCACTGCCAGGCTCGAGTGAAATTCGAACCCCGCGAAAACCGAATCCATCCGGTTTTCTCTCGTAGCCATCTGCCTCCACCGAGAACCACGTATCGACGCCCATCAACTCCGGCAGATCAATGGCAACGACTCCCGCATTATCCGAATAGAAACTGACATTGTGGGTGGTGCGAAGTTCGACCAGCGGAACGGGCCAGCCATTTTCGTTATCGCGAACCGTGATCTTTACGGGTTCAACGGCCAGGAGTTGAAAGCTCAGCGGAAAGAGGATTAGAGGAAGAAAGAACTTCATCAGTTTCAAGCAAGGATCTCTCTGGCGACCTCGCCGGAGGTTTGGGTGAGCCGGAAGTCTCTGCCGCCGTAGTTGTAAGTCAGTTGCTTGTGGTCGATGCCGAGCAGGTGGAGAATTGTGGCGTGCCAATCGTGAATGTGCATCGGGTTTTCTACTGCCTTGTAGCCGATTTCATCGGTCGCCCCGTAGTTCATGCCGCCCTTGACGCCGCCGCCGGCCATCCAGAGTGAAAAGCCTTTGTGATTGTGATCACGGCCGTTGATTCCCTGCATGTAAGGGGTGCGACCAAATTCACCGGCCCAGACAACCAGCGTATCATCCAACATACCTCGAAGCTTGAGGTCGGTGAGGAGAGCGGCAACCGGACGATCCGTTTGTTGACAGTTTTTTGCGAGACTCTCCTGAATCAGAGAATGGTGATCCCAGCCGACCGGTGAGGAGATTTCGATGAAGCGCACTCCTGCCTCGGCCATGCGGCGGGCCAGAAGGCATTGCCTGGCAAAGGCGTCCGCGCCATTTCCGATTCCATAAAGGTCCAACGTGGATTGGGATTCGTCTGTGAGGTCGAGCGCGTCAGGGACTTCTGACTGCATTCGGAACGCCAGCTCAAATGACTCGATCATTCCTTCGATCTGAGGCTGGTAGACATCTTTCTTAAGCTTGTGGCGGTTGAGCCCGCGGATGAGATCCAATTGAGCCCGCTGTTCTTTCTGACTCATCCGGTCGTTTGCAATGTTCTTCATCGGAGGTCCGGGAGTCTGTTCTTTCTTGAGAAACGCCCCGTAGAGTGCCGGGATCTGACTGCCGCCCACCCGGGTTCCCTGGCAGATCGATGGAAGGAATGCGCTGCCGTAGTTGCGGGCGCCGCCGTTGTCTGCCGGTGGGTTCAAAGTGATGAAGCCGGGCAGGTTTTCATTCTCAGTTCCCAGTCCGTAGACGGTCCAGGCACCAAGGGAGGGGCGAACAAATTGAAAGCTGCCGGTATGCATCTGGACAAACGCCGGTGAGTGGTTCGGGATGTCCGTGTGCATTGAATTGACGATACAAAGGTCATCCGCATGCTTGGCAAGATGAGGCATCAAGTCGGTCATCCACACACCGGAATCTCCTCTTTGGGAAAAGGGATGAACCGGTCCGACCAATGGTGCTCCGCCGAATTTTTCCGCGACGCCTGTGGTTTTCCCGTCGGCTTTGATTAACTCCGGTTTGTAGTCGAACAGGTCGACGTGGGAAGGGCCGCCTTTCATGGAAAGGAATATGACGCGTTTGGCGCGGGCCGGAAAGTTGCGCCCCCCCGATGCGGCGAGCGAGGACCTGTTGGCAAGGGCCGAGAATGCGAGCCATCCCAGTCCAAGCGTGCTTGATTGTAAAAAGTCCCGACGGGAAGATGGATTTAGTTTCATAAGAATCAGGTTGGTGGCTGTGTTAGTCAGCGATTCGAAATTCAGCACTGCTCAGCAATGCCTGACAAAAACGAGTGGTCATGGTGAGTTCGTCGACTCCTTCTGAATCAGCGAAGTATTCCGCTATCATTTCAAGCTCGCCCGGATCGGGATTGCGATTGAAGCAGAGTTGAAAAGCATGTTGAACCCTGTCCTCACGGTTACTCTTGGCCTGCATGAGTCGTTCGGCGAATTCAGCAGAACGATCGAGCACGAAGTCACTGTTCATCATATAGAGTGCTTGAAGCGGCACGTTGGTTTCATCTCGGCTTCCCACAACCAGACTGGGTTCAGCGAAATCGAAGAGGTGCAGCACATCGGGGAGGTTCTCACGAAAGACCGGAAGATAGATGGAGCGGTGGTTCGACCCGTCGAGATCGGTCGGTATCGTTTTGTCGAAACCAAGGATGGAAACGGAGTGACTCTTCACCTCTGCTGCAAGTGAAGCAGGTCGGGGTGAAAGGTTCAAAGTTCCGGAGACTGAGAGCATTCCATCCCGGATCACTTCAGCATCGAGCCGCTGCTTGTTGGCCCGCCAGAGGAAACGGTTGTCTGCATCTTTGAAGAAGCTGTCTTTGCGATAGCCGGAACTCTGACGGTAGGCGCGGGACAGGACAATTTCCTTCACCAGCGATTTCAATGACCAGCCGTTCTCCCTGAAGCTGATTGCCAGGTAGTCCAGCAATTCCGGATGGCTTGGCTCCTCCCCGGTGTGTCCAAAATTGTCGACGGTTCTGACAAGTCCGCTTCCGAAGAGATGCCCCCATACCCGGTTGGCCATCACCCGGCCAGTCAGTGGATGTTCCGGGTCGGTCAACCAACGGGCCAGGGCCAGCCGGCCGCTTTGATTTTCGTCTTGAGGGTGAACTGCTTCCAACCCGAAGAGAGCAGGAACCTTTCGTTCTATTTCGTTGCCCGGATTCTTGAGGTCACCACGATAATAGACCGGGGAGTTTGTCATTTCCTCCGCATCCTTCACCCCCATGCAGAGTGCGAGGGGATTGCCTTGATCATCTACGGCAGCGAGTTTTCCGACGAGACCGCCGCGACTCCAGTAGATACGAAGAGCTTCCCGAAGTGCGGTATTGAAATCCTCCCGTTTGGTTTTGCCGCCTGTCATTGCCATGGATGACATTTCCTTTCCCTTGCGCTCCTGTTCATTCAGCTCAGCGAGTTGAGCTTTCATCTCCTCTATTTTTTTCACCGGGATGGATTGTCCGGGTTTGAGCTGCCCCGGCAATTCAGGAAGTTTGATCAGTTCACCTCCATTGTTGTTTTCTGAATCCACCCAGGTGCCGTAGTAAGTTTTCGTGCTCCTGAAAATTCCGATCAGGGCATAGTAGTCCTTCATCGAGATTGGATCTGCCTTATGATCGTGACATCTGGCGCAGGCAATGGAGCTCGCGAGAAAGGCACGGCTCGTGGCGTCCAGCTGCTCGTCAACCAGGTCTGCGGCGAACTGCGGTTTGTCCTGATTGGAAAGGCCTTTGGATCCGATGGCGAGAAAGCCGGTGGCGATGAGTGAGCGTGCCCGCTCCGCGTCGTCTTTGTGAGGCAAAAGATCTCCCGCAATCTGCTCAGTGAGAAATTGATCGTAGGGGATATCGGCGTTGACCGAATTGATCACGTAGTCCCGGTATCTCCAGGCGTGGGGGTAGACAATGTTTGCCTCGCGGCCGTTCGACTCGGCATAGCGAACCACGTCCAGCCAGTGTCGTCCCCACCGGACACCAAATCCATCAGAGTTCAGCAGTTGGTCGACAGTCTCTTCCAACTTTGCATAGGAAAAACCGGCGACCTGCTCCGGTGTCGGGGGCAATCCAACAAGATCGAAATAAAGCCGCCGAATGAAGGTCCGTTCGTCTGCGTCTTCCGATGGGGACAGTTTGTTCTCATCAAGTTTGGCCAGAATGAATTGATCGATCGCGGTCAATGGCCAATCTGAAGTCGACTTCTGAAGTTCCGGTTTCTGAGGCTTACGATAGCTCCAGAAATCCAGGCGGGCTTTCAGGGTAGCTTCACTGTTCCCGGTCTGGCTGGTAGTTGCTTCTCTCGGGTCGAAGGCGCCGGCTTTAATCCAGGCCTCGAAATCCTGAATGATTTGATCCGGCAACTTTGGTTCTTTCGGGGGCATCTCCAGATCCGGATCAGTGTGGAGAATGGCCGTCAGCAGCAAACTCTCTTCCACGTTCCCCGGGATTACCGCTGCACCGGTGTCGCCTCCCGACCGGGTGCTTTCACGGGTATCCAGTCTCAATCCCCCCTTCGATTTACCGGATTCCACTGAGTGACAGTCGTAGCAATGTTTGACCAAGGCCGGTCGAATTCGGTTTTCAAAGAAGACTTCACTTCCCGGATCGTCTTTGGAAAACCCTGAGATCGAAATTCCGAGAAGCAGCAGGCTGGAGAGTATCGTCTTCATATCAGTTGGCGTGGGAGTGATCGGTTTCAATCCAGTTGGCGGTGAGTTCGCTCGACCAGTCGCTGTTCAATATCCGGGTTTCCCCGTTCAGATTCCAGACCACCCATTCGATGCGTCGGGCTTCATTGAGCCGGGCGAAAGACAGTTCCTGAGAGTTTCTCCATGCAGGAAGTGTCCGGCACTTGCTGTTTGGATGAGGCTCGGAAATGAGATCGACTTTGCCACTGGAAATCTCAACGACTGCGACGGCATCGGTGTCGCTTTCGACCACCGCGACCCGCTTTCCGTCAGGAGAAGTGGTGAAAAATCCAAGGTTCATTGGCAGCGCCCCTTCGGGAGTTGGCACGCGTGCCAATTCTCCGGTTTCCGGCAGGTAGCGAATCAGAGCCGATTCCGGCGGAGTGGTGACCGCTACGGTGGGGAGCATTCCGGTCTGACTTGAGAAAAGCACGCTTCCGTCAGGAAGGAGCTCGAGCCGTGGAAGGAACGGGATGAGGGCCGTCGCCAGAGTTTCAGTGGTCGCTTCGCCTTCCGGGGTCATTGAGAAACGTTTTAGTTGCTTCAACAGTCCTTCAGAATCAGTCACGGGGGAAAGTGCGAAGACAGACTGGTCATCTTGCCAGGCGTAGGTAGGAAACACCCGTTTTGCGATGGGGACTTCTGATCTGTCATTGATGTCTATTGAGACAAGATCGATCAGTGTCTTATCACCGCGTCGACGACCGATCAGCACACGGTTGTCATCGGGCGAAAGAACAGGGTGGCTTAGTAAAGCTGTGCTCTTCAAAAATGGACGGGTTTCGCTGGTCCCGTCGGAATGAAGATGAACCGCGTCGAGTTGATTGATCAGGTAGCCTCTGGAATTGTCGCTCTCGGTTTCGATCTTTGATCTGAGTTTAGGTGCTTCGGAAAGGATGTTCAGCAGTGTTTCCGGATTTCTTTCATAACTCAAAAAGAACGCATTCCGAAGGTGGTCAGGCTCTTTGGTTTTCAATCGACCGAGAAGTAAATCGACATGATCGGCATCGCCCCCCAGTGCGATAGCTGCAAGCGTGATCGAAGGAATGGCTTCCGCCAACTCTTCTATGCGACGAGCGTCTTCTGCCGGAAATTCAGGTTTTGCGAGAGACCAGGATCGAAACCCCCGGATGCGGTGAGTGATCAGGGTTTTGCCGTTCCCTGTCCATCCAACGTATTCCGTGATTGATTCTTCTTCTCCGGCTTCAGGGAACTTCGGGATAAGAAAGTTTTCCCCTGTAGAATCTGTGATCCGGAGCTGTCCCTCAACAATAACCGCGACTTTATCGCCGTTTGGAGACCACCAAAACCTTTCTGAAGGGATACATCCAGTCAGGAGGCAACCGAGGGCAAAACATAGCAAGATGTAGAGGTGACTTCTCACGGTTGTTGCTTGGGGGAGGGAGTGGGAATAGATGCTTCGATGCCGTCCGGAGCGATTCGATATTGCGCCCACGGACTTGGCGAAGTGCTGGAGAGGAGCGTGCCCGATGGCTGGCCGGAGGATAGAGACGGGGCAGTAGTGGTTGATTGAGTTCCTGCGAAATATCCGCCGGTTCCTACCAGGGCCAGCACAGAGATGGCTGCGACTGCTTTGAGCCAGATTGAGCCGGGAAAGGGAATTATCTTTTCTTCCGGATTATTCTGATCGCTGCTCTCATGCAGAACTCGTTCACTGAACATGACCGGGTGATTGGTTATAGCTAGCTCAGTAACGGAGAGGGCCTCTTCCACACTGGCTACTTGTTCTGCAACCAGCGGGTTAGCCTCAATATAAGCATCCAGCAATTCCGCAGTTTCCGGCGAAAGTTCGCCAAAGCGGCGATCGATGATCAGGGCTTCGAGTGATTTTGGGTTCATGAGTTTGGCGGGGTATCTGGATTGTCTTCGTCAAGGCGGTCGCGAATCATGGATACGGCGTTGTGTAGCCGGGAACGGACCGTTCCGACGGGGATTTCCAGTGCTTCTGCAATTTCTGCGTAAGTGAGGTTCTGATTGAATCGCAGATCGAGAATTTCGCGCTGGAGAGAGGGGAGCAAATTGATCATCTCACAGGCCGCATCGACCCGGGAGTCGCGGGAATCTTCGGCTGCAACCGAGTTCACCGAAACGGAATCGGCCAAAACGGAATCTTTCGATTTTTGCCGCCAGGCTGCATGACTGACGTGACGAGCGACACCAAAGAGATAAGCCCGAAGATGTTCCGGACGTTTGCCGCGTTCCACGCTTTCGGCCATTTTCAGGAAAGTTTCCTGCACCAGGTCATCAGCGATCTCCTTCCCTTCGTGGCGACGGGAAAAATACCGGGCAAGATCAGCCGCGGTATCCCGGAAGAGATCTTCGAGATTGGGGGGATGTTTGATGGCTTCCAAAGTTGAAAGATTTCTCCTGTTTCAACGATCGAAACAGGCGTTCACTTCTATCGTGCCGAAAATTGGAGAAAAAGTTCAGTCCAAATGCACACTTTTTCTTCATCCCCGGGTTGTTGGCTTGATCCAATCGCTTGAAAAGTCCTTCGCGCGCGAAGTTCCCCCACAACTGGAAAGGACTCTTCCGTTTGGAAGATGAGCATCGACACGTGTCGGAAGGACTCTTCCGTTTGGAAGATGAGCATCGACACGTGTCGGCAGGACTCTTCCGTTTGGAAGATGGGCATCGACACGTGTCGGAAGGACTCTTCCGTTTGGAAGATAGGCATCGACACGTGTTGGAAGGACTTTTCCATTTGGAAGATGGGTATCGACACGTGTCGGAAGGGCTCTTCCGTTTGGAAGATAGGCATCGACACGTGTTGGAAGGACTCTTCCGTTTGGAAGAAAGCAGCTCAGGCTGTCCCGGTCCCGAATACAATTACTTATCAGACGCAATATTGATTGTAAAGAATTGGGGGTCTGGAAACTGGTAAATCTAGTGGGTGAAAAGAGATGGAGGCTTAGCTCCTGTCCGATATGGAGCCGGTCTGGAGGGCGATCCTCTCTCTTGTGATTTTGCCACAATTACGAACCAACCCTGTCTGTTCGCCGAACCAACCCTGTTGCTTCGTTTCTATGACCGGAGACAGACGCATTGATCGGTTTAGATCAGGCCGCTCGGGACCCGGGCGATGAATGTCTGGTTCAATTTTGACCAGACGCTCATTTTTGATGAGCGAGACCGGAATTCTCTCCGGGAGTCGAAAAATTGCCGCTCGATTTCCGGATTTGGGCGAAAAATGATGAAAAAAAGTGAAAAATGTTGCCCAAAAACAGCATAAACGACCCAGTGACCTTTTTATTCTGAAAAATACCTGATTGCTTAGCTCTCAACAAGGCGGTGTTCAGAGTGAATGCCGCCGACATTAAACAAAAACAAAAAAACAAAATGAGCAAGCTAAGAAACCTATATACATGGTTTGTTAATCCTATCAAAACTGCCAAAGCAAGTGTGGCGGATTTGGTAGCTTTCGGCACTGACGTCGTACAACGACTGATTGCGAACAATCCCGATAATTACTTTTCGGGACGGATTGCAACGTTGTCCGCAGCAGTGGAAACCCTGAGGAGTTACACCTGGATGGATGAATCTCAGCTCGGTGTTCGCAAACACGGGAAACTAGCGAAAGATGAATTTCGTGAGTCCCTGGGGGAAGCGATTCGACCGATCTACGGATACGTCCTGGGCTCCTTCAACGATCCATCACCGGAAATGTCCCGCATTTTCCCCAAAGGACGCCGCATCTTCACGGTCAGTCGTGATGACGCGCTTGAGGGGCATCTGCAGGTATTGGTGGAAGGTCTGACCGACTATCAATCCGAGCTGGGAACTGAAGTGGTGGCTGATGCCACTGATTTGTTGAATCAGTGGACTGTGATCTACCAAAACAGCGAGTCTGCGACCGGTGGCAAAACCACCACGGAAGCGGAGAAGCGTGAGGCCCGCTCAGCGTTGGAGACCGAATTGTTTCTGACCATGGCGGACATCATTCTGCTGAATCCAGAAGAACCGGGGCGGTTCTCGCTCTACATGCAGCAGCATCTGCTGGGAGGCCCACCTTCAACGACTCCATCGGAAGTGGGTGATTCACCGGAAGAGGGCAGCGGTTCTTCTACTGCATCTTCCGCATCAACCTCGACATCAGTCAGCAGCTCAAGCATTGGCTCGAGTTCAAGTGCCGGATCAAGTTCGGCGGGCAGCTCCTCGGCATCACCCTCAGCGCCGACATCGAGCGCAAGTTCGATGGCATCGTCGAGTGGTTCCGCAGGTGCATAATAAATCAGTAAACGCACGGCGCCCGCATGGTCTCTGGATCATGCGGGCGTTTTTGTTGGGGAAAAGGACGGGATGAACGTGGCAGACAGCTACGGCGCGAAGCGTTGGCACATTCGCGAAGCGCAAACCGCAGGTCGTAAGAAGCAAGACAAGGGCTAAGGAGTTGCCCTAGCGTGTCAATCTCGACATCAGCCCCCGATCGGCCAACCCAATCCATGATGAAAAGAGCGCCCCCCGACCGCGACGACCCGCCGACCGAAGTCACTTCCGGCACCGCAGAGCAGCCCGCGACGCCACGGCCTGCCAACACCAAAAAACTCCCGAACCTCCAACCACCGCACACAGTCTGGCGGTAGCGACGCGGGATGCGCGAGGACGCCGCTGTACTTTTGTGTGCGCGGCGAAGGAAGGCTCTTTGCCTAAACTCAATTTACCTAGGCGTGATATCCAAAGTTTTTGCATTTTTAATTAAGATTTCCACCCTTTCTTGAAGTGGAACTTCAATAGTTTTCTCATGCAATTTCGAAGGTAGGCTGCGTATTTCATAACTCAATGTTGCCTTAATTGGATCGCCATAGCCCGCGGAATCAATTGGCCCATACGACTTTGTTGCTCCTCCCCCCAATATTCCAAAATCAAAACTTTTTCCATCAAGTGATACGCTAACAGAATCCAGTCTGATCCCATCGGAATTGATCACAAAAATGCGAAAACTATCTGGCTTTTTTTTCGCAGGAAACAAGGGCAAATAGGAGAGTAAAGAGTAACAAATATTTCATAAATCAATTGATAGGAATTTGCTTTTTCAAGGTTTTTTAACGGTGCGTTGGTCCGGCCAGGTTTGAGGGGGTTCAATTCTTCATCATACTCGGTGATTTCCTCAGCCACGAGGTTTCAGCCATCGTAGACAAAGCGCCGCTCACTCTCCAGCTCAAGCAGGCCTGTGGTTTCGTTCAGCCCTCGTTTCACGGTTTTCTTTACCCGCCGCCCTTCAGCATCGTAGACTATGGTCATCTCCATCTTCTCGGCGTCAATGACAACGCCGGCGATGGTGCTGACGTTTCGCAACTGATTGCTGCCATCCCACTCATAATTGTAAAGCCGGTCCTGGATTCGATTGCCGGCCTGATCGTAGGAGCTCTGGGAGCTGGCAGGTGACACGGTGAGGAAACGTTCCTCTTCGGCAATGGCGTCGGTTCCACTAATTCCCTGTCATCGGGGATGGAAATGGCGGTCAGGGTGGGATTCGAACCCACGGAACCCTTTCGAGTTCACTTCTTTAGCAAAGAAGCGCTTTCGACCACTCAGCCACCTGACCTCAGATGATTTGGTGAACCCATTGCTGGACTCCCCAGTGTCGAAATTTAGGACGGGAATTTAACGCGATTGGATTCAGCGTCAAGCCGATTGCTTGCTCTTCGAATCAATTTGTGAACGATGGGAATTCCATTGATTGCCGAATGTGGGGATCTGAATATCAATGGCTCGAATTAGGGACGTCACCCGGTCTCTCTTAGCGTGTTGAGTCGCTCGTAATAATATGGTTGTGACATTTTTCCAGGGATCACGTCCCAAATGGGAACATGGATGAACCCACAGCTCCCATTTCCGCTGACGTCTCTTCAGAGAAGAGGCGTAGTGGCTTTGCTTTGAATGTCATTGCTTTGTTAAGCACCCTGGGGGTCATCTATTTTGCGAGTTTACTGCTTATTCCAATCGCGGGCGCGATCCTGCTGTCGCTGCTCTTTCTGCCGACGGTCCGATGGCTCCAGAGAAAAGGGATTCCCACGGCTGTCTCGGCGGTTTTTGTAGTGATGTTTATTGCGGTTGTCTTTGCTGCCGGACTTATTGCTCTCGGGGAAGTGGGCAGCCAATGGGCGAAGCAGGCGCCGGAGACGATCGATAAACTCGAACAAAAGCTTAAAGGAGCAAAGGGACCTCTTTCAGATATTTCGGAGGCGACGACAAAACTTGAAGACCTGGCGAAGCTGGATTCCGAGGAAAAGAAAATCCGGCCTCCAAAAGTGGAGGTTGAATCAGGACTGCGTTCAGGCGCTCTTTTGGGGCGTGTTTTTTCGAGTTCTCTCAGTCTACTGCTCGGACTTTTGGTTTGTTTTGTTCTCACGCTGTTCCTCTTGTCGTCGGGTGACCAGTTCGAGAGGGCTCTGGTCGATTCAGCACCTGACTTCAGTTCTAAACGCCGTTATGTGGCAACGAAACGCGAGACTGAAAGTGTTCTCGGGCGATACCTGAGAGCGCTCGCAATGATCAACTTAGGGCTTGGGGTTGTCTTGTGGCCCACGTTTCACTTTCTAAACGTGACCAATCCTCTCCTCTGGGCGATCACTGCGGCTGTCCTGAATTTTATTCCCTATGTGGGAGGATTGATTCTGGTCGTGCTCCTGGCTGCTGCGGGAATGATGACTCAGCCCACACTGTGGGATGCCGTTCTGCCGCTTCTGGTTTTTGCGGCCATCAATGCCTTCGAGGGAATGGTGATCAGCCCGCTTTTGATAGGGCGATGGATGAAGCTCAGTCCTATTGCCGTATTCCTGGCTGTTGTCGTCTGCGGGTGGTTCTGGGGAATTGCAGGTGCGCTCATGGCAGTGCCTTTCCTACTTGTGTTTTGCGTGATCACCTCAAAGAGCGAACGGTACGGGTTCTTTGCGAAAGCGATCTCAACTTACGAGAAACCAAAGCATCCGGTGGTAAACGGGGAATAAAAACGGCCCGCCGTAACCGACGAGCCGTTTCTAAGTAATTCTGTTGTTGGTCGCCTTACTTGTCGTCAAGCGCGGCGATACCCGGCAGTTCTTTCCCTTCAAGCAGCTCGAGCGAAGCTCCGCCGCCTGTTGACATGTGATCCATCTTTTCGCCGAATCCAAACTGGTTGGCTGCTGTCACTGAATCGCCTCCACCAACGATAGTGATCGCCTTTTCGTTCGCTGCCATAGCAGCTCCAACCGCCTTGGTGCCGATGTCGAAACCACGCTTTTCAAAAACTCCCATCGGGCCGTTCCAGATCACCGTGCCAGCTTCCGAGATGACTTTAGCAAACTCTTTGGCTGCGACATCACCAATGTCGATTCCTTCACGGTCAGCTGGAACTGCGGTTCCTTCCTCTCCCCAGATACCTGTGCACTCAGTCTCAGCGTCGTCACAAAAATCAAGGGTATGACGGGTGTCTGCTGGCAGATGGAACGGTGTGTTGTTCTTTTCCGCGGTTGCTAAAATGTCTCGCGCCATTTCCATGGCTTCATCGGTACGCTCAGCGAAAGATTTGCCCATATCATATCCCTGGGCGAGACGGAATGTATTTGCCATCGCTCCTCCAATGATGAACGCATCGGCTTTTTCCATGAGGCGCTCGAGGATCTTGATTTTGTCGGAGACTTTTGCTCCACCCATGATCACGACGAAGGGGCGTGGCGGCTCTTCGAGTTTATCGACGAGGTATTCGAGTTCTTTCTCGATGAGAAATCCCATTGCACTTTGTTCGACGTGTTCAGTCACGCCGGCCGTCGAAGCGTGGGCGCGATGAGCGGTTCCGAAAGCATCATTTACGAAGATGTCAGCGTTCTCAGCAAGCTGCTTCGCGAACTCAGGATCATTGGCTTCTTCGCCTGCGTAGTAGCGAACGTTTTCGAGAAGGAGAATTTCCCCGTCCTGCAAATCTGCGACTGCGTTGGCTGCGGCTTCACCGATACAGTCATCAGCGAATTTCACATTGGCCGAAACCAGTTTGCCAAGACGGTCTGCAACAGGTTTGAGAGTGAACTCAGGGTTTTTCTCACCTTTAGGACGTCCGAGGTGAGACATGAGGATCACCTTTGCCCCGGCATCAACGAGATGTTGAATGGATGGAAGCGCCCCCTGGATTCGTGAATCGTCGGTTATTTTGCCCTCTTTGTCCTGAGGGACATTAAAATCCACCCGCATTAAAACCCGCTTTCCTGCGGGCGATAAATCTTTAATAGAAAGTTTAGCCATAATTGAAGAAATTGATCTTTGTTAATTAAGAAGTGTGACCACTCCACAAAAACGCCCTTTAGCCTGAGTCAGACCAAAGGGCGAATTCAAATTCATTGGGATGAAGAAATTACAGCTTGTCGCCGATCATCTCCATCGCATCGATTGCGCGGTTTGAGTAACCCCACTCGTTGTCATACCAGCCAACTACTTTCACGAAGTTGCCCTGGGCCATCGTGGTGAGTCCGTCGAGGATACATGAGTGTGGGTTGCCAACGATATCCTTGAGAACGAGAGGCTCGAGGCTGAACTCGAAAACACCTTTCAAAGGACCGTCTGCAGCTGCCTTGTAGGCTTCGTTGATGCCTTCTACAGTTGCGTCATTCTTAAGAACAGCGCTGAAGTCAGTAACTGAACCGGTAGGAGTAGGAACGCGGAACGCACCACCCTGAAGCTTGCCATTCAATTCTGGAATGACGAGTCCGATGGCTTTAGCTGCACCGGTTGAACTTGGGACGATGTTCTCAGCAGCGGCACGTGCACGGCGAAGGTCGCTGTGTGGTGAATCAAGGAGCGCCTGGTCACCTGTGTATGAGTGAATCGTGCTCATGAAACCTTTTTCAACACCGAACGTGTCGTTCAACACTTTCACCATCGGCGCGAGGCAGTTTGTGGTGCAGGAAGCGTTGGAAACGATGTGGTGATTTGCTGAATCATACTGGTCATCATTGATGCCCATGCAGATTGTCACGTCTGGATCACTTGCCGGAGCAGAGATCACGACTTTTTTCGCTCCAGCGTCGATGTGCTTCTGTGAACCTTCACGGCTGCAGAAGAAACCAGTCGACTCAAGAACGATGTCAACGCCGTCAGCACCCCAGGGAAGCTGAGCAGGGTCACGCTGTTCGTAAATTTTGATGCGGTGTCCGTCAACGGTGATGGATTCGTCATCATAGGAGACTTCACCTGCGAAAGGCCCCGCAGTTGAATCCCATTTGAGAAGGTGAGCGAGAGTTTTGTTGTCGGTGAGGTCGTTGATTGAAACAACTTTCTTCCGCTGCTCGGGTGTCATTGCACGAAGAACGTTGCGTCCGATTCGTCCGAAACCATTAATTGCGTATGTAGCCATATCTATTGGATTGTGGAGTTGTGTGTGTGTCTTTTTAAGCAAAAGCGATTCCCCGTTACCGGCAAACCTGAAAGCCCCACCCAACGGCGGAAGCGCGGCTACCTATAGCCATAAGACAGGTGCGGTCAAATGGAGAAACTGTTGCGAATTAAACTGAGTTTATATTCTGTAATTTTGAGACTGCGCAACCTCTGGCCATAAGCCGTCGGTATATCGCAACTTTTTGATTGCAACCGGTTAGCAGAATTGGTGCCTGATCACTTGAAATAGCGCTTCAGCACAGCCTTTTCCGTGGGCATCAATGATTCCCGCCACACGGTGTCCCCGCCTTGTCCAGTTGACTTGACGGCACCGGCTTCTCTCGGGCCGACTTTTGTTTTGTCGATGTCGTGCTCTGTCTGGCCCACGCCCAGTAATTCCCCGGGAACGGCTTTGGAAAGATCTTCGTTGCGAATTTGCTCAATGTTTTTGGTCTTCAGGTCGGTTTCCTCCCCAAAAAACATCGGCGCTGTTCCGGGGCCGCGATTGATGCCGCCCTTGCCCGGTCCCATGCCTTTCATCTGCATAAGCCAGGCCTGCATTTCCGGAGTCATTTCAGACATGGCGGGCATTCCACCTTCTTTGCCGGCTCCGAGCCCCTGGCATTCTTTGCAGGCTGCGGCTGCTTCCTTCATCTGCTTCCGCAATTGATCCATTTGCTCTTTGGTCAGTTGATTCATTTGCGCCTGAGCCAGCTGCTTGGGATCGATCCCCTGCATTTGCTTCAGAAGCTCTTCATTTAACGCCAAACCTCCCAGCTCAAGATTCTTCAGAGCTTTCTCGAACTCAGACAAAATCATCTCCTTCGCTTCGTCACTCATTTGAGCCGCGAAATTCTGCAGCGCGTTCAAATCTCGCTCGGCCGTCTCCAGTTCCGATCCGAGATTGTTCACCTGCTGGCGCAGGGTTTCCCGCAGCGTGTCTGTCGCTTCCATGCTGCTATGGCTGAACCACTCATCTTCCGGCTGTGCCCGGAGTTCCACGATTTTGTCCCGGACTTCTTCAATCGCTTCTTCCTCGATCACTTCCTGTTCTTCGAGTGTTTCCAGCATGTCCTCCATCTGTTCCCAGGCACTGGGTTCGGCAGGAGCCAAATCCGCTGCGGCCTCGACGTCGGGGATGGGGATAAACAGCGCCGCTAATACGGAGACAATCGCCACGGCAAAAGGAGCCACCACCACGGGCCAGCGCCACTCGAATCCAGCTGACTGCAGTGCGATGGACTCATCGCGGGGAACTTTGGGCCACTGCCCGACCCCGTGATCGGCTGCTGTCAGTGCATTGCGAAGCGACAGTTCATTGTCGAGCCGGACGAGACCGTCGTCGGGTTTCAAAAACCGCTTTTTAGCGAGCAACCATGCGCCCACCAGCACGAGGGCAAGCGCCGTGCCGGAACCGGCAAGAAACCAGACGTTTTCGACCGGCAGACGAAGCGTGCGCAAAATCAAAATGGCCGACCCTACCAACAGGCTGACCACGATGAGAAACGGAGTGAGAAATTGCAGCCACCAGCCGGTGTTTACTTTCCGAACCAATCGCCCCGCGAGGGAACGCCATGCTTTTTCGCGATCCGTGTTGCTCATAGTTAAAAAGACTACCGCGTGAAATCATGCGGCGCAAGACAGAACGGAGCAGGGGTTGCGGTGTCCAGCGGACCGTTTTTCCCGGCAATTCAGATTCAGGGTTTCAGGACCTCACGCCTCAGAGTGGTAGTAAATCTTCACGAACTTCATGTCGCGCTCTTCGTCGAAGCCTTTCTCCATGAAATTCGGGGCGGCTTTCTGGAAGCCGGTGGAAAAGCGCATATCCACGCCCACATCCAGCTTCATACGACTGTTCAACTTCCGCTCCACTTTCTTGGCTTCTTTCTTGGAAACCGTGAACTGATTGTCAAGCGGGACACCGACTTCGTTCTCCTCAAATTCCTCTTTAAAGGCCGTGAACTCTTCCACCATCTCCGGCTTCTCGATCACGGACTCTTTGAGCTCTTCGATGTCAAACTCGTCGGCCTGGCTCATGTAGGAAACAGCCCGTTTGGCGAGGTCGATCCGCTCCTGTTTCATCCCATCCTCCGGCACTCCGGTGTTGGCAAAGGCGACGCACATTTCGGAATACCGCTTCGTGAGAAAATCTTCGTTGCGGGTCGGCGTTGCATTCACAAATTCACGATTCCAGAACTGCGTGTTGCCGCTCTTATCGAAGAGATACACCGCGAATCCGTCGGATTGCCCGTGATTCACAATGAGACAGCCTTTGTCGATCTTATCAGGGTAGATTCCCTGCTGAGTTGTCAGTTGCAGGTCGCCATCGACCATCGCCACCTGCAGAAAAGGCACTTTGCTCTCAGATTTTACAATGCAGATGGCATCCGTCGGCGCCCCGTTTACGAGAATCTCTTCCAGTCGAGCCACGCACAGGTCACCGGATTTGATGCTGGGGTGATTTGAACTCTGATAAAGCAGTCGGGAGATCTCGGCACTCTTTTCGACCAACAGATCTTTCGATTCAAAGATTTCCCCGACATATTTGTAGAGCGAGTTCTCGTCGAGATCGCTGAATTCATGCAGCTCGAGCGACTTGAATGGCTTCAGAAAACAATGCGTCAGCAAGTCCGCATCGTCTTCCTGGAACTGACAGAGGGTTTTGGAGGTTTGAAGCGGCTCTTTTCGCAATGGATTGCCAATTTTGGCAAGAGCCATGCCGGTGAGCCGGGCTTCGTTGAAAATGACGGAAAGTGACATGCGTTTCTGTAATCGCGTTCCGCCGTATATTTCAATTGTTTTCCAATATCTCGGCCATCAAATCGCGCCCTCCAATTTCGCCGAGCGCTTCCAGCTCGCCCCGAAGTGCTACATGAGCAGGCACAGCATCCGCCTCAGCACAGGTTCTGCCGCAATGCGTGCGGCTCACAAAACCATCGTAGTCCGGAAACTGATGCGGATCATCCTGCTCATCAAACAGGGTCAAAAGCGGCTTCCCATCCGCATTGCTGGCGAAAGAAAGAGGGTGAATCCAGCAGGTAAAGGGTTTGTAATACCAGGGGTGTTTTCCCTGCTCCATCGCCAGAGCCTGCAGAGCGCAGCGGGCATCGGGCAGGAGAAAAATACAGTTGGTCTCTGCGAAGTGAGCGGGATAATCAGGAACCCACTGCCGCATCGGGGCGGGGCGGGTTGCTGTTTTGGGGCCGGAAGCCAGTCCGCGCCAGTTTCCGTACACAATCCATTTATCAGGCAATTCATCAGCCCCCACTGCAGCCAGTTCGGTGCGGTCCAGATTGCGAATGACCTCTGCTTCCTCGCTGGAAACATAAACTCCATCGTGACAACAGGTGCCCCGGCATTGACTCAAATCACAAGCTTTCAGCGGTCGCATCAGCGCCGGGATATCAATCTCCGCTTCGCGCACCATGGTAGCCAGGTGTGCTGATTCTTTCGGGAAAGCGTTCATCGTTGGGGGCGAATTTGTTTCAACAGATAAAGGACGGTGCCGAAGAAACTGAAGAGAAACCCCACTTCGGCAACAATCCACCACCATGGCAATTTTGACGAGACATCGATGTAAAGTGAGATCGCTGCAAAACCCAACCCGCAACGGGCCCAGAAACAAATCAGGTCAAAGTAACGATCCACATCTCTGGCCAGATAGAGAACGATCGCCCCGAAAAACAAATAGAATCCTGACAGCGAACGGGACAGATATTTCACGATTGGGAGAGACGGTAACTCACCCATTCCGAGCGATTCATGGAACCAGTTCATCAGGGAATGGGGCATGAAAACCGCCGTGACCGCTATCAACGACAGCGCGCCCATCAGGCGAAGCATCAATACGAGTATGCGGTGAGCCGGGGCGCTGGTCATAGAGAAACTTATTCGGCCTTGGCTGCGCCGATAACATCGACGGAATCAGCGGTCAATTGTTCCACCTTTACCCCCTTCTTACGCAGCATCGCCACGACGCTGTCCGCTCCGACGAGGTGCCCGGCTCCCACCAGCACGAACACATTTTGTTTCCCTGCGAGTGCCTTTTCGATATGCGGGATCCAATTCACATTGCGGTCCTCAAGCATCAGCTTGCGGATGTTCTCGCTTTCTCCCAGGCTTTCGCTCATTAATTGATCCAGTAGCTCGCCATCCCCGACTTTCCACGCGGCGATCATACTGTCGAGTGACTTGGCCATTTCATCGACTGACTCCAGTGTGTCTCGCAGTAATTCATCCTGTTCCACGGCGGATAGCTTATCAAAGAGTGTCAGCTGAAATTCCATCGTCTCCAGTCCGCTGGACAGCTTCACGTCCTCTTTCGACAGGTCGAAGAATGTTTTTTCCAAACCCAGGTCGGCCTTGGCACCGAGTCGGACCGCTTCAACCGAGCTGATGGTGAGGAATACGAACCCCGGTTTCATCTTTCTCAGGTTCTGCATGGGGAGCTTCCGGTCACGGGCGTATCGCTCCAGCATTCGCCACGTTTTTTTCTTCACGACATCTTCCAGCGTGGTGTCGTCTGGAAACATGCCCAGGGCGCGGATTTTCCCTGCCATCTCAGGGTCCTCCATCACCTTCATATCAACTTCAAAAACCAGCCTGTCAGAGTCTTCATAGGCAGCCCGGTAGGCTGACGGAATTGGATAATCCTGCTCCCGTAAGAGATGGACTGAGCCAGCCAGATAAACCGTGCTGTCGGCGTCACTGATCTTCCAGATACAGCTGGCCGGTGCCGTTACAGCTTCGGGTTTCGCATTCGCTTTTTTCTTCGCTCCTTTTTTGAAAAGCTGACCTTCTGCATTCGGCAACAACAGGGTGAACGTGAGTGCGCAAGCGAGGGCCGCCAAAAGTCGCTGGAAGTTGGAGCGATGGGTTTTCAAATCGTCGAAATTCTAGCTGGAACAAACGCGTCGTGCCACCTAAACCTTGCCAAACCATTTTTCCGATCAGACCCTGTTCATTCGATGAACAAACCCTGTCTGATCGTAACAGTCGATTTCAGCTGCCTATGAAAACCTATCTGATTCCCCTCCTCTTTGTTTCTGTTTCTCTATCTGCCGGTGAATGGAAAAAACACATTGTCCATGAGGGACAGCAAACAGTCACGGCAGTGGGGGCGGACTTTACGGGTGACGGTAAAGTTGATGTCATCACCAGCGCAGGTGGAAAGTCCCGGCTCTTCGTTGCACCGGATTGGACCGAGCATGTCATTCACACGGAACTGAAACTCGGGGCGATCCATTCCGAAGTGATGGATGTCGACGCGGACGGCGACTGGGATTACACGGTGACGAATGCCCATGACAAACCGTTCTGGCTGGAAAACCCCGGGAAAGAAGCCGCGCTCAACGGAAAGCCCTGGACGAAACGAATCATCGATCACGATATCAAAGGGATTCATTGTATGCTGAAAGCCGACGTGGATAACGACGGGGTTGATGATCTCCTGATCAATAATTTCGAGCCCAAGGGGGTGCTGGCGGATTCCATCGCATGGTTCAAAATCCCGGCCGATCCCAAGTCGGCGGATCACTGGGAGCGTCATGTCTTTGCCGACAAAACCGCAAGGGGCGGCAGTCACTACTTCGGCTTCGGTGATATCGACGGGGATGGCTGGGGGGAAATCTCCGCAGGCGCGAAAGGGGCACCTTTCGAAGACGGTAACTGGTTTGCTTTCTGGAAAAATCCCGGCACGAAAGAAAAAGTCGGCGGGGCGTGGGAAAAAGTGGTGTTGGCGGAAAACCAGATCGCCGCGACCAATGTTATTCCTGCCGAAGTAAACGGAGACGGGAAGCCTGATTTCATTGCGAGCCGGGGCCACGGCCATGGAGTTATCTGGTTCGAGGCTCCGGACTGGAAAATCCACGAGATCGACCCGGACTTGAAAGATCCCCATTGCCTCACGGTGTCGGATCTGGATCAGGATGGAGATTTGGATGCTGCAACTTGTGGCTACGGCAGCGAACTGGTGATGTGGTATGAAAACGACGGCAAAGGCAACTTCACCCACCACCAAATCGACGAAAAGCAGGGGAGTTACGACATTCGGACAATCGACATGGACGGTGACGGCGACGGGGATTTGCTGATCGCCGGGCGTCAGTCGAAAAATGTGGTGTGGTATGAGAACCCTCTGAAGTGAGGGTTTGTAACCGGCGTGTCGCCGGACCCGTCTTGTTTCGTGTATGAAGTCCTTCGTTCTTGCTCTCCTCATTGCTGCCTTCTCAATCCAGGCGGCTGATGTTGAGTCGGACCACAGGATTGAAGGGACGTGGAAAGGCACTCTCGAAGTGCTTGGGCAGGAGATGCCCATTATCTTTGTGCTCACCGAGCTGGGGAATGGTCAGGCAAGCGGATACATGCTCAGCCCGCAGCAAACCCTTGAGAAAATTCCACTCGCGCAGGTTTCGCTGAAAGATCGGGAAGTGAAGCTTTATTGCGAACTCCTCAAAGGCAGTTACGCAGGGAAGCTGTCGCCTAAAAGCGGCAAGATCAAAGGTGATTGGACTCAGGGTGGCCACACGCTGCCGCTCGATCTGGAATTGAGCGACGACGTGGCCACGATTGACCGTCCCCAGAACCCGACGGGAACTCCCGATTACAAAGTCGAGGAGGTGAAGTTTATCAACAAGTTCGGCCCTCACAATATGGCAGGAACCCTCACGCTGCCTGCCGATGTATCGCGCCCTGTCCCCGCGGTGGTGCTGGTATCGGGCTCAGGACCACAGGACCGCGATGAAACCCTTTTCGGGCACAAACCGTTCTGGGTCATTGCGGATTACCTCACGCGCAAAGGCATCGCCGTACTGCGATACGACGACCGGGGCGTCGGGAAATCAGGCGGCAATTTTGAAGAGGGAACTCACATGGACTTCTCCACCGATGCGTGGGCAGCCGTTGCATTCCTCACTCTGCAAAAAGAAATCGATCCGAAAAAGATCGGTATTCTGGGACACAGCGAAGGCGGAATGGTCGGCCCCATTGTCGCGACCAAGCGGGAAGACGTCGCCTTTCTCGTGCTGTTGGCCGGACCGGGGGTGAGGGGAGACGAGACGATCCTGACGCAATCAAAAGCCATCGGTGAGAAAGTCGGCCTGCCCGAAGATTTCATCGAACTGAATCAGCAATTCTCGCGGGCTCTCTTTGAGGCCCTCTCCCAGCCGATCCCGGATGTGGAACGCGTCACGGCCTTGGGAAGAAAGTTTGAAGCCGAGGCGAAGAAAATCGCCGGGCTGGATCCCACCATGCTTGAAGGGTTGAAAGAAACCATGCTGCGGGACCTGAGCATGTTCGAGAAACCCTGGTTTCACAATTTCATCAAGCATGATCCGGGACCGGTTCTGGAGAAAGTCTCGTGCCCGGTTTTGGCGCTCAATGGCGAGCTGGATCTACAGGTGCTGCCTGACGTGCACCTCCCCGAGATCGAAGCTCACCTCAAGGCCGGTGGAAACCGGAACTTCGAAGTCCACAAGCTGAAAGGGCTCAATCACCTGTTCCAGAAAGCGGAGACCGGAGTCCCTGCGGAGTATGGAAAGATTGACGAAACCATTTCCCCCGCAGTGCTAAAGCAGGTCACGGAGTGGATTTCGAAAGTGACCGGGTTGTGAGCCTTCACTCATCCAGCCCGTCTTCGCCGATCGAGACCCGGATCTGTTTGTAGTAGGCGTAGGCAAAGACGATAAAGGCGACCCCGACGATACCTGCCAGAGTCGTGCAGATGCCGTTGATGACGAAATTGGATTCAGAGATAAACGCCGTGGGGACAAGCGGTAAAAAGAAGGGCAATGCCAGGATGCCGAATATCGCGAGGTAGTAACCGATGATTTGCCAGACGCGTCCTTTGGTCAGGGCGAAGCTTTTCTTAATGGCCGGCATTCCTGAAATGCCGGTTTCTGCCAAATACGGGAGTGTGAACGCGATTCGGCAGACGTACCAGATAAGGATGGGGAATAGAATTAAGATCACGATGCCGATCACAAGCTCTCCGCCGCCGGCTGAGATGGCAAAAACCAGAGGGAGAATGACGATGAGTAGTCCTCCGAAAAGGAAAATGCCCTGGATAAAACGTGTCACCCAGAATTTCCCCCACAGCGACAGCCCTTGAGACATGCAGGTTTTATAAGTGGGAATCGAGTTCTCCGAATGCAGGATACACACCCGGTAGATGGCGGCGAGGGCAATGATACCGCCGAAACTGTTGAGCAACCGGGTCAGGTTGATCGATTGCCGGACGTTGGTGAGGTCGTCTCCGGCATAAATCGTGGCGTCGGCCAGGGCTGTGATTTGGTCCAGTGGAATCCAAACAGTGATGTGGATGAGGGTGAGCAGCAGCCAATGAGCCTGACAAATGTCTTTGGTTCGCCTCAGAACGACGCTGAGTGACAGATGGTTCCCGTAATCATCCGGAGCGACAGGGGCGGCGATTGTTCCGCCTTCGGCGAGGCGTTGCACCAGTTCCTCTTTGTGACGGGGGAGCACATAATCTTCCCCGTATTGCAGAGCATCCATGTGATTTACGACCCGCCCCGAAATCACGCATTGCACCAGCCCGGGATCATTCGCCAGAGCGTCAGCGATTATCTCCGGCTTGGCACGCTCATAGCTTTTCCAGTCGGGCAGGGATTCATTCCAAACCAGGGTGTCATCGACAATCCCTGACTGTTCCTCCAGATCGAGAAGATCTTTTGCAGAAACAGGCCCCACTTGATCACTCTCACGCGAATAAAACCACTCCATTCCCCACGATATAGACGTTGAGACTTATTTCCGCGAGTATAAAAGAACAGCACCGCACTTTGGGGGTGCGGTGCTGTAAATTGACACACAAAACTGACTCTTCGGGAGTCTATCAAACTAACTCTTTGCTAAAGGACGGACGATTCTGATTCTTTATTAGAATTTTTTGAAATTTCTTCGCCTTTTTCCTCTATCTCTTTTGTTGAGGGGGTATCAGCCTCCAAATCACCGCCCTGGATCTCCAGAACACCTTCTGTAACCCGTTCAGCAAGAGTGCGATGGCCTGCATGGAGGCGGAACACAAGTTTCTGCTTCGTGTTGCGGTCAAAAAGTACAATATCTTCGCTCAAAAAGCGGGGTTCCTGCACAATATCGAGAGAATCGAGAGGGATTGAGCAGAAATAATCGCGGAAAGTGCGGCGCCCCACAAAATAAAGAGTGTTGTCTGCGCCGTTTTCCAGAGCGACGAGCGAACCGAAGGTATTGGTCGTCAAATTCCGGAATCCCTTGGTTCTTCCCACCAATACTTTAGCAGCCCATTTCACATCGGGTTTTTCCCCGCCGATCGCTTCAGACAGATTCAAATCCTGATCCGAAGTGAGTTGAGAATAGAGACGCAGATCGTCTTTCCGGGTAAAACCGGCAGCCATCTTGTTCCAGAGCAGAGCGAGAAACGCTTTTGAGCGGCGGAACAATTTCGGGCCGAGGTAAATTGATACGGCAAGGAATGCCAGGCAGACCACCGCAAAAAGGATCGGGTTTGTCCACATCAGGGCAATTCCGCCCAGCACCGCGACATCTCCGCCGACACTTGCGGCTATATTGGTAAAGGGTTCGGGCGAGGCATTGATTGCCAGTCGGGTTCCAGCCTTGAAGCTGTGGGAAACCAGTGAGGTTCCGCCGGCCAAGAGAGCGATGATGACTTCGAACGCAGGCTCAGTGGGTCCAAGCGTGTGAAGAGCAAGCAATCCGCCACCGATCGGGCGAATCAAAGTATGGACCGAGTCCCAGAGCGAATCGACCCAGGGGATTTTGTCGGAGAAAAATTCGAGAGCGAAGAAAATACCGCTGGCGATGAGGATGGCCGGTTCGCCGAGAACCATGAGCTCCGGGTATTTGGTGGAGACATCGATCCACTGCATATTGATCGCCAGACCGGTGATAAAGACCGTCATATAAAGGTTCAGCCCGGCCAGAGTGGCGAATCCGAGCGCGACGGATAAGGTTTCGATTACATCCATGTTGTGTGTGGGTTAGTGCTTTTCGATCATTGCAGAATGCGTCACCATTCAGCGCGTTTTCTGTCTAAGTCGCTATTACAAACGGCCCTACCGATTGTAATCATAGACTGAACTGACGCGGAACAGTTCAATATTCCAGTAAGGGCAGACGGGGGGAATCCAGGTGAAAGTCACATAGCAGGGGCTTTGTGGGATCATCGGCACGCGACGTCTGAAGCTCGCGGCGCTCGTGGAATTGAAGTAATTCCTCCTGCGGCGTGCCTTTGCGGGGGAGCTTTGAGGGGTGAGGGAGGGGAGGTTTTGAAGAGACGGGTAGTGGCGATTGCCCCAATTGTCCGCGTTGGTCCCCGGCACAAAGGCAGTGTGGCAAATCAGTGGCGGATAGGCTTCGCGGACGATTAAGGATAATCGTCCCTACCTGTTTTCGCTGAATCCCAACATTGTACGAACTCGACGGGAATCGTCCTGCTCGTTTTGTAAACAAAATGGCGTTTTGTTTACATTTCAGGATGGATATGTAAACAAAATCGCGTTTTGTTACCACGTTGTGGCCACACTTGCTCCGTTACCGCTGGATGATCCGTCCCAATTGGAGACGGTCGAGGTGTGGCGTGCTTTGAGTGAGGCTCATCGTTATCTGAACAATGTGAAGATTGGCAGGAACAATTTTTACATCAACGAACCGTTGTATGCTTTTCTGACGACGATTTCCCTCCCCGAATCTTGATTTTCATTTTGTGAAGGTGGCTTTTTTGGGGGAGTTCTGGCGCAAAAGCCCCCTTTTTTTTGAGATTTCGTGCAAAGCCCTGTCCTTCAGGTAGCTGCGAAAGTTTGCAGCGACCAAAAGGCTTACCTTTTGCCGTATGCACGTTTGTGTAATGACCAAAAGGCAAGCCTTTTGGTGGGTGCAAATTTATGTAATGACCAAAATGACGTCATTTTGCCACCTGCGAACTCTTGCGGTGACCAAAATGCGAGTCTTGTGGCAGGTGCACGTTTATGAAGTGACCGAAATAACGTTATTTTGCCACTTACGAACTCTTGCAGTGACCGAAATAGCGTTATTTTGCCACTTACGAACTCTTGCAGTGACCGAAATAGCGTTATTTCGGGTGATTCAATCTCTGCACGCGCCTAATGATCAGGAAATTGCCGGTTTAGCCGGCTGGCGGCGAGTCTTTGAACGCTCCAAATCTGCAACCGGAACTGTGTAAATTCCTGTCGACAGGGTGTGAGGGATTGTCAGAGCCGCTCGTCTGGCTCCGGAGATACCCGTATCGGGGCTCAGTCGCGAGGATCAGTGTTCGACGACCTTGGCGTCGACTGTTTTGGCGCTGTCTGATTTTTCAGCACGCTTGTCGTAGGCCTTGGCTTTGTTGAAAAAGCTGGTCAGGTCCAGTCCGAAGTAGGAGAGACAGCTGAACAGGATGGCGGCGGCGGCGACTTCGTCGAACTGGCCAACGACCGGGATCCATTCGATCGCCAACTGGACGGCTGAGGACCCGGGGATGACAAGATAGGCTCCTGATATGAGTCCCAGTGACCCGATGATGATGCTGTTGATGAGGCTCTTGTCCTTTTTGGCGGCCTCGTTTCTGGTTTTATCGTTGATGTCTGAAGTGTTCATAGATTTTTCTGCGTTCAATACTCACCCATTTAGACGCCCTGCGGTGTTATAAAGACACAGACAAATTGTAGCGGTTATTGTTCAATTAACCTTTGCGAAGGACTTTGTGAAATTTTTCACAAAGTCGCCTTGACCATCGAAAATCACGAAACGATACTCGCCCGCAGAGTCCCCAATCTCGATTTCTTCACCTGCTCTTAATGTCGAACTCCTCCGTACAGGAATACGAAGCTCCCGATGCTGCCGCCAAAGCGCTGCAGCACGCGGAAGGTTACCACCAGACCACTGAGGATCTGGTGGGTGAGAAGCTGGTTCTCAATATGGGGCCATCCCACCCGGCGACGCACGGTGTGCTCCGTCTGATCCTGGAAATGGACGGTGAGATCGTAACCAAGGCGGAACCGGACGTTGGTTATTTGCACCGCGGTGACGAAAAGATTGCTGAAAATATGCAATACAACCAGTTCGTCCCGTATACGGACCGATTGGATTACCTCGCGCCTCTGGCAAACAATGTGGCGTATGCCTGCGCGGTGGAAAAACTGCTTGGCTGGGAGCTTCCGCCTCGCGGACAGGCTCTCCGGGTGTTGTGCTGTGAGTTGGCGCGGATTTCCTCTCACCTCCTCGGTGTGGGGGTTTACGGCATGGATGTCGGGGCGATGACGGTGTTCCTTTACACCTTCCAACATCGCGAGACGGTTTACAATTTGAGTGAGCAGCTCACCGGGGCGCGTTTCACAACAAGTTACACGCGTGTGGGTGGTCAGATTCGGGATCTGCCGGATGGCTTTATTCCTGCCGTGGAGAAGTTCCTGGAGGAAATGCTGGTTACGATCGATGAAGTGGATCGCCTCCTTTCACGAAACAAGATCTTCCTCGATCGGACCCGGGATGTCGGCATTATCTCGGCTGCGGATGCGATCTCATACGGAATGAGCGGGCCGAATCTGCGTGGTTCCGGGGTTGAGCATGATTTGCGGAAGTCGAATCCTTATCTCGGTTACGAACAGTATGATTTCGATATTCCGATCGGCGAGCACGGTGATTGTTATGATCGCTATCTGGTGCGGATGGAGGAAATTCGTCAGTCTGTGAAGATCATCAAGCAGGTGATCAAGACGATACCTGATGGGCCGATCAATGTGGTTGATCCGAAGCAGAAGCTTCCCGGGAAAGAGAAAGTTTTGATGAGTATGGAGGAGTTGATCCACCATTTCATTCTCGTGACTGAGGGTATTGATGCTCCTGAGGGCGAGGTTTATTTCGGGGCCGAGAATCCCAAGGGTGAGCTCGGCTTTTACATTCACTCCAAGGGTGGTGGGGTTCCCTATCGCCTGAAGATTCGCGCACCCTCTTTTATTAACCTGAGTATTCTCCACAAACTTCTGCCCGGCTGCATGATGAGTGATATCGCGGCAATCCTGGGGAGTTTGGACTTTGTGATGGGAGAATGTGACCGCTGATACGACGAACTGATTTTTGACCGGATTAACAAGATTGACAGGATTTATTGAATCGGCCTGAACCGATGAGATCCGTTGAACGAAACGACCCTATTGACTCGAAAGACTAAAACGAAACAACCCTGTTGATTCAGTGAACCAACCCTGTTTGATCGAAATTCAATCCTGTAAATCCAGTTAATCCTGTCCAAAATTTTCCCAAGCCCTGATGTCATTTGAAGTTCCAGCCGAAGTCGAAGCCAAGGTCGACGAGCGCATTACGCACTATCCGGTGAGCAAGCGCTCAGCGGTGTTGCCGGTGATTCATGAATTGCAGCATCACTTCGGTTTTATCTCCGAGGAAGCGGTGGAATGGATTGCGGCCAAGCTTGAGTTGGAGCCGATCAAGGTTCTCGAGGTGGTGACTTTTTATCCCGGTATCCGGCAGTCGGCCCCGGGAAAATATCACATTCGCGTGTGTCGCACGTTGAGCTGCGCGATGGCCGGGAGTTATGAGTTGATGGATTCGCTGTGTGAGACGGCGAATATAGATCGCTCGGGAACGACGCATCACAATCCGATCGCGGTCAGTCCGGATGGAAAATTTAGTATTGAGTTCGCTGAGTGTCTCGCGTCATGCGGGACAGGCCCGGTTTGTCTGGTGAACGATGATTTTCATGAAGCAGTGCCTGACGCTGCGGAACTCCTCGCGAAATACGACTGATTATTGAGATGAGTGACGTGAAATACATCGCCGGCAAAGAGCCGCATCCCAAAGAGCGCCGCATGATCTTCAAGAATGTGGATCGTGAGGGCTGGGATCAATCGATCAAGACCTACGAGAAGGATGGCGGATATGAGGTTCTGAAAAAGGCCATGAAGATGGCTCCCGGGGATATCACCACTGAGGTGAAGACCGGTGGTTTGCGTGGTCGTGGCGGGGCTGGTTTCCCGACGGGCGTAAAGTGGGGCTTTCTCCCGCCGAACAATGAGAAGCCGGTTTATCTGATCTGTAATGCAGATGAGTCTGAGCCTGGAACTTTCAAGGATCGCTATATCATTCATCAGGATCCGCATCAGCTGATCGAAGGGATGATCATTTCCTGTTTCGCGGTGGGTGCGAAGCTGGCTTACATTTACATCCGCGAAGAATTTCCGGAGGGTGCTCAGATCCTCGAGGCAGCGATCGAGGAGGCTCACAAGAAGGGTTATCTCGGAAAAGATATTCTCGGCTCAGGGTTTGATCTTGAGATTTATGTTCACCGCGGGGCTGGTGCTTATATTTGCGGTGAGGAAACGGGGTTGATTGAATCGCTGGAGGGCAAGCGTCCTTATCCACGGATCAAGCCTCCATATTTCCCGGCGGCGATGGGGCTTTACCTCTGTCCGACGATCGTGAACAACGTTGAAACGCTCTGTCATGTGCGTCACATCCTGGAAGTGGGTGGTGAAGAGTGGTCGAAGATTGGAACGCCTAACAATACCGGGACACGGATCCTGTGTGTGAGTGGTGATGTTCAGAAGCCCGGGTATTACGAGGTTGAGGTGGGTTCACTGACGATGGGTGAATTGATCAACGATGTTTGTGGTGGCTTGAAGGAAGGGCGCAGTTTGAAGGCGGTGATTCCCGGTGGGTCCTCAGCCAAAGTGCTTCGCGCTGGCGAGACTTTTACAGTGGGTCGTGGTGATGACGCGAAGGAGATTGATATCTGGGACATCAAGATGGACTTCGACACGCTTGCAGCGTGCGGGTCGATGGCGGGTTCCGGTGGGGTGATTGTGATTGATGACAGTCGTTCGATCAGTTGGGTGCTGAACAACATCAATGCTTTCTATGCTCATGAGTCCTGCGGGCAGTGCACGCCATGTCGTGAGGGATCGCTTTGGATGAAGAAGATCACGGACCGAGTGGTGGGTGGAAAGGCATCCCCTCAGGATATTGATACGCTTTACGATGTGGCGAAAAACATCGATGGGCGCACGATTTGTGCTTTCGGAGAAGCCAGTTCATGGCCGACAGAGAGTTTTATCGAGAAATTTAAAGACGAGCTCGTAGCTGATACCAATCCGGAATTGGCTGATGAGAAAGTGAACAACGAAGCGCAGTTGGCTGCGGCTGGTCTGCTTTGATTTAGACAGGATTTTTCAAGATTTTTCAGGATTAACACGACGATATCTTTTGGATAAGGAACTTACAGGAAAAGTGATTGGAGCTGCGATGGAAGTGCATCGTGAGCTTGGTTGCGGTTTTCTTGAACGTGTGTATGGCAACGCGCTTGCTATCGAGTTGGGCAGCCGTGAAATCCCGTTTGAGAAAGAGGCAAGGATCGCTGTTTCCTACAAAGACCAAAACGTCGGTGATTTTTTTGCTGATTTCCTCGTCGATGGAAAGTTGATTCTCGAGCTTAAAGCTACGAGGGGGATCACAGAGGCTGACGAGCTGCAAGCAGTGAATTACCTGGCGTCGACGAAGATTGACGATGCGCTGATTTTGAATTTTGGGAAAGGGAGTCTGGAAGTGAAGCGGAAGTTCCGCAACTACAAGCCTGCTTCAAATCCATTTGGAAGGACTAAGCATTCGAATCCTGTAGTTCCTGAGAAATCCTGAGTAATCCTGTCAAAAAAATACAATGGCTGAAGATCTTATAGACGTGCAGATTAACGGGGAGTGGCACTCATTTCCTAAAGGCACGCGTATGATCGAAGCCTGTCGTGAGGCTGGCGTTGAGGTGCCGCATTATTGCTATCACCCGAAGCTGACTTCGCCGGGTAACTGCCGGATGTGTCTTGTGGAAATGGGAATGCCGCCGCGCCCTGCGCCGGGAGCTGATCCTGTTGAGCCGGATGAGGATGGACACGTTCCGATTTCATGGATTCCGCGTCCGGTCATCGCCTGCGCAAACACGATCGCTCCCAATATGGGGATTCGCACGGAAAGCGAAATGACTGAGGAATGTCGCAAGGGGGTCATGGAACTCCTGTTGGCGAACCATCCTCTCGATTGCCCGATTTGTGACCAGGCAGGGGAATGCAGTTTGCAGGAATTCTCTGTTGAACACGGTAAGGGGGAGTCCCGTTTCCGTGAGCAAAAGGTGAAGAAGCCTAAGAATGTTGAGATCGGTCCACGGATTCGTCTTGATGATGAGCGTTGCATCATGTGCAGCCGTTGCATCCGCTTCATGGATGAGGTGGCGGATCAACCGGTGCTCGGTTTTACCGATCGCGGAAGTCATACGACCCTGGCGATTCACCCCGGGCACGAACTGACGAGTAACTATTCGCTGAACACGGCTGACCTTTGTCCTGTCGGGGCGCTGACATCCAATGATTTCCGGTTTCAGATGCGTGTCTGGTTCATGAAAGAAACCAACACGATCGACACCAACTGTGCGACAGGGGCCAATATCACGGTGTTTGCCCGTGAAGGTAAGATTTACCGGGTCACTCCGCGTCAGAACAATGACGTGAATTCAGATTGGATGCCGGATTCGCATCGTTTGAATATCCACTGGATCAACAGCGATGCGCGACTCACGGATCCGATGGTGCGCGATGAAGAGAGCAGCAATCACCGTGTCGCCAGCTGGAGTGAGGCCATTCAGAAATCCGCCGATGCGTTGGGTAAGCTGGAGGGAAGTGAGATTGCTGTGATCGCTTCGGCCCGGATGACGAACGAAGAGCTGTTGATTACAAACCGTCTCGTGAAGCAGCTTAAAGCTGAGCATGTTGACGTTGTAGCCCGGCAGGGAGAGCCTGATGGCTACCTTATTTCTGCGGATCGCAATCCGAATACGAACGGTGCGAAGTTGGTGCTGGGGCTTGATGATCCCGGTTCGACGATTGATCAGATCAAGAAGGGCATTGCTGAAGGGCGTATCAAGGCGCTTGTTTGTTTGCAGGAGAATCTCGTCGACGATGCCGGCTTCACTGCGGATGATCTTGGGAAGCTGGATTTTCTACTGACAAGTTACCCGCTCGCAAATCCGACGGCTGAAGTGGCGGATGTGGTTCTTCCCGGGGCTTGCTGGGCTGAGAAATCGGGCACCATGATCAACGGAACCGGTCGTCTTCAGCGCCTCAATAAATGTATCGATGGTCCCGGCCAGACGCTTGAGCCATGGGAGATTGTGCGTGATTTGATTCAGGCATTGGGTGGCGGGAATGGAATTTACGCTGCCACGGAATTGTTTGCTCAGCTCGGGGAAGAAGTCTCCGAGTTTGAAGGGATCACTTTCGGCCAAATCGGTGATCTCGGGATCCCGCTTATTGAAACCGGTGAGAAGATTCCACTTCTCGAGCGTGAAGCAGAACGCAAGGCACAAGGCCTCATTGTTGGATAATTTTAGACGAACCTCATGTTGAACCTCGCAGCCATCGACTTTGTTTCTCTCGGTATTTCCGCCGCGAAGATCGTTGGATTGGTGTTTCTCACCATTCTCCCAATGGTTGCGTATTCCGTATGGGCTGAACGCCGTGTGTCCGCTTACATCCAGGACCGGATCGGTCCAAACCGGGTGGGTTGGGCCGGCTTGCTTCAGCCGATCGCTGATGGCTTGAAGTTTATTCTCAAGGAGGATTTCACACCCAAGCATGTCCGGACCGGATACTACTGGCTTGCTCCGGCGCTCACCATGGTGCCTGCGCTGATGACTTGTGCGGTGCTTCCTTTCGGGTCCACTTTGCTGGGCGAAAAGATGGTTATCGCAGATCTCGATGTGGGTCCGCTCTTCGTTTTCGCGATCGCTTCGCTTTCTGTCTACGGGATTGTCCTGGCGGGTTGGGCGTCGAATTCCAAATACCCGTTTCTCGGAGGCGTTCGTGCGACCAGCCAGATGATTTCCTATGAGATCAGCCTTGGTCTCTCAGTGATTCCGTTGTTCATGATCTATGGTCACTTGAACCTCGGGAAAATCGTTGAGTATCAGGCGCACAACGGCTGGGCGCTGCTTCCGTTCTGGGGCGAAGGCTTGCAGAACTGGAACTGGCTCCTGATCGTTC
This sequence comes from Verrucomicrobiales bacterium, assembly GCA_048267005.1. GTDB lineage: Bacteria > Verrucomicrobiota > Verrucomicrobiia > Verrucomicrobiales > DEV007 > JABDJT01. The sequence goes on along the minus strand of JBLWYI010000012.1, from coordinate 131,835 downwards.
CGATTTTCATCTCGTTCATTGTTTTTGTGACCTCCATGTTCGCTGAGACCAACCGACTCCCATTCGACCTTCCTGAGTGTGAGACCGAGCTTGTGGCGGGTTACCACACCGAATATAGCTCGATGAAGTTTGCGTTGTTCTTCCTCGGGGAATACGCGGCGATGATTATTGGTTCCGGACTGGCCGTGACTTTGTTCCTCGGAGGCTGGAGTCTCCCCTTTGGCTGGCTGACTCCCGAGCCGGGCACGGAGGCGCCGCTTTGGATCGGGCTTATTCACATCGGGGTCTTTCTTGCGAAGGTCATCTTCTTCATTCTTTTCTTCATCGTGGTTCGCTGGACACTTCCACGTTTCCGCTACGATCAGTTGATGCGCCTTGGCTGGGTGTTCTTCTTTGAAATCGCTCTGGCTAACATCGTTATCACCGCCCTGATCCTCTGGCTTGTGACCGGTCCTCTCAATAAAGATACCGGTGAGGCACCGACTCCGACTCCTCAGGTCCAGATGGTGGACGTTCCAACCCCTAACTTTCAGCTGCCAGCCAATCGCTAACTGCTAACCGCTTTTCTAAAATGGCCATCGTCGTAAAACGCCCAAAACTCAAATGGTGGGAGCACTTGTATCTCCCCGCCTTGTTCGGCGGTATGCGTATTACGCTGGCTCACTTCATCAAATCGCTCCGCGGAAAATCGGATCATGCGATGCAGTATCCTGAGGAGAAGTGGGATGACCATCTCCCTGAGCACTACCGGGGTGCGCCTGCTCTGGTTACTGACGTGCAGGATCGCGAGCGCTGTGTTGCCTGTCAGCTTTGTGAATTTATCTGTCCGCCCCGCGCCATCACCATCACGCCGGAAGAAATTCCGAGCGATGACAAGTGGGCCAAGGTTGAGAAGCGACCCAAGGCATTCGAGATCGACATGATCCGCTGCATCTACTGCGGACTTTGCGAGGAAGTTTGTCCTGAACAGGCGATTTTCCTTCGTAAAGATTACTCCATCACCGGGGAAAGCCGTGAAGAGATGGTTCACGACAAAGAGCGGCTTTACGAAATCGGCGGAGTCCGGGACGGCCTGGTCAACAAGTGGAACGAGCTGAAGTAATTGATGACTTTCCTTTTTTACATATTTGCAGCTTTAGCCCTCATCGGCGGGATCGGTGTCGTGGTTTATAAAAACCCGGTGTCATCCGCGTTTGCGATGATCCTGTCCTTTCTTGGGTTGGCGGCGCTGTTTATTCAGTTGGATGCCTACCTTGTCGGTATTCTCCAGATTTTGGTCTATGCGGGGGCCATCATGGTGCTTTTCCTCTTCATCATCATGCTTCTTGACGTGAAACAGGAAGAGGGCAAGACCTTCAAGTTCGGGGCCATGTTCGGAGCTGTGCTGGTGGTTGGCGGTTTTTCAGCAGCGCTGGTGAAGGTGTTGCTCAAATCCAAAATCGGTAACGAGACAATCCCGGATCTGGCGGAAACCGATCTGAGTGATGTGCACCATATCGGTGACAAGCTTTTCACCACCTACTGGTTCCCGGTTCAAATCGTCGGCGTGCTGCTGTTGGTGGCGACGGTGGGAGTTATCATCTTGAGTCGGAGGGAGCTGAAGTAATCAACGATGGAAACTGAACTGACACTCAATCACTTTCTATTCGTCAGCGGTCTGCTCTTCGCGATCGGGCTGGCGGGAGTGCTCCTTCGCCGCAATCTGATTGTGATCTTTATGTGCCTCGAGCTCATGCTCAGTGCTGCCAACCTTTCACTCGTGGCCTTTTCCCGTTTCAACGTTACTGATGGCGTGCCGAACTATGACGGGCAGGTTTTGTTGTTCTTTATCATCACCGTGGCCGCTGCTGAGGTGGCAGTCGGCCTTGCAATTATCGTGGCGCTTTTCCGGTCACGCGAAACCACCGACGTCTCTGACGTCACTTCGATGAAGCACTAATTTTTCAGAATGGACGCAAATACTCTCGCCTGGATCATCCTGTTGCTGCCACTCCTGGTGGCGGCCTCGATCCTGCTTGGTGTAAAAAGAATGCCCGGACTCAGTGCTTTGCTGTCAACGGGTTCGGTTTTGATCACCCTCGTTTGCAGTATTTTGCTGTTCTCGTCCAAAGGGGCGGTCGAAGCATTTCCATGGATCACCATTGGAGACTTCAATATAAACATAGGGCTGAAGACGGATGACCTCGCCAAGGGCATGATGTTTATCGTGACCTTCATCGGTACGTTGGTTCACATCTTCTCCCTCGGTTACATGAAAGACGACGAAGGAAAGTCGCGCTATTTCGCAGGGCTTTCCATCTTCATGTTCTCAATGACCGGGATTGTCTTCGCCGACAACTTCGCGATGATGTTCATCTTCTGGGAGTTGGTGGGTGTCAGTTCCTACATCCTGATCGGTCATTGGTTCAACAAAGACAGTGCCGCTGATGCTGCCAAGAAAGCTTTCCTCACCAACCGGATCGGTGACTTTGGTTTCATGATCGGTATCCTGCTGGTGTGGGTGCTGACCGGTTCGATTTACTTTGATGAGATCGCGAAAGCAGTGGGCGGCGTGGAAAACGCCAACCTGCTCAACATCGCGGTGCTCTGCGTCTTTTGCGGTGCGGTGGGTAAATCAGCCCAACTTCCACTTCACGTGTGGCTTCCCGATGCGATGGAAGGTCCCACACCGGTATCAGCACTGATCCACGCGGCCACCATGGTTGCAGCTGGTGTCTACATGCTGGCCCGCGTATCTGCATTGATTGGCGCTGCCGAACTCGCTGCCAATGTCATCATGGTGATCGGTGCGGTGACGGCTCTGTTCGCTGCGCTGATGGCGCTGCAACAGAACGACATCAAGCGGATCCTCGCTTACTCTACTCTGTCGCAGCTTGGCTACATGGTCATGGCTCAGGGGCTCATCGGCGAGCATTCAGGATCAGCCGCTGGAATGTTCCACCTTTACACACACGCCTTCTTCAAAGCGCTTCTCTTCCTCGGTGCCGGTGCGGTCATCTACGCCTGTCACCACCAGCAGGATATCTGGAAGATGGGAGGTCTTCGCAAGAAGATGCCGATCACTTTCTGGACTTTTGTGATTGGAACCGCGGCTCTTATCGCGGTGCCGGGAACCAGCGGATTCTTCAGTAAAGAAGCTATCCTTCACGCCGCTCATGAAGGCCATCACTACGTGGTTTGGACCATCGGTTTGATCGTTGCCCTGCTGACTCCTTTCTACATGACCCGTCTTGTGGTCGTGGCGTTCCTCGGAAAGCCACGCGACGAAGGAGCCGACCACGCCAAAGAGGTGCCGGTTATCATGTGGGTGCCGCTCGCGATCCTCGCGTTCTTCGCCATCTTCTCTGCGTATCACTTTATGTCCGGTCCGCTTCTTGCCGGTGGCGAAGCCCATTTCACAGTGGATATCACGGGAATCATTTCGCTCATCGCTCTCATCGCAGGTGCCGGGCTCGCCATCTGGATGTATCGCGGAAAAGATATTGATCCCATCAACATTCCGCTTTTCGCGAATAAGTTTTACGTCGATGAGATCTACGCCGGATTGATCGCATTTTGCCAGGATATGGTCGCCAGCATTCTCGATATGTTCGATCGCTTTGTCGTCGATCCATTTATGGCGCGCTTTCCCGCTGCGACAGCGCTTTCCGCCGGTTCAGTCCTGCGGTTCTTTCAGGTCGGTAATCTTCAGGGTTACACCTTCATGTTCGGTGCTGGCGTGATTGCCCTCATTTGGTTTCTCCTTTTCTAACTCAGTCTATTTCTTCACCCGTGAGCTCGCTCGATTTCATCGTTTTTTTCCCAATCGTTGCCGCCCTGGCGATTGGAATTGGTGCGCCTGCGCGATTCACGGCAATTGGCGCTGCGTTGATCAATTTGGTTGCAGGTTTACTGATTGCAGGAACTGCCAGGTTTCAGGATCTGAGGTTGGGTGAATTTGTATTTGCCCACGAAAGCTCCCATTCCCTGCTCAAAAATGCGGATGGCAAAGATATGCTGTCACTCGCCTTTGGCGTTGATGGTATCAGCATTGTCCTGCTGATCCTCACTGTTATCGTCACCGTGGCGGCCGTCTGGGTTAGCCCTGCTGAGAACAAGATCAAAGGCAGCCCCAAACTGTTCTACATCAGTTCACTTCTGATCTCTGCCGGTGCACTCGGTGCGTTTCTTTCGACGGATCTGTTCTTCCTTTACGCCTTCCACGAACTGGCTCTCATTCCGACGTTTCTCATGATTGGTATCTTTGGATACGGCGAGAAACGCAAACGGACAGCCTGGACAATCACAATCTATCTCGGGGTGGGATCACTCATTCTGCTGGCCGGCTTGATTGCACTCTTTGTGAATCTCGGTGCGGATACCTTCGATCTGAAAACGCTGCTCGAAAGAGCAACCGGCGACGGCGCCATCGCAGCAGAAACCCAAAACTGGATTTATCTCCTGCTGCTTATTGGTTTCGGCATCCTGGTGTCACTCTTTCCATTCCACAGCTGGGCTCCCGATGCTTATGCTGATGCACCGACGCCTGTCTCCATGCTTCACGCCGGCGTCCTCAAGAAATTTGGTCTCTACGGTTTGATTCGTGTGGCCACGCCGATGTTGCCGGAGGGTGCTGCATATTTCACCAACCTCGTGCTGGTACTCCTCCTCGGAAACATCATCATCCTCGGTCTGGTGACCATCGCGCAGAAGCGTCTCGACCGGATGCTTGGTTACTCCTCGGTCATGCACATGGGATACATTTTCCTCGGTGTCGCTTCTGGAAGCGTCATTGGAATGGGCGGCGCTGTTCTGTTGATGTTCGCTCACGGAGTTTCCATTGCTCTTCTGTTTGCCCTGGCCGGTGCGCTTCGTGATCGTTTTGGTTCGCTGGAATTCGACAGCATCGGTGGCGGCCTTGGCAAGATGGTTCCCCGTCTCGGGTTGCTGTTTGGTTTTGCGGCCTTCGCTTCGATCGGTCTGCCCGGCTTTGCGAACTTTGCATCCGAGGTCATGGTTTTCTTCGGTGCTTTCCAGCCGATGGGTAAAGACGACCAGCTCGGCCCCCTTCAGTGGGCCACGATCATTTCGCTTTGGGGTGTGGTCATTTCCGCCGTCTACATGCTGCGCGCCTACCGCAATATCTTTAAAGGCCCCATCACCCGCGAGGCTACCGCCCCGGATCTCACCTGGTCAGAGCGTATCCCGGTGCTCATGCTCATTGTCGCCCTGATGTTGGTTGGCTTCGTCCCTGAAATCCTTTTGAAATTCGTCCGTCCTGCACTTGAAAGTTTAACCCTGATTGGCAGCGGTGGCTGATTTGCCTGAAACGATCAGACCCTGTTGACTCGTCAAACAGACCCTGTTCGATCGTAGAACTCATTTTTTTAACATGCCGGTTTACTATCTGGAAATAATCGTTGTCGTCCTCGGCCTTGTGATGCTGATGCTTGACGCCTTCGTGAAGCTGGAAGACAAGCGCTCCATCGCCTGGTTGGGAGTGCTGGGGTTGGGTTGTGTCTTTGTTCTCCTGTTCAACATTGAATGGCCCGAATTGGGAGAGGATCCCAGCCCATTCTGGAATTTCTACGCCCACGGCGATCAGATCTCGCTCTTCCACAAAGGCATTGCTGTCCTCACGACGATCATTGTGTTGATCATGTCTGCTGAGTTCCGTGGTGTGATCCAGAAATTCTCCGCTCGTCCTGAGGCCGGTGCCCATCCCCAGGTTGGACTCGGTGAGTTCTTCACCCTTCCGGTATTTGCCTGTGCCGGTTTGATGTGGATGGCATCAGCCAACAATCTCGTTTCGATCTTTGTATCGCTGGAGGCGGTGACAATTACTTTCTACGTTCTCGTTGCCTACATGCGGCGCAATGTGGGTTCGCTGGAAGCCGGGGTGAAATACCTGATCCTCGGAGCTCTCTCGACCGGATTCATCGTCTACGGATTTACCTGGTTGTTCGGAGTCACGAATTCCATGGACCTTGCCGAGATCGGGAAGGCATTAGCGGCGGACAATGTGAACGTGACAGCGGCCTTGTTTGCCTTTGGATTAATCATCGTGGCGCTTGGGTTCAAGATTGGCGCAGCGCCATTCCAGAACTGGATTCCTGATGTGTATCAGGGGGCACCGATGCCGGTCACAGCATTTCTCTCGGTGGCTTCGAAGGCTGCCGGGTTCATCGTTCTGCTTCGTATTTCAAAGGTGTTTCTGGGGAGCGGTTTCCTTTCTGAGAAAGTCGGTGCTGTCTTTGTGGTGCTTGCGATCTTGACGTTGCTCTTTGGAAACCTCGCCGCGTTGCCGCAGACCAACTTCAAGCGTCTGCTTGCGTATTCTTCCATCGCCCATGCAGGATTCCTGCTTATGGCTTTGGCTTCACCTCCCGAAGGTGGTAAAGCCGGCGGGATCAACTCCCCTGCGGTCGTAATCAGTTTCTACCTCGGCGCCTACTTATTGATGACGCTCCTCGCGTTCCTTGTCATGACCGTGATGCGGAATCAGCAGGAAGACGATTCCGTCGAAAGTTACGCAGGGCTGGCCAAACGCTCACCGTTTCTCGCGATTACGCTTCTGATAGCCATGGCTTCACTGGCGGGTGTTCCGCTGACCGCAGGTTTCTTCGGTAAATTCTTCGTCTTTAATCTCGCGATTCAGAATGGTGCATGCGGCTGGCTCATCGCTGTGGGTTTGATCGGTGCCGCCGCAGGTTTCTATTACTACTTCAAGATCATCGCTTCGATGTTTTGGAGTGAAGCACCTGAAGGAAGTGATGGCAGCGCGATTGCGATCAGCATGCCAGCCAGGATCACCATGGTGCTGTTGATCATCGGTATCTTTGCGGCAGGCGTCATGCCGAAAACGATCCTTGGGCTGTTGGGCTGATCAGCTTCTACGGTTTTTCTTCGTAAACCGGCGGCTTGCGTAAAGCTTTGTATTCCGGCCATTCGATGCGGAGTGATTCGTATCGCGGCCACTCCCAGACCGGCCAAACAGGGCTTTCTTCCCTGACTTCGTGATATTTCTGCAACAGGGCAGACTTCATCTCTTCAAATATGGCGGGCTCTTTGCCTGCGAGGTCAATCGTTTCTCCGATGTCCCGGGTCAGGTTGAACAACTGAAAGCCGGTCAGTTCAGCGGTTTTATTTACCCTGATGTCTTCTTCGGTTATGCCTCCGGCGGGCTTGAGGGGTTCTGCGTCCATTGCAGCCGTCATTTTCCAATCACCCACCCGAATGGCAGCTTTGGGTGCTCCTCGCGCCCGGATAAAGTGCCAATACAGTGGCGTGTTCCGTTTGATCTCCCGGCCATCCAGGATTGGCAGAATACTCGTGCCGTCAAGAGCTCTGTCGTCCGGTTTCTTGATACCAGCCACTTCACACAGGGTAGGAAGCCAATCGACTCCACAAATGGGAGTGTCGTCCTCCGTCCCGGGTTTGGCTTTCCCGGGCCAACGCAACAGGCCGGGCACGCGAATGCCTCCTTCGTAAAGGTAGCCTTTCTTTGTCCGCAGCGGTCCCGCAGAGCCATAGGGATGCTTTCCTGTCAGCGCAGGACCGTTGTCACTGGTGAAAAATACAAGCGTGTTTTCCCGGAGCCGCAGGCTGTCGAGCTCGGCCATGAAGCGACCGAATGCGGCATCCATTTGGGTGATATTTCCATACAGCGCCCTTTCGGCGGGGTCTTCAAATTGATCATAAAGTCGTGTGAAACGTTCTGCCGAAGCCACGGGTTCGTGAGGTTCCTGGAAGCAAACAAACATAAAGAAGGGCTTCTCCAAATTACGTCCCGTGCCGTTTTCCGCCCGCAGCCACGAGATCGCTTCATCGATTACCAGCTCGCCGGAATAGCCTTCCAGCGGGCCGACGGGAACTCCATTGCGGACAAAGTTGTAGGGATTCCGATGATTGGGCAAAGCGTTGTTTTGAGCTGAAAACCAGTGATCGAATCCGTGGTCGTTCGGCTGAGGCTGACCGGGGAGATTAAAATTCCCATTGAGGTGCCATTTTCCCGTATGGCAGGTTGAATAGTCGCCCTGCTCCCGCAGCAGAGTTGCGATGGTGAGCTCGGACGCTTTGACATGCATGGGCGACAGAGTCGGAATCCAGTTGTGGATTCCGATCCTCCATGGCGTTCGGCCGGTCATTAGCCCCGCCCGGGCCGGGGAACAATTAGCCGCTGCAGAATAGCAGGAGGTGAAGCGCACGCCTTCTTTGGCGAATTGATCGAGGTGGGGGGTATGGATCGCCTCGTTTCCGTAGCAGGCGAGATCGCCGTAACCGAGATCATCCGCCAGAACGATGATGATATTCGGCGGTGAGGATTCAGCCAGGCAGATAGAAGCCGCCGCCAGAGCGATCACAGCAGACAGGAGAAGTTTCATGATTCGATCGTGGCAAAATCATGGATCAAAAACAACCTCCGTAATTCTTTGGTGACTCAGCCGTTCAGTTGTCTCATTTTCTCAAATCCCGCGAAGATCTCCCTCGTCACCTGAGATGGTATCACGTCGATTACAAAGACCTGCCCGGAAAGGCCGGTCAAAAAGTTGCCATCATGGGCATCGAAGACAGCGAGGTTCTTTTCGCGGTTCTCAAACATGGAAATGCCTTTCGCAATTCGATCAAATCCAAATGACTTCATGACGGAATCGATTTCCTCGACGGTCGACTTTCTACCGATGATGAGTTTTTGAGAGATCACAATTCTGGGGATATGGCGATCCACGATGACCCCGTGGAATAAAACATCATCACCGAACAATTGATTCGATAGAGCCATTCGATCAAAATATTCCAGAGGAGTCGCAGGTCGCATTCCGAGAGTTCCGTTTCGGCGGGCGGCAGGAAATCGCCCCCATCCTCCGAGAGTGGTGATCTTTACGACGCGATTACTCAGTTCATCCAGAAACATGTCATGCTCCTGGCCCCCCTCAATCAATGGGCTGAGCCACTCTTTTCTGTCGAGGAGTCTTCCTGCACGAGCAGCCCAGCGAGGGAGTTCGCTTTCCTGCTCAATAACTGAGGGCGGCGTCCGAGATGTCTCTCCACCTGATCCAAGAATTCTTCGGTAGTCAGTGGCGGCATCTTCCGGCGTAATTCCAATATTTTTTGTGGGTCCGACTCCATCGTGAGGCATTACTGAGGTGATAACGTGGCATAATCCAATGCATTTACCAGTTGGAATGCCTGCCCCGACACCGGGGCCGGGGCTGGAAATTCAAAAGTCGCCACCCTTTACATTTTTGCCGTCCGTCGTTTACTCTAGCCGCTGCCCTAATGACATCCGGACCCCAAAGATCAACCCGCCGCCGTCGCAATCGCCGACGCGAGGACCGGAGTTCAGTCCAGATCATCGAGGAAGCTTTTCATCTGCTGCGGACGGCTTCGCCCGGAACGCTGTGGGCGTATTTCTTCGGAACGGTGCCCTTTGTTGTCGCGGTCTTTTACTTCTGGGCGGACATGGGTCGGAGCAGTTATGCCGATCGTGATTCAACCGTCGCTTCTCTGGGAATGGTGGGCGCATATTTCTGGATGAAAGGCTGGCAGGCGGTTTTCTGCCGTCGTCTTGTGGCCTCGGTGAATCCCGGGCAAATGGTGGTTTTCAAAGGGTGGAAAAAGGTTCGCTATTTTGCCGCTCAGGTGGTGCTTCAAGCTTTTGCCATCCCGATCCTGATCCTTTCGCTGATCATTCTGATCCCATTTCCCTGGACGTATGCCTTTTTCCAGAATGTAAGCGCGCTTGGTTTTTCGCAGGAGTATGAGGACCAGCCGCTGCGTAATTTGTTCTTCCACGCGGTGAAACTTTCCCTCCGTGACTGGGGACAATGCGTCGGTATCCTGATTATCATTCAATTCGTGGCTCTCTTCACCTGGCTCAATCTGGTGGCTTCGATTGTGGCGCTGTCGTTCTTTGCCAAGGCTTTCTTCGATTTCGAAACGGCATTCAGTTTGAATCCGATGGCGTCGTTCTTCAATACGACCTTTATATTCGGTTCGCTTCTGATCACGTTTCTCGTGATATCCCCGTTGATGAAGGCTGTCTTCGTCCTGCGCTGTTTTTATGCCGATTCCCGAAAATCCGGTGCAGATCTCCTGAGCCGCCTGGCCTTGTATCGCTCACAAAAGAGCCGGGCCGTGTCGACCACTCTGGCAATGGGCATCCTCTTTTTCAGCGCGACCTCGGCTATTGCCCAGTCAGATATCACGCCTCAGCAGCTGGATGATTCAATCCGGGACACGATGGCGGAAAAGCAATACCAGTGGCGCTTCCAGAGAGTGGACATGGGCACAGGTGAGGCGGAAGAGAAAACCGGTGTTAGTAAAATGTTAGATGACTTTGCGGAGTCCGTGAAGGCGATGATGGAGTCCACCATGAAAGCTCTGGACCGGTTTATTGAACGTCTCTTCAAACCTGACAGTGGCCGCAGCCGGGAGAGCAGTGGAACAGGCGGCGACTTCGGCATGGGTATCCAGGGAAGCTTCGCTCTGATTTGTGCGCTGGCGTTGGCCGGGCTGATTGGATGGTTGTTGTATATCATGATTGATCGATATCGGTCGGCTGATCCCGAAGACATTGATGACACCGTGGTATCGGGCGAAATTGATTTGGAGAGTGAAAGCATCGTCGCCACTCAGTTGCATGAAGATGAGTGGATGAAGCTGGCCCGGGAGAAGATTGCGGCTGGTGAAACCCGGCTGGCTGTTCGTGCGCTGTTCCTGGCAAGTCTGGCTCACCTGGGAGAACGCGACATGCTGCACATCAAGAAATTCAAATCCAACCGGGATTATTCCCGCGAGCTGGAACTGAAGGCCCGGACTCTCCCGGCATTGCAGGATGCTTTTGGTGAAAATGTCGGATTGTTTGAACGTGTCTGGTATGGGCTGCACCAGATCAGTGATGATGCCGTTCAGCATTTCACGAGCAACTACGAGCGCATCGCGGCCATGAAAACGGTTCACGAAGTTCAGCGTGATCAACCCCGGGGAGACCTTGCATGAAATCAGCCCGATTGATATTGCCTGTCCTTGGCTTTGGTGCGCTTGCCGTCTTACTGATCGGCGTGTTTTCCCGCGTGCTCGACATGCGGTTTTCATCGGGGGAAATCTACCCGCATTATTCGACACAGCGGAGCGATCCGCTGGGAGCCCGTGCGCTCTTTGATTCTTTTGACCGGATCGATTCGTTCACCGTTTCGAGAAACATCACACCTCTCTCCCGCAAAAATTCATTCGGTGATGAGACTGCACTCTTCCTGCTCGGGGTGCCCCGTTCCAGTATCCGCAGCATTCGGGTGCGGGATGATTCTCCCTTTCTACATGCAGTCGAAAAAGAAGGTGCCCGACTGATCCTGACAATTGATCCGGGAGCTGTTCCCGGGGCATACACGCCGGTCAAAGACCGCGAAGAAAAGGACTGGTTCGATAGAAGGCGTGAGCTTTTGGAGAAGCGCGCCGCCGAGAAAAAAGAAGCCGAAGAAGCAAAGCTGAAGGAAGAAACTAAAGCTGAAGACGAGGCCGTTGAAGATGGTGGAACGAAGGATGAAGATGCGGTGGCGGAAGAAGATGTGGATGAAAAAGAAAAGCCCATCAAAGACGAGCGGGATAAGGTGGAGAAGAAAATTGATGAATGGCTGGAGCACGATGAAGAAGAGTTCGAGCGGGAAACGCGGGAGCGTTTTGGACTGCCAATTCTCGAACAGTTGGGACTTGAGTTCGGTGACCCGAAATCCTACGAGCGTCCTGACGATGGTTGGGAAACGGTTTCAGGCGCGGGCGCGAAGTCAGCCGGGGCCCCTTCGGTCTTGCCCAACTGGCACAGTCAATTCCGGTTGCAATTCCTGGAGGACTCGGAGGGTGACTGGAATGTGATCGGCGAGGTCGATGGAGATCCCGTTCTGATCGAGCGAAAACTTGGCAAAGGTTCCATCGTGGTGGCTACCGACAGCTTCTTCGCGTCGAACGAAGCGCTTCACAAAGGCGTTGGGTCTGAGTTTCTTCTCTGGCTGGTGGGAGACAAGAGGGACCTTGTCTTTGATGAGACCATTCATGGGACGACCCAGGGGGGCGGGGCGATGAAGTTGATCAAGCGCTATCGGCTTCACGGTTTTTTCATCGGGTTGTTCGTTCTTGTGTTGCTGTGGGCGTGGAGATCAGCCACGTCTCTCGCACCAGGCAACGAAATGATTGATCGCGGGTTGTTGAATGACGGCGCGGCGGTGACAGGTGAGGAAAGCAACTCTGGGTTGGTGAGGCTCTTACAACGCAGCATCCCTTCGAAGGATCTTCTGGCACGATGCGAAGCGACTTGGAGGGGCAGCAAGCAGGTGAATTTGAAACCCCAGCAGGAAGCTGAACTGGCGCAAATTCTTGCCGCCAATAAAGCGAATCCCAAAAGCCTTGATCCGGTGTCAGCTTATCGAAAAGTTACCGAACTGCTTAGGAGACGCGTTTGACGGTCCACGTCTGTAGAGTGTTGATTTGGTAACCAAACCCTGTTGATTCGTAGGTGATGCCTAAACCCCGCGTCAGTCTCGATTCTGTCTTCGTCGATCAGGTTCGTTCCGAGTATTCCCTGCAGACACTTTACCTGGTTGGTGTCAGCGGCGGGCGGGATTCCATGGCGTTGCTGCATTTCCTGAATGCTTCCGGTTTCGAGAATCTGATTGTCTGCCATGTGAATCATGGGTTGCGGGGGGAAGCTTCCGCGGCGGATGCGGTGTTGGTTGAGCATATCGCGGATGAGCTGGGCTACCGGTATGAATCCCTTTCCGTCGATGTCGCCGCGCTTGCGCAGACTACAAAACAATCCATCGAGCTGGCCGCCCGAAATGCTCGTCACGGATTCTTTGCTGAAATGTCAGCGAAGCATGATTGCTCTGATGTGTTCCTGGGACATCATGCCGACGACCAGGTTGAGACGGTTTTGATCAATCTTTTCCGTGGGTGCGGAATGCGCGGGCTTGGTGGAATCCAGCCTTCCAGCAATCATCTGATCGACGGCCGGGACCTGACATTCCATCGACCGTTTCTGGAAGTATGGCGGGAGGAAATCGATCATTACTGCAACCAGCTTGGAATCCCTTTCCGCGATGATGAATCGAATTTCGACGCCGAGTTTGCTCTGCGAAATCGCGTCCGGAATACCTTAATCCCTGAACTGTCGGATGTTTTTGGTCGAGATGTCAGGGGCGCAGTGGAGCGGCTGGCCCGGGTTTTGCAAATGGAGGAAGCCGTCCGCGAATCGCAAATCGACACGCTCTATCCCCGAGTGGAGACCGACGGGATGCTCGATTCAAAGGCGTTGGCAGGACTGGGTGAAGCTGATCAGTTTCGGGTCGTCGCCCGCTGGTTGGCTGAACGGGCGGTGCCTGACTGCGGTTTTGCGGAAATCGAGCGAGTGCTTGAGCTGTTGTCGGATTCCGGTGATCCGGCAAAGATCAATCTCCCCGGTGATTACCATGCCCGTCGGCGTGTTGGACGAATCTTTCTGGAATCCAATGACCCGCCAGTCTGATATTCTCATTATCGGCGGAGGGATTGTCGGGTTGGCGACCGCCTATCGGGCTTTGTTGAAACATCCCGATCGCTCAGTGATTCTCGTCGAGAAAGAATCGATACTCGCGGCACATCAAACCAGTCACAACTCGGGCGTTTTACACTCCGGCATTTACTACAAGCCGGGTTCTCTCAAAGCGGAAAACTGCCGGGAGGGAAAGAAAGCGATGGAGGAATTCTGCGCGGAAGAAGGCATCGAATACGAAACCTGCGGAAAAGTCATTGTTGCTCTCAATGACTCCGAGCTGGAGAGCATGAATCGCATTTATGAACGCGGCCAGGCCAATGGCGTTGCCTGCGAAATCATCGGTCGGGAAAGGCTGAGGGAGCTTGAACCGCACGCTGCGGGTATCGCCGCGATCCACGTGCCGGAAGCCGGAATCGTAAACTATCAAAAGGTCGCCGCACGGCTGGGAGAAAAGATCACCGCCATGGGAGGGCAGATCGTTCCCGGTGCAAAGGTCATTGATCTCGTCGCCAATGACGCTGAAGTCGCTATCCAAACCACGCAGGGGGACTTCGTTGCTGGCCGGGTAGTGAACTGCGGCGGACTCTATTCGGATCGTCTCGCCCGGCTTTCCGGAGTTGATCCCAAGGTGAAAATCATCCCGTTCCGTGGTGAATATTTCGAGCTGAAGCCCGAAGCGCAATCGTTGGTGAATCACCTCATCTATCCTGTGCCTGATCCTGCATTTCCATTTCTCGGCGTGCATTTCACCCGGATGATTGGAGGCGGGATCGAGTGCGGTCCCAATGCCGTACTGGCTTTCGCCCGTGAAGGCTACGGGAAATTCCAAATCAATGTCGGTGAGCTTTTCGAATCATTGACCTACCCGGGATTTCTCCGCATTGCTGCCAGGTATTGGAAAACCGGGGTCGGAGAAATGTGGAGATCGGTCAGTAAAGCAGCTTTTGTAAAAGCACTCTCACGGCTTCTGCCCGAAATCAGGGCTGAGCATCTCGAGCCCGTGCCATCCGGAGTTCGGGCTCAGGCCATCTCGGCTGATGGCACGATGGTCGACGACTTCCTCATTGTCGAGCACCAGCGGATCATCAATGTCTGCAATGCCCCAAGCCCGGCTGCGACGGCAGCCTTGAAGATCGGGCAGACCATTTCAGAAAGGTTGAGCCCTTAAGCCATTGCTTCCACCACCTTCACCAGGGTGACGCCAAGCTCTGCCTTTGACTGCATCGGCAGACTTTCACGGCGACCGTCTTTAAAGAACAACTGCACTTCGTTTGCATCGCGGTCGAATCCGATGTCTTTCCGACTGACATCGTTCGCCACCAGAAGATCACATCCTTTGCGCTCCAGTTTCTCAAGTGCATTGGCCTCCATGTCGTTCGTCTCCGCCGCGAAGCCAACAAGCACGCCGCCGAATCCAAAGGCGGAACGCACACTCCCCAGGATGTCATCGGTTGGTTCCAATTCGATGCTCATTGCCGCTTCCTTCTTTTTGATCTTCCGATCAGGCACCGACCTGGGCCGGTAGTCAGCCACTGCGGCGCAGAAGATTCCGGCTCCGACGGAGTCGTCCAAACGATTCCGGACGGCTTCATACATGTCACGGGCGGATTCCACCGGGATCATTTCCAGTCCAACCGGCGCCCCAAGATTCGTCGGCCCGGAGATCAGAATCACCTCATGCCCCGCTTCGACTGCCGCTTCTGCGATGGCGTATCCCATCTTCCCGGAAGACCGGTTCGAGATGTAACGAACCGGATCGATTGCTTCGCGAGTCGGGCCGGCTGTGATTAATATTCGCATTGCCCTTTCACCTGTTCTCCTACGCTTTCTTAAAAAGCATGCTCACACCGATCACGATGAGAATGACGGCAAAGATCCGGGTGAGCTGCGCATTGCTGAGCTGCTTCATGTAATCCGCCGTGAAATACGCTGCGATCACCGCACCCAGAGCGGTGGGGATAAAGACCTTCCACTGCACGAAATTCTGCGACGTGAATTTCGTAATAGCCATCAGGGCGGTCGGAGCGATGACCGCCATCGAGGTCGCTACCGCCTGCTTCTGTTCCATCCCCAAAAGATAAACAAAGGCGGGAACCATGATAATTCCGCCGCCGACACCACACAGGGCCGCGACCATTCCACCGAGAACGCCGATGAGGAGAGGAATCAGAATGAGTTTCATGCAGCAGGTCTGTGTAAAATCCGGGTAACGAGTTGGTGGAGGACAAGGTGTGGCTCAAGCGAAGTGGTGACCAGCCTCAAGTTGGCCTGGAGGCAGGCGTCCAGCGCGTGCTTGAGTTCATCCAGTTTGAACTTTCCGCATTGCTGCGCGGCCAGAAAAAGCGGATAACAGGACAGCCCGCCATCCTTTTTCCGCGGGAGAAACGCCGTCTCAGATGCAGGCAAACGGCTGACGGCTGCTTCGAATCCCTTAAAATTCCGGCCCGGCTGAATGCCATGACGCTCCACGATATCTCTCGCCTGGAGCAAATTCCTGATCCGGGGAACAATCGCGGCCAACAGCAGACCGATGGCACTCTCACCACTGCGCAGCTGCTGATCGATCAAATCAATCGCCAGCGGCAGATTGCGACGGGCAATGGCATCGCCGATCTCAAAAATCACCCCCGTGTGAGTCGCAGCCACCATCATGCGGACATCCTCGACGGTGGCTTCAGCATCGCCCACATAAAGCGCGAGCTTTTCCAGTTCACTGTGCACCAGTCGACTGTCCGCGCCGACCATCAGGACAAACCGCTCCAATGCCTCCGGCCCGATCTTTAAACCGATCGCCTGCGCCCGGGTCGACGCCACATCCATCACCTGCGTCTCCCAGCCGACTCTGGAAATATCCGCCTTATCGTAAATCTCAACCTTGGCGAGCTTGTTCACCTTCTTGTAAAATGACCGCCGCTTATCGATCTCCGACGCCGTGATGATAAACTTCACATCCGCGGGAATACCCGATTCGATGAACTTCAGGAGCGATTCAACTCCGCCCAGTGTCGCCTGCGCTCTTCCCGTGACCGTATCACCGAAGAAGTTGGCGCTCTGCAGCCACACCACCTTTTCCCCGCCGAAAAACGGCAGCGTTTGCAGAGCCTCAAGAGTCTGCCCGCAAATGGTCGCCGCATGATCCGAGTTATCCGCCGTCCCGTTGATCACTTCCAAACCGAATTCATCATCACCCGAAGCCAACTTCTTCGACAGCGCCAGCCCGGCGTCTTTCACGCGGGCCTCGTCCGTTCCAAAGATTGCGAAGAGATTTGAGTCTGCCATCAGGTGAGTTCTGCCACATTTTCGAGGCAGGGTCTACGCGACTTTTACGAAAATCACGCATTTGACTCCCCGGCAGAGCCAAAAGGGGTCACTCCCGGTTCTTTGTATCGATCCAGATCGTCACCGGCCCGTCATTCAACAAACCGACCTTCATCATGGCTCCGAACTCCCCGGTGCCGACCGGTTTGCCGAGCGCATCGCTCAATGCAGCGACAAAACCCTCATACATCGGTATTGCATGATCCGGCCTGGCCGCTTTGTCAAAACCCGGGCGCGTTCCCTTCTTCACCCGCGCATGGAGTGTGAACTGCGAAACCACCAGCGCATCGCCACCTGTATCCACCAGAGACAAATTCATCTTCCCGTCCGGATCTTCGAAAATTCGCAGTGATACCAGCTTTCGCACCAGCCAGTCGATATCTTCCTTGCCGTCAGCCTCTTCAACCCCGAGCAGGATCAACATCCCCGCGTCGATTTGACTCTTCACCTTGCCATTGATGGTCACTGAGGCCTGACTGACCCTTTGGATTAATGCGCGCATTTCAAGGCACTCATTGCCTCTTCCATTTTCGAATTCCACTGGTATTTTCGAAGAGTTCCCTCACATTTTTCGTGTCAACAGGGTTGGATCAATGAACAGACCCTGTTGACTCGTAACTGCCTCTCATGTCCCAGATTCTTATTGTTCTCGCCGTTATTGTTCTGGCCGTAGCCCTGCGCAGCTTCCGCCACCCCCTCTCACGGAAAGGCAGCGCCATTTGCATCCTGGTCGCCAGCTACCTGACCATGTATTTCATCACCGGCAGCCATGTGGCGGGGATTGCCGGTGTGTTGATGTGGTTCCTCCTGCCCTGGATCGAGTTGCTGACCCGGATCCGTAAAATGCGGCTCCCCGTTCACAAACAACTTGAGAAACAGGCTCCACCCAACGCCCGCCGGTTTCCCTCACTTGAGGAGATCACAAACGAAATCGAGAATGAGGACTTTGAGCACGTGTCCGACTCCGGCTGGAACTGGGAACACGTCAGTCAGTTCTATCGGATCTTTTACCGGAAGAGCGACCGCCTTCAGGCTACGATATGCTTCACGGAACAGGACTCCGTGGCCTACGCCTACATCGCCTTGAATTCCCGCACGGAAAAAGGTGAGACGTTGCGGACCTGGAACTTTCCCTTCAGCAGCACGATGAAAATCGCCCCTGATGTTAAGATGAACCGGGTTTCCAGCGCCGAATCTTTTGGTGCTCTTCTCGGAAGCCATCAAAAGTTTCTCGAAAGCCTCGGGGTGAATCTCGATTCACTGTGCGACGACCGTCCGGAACTGATTCCCCAGTTGATCGAAAAAGAAACCGGCCAGCAGATCCGCCACAATCTGGATCGGGGATTGATCGAGCTTGCCGAGCAACCCGACATGTTTCGTTACTCCTGGCGGGGGCTGTTCTTTCTCTACGGGCAGTTGGTGAAAGATTTAGTGAAACTCAGTTAACACTGAAACCAGATAAAATATGGAAGTTGAAGTTACAGCTATTTACGACGGGGATCTGCGAACCACCACCACGCACGGTCCATCGCAATCGTCTTTCGAAACCGATGCCCCTGTCGACAATTGCGGGAAAGGTGAGCGCTTTTCCCCGACCGATCTGGTCGGAACCGCGATGGGGACCTGCATGCTGACCATCATGGGGATCTATGCCCAGAACAACGATCTGGATATCAAGGGAGCAACCGTCCGCGTCTTGAAGACAATGACCGCAGAACTTCCACGCATGATCGCGAAGATCACCACTGAGATCACCGTTCCATTGCCGGCAGACCACCCCAAGCGGGCGGCCATGGAAGCCGCCGCCCTCGGGTGTCCCGTTCATCGCAGCCTTCACCCCGATGTGGAGAAGCCGGTGGTGTTTAACTGGATCGGGTGAGAAGGCTTTGAATTTGATTCATCCTATCGCATCGCTTCAGAAATCGCTTCGACTACCTTTATCCACGCACGGTTTCGGTCATTGTTCTGGTGTTCGGAAATAGGTCTCGACGGATCAATTGCTGCCTGAAACTTGCATAGCTCCGTTTGCTTGTAGCTACTGGTTTCTACGGGAATCCAAATCAATCGGATCCCTCCTTCCGTGGCATTTTCAAGGAAAGGGCCGAGTTCGTTCTCTCGTATAAACGGAGATGCCAGAAAATTTGGGGTAATCAACAGAATTGCTACTGTGGAAAGGTCACGGTTTTTAATGATTTGCTCCAACCAGTTTTCACCAGCCTTAATCTCTTGATCTGTCCAAAATTGCAATTGGTCATAGTACTCCAGGGGAGCTAAGTGTACCAAAAGTTCGTCCCGCCATCGTTTATCTTTATGGCTGTAGCTTATGAAGGCTCTCTTTGGTTTGTCGTCAGTCATAACAATGGCGTCGTCACCGTCTGGCTGCATCTACGATTGCTTTGACTACTTTGACCCAAGCGGCAGGGCGCTCTTTTTCGTCCAATGCCGCTATTGGAAAATCTGGATCAAGGGCAGCCTTGAATTTCGAAAGCGGTGTCTCGTCGACTCTAAAGCTCTTTATCGGAATCCAAATTAGAGCAATCTCATGATGGTTTGCTCGATCAATTATTTCAACGATTTCAGGCTTTTTGAATTCGTGAGCCATGAACTCCGGTGAAACGAGCATCACAACAATGAGAGCATCTTCTTTATACGACTGGACTCTTTCTTCTATGAGATCCCCGGGCCTAATTTGATCGGCACTAAGTATCTTGAACTTTCGCTCACTGCTTACAACCTCCAGCTGCGTTCGAAGTTCCTCAAGCCACTGAATATCACTTTTGTAAAATTTGAGGAATATCGCTATATCGTCTTCCTCATTTTGATCCGGTCCGTTTTGGAGTGCGGCAATCACCTCTGCCATGCTGCCGATCTGTGAGTTTAGCGCTGCAAAGTTGCCCATGACTTCGTCATGTTTTTGTTGCCAATATTCTGCACCCGAATCCAATCGAGAATTTACATCTCCCAATTCATTTTTGACATCTTTGAATTGGACGTTGATTCCCTTCTGCAAGTCCACATATCGATTCAGCGCATCAATATCGGAACCAATCTGGTCAGAGATTAGTGTTCGAAGTGCTTTGAGATGCGAAATCAGGAAGTCGAATTTAGAATCGAAAATTCCCTTTTTTTCCAAAGTCTCGCGGATCGCAATTTCCTTTAACTTGTTTATAGCCTTATCAACACTCTTCTGTCTCTCTGCTGGGGCAATTTGCACCCCGTTTAAGATCAAAGGAATGTCCCCATGATGGCGGTAAAAGTCGAATGTGACCCCCTCAACTCTTGAAAGCCAGTCCGAAAAATCACGACGGAAAGGGGCGATGCTAGACATGACTGGAGATTGAATAGACTCACGATAGTTGAATCCGTCGATAAGATTCTGATCAAGCAGTTTATCGATCTCTTCTCTGATGACGCCAAGTCGCTTAGGGACGATTTGAAATTCATATGCCGATTCATGAAATGTGGATTCATCGATTCCCGCTTTTTCATGCGTTGGATTAATTCTTAGCCATCCTCTTTTAGCTGGATATTTCATTAATCCCCAAATAATCCCACCACATATTGCCGGAATACCTATGGATCCTGCAATTTGTAAAAAGGAAGGTCTGTCCTGAAAGAATTCCAACCAGCCCGGATGGCTTTCAGAGGCATCAATCTGAAATACTCCAGAAGAGGGAATAAAAACCATCAAAACACCCCCCATTACTCCACAAGCCAAATGAACTGGCACAGCGCTGACTGGATCGTCAAACCAGTTGGTCCCTATGTTACGGCGCTCAAGCAAGGCCCCATAGCACGAAATCAACGCGCCAGCACCGACACCCAATGCTGCCGCCCATATTGGGTGACAAACATCGGCACAACAGGTGACAGCAACCAAACCGCCAAGAACCCCGTTCATCGAAACCGTGAGCCGGGGGTTTTTCAGCAATTTTCCAAACAGCCAGGCAGTGAGACCGCCGAATACCCCGGCGATTGCCGTATTAAACCCCACAAACGCTACCATTTGCTGACCTTCAGCAGAATGTACATTCAGTCCAACACTACCCATATTGAACCCAAACCATCCAATGAAGAGAACAAACATTCCGCTAACTGCCAATGGTACGTTATGAGGGACTGCTGTTCGGTCAATACGAGGTCCGACAACTTTGACCCCAACGAACGCCGCCACACCGCCAACAGCATGGACTGCAATAGAGCCTGCGAGATCATGAAAGGTTCCTGCAGGAGTGAGAACTTCCCAGATAAGCCTCGCTGCACAGGGATACAATATTCCCGTAATAAACATTGTGTAAAAGATGTAAGCACGCATCGACATTCGTCCCGCAAGAGCGCCTGAACAGATTGTGCTGGCAGTCGTAGCGAACGCCGCTTGATAGAGGAAATGTGCATAGGGATGAACAAGATCGTAACTACCGCCTTTTGCCTTTGCAAAGTTGAGCGACAAAGGGAATTCACCAAATTGTATGTAATATCCTATCAGTGCGTAAATTATGATACCTGCACAGAAATCGAGTGTGTTTTTGAAGAATACACTGATAACAATTTTTGCGTCGACAAGGCCTGATTCAAGCAAAGCAAAGCCCAGTTGCATGGAAACTACGAGGACTGTGCAAAACAGAATCCACACCGTATTGGGGTAAGTTCCCCTGCTGTCAGTTAGACTCGAAGGACTTAGGAAAGACCCGTCGACCTGTGCATCCATGATCAGACCTGCAAAAATGTAAACAAAGATCGCCACGGAGCTGACGATCAGAATTTGACTGAACAGGGGACGGGTTTTCATTTGGGGGTCACCCACTTAAAGCACAAGTTGGGCCACTTTTGAGGCTTCCGTCATTGCGTAGTTATCCACAAAGGATTTCCACGCACACATAGTCGCTCTTAAAGTTAGAGCGAGCCGATTTGAATAATTTTAGAAACCTATGGAGACCGGCTAGGATTCCCCGGCGGCCTTTTTGGCGTGCAGTGCCTCGACCTTCTGCTTCAGCTGCTCCGCCATTGCATCCAGATTCGCGGAATCTGTATGGTTAGACTGAGCCGTTCCCCGCATGGCAGGAGGTAACAATGTGTTCTCGTAAGCGTCGATGTGCTGGTAGATCGCTTGAGACATGAAAGCCTTCAGGTGATCTGATCCAAAACCTGCGATGTTTGCGAAGTATTCACTGGCAAATGGCTTCTGCGTCGCAATCGCCGGTTGGGTGAAATCGGTATTCCTGGAGAGCCATTCAGCCACCTCAACCAGAACCCGGATCAGCAGAAACGGATCAACGGCATAATGCTCCTGGTCGGGATTGGGAACGGGATCAGGAATGTTTTTGTATAACCGGGGAACTTCGCTCAGCTGCGGTTCTTCCGTCTGATTCCACGCATGGGGCACGACATCATATTGATTCCAAACCCGGGTCGTTACGCTCTCCAGCTGGCTGTTATAGTAATCGGCAAACTGGGAATCTCCCGGAGTCGGTCCGGCAAAGGCGTAGATGTTGAAGTCAGGGCTGCCGAACGAGTCCTTGTTCTCACTCAAAAACAGCGCCATCACCGGAGAAAGTGCTCCGGCCAGGCTGTGCCCGGTCACATGGAGTAAAGTGGGTTTGGCTGCCAGTCCCTGAAGAAAACTCAAGACTGTGGCTCCATTATCTTCCATGCCCTTCAGGAGACTGAGGCCGATTTCGGTGCCTTCAGAAACTCTCCCCTGTGAGGCATCGTTATCATTCCAGGCATGCGTTCGTGAGACAAACCCATCCTCGATCAGCCAATCAAACAGCGACGATGGATTGGTTCCTGCGATGGCGACAAAATATTCTTCAGCAGCGGCATCGTAGGTGTTTTTGACCACCAGCATCGAGTTGACCACGGCGCGCTTCCCGTCATCAAAGACAGGACCCCACACCAACTCCAGTTTTGTTTCGGGAATGTTGGTGTTGATGCTGACAATCGCTTCTTCGAGCTTTTTCAGCATCACCTCCTTCGAGTCCCCTTTGGTGATATTTGTCCCAGCGTGATCGATGGCAAAGCTCAATGCCAGACTGGTTGCTTCCAGACCGTAAGTGGTCGCTCCTGTATCCTGTGTACTGTTATCCATGGTTCCTTTATTGGTTAAACTCCGCCTACGATTTGCCAGTTCACCGGGTAAATGACAAGGAAATTTCACAGTGGCGATGTCATTCAGGCAAAATTCGACCAAAAACGCGACTCTCGTAACAAAGCGCAATCTTTGGACCCTGTCCCGGGACCAATAGGGGCAACTTTGCCTCTTTGAGGCTGTTTTCGGCCTATGCCGTTTCAGGAACAGGCAAGGCCATCTGAAGAGAGGGATGCGTGGGGCACGCCTCGAATCAATCCGGGGAAAGCCGCCGCTGGAGCGTTATTTTCCGTAAATCCAGAGCAGGATTTTATTTCTCCACAATCCAGATGTTGCGGTAGAAAACCGGATTTCCGTGGCCCTGGAGGAAAATCGGACCGCCCTCGGGAGTTTCAGCTTTCCCGCCGCCGGTTTGTTTGGGGATTTCGACATCGTCGTGGATGAGTGTTCCGTTCAGGTAAACCGTGATCCGTGCATTGGCTGTCTTCTTGCCTTCGGCATCCCATTTTGCAGAGGTGAAATCCACGTCATAAGTCTGCCAGGCGAGGGGAGGGAGGCACATGTTGACGATCGGCTTCGCCGTCTTGTAAATGCCGCCGGTTTCGTTGTCGGCCCCATCCAGGCCAAAGGCGTCAAGCACCTGGGTTTCGTAGCGGTGTTGGTGATAAACACCGCTGTTGCCGCGCCCCTGTCCGCGGGCAAAGGGCTTGAACGGGGTGCGAAACTCGAGGTGAAGGTGGTAGTCTTTGAACTTTTGCTTGGTGCTGATGTCGTTGTTTCTAAGAAGGCCGTCGACCACTTCGCCTTTGTCCCAGGCATCGCCGGATTTGCCATCAAACAAGATGACCGCTCCTTCTGCCGGCTTTTTGCCGAGGGTTTCGCTTTTGCGCTCCACTTTGGAGAGGGAAATCCAGGGTTCGCCCTCTTTGGTGATCGAAATCTTTCCATCAGCTACTTTCCCTGCGATTTTTCCGTCTTTAGATTTCAGTGCGTCAGCTGTGCCGGAGATTTGGGTTTTGGATTTTTCACGGGTATAGCCAAGGCCGGGGAACCCGCCTTCGAGAATGTAGGCATCAAACTTTCCATCGCCGAGCGCGACGACCTGCACGGCCCAGTCCTGTCCTTTTTCGGCAATGCCGTATTCTCCCTGAATCGTGAAGTCAGGATTTTCCTCAGCAGCGACTGCCGGATCGGTCCAGGTCTGATTTTGTTTCTGGCAGAAGGCTGCCGTGGCAACGAGAAACGCGGCGGTTCCAAAAAAGAGGATAGGCTTTTTCATAAAAAGAGAATGCCCAGTCCGGAAAGGGAATTCAATAGCGGTTTCGTGATAAAAAGGATGAATTCGGCTGACGTGCCGTTTCGAACCCGACGACGGAAGTTCCCTTTAATAATTGAACAAATCTTTCTCGCTCAATTCACTTCCTGTCGCCGCAATCACTGCCCGGGTGATCTTTCCTTTCATCTTCGGGGTGAGTTTTCTCCCCTTTCTGGCGCGTTGAACCTGCTTGTGAGTCAGTTGCTCGGTGCTGGCTGCCACTACGGCATGATTGTCGATCCCGGCATCAGTCAGGATAGTGTCCAAAGGCTGGGTGCCCAGATCGCGTGATTCGGAGTTGTCGCTCATCGCTTTTTCGCTAATCGTTCCTTCAAATATGACAACTCGAATTCTGCTCACCACAACCAGCTATCAGGACACCCCCGGACCTCACCATGATTTGCTTGAATCCAGCGGCTATGAAGTCGTTCGCGAACGCGGCCCGCTTCCGGAAGAGAAGATGCTGGAACTGGCCGGTGAATTCGATGCTTTCCTTTGCGGAGACGACGCCATTACTCAGGCCGTGATCGAAAAGTCTCTGCCCCGGCTCAAAGTGATTTCGAAATACGGGATTGGTCTGGATAAGATCGACATGGAGTTTGCCACCGCGCAGAAAATTCCCGTGCTGAATACTCCGGGCGTGAATCACACTACGGTAGCGGAACACACCTTTGGCCTGTTGCTTTGCCTTTCTAAACAATTGGTGGAAGTCGCGGGAGCGGCTCGCAATGGCGAGTGGCGACGCCTGACCGGCCATGAGATCATGGGTAAAAAGATGGGAATCATCGGGCTGGGCCGGATCGGGAAAGAAGTGGCGATCCGCGCCAACGCATTCGGAATGCCGGTCATCGCGTTTGATCCTTACTGGGATGAGGCTTTTGCCGCCGAGCACAATGTGAGTCGTTGTGAATCGATGGACGAAGTTCTCACCACGGCGGATGTCATCAGCCTGCACTGTTTCCTCGATAAGAATACCCACGGCATGATCAACGCCTCGAAGATCGAGGAGATGCAGGACGGAGCGATTGTTTTGAACTGTGCCCGCGGCGAGCTGGTCGAGACCGATGGCGTGGTGGAAGCGCTCAAGTCAGGGAAGCTGGGCGGTTATGGCGCAGACGTTCTCGACGAGGAGCCGCCTCCAGCTGATCACCCACTGTTAAGCGCTCCGAACTGCGTGATCACGAGTCATATCGGTTCCCGGACCTACGAGAGTGTTGAGCGTCAGGCGATGCGCGCGACCAACAATTTGCTGAATTTCATGAACGGTGATTCTGATTTCATTCAGGCGAACAAGTTTGAATAAGCGGGAGGTTCGACAGCGATTTTATCGTCAAGCGCGCCCGTCTGATTGGGACGGGCGAGGTCGCACAGAGCCACGGAGCAACAGAGCAGAGCCATCGAATCCGACTTCGAAGAAAGGCACCAAATCCGCCCGGAGTTCCCTGAGACTCCGCGGGGGCGCGCCTTCCACAGAGTAAACGCCGGAACCCGGGTCTTTCTCTCAAACGATTTTGCACCGTGGTAAGATCCGAACGACCAAAATGACGCTTGGACGGCAGGTTGTGGCACACGAATGACCAAAATGACGCCTGGGCGGCAGGTCGTGCCACACGAATGACCAAAATGACGCCTGGGCGGCAGGTTGTGCCACACGAATGACCAAAATGACGCTTGGGCGGCAGGTTGTGCCACGCGAATGACCAAAATGACGTTTGGGCAGCAGGTTGTGGCGCACGAACGATCTTAAAAACGTTAAGACGGCAGGTTGCGCACACGAATGACTATCCAAACGTTCGGATAGCCATCGCCATCCCCTCCTGAAAAATAAACCCCTCCCATTCCTTGTTTTCAATGGGTTAAATCACTTTCTCTCGATTAATCCACAATTAAAACTTGCATAAGGTATGCAAACGGATACAATGGGCGCATCATGAAAGATGTGACCCCATTCTATATCAGTCCATTCCACACCAAAGAAATCAGCCTCGCCAAATACATTGCCTTTACGAGCGATCATATGGAGCGCATGAGTGCGCAAAATCAGGACGGCTGGCTCACCGGTCGAATTGCAGCAACCAGCATGGCCCTCTCTAACCTGGAGGATGCCTACACCGAAAACTTAACCAAACTGGGTTTTCGAAAAGCACAGAAGAAGGTCAAGAATGCCTTTCGCAAGAACCTCACCCGGGAAGTGGCGCAGATCGTCGCTGCCGTGATTGCTGAGTACGGCGAAGGTTCATCTGAAGTCGATGAAGTAGTCCCGCAAGGCCGCACTGCCTTCTCCACCGCGACCGATGATTTGATCGAAAATAACATCAGAACCATGATCAACGGTCTCACCGCTCATCAAGCGGATCTCGGATCAGATCCTTTGAACCGTGCGCAGGATCTCCTCGCCCAATGGATCACCATTTACACCGCCAGTGAGCAGGCCACCGGTCTCAAAGCAGCCACCGAAGACGACCAGCGTCTGGCGAAAGCGGCCCTGCAAATGGAGTTATTCCAAACCCTGTTGACCCTGGCGAAAAAGTTCCCCAATCAGCCCGAGCAGTCGCGTATCTACATGCAACCGCACCTTCTGGGCTACCGTCGCAGAAGCCCATTGCCAACACCGGTTTCAACCGTCCCGGTCGCAGGAAGCAACAACGGCAGCACGGGTGGTAGCAGCTCGATCGGCAGTACCAGCATGGGCAGCACCGGAAGCGGTTCGTTATCTACATCAAGTACATCGCTTTCCAGCTCCTCCTCCTCCAGTTCATCAGCCGCATCCACCGGCGGTTCATCATCTTCTGTCTAGGAAGAATCACGCACTGTTCTACCCACCCAAACACCCCTGGAATCATTCAGGGCACCGGCAGCGGTGCCCTGTTTGCTTTCATAGGAGTTCACGATCCAACAGGGTTGGTTCATCAAACCAACAGGGTCTGTTCGATTCGCGATTCGGCTGTATTGCAGAGGTTAAGCTTCATGGAGCAGGACTGGATTCAAATTGATTGAGCTTCCCCCTGTTGAATCGTGATTGCGCTTGGCGTCAATGCGGGGCGGCAGGCGGTTGAATGCTGATTTCAAGCCTCTTACGCTTGGAGTGGATGAGACAGGGCTTGTTTGCAATATTGGTAACACTTGGCGGAGCATCGTTGGTTGGTGCCGAAGATTCAGGTTTGTATTTCGAGCGTGATGTCCGCCCGATTCTGAAAACGCATTGTTTTCACTGCCACGGGGAAGCGGGAGAGACTAAGGGCGGGCTTGATGTCCGGCTGGTGCGTTTCATCCAAAAAGGAGGGGATTCGGGAGCGGTTCTGGTGCCGGGTGATGCGGCGAAGAGTCATCTTCTCACGCAACTGAAGGAAGGCGAAATGCCCAAGGGCAAAGCGAAGCTTCCTGATCACGAGATCGCGACGATTGAGAAATGGATTCAGCAGGGGGCGAAAACGGCGCGCCCGGAACCGGAGGAGCTGGGGCCGGAACATCTTTTCACGGAAGAGGACCGCCAGTGGTGGTCGCTCCAGCCGATCGAAAAACCTGAGGTTCCCGCAGGGGATTTCCAGAATCCGATCGATGCGTTTATTGCCGCGAAGTTTTCGGAGAAGGGTCTCGAGTTCTCGGCTGAAGCTGATCCGCGCACGCTGATTCGGCGGGCGACGTTTGATATCACGGGATTGCCTCCGACACCTGAGGAGGTGGCGGCTTTTCAGAAGGATCCGGATTTTCCCAAGCTGGTGGATCGTCTGCTGGCGACTTCATCTTATGGTGAAAGGTGGGGGCGACACTGGCTGGATGTGGCGGGGTATGCGGATTCGGACGGATATGACCCCAAGGACCTGGAACGGAAGCATGCCTGGCGATATCGGGACTATGTGATCAAATCGCTGAACGCGGACAAGCCGTTTGATGAGTTTGTGCGTGAGCAGCTGGCCGGGGATGAGATCGCGGCGCTGGAGAAGATCCAGGCCAATTCCCCACCGGAACTGGCAAAACGGTATGAGGAATTGCTCAGCGCGACCGGGTTTTTACGCATGGCTCCGGACGGGACAGGTGCAAAGAGTGACATCACCACACGGAATGATTGCATCACGGCGACGTTGAAGATTGTCAGCACCTCTCTCTACGGCATGACGGTTCAGTGTGCGCAGTGTCATGATCATCGCTACGATCCGATATCTCAGGCGGATTATTATCGGCTTCGGGCGGTGTTTGAGCCGGGTTTTGACGTGCCGAGATGGCGCTCGCCGAATGCCCGGCTGATTTCTCTGCAAACAAAAGCTGAAGCTGCCAGGGCCGCCGAGATCGAGGAGGAGGCCAAGAAGATCGATGCGGAACGGATTAAGATGCAGGAGGGGTTTATCACTGAAGTGCTCGGGAAACTGCTGGCGGAAATTCCCGAGGCTGATCGGGAAACAGTCGAGAAGGCCTACCGCACCACAGCCAAGGAGCGGACACCGGAGCAATTGGCATTGCTAAAGAAACATCCCAAGGTGAACAAGCTGAGTGCGGGGTCTCTTTATCTCTACGATTCGACCTACAAAACGAAACACGCGGCCACGATCAAAGAGATGGTTGCCAAAGCAACGGAGGTTCGGAAGACCAAGCCGGAGGCGCGGTTGGTGCAGGCTTTCACCGAGACACCGAAAGAGCCGAAAGCGGTGACGCCAACGAAAATCTTTTTCCGCGGTGACTACGAATCGCCCACTGAAGAAGTGAAGCCGGGGGATTTATCCATTCTCAGCGGCTGGCGGGACGTGGAGATTGCTGAGCACAACGAAGCATTGCCGTCGACTGGACGTCGTCTCGCTTTGGCGGAGTCTCTGACGGATGGAAAGCATCCGTTATTGGCGCGGGTGATGGTGAACCGGGTGTGGATGCATCATTTTGGAAAAGGTATCGTGGAAACGGCGGGTGATTTTGGCGCATTGGGAAGTGATCCAACTCACCCTGAGTTGCTCGATTTCCTCGCGGCCGATTTCATGGAGCACGGCTGGAGCTTGAAACGGTTGCACCGCCAGATCATGACTTCAAAAACCTGGCGGCAAGTGGCGACTCGTGATGGGAAACGCGATGAAATTGATCCGGACAACCGTTTGTTGAGCCGCCAGAACGTGCGGCGTATTGAAGCGGAAACCCTGCGCGACACCTTGCTGGCTGTTTCAGGAAAGTTGAACCGGAAGCAGTTCGGCGCCCCGATTCCTGTGATGTTCGATACTCAGGGATCGATTGTGATTGGTAATGACACGACAGATTCCGCCGGTCGACAGACAGGGAAGTTCATTTCGCTCGAGGGGGAGGAATTCCGTCGCAGTGTCTACGTCCAAGTCCGGCGGACGCGGCCGGTGTCGATGTTCCAGACATTTGATGCTCCGGACATGACGGAACCGAATTGTGAATTGCGTCCGGTGACCACGGTCTCGCCGCAGAGCCTGCTTTTGATGAACAACTCAGCGATGCGCGAGTATTCGCAATACTTTGCGGAGCGGATCCAATCTGACGGCGGAGCTGATCTGACGTCGAAAATCAAGTTTGCCTGGCAGCTCGCCTACAACCGCGACCCTTCGGGAGAGGATTTGAAATCGGCTGCAGAATTTGTGGAGGCACAGACCGGTTTCTATAAAGAGCACCCGGCGAAGCTGGAAAAGATCGCCGGGCCAGCTGAAAAGGAGAATGCGGATCCCGAACTTCTCGGGCTGACTGCGCTCGCCCACGCTTTGATGAGCGCGAATGAGTTTCTTTATGTCGATTGAGACGCGTCAGGGGCCTCAGATCCACCTGTGAGCAGGGGTGGTGAAAGTCAGTATGCGGTAATTTCCCTCAAGGGATAATTTACTAAAGTTATTGATATTTATGGAAATTGTAATAAATTTCTTAGATATCCACTATAATCGACATCTAATGCGCCCTCTTTTTGAAAAAAAATGCCTGTACTCGACTGGCTTTCGACTGATTATTTGTTGTTTTGCCATCGCCATGGGAACAGCAAATAGTGCAGACGAAGAATTGTTGCGTCTGCTCCGTCAGGAAGAGTCGCGTCCACCGCTTGAGGCCAGAATCACGGCTCCTGCGCCTGACCCTGTGAGTTCGACCACTGCACCGGGGCCGATTGTGGCTCCTCCAATTCAGAAGAAGAAACTTTTCGATCGTTCGCTCGAAGGAGCCACAGTGGAAGATCAACGGCGGCAGCTGGGCGGCGCCATTCCAAGTCCAAATCTGCCTAAAGAAGAACCACGGATTAAGCCGGTTGAGACACCTTCCTGGCAGACAAAATATACAGTGGGCCCCGGGGATACGTTGAATATCTCGATTTACGACCGACCTACGCTGGCTCGCGAGGTTCCCATTTCTCCTGATGGTAAGGTTTCCTATCTTCAGGCTGTGGGTGTTAAAATCCAGGGGCTCACCTTGAGAGAAGTTCGCGAGAAGTTATTGGCCGAACTGAGTACCTATCACAAATCGATCAAGCTGATCGTGACACCGGGAACGATCGGCAGTAAGAAATTCTCTGTGATCGGCCGTGTTCGCGAGCCGGGCAGCTTCCCGCTGGATCGTCCTACTTCTGTTCTCGAAGCGATCGCCGCCGCGCAAGGTATCGAAGTGGGAGCCATCGGAGGTTCAGCATTTGAACTGGCTGACCTGGACCGCTCGTTTGTTGCCAGACAGGGGCGCAAACTCGATATCGATATCTCGCGGCTTTACTTTCAGGGAGACTTTTCCCAGAACGCTCTTCTTGAACCGAACGATTACATTTACGTCGCCTCAAGTTTACGAAACGAGTATTACATTCTTGGAGCAGTCAACGCCCCGGGCCGTCGCAAGATGCCGACGAAGATGACAGTGCTCCGTGCGATTACTGAATCAGGTGGATTTGAAGACAAAGCATATCGCGGCAACGTTCTCCTGATCCGTGGAAGCATTCACAATCCTGAAACCACCGTGGTCAATGTTCAGGATATCCTCACAGGTGCCGCCGCTGATGTTCCGATCGAAAACCGCGACATCATATTCGTACACAAACGGCCGTTTCATCTTGCTGAAAACGCTCTCGACAGCGCACTGGCCACCTTTGTCCAAACGGTATCCGCTGAGGTCATCAATCAGAATTACAACCCGCTCTCGATCTCGGCCGGCAACTGATTGCCGCGAATCTTCACCATCTCCTCCTCTTCATCATGAAATCTTCATTTCTCAGAGTCATCCCGTTTTTGGGGGTCAGCCTTCTGGCCACATCGTGCGCGATTCCCAAAAACAAGTTCGACGCCCGTGCTCCGGCAGAGGTCGCGGCTGTCACGGCTCACAATGTCACCCCGGAAGGTCCCAAGTTTGAGCAACTCAAAATTGAGCGCAAAGTTCCTTCCCATTTGCTGACCGAACCCAAGTCAGACTATCGGGTTGGTCCCGGGGACGAACTGACCATCGAGGTGGCTGAAGATGCCGGCACGCTGGCCACCACCAAAGTCATGCCCGACGGTATGCTTTATTACAATGTGGCCGACGGGCTCAATGTCCGTGGCCGCACCATTGACGAGATTTCAGCCGCCCTTTCCGAAAACCTGAAAGGTGATTACCCGAACCCCGTTGTGAGTATCAATCTGGCCAACGCACAGAGTCAGCGGTTCTGGGCACTGGGACAGGTGAAACGTCCCGGCGCGTATCCGATTCAAAAACCCACCACATTGATCGATGCGATCTCTCAGGCCGGCGGCATGTTCGGTGGTCAAGTCGACTCTCAGGGGGAGACACAGGAAACTGTCGATCTTGATCGCTCTATCCTGATTCGGAAGGGCGATGTGATCCCCGTGAATTTCCGTTCCCTGATTCAGAACGGTGACATGAAGCAAAACGTTTATGTTCAGCCTGGCGACTATATTTACCTTCCATCCGTGCAGAACCGCGCCGTTTATGTCCTGGGTGAAGTCGCTACACCCGGGCCGGTCTACTTCACTGATTCGCCGACCCTACTCTCCTCACTGGCTTCAGCAGGTGGCACGAGAAAAGACGCCATCGTCACCAAGGCGCTGATCATTCGCGGCAGCATGGATTCGCCTAAAGCGGCGTCCGTTAACATTCGCGAGATCACCACCGGGAAAGCCAGCGACGTCGCCCTTCAAGCGGGAGATATCGTGTGGGTTCCCCGCACCGCGTGGACCAACATGAAAAACTATGTCGAAGCCGTTCTCGTTACTGCCGCCCAGGCTGTCGCTGTCTCCGAAGGAATCGGAGTGCTCGGTGGAACAGGGAATGCAGGCGTGACGATTAATGCCGGACTCTAAGCCCGCTCATTTCGCTGCAACGTCATAAGCGGTCAGCGTGTGCTGATCGCGAATGTAGAAGACACCGTTCGCGACCACTGGATGAGCCCAGCTTGGCCGCCCGTGGTCTTCGATCTTAAACCGCCCCTTCTCGACGTATTCCTTCGGGTTGGCTTCGACGAGTGCGACTTCGTGGCGTTCTCCGAGGCAATACAGCATCCCGTCGGCATACATCAGCGATCCTTTGCCCACGCTCTTTTCCTGCCAGGCAATTTCACCCGTGAGGAAGTTCACGCAGAAGAGACTGTTCGAACCGAAGCCGTAGACGTAATCGCCAACCTTGACGAGGCCGCCGTGATGATTGGCGAACGATTTCTCGAACCACACTTGATCAGCCTTCTGCGCCGCCCCGTCTGCTGATATCTTTGCAAGACCTCCGCCGGTCCCATACGCGCTGGATGCCAGCACATGATTCCCATCAACGATTGCCGTGGCGCAGTTGGCCGTTCCGTTGGCGGCTCCATCGTACTGCCACAGGAGATCGCCGCCGTCCGCCTTCACGCCAAACATGCTCTCACGCCCAAACTGAACAATTTGCTTCTGGCCGCTGATCTCCACAACAATCGGTGAGGCATAGTGAGCCGACTGAGTCACGCCGCTGCTCTGCCACACTGGCTTGCCGTTCGACTTGTCCAAAGCCAGGACCGTTCCGTTACTTCCGCCCGGAGTTACAATCACAGAATTCCCAATCACGAGCGGTGACTCCGAGTATCCCCAACCGGGACGTTTCCCGCCGAAATCCTCGACCATGTTCACATGCCACAGGGTGGAACCCGTTGCCGAAGCCAGGCAAGTCACATCTCCATTCCCGCCTTCCGTGTAGATCACATCGCCATCCACCGTGGGGGTACCGCGAGGTCCATCCCCCTGTCCATTCCGGTAGCCGCCGATCGAGCGCTTCAAATCCGCCTTGGTTAGAATGCCGTCACGCCCCGGGTAATTCTTCTCAAAGAACTGCGAGGCTTCTTCCGTCGTGATCACTCCGTCCTTTCCCTTTTCAGCTTTTGCGAAGTAGTCCTGCAACTCTTCCGCTGTGATTTGGCCGTCGCCCTTTTTCTCGCCGTCTGCCGCCACATCCGCTTTGGAGAAATATCCCTGAACAGAAGTTCCCCGCGCTTCCTTGTTTGAAATCGCCCCGTCACCATCTGAATCAAGCACTTTGATCGTCATGGCCGTACGAGCTTCGGCAATCGAATTCACTTCCCTGCGACCGCCCGACGGCAGATCGAAACGACCCGCTTCCCTTCCCAGCTGACCGGGAATTTCGTCCGGCCCGAGCTGACCGTCCGCGTTCTTGTCGAAGAGTCCGATAAACCCTTTTGCCCGTGTTGCCGCAATCACTGCAGGATCCCCTTCGGCGTTGGGAGAGTCGCTTTCCAGAAAGCGCCCGCCCATACCATCGATGGCTTCTTTTTCGGAAAGGTCTCCGCTTCCGTCCTTGTCGTATTTTGCAAACTGTTCATCCACCTTGCCATCCAGCTTCGCCGCCACCGGAGCCGGTTGAACCGCCCAGAGAAGCTCCCCGGTTTTCTCATCCAAAGCAATGATGTGTTCCACGCCTTCAAGGTCGCCCATCGTATAGATCTTTCCGTTGGCAACTGAAGGTGATGAATAACCAACCCCGACCGTTTCAACCCGCCACAGAACTTCAGGCCCGTTCTCCGGCCATTCCTTCAACAACCCTGTTTCAGCAGATTTGGCGTCTCTGTTAGGGCCCCGCCATTGGGGCCAGTCATCAGCGAATACATTCAGAGAAAAGAAAACAGCAACGACAGCAAACAGGAATCGACTCATGCTATCGAGGATGACAGTTTAGAAGAAAATCGTCGTCGGCGTAATCGTGCCACGGGAGTGAATCACTCGTCAGGCAACTTCTCCTCACCAAAGTCGTCCGCCATGAAATCCGGAGCCGGTCCAAATTGGTCCCCCCAATCGTTTTCCATCCGGGTGCGCACTCGTTTTGATATTGCGCGCTCTTCACGAAGTTTGGCGATCGCATTCTCCAATTCCGGGTGAGAGGTATCTTCCGGTTCAGCTATCGCTGCCGGATCGATCAGTTCCCCCAGGTTTTCCCACGTATCTTCGACGATGTCGAATGCCTCGTGCACTCGCACCCCGATTTCCTGTCGCGCCGCCTCAATCTTTTCGCGCTGTAGAGGAGTCAACGGGATCGCTCCGGGGGTCTTCAGCCGGTCATCAAAATTCGCCAACCTTACCAGTTGGTCGCAGACACCGAAGACAACCGCATCCACCAGGTTCTCAATTTCCTGCTTTTCGCGGGTCAGTCTTCCCTCACTGTGAATCGCTTTCTCAATCATTTGCTTCCGTTCGAGAAAACTGCCCATCGTACTGGCATAGTCAGGAAATCCCCGCTTTAAAAGGCATCGGGCCTGTAGCACCAATTCCTTATCCTGCACCTGATTGCTTTCGGAGATCAAATCATCCAGCAACTGGCGGGAGAGCTTCCGACTGTTTTTCCTCCAGTAAAACCGGACGCCCGCAGCCACGGCCACTGTGATTCCGCCCATGATTGCCGGGTTGCCATCGAAAAACGGGAGAACCGCCAGCGCAGCTGCAACCGGTCCCCAGGTGTAAGGCGATATCGTAATAAACTTCAGCATCCGAAGTCGCAACTTCCACACCGGAATGGGAAAGGTGGTGCGGACGGGTTCACTGTTGGTTCCGACAGGCATTGAATTCATTGTTCTACTTCGAACCGAAGCGCTTCTCCAGATAAAAACGATCCGCCACCCGGGCTGCGAAACTTCCAAAATGCGCCACAAATTATAATCGTGATCAATCTCCGGTCCTGTATCATTTCAACCATGTCAGATGAAACAACAGATTTACCAACCGAGAGCATGATCACGACGCCGACTGGCGGTCCTGACCAACAAGCCGACGCCATCGTCCGCAGCCATGTGATGTGGGCGATTGGCGCCGGCCTTCTGCCCGTGCCGCTTGCCGACCTGGCAGGCGTAACCGCAATCCAGATGGATGCCCTGAAACAGCTCGCGGCCAATTATGGTGTGGACTATTCAGAAGCCGGCGGCAAACGATTCGTGACCGCACTGGCAGGAGGGACCGTGGCTCGTATTGGAGCCAGCGCCGTGAAGCTCATTCCCGGAATCGGATCCGTCATCGGCGGTTTGAGCATGTCGGCTCTCTCCGGTGCATCGACCTACGCGGTTTGCCAGGTCGCGATCAACCACTTCAAGACGCACGGAGATTTCCTTGAACTCGATATCGAAGATGCCAAAACCGCCTACCGCTCCGCTTTGGAGAAAGGGAAGTCCATTGTTTCATCCCTGACCCCCAAATCCGATGAAGCACTCAAAATGTATGAGCAAATCGATAAACTCGAGTCACTGCGTGATGACGAAGTTTTGACCGACGCTGAATACGAAGCCAAGAAGGCTGATCTATTGGCCAAAATTGACGAACTGGGAAAGTCCGTGGAAGACGATGATTGATATCTGGATCCATATCGCCCTCGGGCCGGTGATTCTTTTCATCTCGGTACTTTTTTGGAAATTCCCTCCGCGCGAGATCAATGCCATGTATGGCTACCGGACTCGCCGGTCGATGTCATCGAACGAACTGTGGGATTACGCCAACCAGTTTTGCGCGAAATGGATGCTTGTCATTTCATTGGTCACGCTGCTGGTCCAGGTGGCTTCGATTCTGGTTTTCTCATCTGAAGTCGCAATAATCGTGTCAGCAGTCGTGTTGTTGGTCCTGATTCTCTCGCTGATTCCGATAACAGAAATCAGGCTGAAGAAACTTGAGGAAAACAACGGGGCCTCAGAAGAATGGTCGAAAGCGAAGAGATAGTTCATTCGAATCGATTCGACAATATTCCCCGGCACTGCGGTGCAACACATTGCCACTGAGCCCGGCAATCTTTCGAAACCCGGCGAAGCCTCTCTAAAATAGAACGGTCGAAGTTGGCTTTCCCGGTTTCAACGATCAGAAGTGACACAACTTGTCACCGAACCGCAGTGGGCACAAAAAAACCTCTCCGTTTTCAGGAGAGGTTTTTTTTGGTGTGATCAAATGGAACTGACCTTCCTAATCACAACAACAACCAAGCTTTTCTAAAACTCAAACTCTAAATAAGTTACTCGTTTCTGAACTGTAAACCTCATTCTGAGGCTGTCTACAACTTTTATAAAAAATAGTAGTTATTTTTGTGTAAATTATCAAAATTGATTCAGTTTGGGCGGAAAATCGGGAGTTTATTGTTAATTTTGACCCGAATTATGGTTCTAGAACCACAATCTTGCCTCTGTGAGGTGTGATTTTGACTTCACCAGATACAAGGCAGCGAAGATTTTGAAGTCGACCATCATTCCTTCCCGTTGCCGATCGTCACACCATTTGGCAACCTCAGAGATCGGGACGTAGTGCACTTTGA
The DNA here is from genome assembly GCA_048267005.1 of Verrucomicrobiales bacterium. Lineage (GTDB taxonomy): Bacteria > Verrucomicrobiota > Verrucomicrobiia > Verrucomicrobiales > DEV007 > JABDJT01. The sequence goes on along the minus strand of JBLWYI010000012.1, from coordinate 94,896 downwards.
TGTCTTCGCTGGAGTCTCCGCCGCCTTCAGTGACCTTCGTCAGGCCTGTGGCGTAGAAAATCGTGACGTATTCCGTCGAAAGACCAGCCGATGAGGGGCCGTCGCCTATTTTGGTCCAGTTTTTCGCTTCATACCCGGTTTCCTCTTTCAGTTCCCGGCGAGCTGCTGTTTCGAGCGGCTCATCCCGTTGCAGGGGGATGTCTCCGGCGAGTCCGGCGGGAAGTTCGATCACGTTTTTCCCCACAGGCGGTCGAAACTGCTCTGTGATGATCACTTTTTTATCATCCGTAACCGCAAGAATCGCCACCGCTCCTTTGGTATTGGGGCGGTGGGCATATTCCCACCCCCGGGGTACTGTTTTTCGAAGTTCGACAAATTTACCCGGGCAGAGCAGTTCATCGTCTGGCTGCGGTTTCATAAATGAGTTGAGTTACGCTTCCACCCCGGGGCAAAGGATCACTTTCATGAGTCCTTCATCATTTTTGTGAAGCCGGTGAAACCATTCTCCGCCATCCTTTAAATCAGCAATGGCCGAGATAAGCGGATCAACTTTGATGGAACCATCTGCCACGGCTTTCACTGCGGCATCATATTCTCCGGCAGACGCACAGCTCCCGAACACGCTCAGTTCGCGAGTGACCACCGCCTGAAGAGGGAAGGGGACTTCAGCTTTGAGATTCCCCACACATCCAATCGATCCACCTTTTCTCACTGAATCAATCGCCAGCTTGATCGTCGGTCCAAAGCCCACCACCTCGAGAGCGACGTCCGCTCCATCATCATTGCCGACCAGCTCACGAACTTTGGCCGGAACTTCGTCGTTGGAAACCAACACATGATCAGCCCCCAGTTGGAGTGCCATCTCTAGACGCTTCTCGTCTAAATCCACCGCAATCACCGTGCCGGCCCCTTTTGCTTTGAGCGCCTGGACAACCAGCAGCCCGATCAAGCCCGCGCCAATAACGACTGCGGAATCCCCCGGCTTCAAGGGCACCCGGTTTACGCCGTGAAGCGCGATGGAAACCGGCTCCGCAAAAGCTGCCTGCTCATACTTCACCTCATCAGGGATGCGGCAGAGGATGTGTTGCGGAACCTTCACATATTCAGCAAATGCCCCGTGCCTGCGGTAATCATCGCAGGATACTCCGAGAACATTCCGGTCCGGGCACAGGTTGATCTGTCCGCTCTTGCAGGACTCGCATTCGCCGCAGTAAACCGTTGAATCAAATGTCACCCGGTCTCCCGCTTTCCAGTCGGTCACGGAAGCACCGACTTCGGCGATCTCACCGGAGGCTTCGTGTCCCATGATGATGGGCGGAATCCGGCGACCGGAAGACCCGTCCATTCCATGGATATCAGACCCGCATACGCCGCAGGCTTTCACCGCGATGAGAACTTCGTTGTCTGCGATTTCAGGATCAGGCGCGTCACCGTATTCGAATTCGTTGTAGGCTGTAAGAGTCAGTGCTTTCATTGTTCTTGAGATTCAGTTGTCAATCAGTTCGAGTCATTCCGCAACATCCCAGACTTTGATGTCATCGATCTCGGCACCATCGCCGAGGCAGCGGAAGACAAGCGTGGGAGTCTTGACGTGAAAGGTCGGGTGGCTGGCTTTCAGTTCGATCTTCGCGCCGCCGGTCTCGGGTGCTATCTGGACAGCGACATCGTTGCCCTTTTTCTCCACCAGCAGGTGATACCACTTTCCTGCTTCGAACTCGTGACCGGCAGTGGCGAGCGGTTCGTTGGGATCATCCTTCGGATTATTTTTGTCGACATGTTTCATCAACGTCACCTTTGCCTTCGAGACGATCACAGAAAAAAGGTGTCCCTTTTTCTTCAGCTCCCCTTTGGCAGGATCGAATCCGAAATGAAACCCGGTTCCCTTTTCCACCAGCCGAAACCGCATCTCATAGATGCCGTCCTGCATTGGCAAAGTGTAGCGGGCCGCCGCGCTGTGGTTGTCTGCCGGAATCTGTTTGGTCCGCATCACACCGTCCGCCGCTTTCCATTCACCGGTTTGGACGCGCCATCCCTTGCCCAGCTCAGCGGCGGAAAAATCATCGGAAAACTTTTCGGCTCCCTTTTTACTGATGACCGGCTCAAGCGCAAACGAAGTCGCTGCCGAAGCAATCAATACCAAAAAGAGGAGACAGGGAGTTTTCATGCAAAATCATGTCACGCCGTCCGCCGAAAACGCAATTTATAAAAAGTGCGATTTCTTTGACTTTTCAGGAAAAATCGAAGTCAATTGCCAGAACCCCCAACCTCAATTGGAATGATCACCGCCAGAAACCTTCGCTTCACGATCCAACCCTGTCTGTTCATTGTCCTGACCCTGTTGGTACGGGGGAGTGGATATGCTGAACTGACCTTGAACTCACTCTTCACGGATCATGCCGTTTTGCAGCAGAGCAAACCTGTCCCGGTATGGGGAACGACTGATGCCGGCAGGAAAGTCACGGTGACCCTGTCCGGCCAGACCCGGGAAGCGAAAGCCGATGAGTCGGGTAAATGGATGGTGAAACTGGATCCATTGACCGCCTCTGCAACCGGCAGCGAAATGGTCGTGATCAGTGGTGATGACAAGATCACCGTGAAAGACATTCTGATTGGCGAAGTGTGGGTTTGTTCCGGCCAGTCCAACATGGCCATGAGTGTTTCCGGAACCCTGGATGCTGAAAAGATGGCAACAGAGGCCGCAACCGATGCCTTCAAAGGTATTCGGCTTTTTAAGGCTCCAGTCGCTGGCGAAGACGAGCGACAAACATCGGTCAAAGCTCAATGGACATTGCCTGATGCAGCAACCGTGGCGAGATTTTCAGCGACAGGCTTTTACTTTGGCCGGGCATTGAACCGCGATAAGAATGTTCCCGTAGGATTGATTCAATCGGCCAACGGAGGAACCAACGCCTACTCATGGATCAATTCTGATACTCTGAAAAACGATGAGGTCGCTCAAACCGTCCGGGACTATTGGAAAGCGGCGATGGAAAAAGCCCCGGCGGCGATGGCGAATTACGAAAAACAGCGCGCCAAATGGGCTGCGGCCGACAAAGCCACCCGGCCGGCCCGTGCTCCGCGTGAACCGATGCATCCCGGACACGTCAAACGTCCGTCCGGTCACTACAACGCGATGATTGCACCGCTTCAACCCTACGCCATTCGCGGAGCGATCTGGTATCAGGGTGAAGCAAACTCCCGCGTTCCATTTGTCACTCAGTATCGCGACCTCATGTTTGCCCTGGTGGAAGACTGGCGTTCTGATTGGCACGCGGCAGCAGGCGGTGAAGGTGAGCCGGCAAAGTTTCCCTTTTATATGGTACAGTTGCCGAACTTTGAGCCCGGGGCCGCCTGGGCAGTGATTCGCGAACAGATGCTGAAGTTCTGGCAGGATGGTGAAAACACCGGCACCGTAGTGACCATTGATGTTGGCGACGCCAAAGACATTCACCCGAAAAACAAGCTGCCCGTCGGCGAAAGACTCGCCCGCTTTGCCCGTGCTGATACCTATGGGGATGACATCGTTTATTCAGGCCCCATCTATGATTCCATGACAGTTGAGGGGAACAAGATCACCCTGAAATTCAAACACACCGGCGGTGGCTTGAAGTCTCGTGACGACAAACCGTTGACCAACTTTGAAGTGGGGGACGCCCAGGGAAACTTCGCCCCGGCAACGGCGGAAATCGTGGGTGATTCCGTCGTGGTGACCGCCAGCGACATCGCAGAACCCCGCGCCGTTCGCTATGCCTGGAGCCCGAATCCACAGGGGATTAACTTCGTGAACGGTGAAGATCTTCCAGCCAGCCCCTTCCGCACCGATTCGTGGGATTTGCTGACGGAATAATTTTCCCCTATTTAGGAATGGGGCTGTGACCTTGCGCTCGCAGCCTTTCGTTGGTATACCCAATCCATGGGGTTCCTTGGAAAATTGTTTGGGCCAAAGCAACCGGGATACGAGATTTCGGATGTCTATCGCGACATGCGCGACCTGGCGCTTGAAGCGTCCGAAAACAATTCGGTGATTCCCACCCCGGGCGGCGTATATGCCTTTTTAATGGAGAATGCGAAAAAAGACTTCTGCTACACATTGGTCGCGTTTTCAGACGGAACTCTCTCGGTATACTACAATAACGGCGGCGGCACAATTGGCACTGGTGCTTGGAAAAATGTGAACACCAAAGTTAAACAGATCGTGAACGGGATTTCAGAATATTGCGGATCCCTGAAAATTTCGGATGAGTTTCCCCATCCAAGGCCGGGGCAGGTATCGTTTCATATCGTCAAAGTGGGCGGAATATGGTCCGGTAACTTTCGAGAAAGAGATCTGATGGATGACACATACCCTCCATCTCGACTTTTTCAAAAGGGCCACGAGATGTTAACCATATTCCGATATGTGGATGAGCTATTGGAGAAGGAGGAACGGCTCGTGTTTGCCACCAAAATGGGTGAGGTCGAAATGGCGGAAGAGGAACTGAAAAATGGGGCCGATCCAAACATGGTCGACTCCAAAAGTATTCCGGTGTGCGGATCTGCATTGGAGGCTGGAGATTGGGAGATCCTGCGACTTCTTCTCGATGCGGGAGCGGATCCGAATATGAATTATATAATGGATCCCGAAAAGGATAAACGGGCTCCTCTCATTGCAAGAGCAGCGGGCTTCAATGAGCCAACACCTGTGCAGATGTTGATTGATAAAGGTGCGCACATTGACCTCCGGGACCAGACCGGGCTCACCGCGCTACATATCGCCTCCTATCTGGGGTATGAGCAGGTCGTAAAATTGCTTATCGATCGCAAAGCGAATTTGGAATTGGGTGATGAAGCTGGCTATACGCCGCTCATGATGGCCGCCAATGCCGGTAAAATAGAAACCGTTCGACTGTTGCTGGATGCTGGCGCCGAAGTGAACGCTAAGGACGTTGACGAATCGACCCCGATCATGTTTGCCGCCCAGCATGGATATGAAGATGTCGTGCGCTTGCTACTTGCTGAGGGGGCTGATCCAAATGCAAAAGGTCTGCTTGGCATGAATGCCATTGATCTCGCAAATCAAAACGGACATCACAAAGTTCTGGAACTGATGAAGGAGAAGTAGTGCGGTTTCGGTAGTTTCCAATTCATACCGTTCTAAAATGCGAGTGACAAAAACGATCAGACAGGGTTGAATCGACGTTCAAACCCTATCTGATCGATGAAACGACTTTTCTCTCTCTCCCTCTTTTGTCTCGCGGCGGCGTTGCCGGCTTTTGCGGCTGATAAACCCAATGTCATTGTCATCATGGCGGATGACATGGGGTACGGTGATCTCTCCTGCTACGGGACCACCTCATTCGAGACACCAAATATCGATCAGCTTGCGGCGGAGGGGAAACGTTTCACCAGCGGCTATTGCTCGGCTTCGACCTGCACACCGACTCGCTGGTCGTTTCTCACCGGGACTTACGCCTTTCGCAAACCGGGAACAGGAATTGCGCCGCCGAATGGTCCGCTGACGATTGATCCGGACACTCTCACTCTGCCGGACCTCATGGGGAAGGCCGGCTACAAGACGGCTGTGATTGGTAAATGGCATCTCGGTCTCGGTGCAAAAGATGAAGGGCCCCAGTGGAACGATGAACTGAAACCCGGACCTCTGGAAATCGGTTTCGATCACTGCTTTCTCCTGCCAACGACCAATGACCGCGTTCCCCAGGTATATGTGAAGGATCACCGGGTGTTGAATCTGGATCCAAAAGATCCTCTCTGGGTGGGTAAGAAAAAGCCGAGCCCGGATCACCCGACCGGTCAGGATCCGGAAGAACGGGCGAAGCTGAAGATGGACTGGTCGCACGGGCACAATTCAACGATCCACAACGGCATCAGCCGGATTGGATTTTACACCGGGGGACACGCGGCACGTTTTCGCGATGAAGATCTCGCTGACAAATGGGTGGAGCAATCTGAAGCGTGGATGGAAGCGAACAAAGACGAACCGTTCTTCCTCTTCTTCGCATCGCACGATTTGCACGTTCCACGCATCCCGCACGAGCGTTTCCAGGGAGCAACCAAGCTGGGCTTCCGGGCTGATGCCATCGTGGAGTTGGATTGGTGTGTGGGGGAGTTGATGAAGAAGGTCGACGAGCTGGGACTGGCGGAAAATACGCTCTTTGTCTTCTGCTCCGACAACGGTCCGGTGATGGATGACGGCTACAAAGATTTCGCCCTGGAGAAACTTGGCGATCACAAAGCAGCCGGCCCTTTTTCAGGTGGAAAATATTCCGTTCATGAAGGCGGTACACGCACCCCGTTCATCACCCGTTGGAAGGGTAAGATCTCGCCGGGAGTTTCTGATGAGATGGTTTGCACCATTGATCTCGCTGCAAGTTTGGCATCGATGACTGGAACGGAATTGCCTGCGGATGCCTGCCTCGACAGCTTTGATGTGTTGGGGGCTCTTCTCGGGGAGGAAGGAGCGAAAGGCCGCGATCATCTTGTACAACAGGACAACGGAGGAAGAGGGAATTTCGGACTGCGCGTTGGAAACTGGAAGCTCCAGCGAAATGACAAGCTCAAGACCCGCAATGTGAAGGTGGAAACTCCGCTGGCGAATGTCGATGTGGCTCAATACCGTCTCTACAATCTGGAGTCAGACCCCGGCGAGAAGAAAAACGTGTTGGCTGAAAACGCGGCCAAAGGCGAGGAGTTGAAAGCAAAACTTCAGGGCATCATTGATGCCGGTCGGAGCCGGAAATGATTTACGAGTGCGTTCGGATTACCTCCTGCGCCGCCCAGTAGCCTCCCATCCCGTGAACGCCTGCCCCCGGCGGTGTTGATGCCGAGCAAATGAAGATTCGTTTGTTCGGCGTGGTGTGGGGACGAAGTCTGACAGTCGGCCGGGTCAACAGCTGGCGCCAGTCAGTGACGCCACCCACAATGTCTCCTCCGAGAATGTTGGGGTTGTAGCGTTCGAAGTCGGCACAGTTCATCGTGTGCCGTGCTTCGACACAGTCCCTGAAACCGGGCGCAAAACGTTCGATCTGATTTTCGATGGCTTCGGTCATGTCGACATCCGATCCGTGCGGGACATGGCAATAGGCCCAAAAGGTGTGTTTGCCTTCCGGGGCTCGCGTGTGATCGAACAGGCTTTGTTGAGCTGAAAGGACAAACGGCTTTTCGCTGTGAACACCATTCCAGCATTCGCGCTCCGACACCGCAATTTCATCGAGCGTTGCCCCGAGGTGAACAGTGCCTGCCAGTTTGCAAGCGGCTGCGGTCCACGGTACCGCTTCTTTCATCGCGTAGTCGATTTTGAAAATCCCCGGTCCGTGACGGAATTTGTTCAACTGTTTCCGAAACCCGGCCGGCAACTCATCTCCGGCGATCTTTGCCAGTGATGATGGATTGGTGTTGAATATAACCGCTTTCGATTCGGGCAAATCAGAGATGTGATTGACCGCAAATCGAGTCACGATTTCTCCGCCAAGTGATTTGAGGTAGCCGCACATTGCCTGCGTGATTGCCTGCGAACCTCCTTTTGCCATTGGCCAACCGACGGAGTGACAGGCCATCATCAACATCAGTCCCACGGCATTGGTTGTGAAAGGACGATCCAGCGGCAGGACTGAGTGAGCTCCGTTGCCGGCGAGCAAGGCTCTCGCCTTTTCATCTGAAAACCAACTGCGGGCTGCGGCCAGAACGGAAGGAATGACCCGCATCCCGAAATTTGCGACGGCGAATGGATGCTGAGGGATCCTGGGCGGAGCCATGAGATCGCCAAGGAGCTTGTCGGCATCTCCCGTGATCGACTCAAACAGGAAACGGTAAGCCCGGGCATCGGAAGGACTGAATTGCGCGGCGGTTTCTTCGATTGATTTGTGCATCAGGGCAGCAGTCCCGTCATCAAAGGGATGCGCCAACGGAATGTCGGGGTGAATCCATTCCAGACCAAAATCAGCCAACGGCAGGGCTTTCAGAAAAGGCGAGCAAACGCCCATTGGATGGATGGCCGAACAGACATCGTGTTGGAATCCCGGGAGGGTGAGTTCCTGCGTCCGGGTTCCTCCACCTGGCTCGGCATGGCCTTCAACCACCAGCACTTTCCGACCGGCGCGCGCCAACATGATCGCCGCAGCAAGTCCATTGGGACCTGCCCCGACAATTGTGGCGTCATATTCGGTGCGACTTGGAGTATCAGAATAGGATGAGGCGGAAGCTTCCGGCATGGCTAATGCGTCCGCCAGAAATCAGCTTTTTCAATCCACCGTGATTGAAAACTGTCCCGGGAATAGGAATTCACCTTCTGAATCGTCGGATGCTCTGTTCCAAAATGAAACACGGCATCTGAATCGTCGTATACTCTGTTTCAAAATGAAACACGGCTTCTGAACCGTCGGTTGCTCTGTTTCAAAATGAAACACGGCTTCTGAACCGTCGGTTGCTCTGTTTCAAAATGAAACACGGCTTCTGAATCGTCGGATGCTCTGTTTCAAAATGAAACACGGCTTCTGAAGCGTCGGATACTCTGTTTCAAAACGGGGCACTGCCTGGAGTTTACGGGATTTCCTTTATTTATCAGTTCTCCAGGAGGGCTGAAGTGATCATTTCAAGCTGTAGCCCTGTTGCTCACTGCGAAGCTGATTATTTTCGGCCTGCAATCTCACTAATGTTGCAAAATGGCCGTCTTCTTTTGCCATCAATTCTTCGTGGGTGCCCTGTTCGACCATTTGGCCGTTTTCGATCACAATCAATCGGTCGGCATTTCTCAGAGTCGCCAACCGGTGCGCGATGGCAATGGTGGTCCGGCCTTTCACCAGATTGGCAATGGCTTCCTGGATGGATTTCTCGGTCTGGGAATCAACGGCTGAGGTGGCTTCGTCGAGGATGAGAACCGGAGGATCGTTCAGAATGGCCCTGGCGATGGCGAGACGTTGTTTTTCCCCGCCGGACAGATCGATGCCGCCTTCTCCGACCACGGTGTCGTATCCCTCCTCTTTATCCAGGATGAACTCATGCGCCTTGGCGGCGCGGGCGGCCCGGACGATTTCTTCAAAGGTGACGTCGGGTTTCCCATACTTGATGTTTTCGGCAATCGAAGCGCTGAAGAGGAACGGATCCTGCATCACAATGCCGATATTCTTTCGCCAGTCGGTGAGCTTGATCTTGCGGATATCATGGCCATCGATGGTGATTTCCCCGGAATCGACATCGTAGAAACGACAGACCAGATTGATGAGCGTTGATTTTCCGGCCCCGCTTTTTCCTACCAGCCCGATCATTTCGCCGGGGGCGATTTTGAAAGAGATGCCTTTGATAATCTCTTTTCCCCGATTGTAGCTGAAGCGGACATCTTCGAAGGCGATTTCGCCTTTCGGCTTTGGAAGTGGAATCGCATCGGGATCGTCGTAAGCCTCCGGTTTCTGATCGAGCACTTGCAGAATCCTCTCAGAGCTGGCAAAGGCATGCGTCATCCAGTTCACTACAGCGGTGAACCATTGCAGCGGTCCGTAAAACATCGCCATGTAACCAATGAATGCGATGAGGTCGCCGATCGTGAAGCTGGCGTCGGGATCGAGAATGGAATGTCCGCCGAAATACCAGACGGCAACGGTTCCGAATCCCATGAAGAGGGCCATCACTTCGAAGAACCCCACGAAAGTGCTTTCCACTTTATATCCGACGCCGAAGAGATCTTTGTTATTTTTCTCGAAGACACGATGGCGACGCTTCTCCTGGCCGAGCGCTTTCACCGCTTTAACCCCCTGAATCGATTCCCCCAGAACGGAATGCAGCATCGAAATGCGGTTCGATCTTTTGTGAAAGAGAGGGACCAGTTTTTTCCAGAACCATGTTCCACCACCTAACAGCAGCGGGACGGGTAGAAATACACACAGGGCGAGAAGGGGATGAAGCCAGACGAGGATGGTGCCGATCCCGATAAAACTCAGCGCATTGATGAAAATGAACGGGACTCCATCCACGAAGAAATGCTGGAGGTCGGCTGTGTCATTCATGACCCGCCCGATGAGTTGACCCGATTCTTTTTTATTGTGGTAATCCATTCTCAACCGCTGCATCTGAAGGTGCAGGAGGTCTCGCAGGTGAGCGGTGAACTTTCCTGAGATCCAGACTTTGAGGACGTTGGCGACTGTCCGGGTGAGGAAGATGGTGACAAAGCACCCGACCAAAATCAGCACGTAGAAATTCAGCTGACTTGCAGCGTCATCAGGATCGACGGCGATCTTCAGGATATCATCGACGATAAACTTGGTGATCAGCGGAACCGACATTTGCGCCAGTACTGAGACCGTGATCAGTCCGATAAAGAGAAACGTTTTGCCGTGATACGGCTTCATGAATTCCCACATGCGCCGGAAGATTTTGCCCCGCCGCATATCGAGCGGGCTGCGGGCTCCCCGTTCCGACAGCGGAACTCCCTTCTCAGAAAACGCGGATCCTTCCAGCTCAGGGAAAATCCAGTCCCGTCCATGCGCGATGTCATCCACGATACGGGTCACTGCGGCAAACTCAGGCACCAGATTCCGGCTGTGGCTGATCAGGGCGATTTTGTTTCCGGACGGCGTCTTTACGAGAAGTCTCCCGCCGCCAAAGAGCTCGTCATTCTCAGCCGATTCGATATCAGAAAATGCGACACGCAGAGGTTCAGTGCCGGACTCGAGGGCCACTGCATGGGAGTTGGTCAGAACCAGAAAGGCATCGCCAAACGTGCCGTCGCGAACGGTGTCGGACTTCATGCAGACGATGATTTCGTCACCCGCTACTTGTTCCGCAAGATCATCGGGCAGCGTTACGAGGAATCGCGGGTCGGTTTCAAATTCTTCAATCAAATCGGCGTGAAGAAACCATCTATTTATCGTGAGGCACGGAAAAAAAGCCTTCCCCCGAACCGGGAGAGTTCTGGAATTGGGTTCGCTTTGAGAATGGCATTTAGCCCGAACGGGCTTGCTCCATCGCGCATTATCAGGGGCTTGTGACTTTTCGAAAAACAGTCATAGTGAGAAAGAACTTCCGCTTTTGATTTTATGAAGACTTTGCTGACGGTCCTGTTTTCTCTCTGTTGTATTTCCACCGTTTCATTTGCGAGCCAACCGCAAGCGTCGCAAAAAATTGATGCGCTTCTCGAAAAATCCTGGAAGGCGAAGGACGTGAAGCCCGGTGCTATCGTTGATGACGACACCTTTGTTCGCCGGATTTATCTGGATGCTGCCGGACGAATTCCAACCGCTGCGGAGATCAAAGCTTTTCTCAACGATCCGTCAAAAAACAAGCGCGAGGATTTGATCAATGATCTGCTGGATTCGGAGAGCTACACCAACCACATGTTCAATTTCTGGGCGGACATTTTGCGAATCCACTCCAGTCAGGGCGGTGGTCAGAATGTGGTCCCTTCATACATTAATTATGTGAAGGAATCACTCCGGAAGAATAAACCTTATGATGAATTTGTTCGGGAACTGATCACAGCTGAGGGTGAGACATACGGAAACGGGGCGATTGGATATTACTATCGGGATCGTGGCATGCCGCTCGATAACATGGCGAACACGGTGCGGATTTTCCTGGGGACACGGCTGGAATGTGCGCAGTGCCACAATCACCCGTTCGACAAATGGACGCAGATGGATTTCTACCACATGGCGGCATTCAGCTACGGGATGAATGTTCAGAATCGCCAGGGAGGTTCGATGTTTCAGGAAGTCCAAAGGGAAATGAATTCCGACAAGACGCTGGATCGTGATGAGAAACGGAATATGCAACGGGCATTGCAGGAGATCCGCCGGCCGGTTCGCAATCTTCCGGTGGTGGAATTTGAGCCGGAGAAAATGCCGCAGCTTCCGCACGACTATCAATACTCCGATGCTCAACCCAAGGAGAAGATTGCGGAGAAGGTGATGTTCGGTAATGCGCCTGAGATTTCGAGCCCGGGCGAGAAGCTGCTCAGATACGGGGACTGGATGACTTCGCCGGAGAATCCGCGGTTCACCAAAGTGATTGCCAACCGGATGTGGAAGAAGGTGATGGGCCTTGGATTGATTGAGCCGGTCGATGAGTTTGTTGATTCGACGGAAGCATCGAACCCTGAACTTTTTGTCTTTCTCGAAGAAGAGATGAAGCGCCAGAAGTATGATCTGAAAGGATTTCTGCGGGTGCTTTTCAATACAAAGGTCTACCAGCGTGAGTCTTCCAACGAGGATGTGTTGGTGCCTTCGGATTACGCATTCACCGGTCCATTGATGCGGCGTATGTCAGCCGAACAGATTTGGGATTCTGTCGTGACTCTGGTAAATGCCAAACCTGAACAGGGAAACTGGAAGCGGGAGCAGGAGGCGATCCTTCGGAATGCCGGCTCGGATATGCTCAGTTCAGCGCTGAAAAAGAAGAGCAAAGAGGAATTGATGACGGATGTGAAGGTGGTTGCGAAAACACAGGGCAATATCCAGGACAAAATGCTGGATCTTCAGAAGCGACAGGCGGAAGCCCGAAAGAAGAAGGATCAGGATCTGGTCAGGAAGCTGGCAAAAGAAACCGGCGCTATCCGTAGGCAGCTCACTGACAAAGTTTATTCACAAGTGTACGCACCGGTTCTGAAGAAGAGCGGGGTGGAGAGAGTCTCTTTTGCGATGCCGGAGGGGATGGGGGATTTCGAAATGAAAATCACCCCCAACCAAATTGATCAAAATGGCCGGGTGAAGCCGGATTTGATCAAGCAACTCTCCGTAAAGGAAGCTGAAATCATTGAGAAAGAGATGGACGAAATGGGCCTGACTGATGAAAAGGAGCGGCGCAGTTACCTTGGATTCCGAAAATCGGTTGTTTCAAACTACACACGGGCGGCCAACATGGAGTCTCCTGCCCGCCCCGGACATTTCCTTCGACAGTTTGGCCAGAGTGATCGTGAAACCATCGAAAATGCTGAGGACGCTGCGTCCGTCACGCAAGCGCTCACGATGTTGAACGGGCCGATTTTCCAAACCGTTGCCAATCCCCAATCCGTGATCTCCCGGGAACTGCAAAAAACCGAATCTCCGGAAGACAAAATTGAGTTGATCTATCTGAGCGTTTTGGGTCGCCAACCTGATACGGATGAAAAATCACTGATTCTCGCGGACGTTGAAGCTCGCGGAGACCAACTCTATCAGGACGTTGTGTTTGCATTGATGAACACTCAGGAATTTTACTTCGTTCGATAACACCCCAACCGCACTACTTGAGTTATGAAAGATATTCTGAATCAGTCTGACGAGGTTTCCCGTCGTCGATTTGCTCAAACCGCCGCGAGCTCGATGCTGGGCGTAGGCCTGCTGCCTGTTTTGTCTGAGTCCGCATTTGGAGCTGGAGCAGATGCTTCCACCGCACGCCAGATCGCCACGGCAAAACGTGTCATCTATCTCTACATGAATGGAGGTATGACTCACATGGATACCCTGGATGTGAAACCGGGTGTCGAGAATCAGGGACCGACCAAGGCAATCAATACCAGTGCTGACGGTCTGCAGATCTCTGAATATTTACCGCGTCTGGCGAAGCAGGGGCATCACCTGGGAATCGTAAATTCGCTGAACTCCAAGACGGGTGCTCACCAACAGGGAAATTACCTGATGCACACCAGCTACGAAATGCGGGGAACGATCAAACATCCGGGAATGGGTGCGTGGCTTCTGAAGTTCGCGGGTCGGGACAATCTAACGTTACCGCCCAACGTTGTGATCGGCGGTGCCAGCCGTCATCCCGGTGCCGGTTTCTTCGAAAGCCGGTTTGGTCCGGTATCGATCGGCGACCCTACAAAAGGTCTCCAGAACGTCACCACCAAGCAGAAGGAAGAGGACTTCAGCTATCGTCTTGGACTGTCTGAAAAACTCGGGCAGAAATTCCGGGAGGAATACGGCAAGAAAGATGTTCGCGCCTACACTTCAATTTATGAAGATGCGGTGAAACTCATGGATTCGCCGGACCTGGAGGCTTTTGATCTATCGAAGGAATCTGAGAAGACTCGTGAAGCCTACGGCGACGACCGCTTTGGACAGGGTTGCCTGCTGGCGCGGCGCCTCGTAGAAGCCGGAGTGAAGTTTGTCGAGGTTTCACTCGGCGGGTGGGATACTCACCAGGGGAACTTTGTTCGCGTCCCGGAACGTTGCGATATTCTTGATCGGGGAATGAGTGCTTTGATTGCAGACCTGGAATCCCGCGGTTTGCTTGATGACACTCTGATTGTATTGACCACTGAATTTGGTCGCACCCCGCGGATCAACCAGAACGTCGGGCGGGATCACTATCCAAAAGCTTTCAGCTGCGCCTTTGCAGGCGGGGGTATTAAAGGTGGTCAACGCTGGGGTAAGACGGATGAGAATGGTGAGACGGTAGTTGAGAACAAAGTCGAACCGGCGGATATCAACGCTACGATCGGATATGCTCTGGGCTTACCGCTGGATCAGGTGCTCTACAGCCCGAGCAAGCGTCCATTCACAGCCGCGCACAAAGGTCAGCCGATATTTGACCTCTATGCCTGAACAACCGGTGTTTCTATTTAGCTGATAGAATCAGCTCAGCGATTTTCCCCAGCTTTTCCTCTCCCAGAAACTGGAAGGAAGGCATGGGCGGAAGATCAGGATTTTTGTTCTGTGGGTTCATGGCCCATTTTACAATTCCTTCGGGATTGTTGGCGTATCGCTGACGTATGTCCGCCCAGGGTGGTCCCACAACTTTTTGGGTCGCATGATGACAGGCAGAACACGCATTCATCAATGCTGCCGGACTCAAGTCTCCCGGAACACCGGCGGAAGAAGCCGGGTGCGATGAATACTTGGTGATCAATTCGTAGCCGGGGAAATCCGTGAAGGGTTGCCCCAAACGATGAACCGTAGCGAAAAGCTCAAGCCTGTGGTCTCCGTCGAAATGAAGGTGGAGCTGGTTGACCGGCTGTATCTGCGGAATCTCGATGAAAACCCTGTTGCCAGCCAGTTGATGCACCGAACGAATCTCCAGCCGGTCATGCCCCGGAACATCCGGATCTTTCACTGAATATTCAGGCGACCCGTAACCGGGGCCATAGAGATAGTTCCATTGCTGGGCGAACCAGTGTTCTGGATTCGCTATCTTTGCCGGTTGTTTTTCTGCAAATGTCAGGAGGATTCCGTTTTCTCTCGTCTCGTATTTTTCCGGATACGGAAATGGACCACCGGTGTATCGAACCCGTTGCAAAGCACCGTCAGCTACACCGTAATTTCCCCAGCCCTGAGCACTGGCCACATACAACTGCCCGTCATGCGGCGAGAAACGTCCGCGATGGGCCCCGGATAAAAACTCTCCGGGCAGAGGAATGGCGGCAGCTTGAGACTGTTCGCCGATCACTTCGCGAAGCAGCAGGAAGTGGGTGGCGAACCCGCCGGAAAAATGAATCCAGTTCCCCGCCGAAGCGCCCCAGCGATCACTGTCGATGTAGGTTTGACCGCCACTGGAATTATCGACGCCTCGCGGCAGATACAACATTGGTGGAACATAACCTCGCTCTCCCGCCTTCGGTCCGCCCGCGCCGAAATGGCCGCCCCAACTCGCATCAACGACGGCACTGGCCGGAGTCCAGTTCCCTTCCTGAACACTGGATAGAACCACGCCGCCGTCCGGTGAAACGCCGAGGCCGTTCGGGTTTCGTAATCCGGTGCCGAGAATTTCGAGAGTCTCCCCGTCAGCTGAAACTCGACACAAACCCTGATTCCCCGATGCAAAATACCACCGGCCTTCGCTATCCCTTTCCAGGCCGGTTATGAAATCGTGACCGCCGACCGATGTCTTGTGAACATTGAAAACGCATTCGTAAAAGTCGGCTTCACCGTTGCCGTTGCCATCTCGCAACGCCACAAGTTGATCCCGGCACATCACATGAATGACACCATCGGAAACTTTAAGCCCAAGTGGCTGATGCAATCCTGCGGCAAAACGCTTCCAGGTCAGATCATGTCCTGACACATCACAAATCCAAACGTCACCGTGAATTGTGCATATCGCGATTTGGTTTTCGGTAACAAAGTCCACCCCACTCACGAAAAAGAGGGCGTTCCACGGATTGTTGTAGGGTAATGTTAGAGTGTCGATCGCATAGGGTAGGGTGCTTTCCTCTTTAAGACCGGTGGTGATCGTTTCAGCCCATTGGGATTTCCCTGACTCCGGTTTCCCGACGATCTTTTCAATCACTTTTCCTCCGACCATAGTTGCCTTCCGGTGAGTGATTTCGCCGCCGTCCAGATACGAAAAGACCACCTCATCTCCGTTGCGATGTAAGCCAAGGTAGCGGGCGTCCGCATTGGCTTTCGGTGCATGAATGAGTTCGACCTTCTCGTCACTCCCCATGGGAATTCCATGAACAAAACCGCGCCGCACATCAGACCATTTCACCAGCGGGCCTTTCCAGGCGACTTGAAATTGAAGCGTGTCCTGATCAAACACAGCGCAGATCCCGTCTCCCAGCTCAACACTCACCGCGCGTGCAATGGTCTTCCCTGCACCGCGAAAAACACCACTCACCATCGAGCCGTGTTTCATATCGCGAACTCGCCCGTCTTTCCAGGTTTCCTGATCATTCTGATTCCCCCAGTGGCCGATGGTACCGCCATCGAGACCGGGAAACTCCGGCAAAATCTCAGGTAATTTCCCCGGCTCTATCTTTCCGTAGAGCCGCGCTTGTTTCGCATAAAAATCGTAGATCCGGTCGCGATTGATTTCTGCTTTCCAGTGGGGATTTGTATCCGGCTCAAGTGGTTCCCGACTGAAAGGCAAAGACTTTTTTGGCGGTGGAGAATCAGCCAGCGGCTCTAATTTTTTCAAGTCATCGAAATTCCAATACCCAATTCCCCGGTCGGTCTCGGGATCAATGGGCTTTGGGGAAACTGCACCCGGGTCTTCGTGGATCCCGCGTCGAATCCGTACATCGTCAATAGCACCGCGCATCCCGATCCTCCCTTCAACGAGACGGGCAAAGGCAAGTCCGCCGGGAACCTTCTTTAGATTCGGCTTCAGTTTAATCTTTTGATCCGCGACATTTTTCCCGTCGACCCAGAGTCTGACTCGATTGGCTTCGTATTGCATCGCGACCGCGTGCCACTGGTTATCCGTGATGACCTTTTCACTCCGGACATGATCAGGCTCTGCGCCGGGTATGTAGACCGTCAGTTGCCCGGATCCATTGTTTGAAAAGATTTCCCAATGGGCTCCCGATGCTTTGGTGTCGCTTGCTATAAGAATATTGTAGCCCTTGGCATCGCGAAGCTTCGCCCGGCACTCCACGGTGATGGGCGGTTCGCGCCACGCGTCATTTCCCTCAATCACCAAACCTCCGGAAAGAGCTTTGCCGAACTCTTCGTTGATTGAAGCGACTGTGGTTGGTTCTGTCTTTACCGCCGGGGCAGAAGAAGCTTTTTTGACAACCGGTTTCGCTTTCGGCACTGGCTTGCTTCCGCCTGAGCCGGATTTTGTGAGTTCCTTTTTCAGCCACTCCAATCCATCCAGATTGTCTTGCAGTGCCAGCTTGGAATCCAGGTGTGATTGATGATCGAGAATGCCAATTGGCCCGGAGTATCCACTTTCGACAACCGCTTTCAGCATGTCCAACTCGTGCTTACCCTGCGCCAATGAAAGGATCTTCGGTTCCGCCCGGTCGTTCATTCCGTTGAGATTCAGGCAGTGTAAATACGGCTTCAACAATTCCAATGAAGCCGACCAGTCTTCAATGTGACCGTGCCCATGATGCCAGTTGTAGACGATCCCGACATGGTCATGCCCTTTTTCCCGCAGACGCTTGCAAACGGCCACCATGTTTTCCGGCTCGCCTCCCCAGCCTCCGTGATTGTAAAGCCCGAGCTTACAACCCAGCTCCGCGGTTCGTTTTGCGAGTCCTTCCATCTTGCTCGCCGCTTCCTCGACCTTCTCTTCCTGAGTCCCTTCGCCGGGGCTTGCCACTGTGTTCCAGATCTGAGGATGAAGATCGTATTTCTGAAACAACTCGAAGGCGCTATCGTGTGCACCCCAGAAGGCGAAGAATTCGATGCCATGCTTTTTGTATTGCAAAATCTCCTCTTCGAATTCCGGCACGTGTTGCTGTCGCCAATCGTAGGCACAGCGTCCGATTCCGAGTTCCTTCAGCATCTCTGCCCGCTCGGCGGGACCGCGTTGACTCGCGTCGAACGGCACAATGCACCAGGCCACCAGGTTCTTCCTTTCCAGATTGGCAGAGGTTTCCTGTGCGGAAAGCCCGTGGCTTAACAGCAGCAGGCCGACTGCAAGCGCGCCTGATGTTTTGGGGAAATAGTTCATCATCTTTACTTTCGAATTTCTCAGCCGTTCACCGTCACTGTTGTTTCCTGGCGGGGAGCCATTCGTCCGGCCTTGATGGCTCCACCCTGCATGACGGCTCGCAAATTCTTCCGTTCTTCCAGCAGTGAAATGTCTGCGATCACATCTCCGTCGACAATCAGGAGGTCCGCCAATTTACCAGCCTCCAGGGTTCCGATTTCAGAATCCCGGCCCATGATTTCGGCTCCGGTCCTGGTTGCGCAGGTGATCGTTTCCAAAGGGGAAAAACCCACTTCGTTGGTGAAAAAACTAAGCTCTTTGGCGTAGTCCCCGTGCGGGTTCCATCCGAAACCGTAGTCGCCTCCCATTCCGATTCGTCCCCCGGCGCGAAGGATCTGCAGTGCACTTTCCCCTCCGGCATCGAGAGTCTCCTGGTGGCCATCGATCACCCGTTGCGTCAGTCCGAACTCCGGCCCGCGTTCGACACTCATTTTTTCAAAATACAAGGCAGGGATCACCGGGACATCACGTTCCAGGAGGAGGTCAAGCGCTTCGTCATCCATGAAGGTTCCATGCTCCAGTGAATCATAACCCGCTCGCAACGCGTTTTTGATTCCTTCATTGGCGCGGCAGTGCCCCGTTACTTTCATGCCGTGATTGTGGGCTGTCTGCACCACCGCGTTCATCTCTTCAAACGTCATGCACAGGGTGTGATGATCGTTCACGTCCGGTGCAGCGGCATCTCCCGTGGGATACGTTTTCACCCACTCGACGCCGTCTTTCACCAGCGCCCGAACTGCTCGTCGGGCGTCGTCCACGCCGTTGATGATAAAGACGAGCCCCTCCATTCCGATCTTCCTGAATTCAGGATTCCAATCCATCAGCCCGCCGGCTGAACAAATTTCGCGACCTGATGTTGAAAGTCGCGGTCCGGGGATCAAATCATTCTCGATCGCGGTTCGCAGCCATACATCGACGTTGAAGAGACAACCGCCGGAACGCGCCGCTGTGTAGCCGCACTCCAACGCGAGGCGGCAGTTTACCGAAGCTAACAGCGAGACGTATTCGACCGGATATTTGATATCCAGGTCCTCAAGCGTCTTGATGTTGAAATAGGTTGCGTGAAAGTGGGCTTCCACCAGGCCGGGCATAATCGTTCCCCCCTCAGCATCGATCCTCCTGGCCTCAGCAGGCGAAGGCGGAGCTTCAGAGGCTGTCCCGGCGTAGGCGATCTTTCCATCGACCACATGAACCGTACCGTCTGCAATCGGGGCTGCACCCGTCCCATCGATTAGAGTTCCATTGGTAATTATCGTGCAGCCGACTTCATTTTTCATGCCGAAGGCTAACACAGGGCGACTTCAGTGGTCTTGAACTTTAAACGCAAAAATTTGAACAATCGAGGCGCATGGAAATTCTAGCTGCCTGACAGGTGACGCGTTCTCCATTCACTTGGTGTTACTGAAAACAGCTTCTTAAATTCCCGCGAAAGATGAGCCTGATCAGAGAACCCGGTTTCAAATGCGATCTCCGAGATCGATTTTTCACTTTGGATCAAAGCAGCCGCTGATCGGGCCAGTCTGAGACGTTTCAGGAATTGCATCGGTGAAGTGTGCAGACACTTTCGAAAACGCCTCTCAAACGCGCTCACCGAAAGCCCCGTCTTTCTCGCCAGATCGATATTCTTCCAGGACCGGGTTGGTTCAGCTTGAATCGCCGAAAGCGCGGCTGCCAGTTCCGGGAGAGGAAATTGAGGGGCTTCCAGATCAGGGAGCACTTGAGTGATTCCCGCAGTCGCAATGATCCCGGCATTTTGATCATGGATCGGTATCTTGGAGGTGCGGAACCAGCGTGCCGTTTGATCAAATCCCCCAACCAGCTCGATTCGATTTACGATCCGCTCTCCCTTCAGCACCCGCTCGTCATCCGCCAGAAACTGTTCCGCCAACCAGGGTGGTGATAAATCGAAGTCAGTGAGTCCTTTCACATCCTCTGCGCTGGCGAGCGAGTAATTCAACTGGAAGGCACGATTCACTCTCAAATACCGGCCATTCGTGTCCTTCTCCCAAAACTGAACATCACCCAAAAACTCGAAGAGTGATCCGATCTCCGCATTCCTCACCCATGAATTCGTTTCGGAAAGATCTTCGGAAGGCATCACCGAATTTGAATGTTAACGGCGTTCGAATCAAGCGGCTGTTTTCGATCAGACAGGGTTGCATCGATGAACCAACAGGGTTCGATCGTGATGGCGTTCAAAGTCGGGTGATGTAAGATTTCGTAATGAAGAATGCCCTTCCTTTTCTATTGTTGATCTGCAGTTTCGCTGTTGCCGGTGAAAAAAGATCGTGGACCTCCGCTGATGGTTCAAAAACCTTTGAGGGAGAGATGTTGGAGTTCTCAGAGACCGAAGTTCGCATCAAACGGTCGGCAGATTTCAAGACTTTTAAGATGCCCCTGGATAAGCTGTCGGAAAAAGACCGGACTTATATCATGGGACTGGTTCGTGAACAGAAACGTGACACGGCGCTGAAGGATGGTCCTTACGCGGAGAAGATGACGGGGGCGTTTGAGAAAGGTGAGTCACCTGCCGGTTTGAAATACCAGATCTTCGGCAACCCGAAATGGAAGGGGACTGAGCGTATTCCGATTTTGATCTGGCTCCACGGGGCGGGACAAAGCGGGGATGACAATGAAGCTCAAATGGGAGGCGCGACGCGTGCTTTTGGATCAGAGGAAAGTCAGAATGAACACCCATGCTTCATCCTCGCCCCACAATGTCCGAATAGAAATACTGGTTGGAAAGATGCGGTTGAATCCAACCTGATGGCTCTGCTGACGGACTTGGTGGATAACCTCCCGATTGATGAGTCTCGCATCTACCTGACCGGATCCTCGATGGGAGGCTTTGGCTCATGGAGGATTGCGGCGAACCACCCCGACACCTTTGCCGCAGTGGTTCCAATTTGTGGTGGTGGCAATCCCGGTGATGCCGAGACGCTGAAATCAATTCCGATCTGGGCTTTCCACGGCGACAAAGACGATCAAGTCTCAGTCGAGAAATCCCGTGAAATGTTCAAGGCTATCCAGGCCGCCGGAGGCGAATTGGTGAAATACGATGAACTGGCCGGAGAAGGACATCTCATCGCTGGCGGAGTATACGCCCGCGATGATCTGGCTCCGTGGATTTTCGAACAGAAGCGCGCAGAAAAGACTACGCGTTCTCCCGAATAATCTGGGCAAGGACGTAAGGCAGGATTCCACCGGCGCGGTAGTAATCAATCTCAACCGGTGTGTCGAGACGGACCAGCACATCAGCTTCGTCAGTTGAGCCATCAGCCCGATGAACGATCATTTTGGCTTCGCCCTGAGGCTTCAGATCATTGCTGATACCCACGATGTCGTAGGTCTCTGATCCATCGAGATTGAGGCGCTCGTAGTCGTCCGGATTCTTGAAGTTCAGTGGAAGAACACCCATTCCGATGAGGTTGCTTCGGTGAATACGCTCGAAGCTCTTCGTCACCACGGCTTTCACCCCGAGAAGATTGGTTCCTTTGGCCGCCCAGTCACGGGAGCTTCCCATTCCGTAGTCAACGCCGCCCACGCAGACAAGTGGCGTGTTGGTTTCGGCGTATTTCTGCGCCGCATCAAAGATGTCCATCACTTCACCCTCGGTCGCGCCTTCAGGATAATATTTGGTGACGCCACCTTCAGTTCCGGGGACCATCAGGTTTTTGATCCGGACGTTGGCGAAAGTGCCGCGAGTCATGACGCGGTCATTTCCACGACGGCTACCGTAGCTGTTGAACTGTGATTTCTCGACGCCGTTTTCTTTCAAATAACGGCCGGCCGGTGAATCCTCTTTAATAGCTCCGGCAGGGGAGATGTGATCAGTCGTGACGGAGTCACCAAAAACCCCGAGCGGGCGAGCGCCTTTGATTTCGACAATGTCAGCCGGGTCCATCGAGAAGTCCTCGAAGAAAGGAGGATCCTGGACGTAAGTTGAATCAGCGTTCCAGTCATAGACATCACCCGTAGAGCTGGCGATCTCATTCCACTGCGGATTTTGTTCCGCAAAGTCGGAGTAAAGTTTCTGGAATACTTCAGGCTTCAATGCCGCGGAAAGCTCGGCTTTGATCTCTGCCTGGCTTGGCCAAATGTCAGCAAGAAAGACGGGGTCACCGTTGGTGTCGTTGCCGATAGGCTCAGTCGTGAGATCGAGATCCACGCGACCGGCAAGGGCGTAAGCCACGACCAGCGGCGGGCTCATGAGGAAGTTTGAGCGGATGTTCTGGTGAACCCGGGCTTCGAAGTTACGGTTTCCGGAAAGCACTGAAGCACAGACCAAATCGCCTTCTGCAATAGCGGTTTCAATTGCCGGATTGAGCGGGCCGGAGTTTCCGATACAAGTCGTGCAACCGTATCCAACGGTCTGGAATCCAAGATGATCGAGTTCTTTCTGGAGGTCGGTTGCGTTCAGGTAGTCTGTCACGACCCGGGAACCGGGAGCGAGGGATGTTTTCACATAACCTGGAACCGTGAGTCCTTTTTCATTGGCTTTCTTGGCCAGAAGACCTGCAGCAAGCATCACGCTTGGATTGGAGGTGTTGGTGCAGCTTGTGATTGCGGCAATCAAAACAGAGCCATGACCGATTTCTGTTTCAAGAGCTTCGAATGCTTCTTTGACCTCTGCGACGGAAGAGTCGGTTGGCCGGTTGGTGGTCATTTCCGCCTCATTACGCTCCGTGCCGACTTTGTCTCCGTCGTCGGTCGAAATCATGTCGTTCTGTGAGAACCCGGCCGGAGTCGGCATGTGAACAGGCACTCTCTTGCTACGGGTGGAGGCGTCGCGGCCAAACCCGCCTTCTGCAACGGGCGCTTCGAAGAGGGTATTGAAGCTTTCGCGAAGCGCAGGAACATCGACTCGATCCTGGGGGCGTTTAGGTCCAGCAACTGCAGGAACAATTGTGGAAAGATCGAGATCAATCACGTCAGTGTAATCGCATTCCCCGGCAGCAGGGATGCCGAACATTTCCTGAGCCTTGAAGTAATTCTCAACCGTCACGCAAGTTTCTTCGGTGCGACCCGTTCCACGGAGATAGTCCATGGTTTCTTCATCAACGGGGAAGAATCCCATGGTGGCTCCATACTCGGGGGCCATGTTGGCGATCGTGGCCCGGTCAGGAAGGGACAAAGCGCGTGCCCCTTCACCGTGGAACTCTACAAACTTACCAACCACACCGTGAGCGCGAAGCAATTCGGTGACCCGCAAAGCCAAATCAGTAGCGGTGACCCCTTCGTTGAGCTCTCCAGTCAAATTAACACCCACCACTTCCGGAACGAGGAAGGTGACAGGTTGCCCCAGCATACCGGCTTCGGCTTCGATCCCGCCAACACCCCAACCGACAACACCCACGCCATTGATCATAGTGGTGTGCGAATCGGTTCCAACCAGCGTATCGGGGTAAAAGGTATTATCCTTCGAAAGCACGCCCTGGGCCAGATATTCGAGATTCACCTGGTGAACGATTCCGATCCCGGGAGGAACCACATTAAAGGTTTCGAAAGCCTGTTGACCCCATTTCAGAAACTCGTAGCGCTCACGGTTGCGGATGAATTCAACGGCAAGGTTGCGATTTAGAGCAGTTTGAGAACCGGAGAAATCGACCTGAACGGAGTGATCAACAACCAGGTCCACAGGGACAAGTGGTTCGATCATTCCCGCGTTTTTTCCCATACGGTCTACCTGAGAACGCATCGCTGCGAGATCAACCAGAAGCGGGACACCTGTGAAATCCTGAAGAACAATCCGCGCAACAGTAAAGGGGATCTCGTAATCACCCGGGGACCCGGCATTGTAATTGGCCAGGTTGGTGACATCAGCTTCCGTGACTTTTTTTCCATCACAGTTCCGGAGAACTGACTCGAGAACGATACGAATACTGACCGGCAGACGCTTCAAATTTGGCGCAACTCCGGATTCAGCGAGTGCTGGAAGTGAATGGTATTTGCCCTCGGCTCCAGAGCCGGTTTGAAATGTGCGAACTGCGTCAAAACTCATAATTTAGAAGTAAGTAAGATCAAGCAGGGTTCGTTCCATAAGAACCCCCGTCCTGGCTGTGAGAAGCCGGGGGGCCACGGTAGCAAGAAAGTTTGTGGATTCAACAGCAGATTGAGATCGACAACCCCGCCAATCTGCCGGTCGAAGAGTGGTGGGGGTATTTCGGGGCTGCTACACTGTGGTGATCAAATTTTGGAGGTTTCTCACAAAAAGATCACATTCGGGATCGAATATCGTGGTTTCAAGCAGCGTAAAACGGACACTTTTTAAACGGGAGCATTTGTCAGGCATATTTTGCTAACCTATGAAATAAATGTGAGCTTCGGAAACCATCGGCGTCACAGTCACCTGCTTCCCGGATTTCAAAATGCATATCTGCTGCTTATAAATGACCGGCACAATTTGATGCTTGAAGTATGGGAGGTTGCCTTTCGATTAATTGCTTTCGCCTGATTATTCCGCCTCGTTTTGAACAAACCCATCCGAATTGTTTCAGATTTGCACATGGCGCACCCATCGTGCCGCATCAAAACCGTGGAAATGCTCCAGCCGCTGATCGAGGGCGCAGGAACGTTGATTTTAAATGGGGACACAGCAGAACAACGGCATCCGGAATTGCGGTCACAAGGTCGGGAAATGTTCGATTCCCTGATGAAGTTATGTAATGAGAATGGGACTGATCCCGTTGTTTTGCGTGGGAATCATGACCCCAAGCTTGCGGAACTCGATTGCCTGGATTTACCCGAAGCATCTGTGTTTTTGACCCATGGAGATGTGTTGTTCCCTCTCATCTCGCCCTGGAACCCAAAAGTCTGGCCTGTCTCTGATCAGATACAGGCTATTCGGGCCGATGTGGGTGAGGAGAAAATGGCATGCGATCTTGAGGCCGCTTTGGACGCAACCCATCAATCCCGCTTTCTAGCTTCTGGAGACGAGGAGGAGTTTCGGGCCAAACGCTTCAAAAATTTACGGGCTATCAAGAAGCTGGCCTGGCCGCCCCGCCGTCCGATTGAGATTCTCAAGTGCTGGATGCAAACTCCGGGGTTGGCTGAGGAGTTTGTAAGAGATCATCGGCCTGAAAGCCGGTTTTTCATCTTTGGACACACCCATCGTCCCGGTATTTGGGAGAGAGGAGAAAAAGTATTGATCAATACAGGTGGTTTTCTGTCTCTCGGCAGCGCTCAAATGGTTGAAATTTTGGAAGACCAACTGTCCGTTTTTGCAGTTGATGAATCGGGAAAGACTTTTTCGAAGGGAAAACGGAAGTTTTTTGAAGAATTTTGTGAATAAACCCTATGGTTCAACCGTCCAAACCGAACGGGAATAATTCCCGGAAAAAAATATCAGTTATGATTCGTAAACATTTTATTCTGATGGCCGCTGCAGTCGCGACGTGTTTCACACTGACTTCGTGTGGCCCTCACTCACAGGAAGGTGCAGTGATCGGCGGCCTGCTCGGCGCAGGTGCAGGCGCGATTATTGGAAGTCAGAGTGGTCGTGGACTTGAAGGTGCTGCGATCGGTGGTGCACTTGGAGCCGGAAGTGGGGCGCTGCTTGGCGACGCCAAAGACCAGCGCCATGGACACAACCGCTATGATCAAGGACGGCGTTACGATTATGACAGAAGGGATCGTGGCTACCACTATGACCGTGGTCGGCGCTATGATGACAGACATCATCACCATCATGATCACTATGATTCGCGCAGTCGCGGTCGCGGTTACTATGACGATCGTTACTACCCCTATTAACGGGGGATGACAGGTCATAAGCCTTAAGGCCCGGTCGTTTCTGGGTATTGAAAGTCGAAGTGAGATCGACAAATCTGAAAAGGTGATTTGTCGAATCTCACTCTGTTGCCTTTTACTGAGCCTTTGTTCTTCAGTCAAAGGCTTCTGACAAGAAATTCCCCGGCTGGCTCTCACATTCACAGATGCATTTGAAAGTGGGAGCAGGTCGTCTGTAGATGGTGCTTTGAAACACACTGTCACGAAGTATTGCCCGGGACTGGCCGGGGGGGGATCTTAATAAAATTACGGTTTTTCCCGGTTATTTTGAGATCGAAAACATCCAGGTATGGGAAAAAAACGAGTCAATTCGAGGCCGCGATATTTTTAGAATTTGGTTTAGTTTGATTGACTTTCTGTAAATATTTAGCTTTGTTGGATAATTCATAACGTTTGAATTGTCCAACTGATGAAGACTGCTGCCACTCTCGTCCTTTACCTAGCTGCATTGATGTTCGTTGGATCTGCCTACGGCCGTGAATACCGCATGAGTGCGAACGAACCATCGGTTGGAACAGGTCAAACTCAGGCTGCCAGCTCGATTGTGGATCCTCCAGTTCCGCGAGTGGATCCTCAGACTATCATTGAACCGCCGCTCCCCGACGAGCCGTGCTTCAACTACCGCTATGTAGAAGCTGGCTACGTCTACCGGGATTTTGAGCCCTATTTCGGAGATGCCGGCCATGGCGGTGGCATTGGGCTTTCGTATGATTTTTTGGGGCCTGTTTACGCTGCAGCAAAATTCCGGTGGAGCAAAGCAGATTCAAAGTACAGCCGTTCGGACGCATCTGCCGGCCTGGGTGTTTACCATGAAATCTACGACTGTCTTCACCTCACATTCGAGGGGGGCGGACGTTGGGGTAAGACCGAGTATGGTCACTTTTCAGATTCCGGATTCGGATACTATGCAGGCCCGGGTTTTCGCGCCAAGTTCCGAAGCGGCATTGAGATTTTCGGGAATGCTTACTATTCAGGAATCGACGGTGATTCTGGATTTCTGTTCGATGCGGGAGCGGTTTTCGATGTCACAGCAAATCTTGATCTGGTGATCTCCGCAGTGCTTGAGGATGATTCTCAAAGCTACTTCGCAGGATTTCGCCTGAACTATTGAGCCTAGAGCAAGGCTTCTCATTTGAAGCATTGGCCACAAAAAAGCCGGAGCGAATGGCCCCGGCTTTTGTCACCATATGGAGGTGAGGTGATGAAAGACTATTCTTTGGTATCGTATCCACCGCCGGAATTCCCAAGTTCTGAGTGCTCAGGTGGAAGCGCTGAACGGAACCGGGATTTGTCGATGGCTTTCATATAAGCTTCGAGCGGATCCACAAACCCTTCGAGCATTTTTTCCCAAATCGCGTCGTCCATGAACTGCATGCCGTGTTCTTTCCCGCCGGTGATGATGTCGTAAAGCTTTTGGGTGGAGCCTTCCCGAATAACCGCACCCACAGCTGGAGTCGATACAAGAATCTCATTCACTGCAACCCTTCCCGGCTTGTCCTGGCGTTTGAGGAGCAACTGCGCAACCACTCCACGAAGGGAACCGGCTAACATGGTGCGGACCTGAGATTGTTGATCGGAAGGAAACACATCAACCAATCGGTCGATTGTCTTCCGCGCATTGTTCGTATGGAGAGTTCCAAATACGAGCAGGCCTGTTTCAGCAGCAGTCAGGGCAAGCGAAATGGTTTCCAAATCGCGCATTTCCCCCACGAGAACGATGTCGGCATCCTGTCGCAACGAAGCCCGCAATCCATCCGCAAACGATGGGCAATGGATCGGGACCTCGCGTTGAGTGATCGTCGATTTTTTGTTGTTGTGAACAAATTCGATCGGCTCTTCCACCGTAATCATATGCCGGGCATAGGTCCGGTTGATGTAATCCAACAGAGCCGCAAGCGTTGTTGATTTCCCCGAACCGGTCGGGCCTGTTACCAAAACAAGTCCGCTTCGAAGATCGCCGAAGGACTCAATGACATCAGGGAGATTGAGATCCTGAATGGTGGCAATTTTGGTCGGAATCAGACGAAAGACCGCTCCCAGGCCATTCTTTTGCAGGAAATAATTGCAACGGAATCGTGATTCCTCATCCATTGCATAAGCAAAGTCGAGGTCGCCTTTTTCAAGGAAAAGTTCGTAAGCATCAGGATCACAAATTTCCGCCAACATGTGGTTGAGCGTTTCATGATCCAAAATCCCATCGGCGATCGAAGAGACGGCACCATGTGCCCGCATCTTGGGGGGTTGCCCCTCCGAGAGGTGAAGATCAGAACCACCACTTGCGACGAGGTGTTGAAAATATTGATCAATAACTGCCATGACTGAAAAGAAAGTAGGGGTGTAAATTCAAAAATTAGACGCCGAGGGTGACGCGGAGTTGTGCAGGATCGATCGCCCGGCCAATGGCTTCTTCGGCCGTGATGTCCCCGTCGAAGTATAGCTTGGCCAAAGCATCATCCATCATGATCATGCCAACCTTCTTACCGGTCTGCATTGCGCCCGGCAGCATGAAGGTTTTCCCTTTACGGACGAGTGATGCAACCGCCGGTGTATTGACCAGCAGTTCCAGAGCAAGTTTTCGGCCCTTTCCGTCTTTGGTCGGGACAAGCTGCTGTGAAATAATTCCCCGCAAGGACTCTGCAACCATGATTCGAATTTGTTCCCGTTGTTCTGTCGGGAACACGTCAAGGATCCGGTCAAGCGTTCGGGCCGCACTACCTGTGTGAAGCGTTGCCAGTACGAGGTGCCCCGTCTCCGCAGCTGTGATCGCCAGCGAAATTGTTTCCAGATCACGCATCTCACCAACCATGATCACATCCGGATCCTCACGAAGTGCCGCGCGGAGTGCCTGTGAGAAACTCTCAGTGTGCAGGTGAACCTCCCGCTGGTTTACATGACAGCCCTTCGACTCAACCACATATTCGATCGGGTCTTCCAGGGTGATGATGTGGTCACGGCGATCTTCATTAATCTCATTGATCAATGCAGCCAGCGTTGTGGATTTCCCGGAGCCAACTGACCCAGTGACCAGAACCAGACCATTGTGATACTGCAAAAGCGGTTTGATCGAATCCGGAAGCTTCAGCTCCTCCATCGTCCGCATGTCAGTGGAAATAACACGGAAAACCATTTCCCAGCCGAGTCGCTGTTTCACCACCGATGCACGGAATCGGCCGAAACCGGAATCGTAAGCAAAATCCACATCCCCTTTCTCTTCTAAACGTTGAAGCTCTTTCTCCGGCAGATAATTTCTTGCCAGAACTTCAGTCTGATCAGCCGACAGGATTTCTGAATTCTCCCAGATCGGTTGCAGCAATCCGAATCGCCTCCATTTCGGTTTTGAGTTCGGAGCGAGGTGTACATCAGAAACATCGTATTCCTGAGCCAACTTCAAATACTCATCGACGTGCTCGAGAGCCTGTACCATTTCGTCGGACATAATTTGTAAATCGTAGGGTTGGTAGGGTGGACTTTTTAATCTTCGATGTTGAGTTCCGGCGGCATTTCAGTACCGGGACCTCCACCGAATCGCGTGGCATACCATTGCTGGAAACCTTCCTGCGCCACCTTCTGAACCGAGGGTAACGCGGACAGGAGTATTTGCTTTCCCATCAATCCTAGCAAGCCAAAAAAGGCAGTTCCTATCAGACCTCGCTTCACTTGTTCAGCCTTCTCTTTCTTTTTCCGGAATCGAATCGGGGACAGAATCGCCAGCAACGCACCGGCCGCGACACCTCCCCCTATCCACTTCAAGGTGTTCTGGCTGACCGAATCACGAAATCGTTGCGGTACGTTTAGTTTGCTTCCAACTTCGCCCAGATCACCGGAGATTTGACGCCGGGACGCTTCAAGAGACCGCAGAAGCGCTGCCTTATCTTTTTTGGGAACACTCATCGTATCGGTTAGCCTGGGTCCTCACGGTGACTGTGAAGCCAGTCCCGTTCCCGTTGAAATTCACGGATACTCTCCTGAAAGGCAGGCTGTGCAAGCTTGCGCTTGGCGATCAGTAGGATCACAACACCCACTATCAAATGCGCGCCACCAACAGTTATCGCAGCCCAGGGCCAGAGCCATCCGGCCTTTACTACGAGGACGCCGGCCAGTCCAATCGCTACACCAAGCCATGCCAGCAGGAGGAAAAACCCGCCGATCATAAACAAAGCAATGCGGAGAAGGAGGCCGTTCCTTGCCTCTCTTGCTTCCAGTAGAAAAAGCTGCAACCTGGCTCCCAGATAATCGAGAATCGACCCCAGCGAAGCTGCGGCTTTCGATCCCAATCCGGATGCACTCACGCAGATGAAATTAGCGGATGATTCGTCCGATGATGAAGCCCAATCCCAGAGCAATCAACACCGACTTGGCAGGGTTCTGACGCACGTACCGCTCGCCTTCTTCGCGCAATTCGTCCACCCGTGCCCGGGCATCGTCCAGACGCTGCTCAGCCGTTTCGCGAAGGTGATCAGCCCGTTCGGTCGCGACTTCACGATAGTGCTGACCTTTTTCCACCGCGACATCTTTTAGCTTGGCGGCTTGTTCCTGAGCCGCTGATTTCAGCTCAGTCGCTTTCTGCGCTGCTGCCGTTCTCAGTTCCTCAGCTGCCTGAAGTGCGTGAGATTTGCTCGCTTCAAGTTTCTCAGAAGGAGTGTCCTCCATGTCTGACTCCGTATTGGCAGATTTTTCGCTCATAATGGTCGCAATTTGGCACACGCGGTTCTTTTTTTCCAGTGTCTTATTCGTCGCCTTCCCACACAAAATGTTTCAGCCGCAAGCTGTTTGCCCGCTCATCCGCCTCGATCGCACGGGGCCCGCCGGTGTCGGCCAGCAGCTCGGCGAGCATCACTGCTTCCTTCCAGTTTTCCTGATCCTCCAGCAGTTCGATCGCCGAAAATCCCGCCCGGTAAAGCCAGTCAAACTGCACCATCGGGATCGATGCCGTAAAATTTGTCTTCGCCAGTGAGCTTTCCTTCACCACTGAAAAATACAACAACAGGGCTTCATCAAATTGACCCAGCGCTTCCAGACATTTTCCCCGACGAACCTTCGCCTGATATTGCCAGGCCTTTGTTGCTGAAGGGTTTTCCTCTGCGGCTTTGAACGAAGCGATGGCCGAGCTCAATAACGATTTGTCGCTGCCATTTTCGAGCGCTTTCAAAAAGAGGCCGTGTCCGCCATCGCACAAGGTGGCGATTCGCAACTCGTCACTGATCCCATACTCACCAGTCAATACATCCTCAAACGCTACCAACGCTTCATCCACCTCGTTATTCGCCAGATGGAGCAGCCCCTGTTCGTGGCGCGCATTGGCAGCCAACTTCCCGCCGCGCTCCACTACTGTTTCCCAGAAAATCTGTGCCTTCTCGTGATTCTCGAAAGTCATCGTCCGGCTGGCTGCTTTGGCCGCAAAGAACAGCGCCACCTCTACCACTTCGGTCTCTTCCTGAATGGCTGACAGTTGTTCGAATCGTTCAACTGCTTCCGGAAAATGCCCCAGATCATAGTGAGCGCGGCCGAGCATCAACATCACATTCGGGCGTCGCCCCGACCGCGGCCACAAGTCTAGGAAACGGGCCGCCCGTTCCACCACGGCGGCCAAATCCCCGCCAATCCGCTCAGTCCATATCGCCGAATAATCCAATCGCTCACTCTGATCCAGAGTTAACGCCCGCTTACGCGCGTTTTCCTGACGATCCCGCGCCGCTTGCGGCTGAGGCGGTACCTGATTCAAGTGCATCTCCGCCAGAGCGATTTCTGCGTCAGCCGCCCGCGGGTGATCCGGGTATTCCCGTAAAAATTCCGCCAACGTTTCGAATGCCACCGTCTCTAACTGGCTGGCCTCCAGAAGTCCCTTTTCAAAATCCAGTTCACCCACATAAGATTCCTCACCGCGTTGTTCCAACTCCTTCCGGAAAAAGTCCGCCCGCTGCGTCTCACCGGCGAGCATCGCAGCCAGTCCGGCATGAAACAGATCCTCCACAACGAGATCTTTCATCTCGGTACCGTCGAAAACCTCCAATGCACGGATCGGTTCAGCTTTCCGCAACCAGAACCTCACCTCCTGTCCCCGGAGGAAAGTCATCACCCCGGCATCCGGGTTTGATTCCGCTATTGTTTGTAACATCGATTCAGCCTCGGAAAACATATCCGCAGCTAAATATGTCACGACCAACTCAAGCCTTGCCGCCTCCACAATCTTTTGCGAATCGATCAGGCCGCGAAAGATGTCGATTGATTCATCGTATTCACCCGTCCCGCGCTTGACGATCCCGCTGTAGAAACGGGACCAGTTACCACGCAAGGTTGATTCCTCTGCCCACGCGTCGAGTGCCGCCGGCCACTGACGCTTTCCCAGTGCTTCCTCTTTCACCAACAGATGAAAACCCTCGCGGATTTCCGGGTCATCGGGATTGGCCGCAAGCCAATCCAGTAGAATCCGGTCTCCATTCCGAAACTGTCCCCGGCTGTAGCTGGAGCGCGCATCATCAAGCGGGCCCGCCACAACAGCGGAAGCCCCCATAAGTAATGCTGCGATCCAACCCTGTTTCATCATCGTTCCAACCCTGTCTGATCGTGGTGGTTAATGATTCTTTACGTAATCAAGAATCTTCGAGTCATCATCTTCTGCGGCCCATACCACCCGGAGAAAATCAGCCGGTGCGATATCATGGGTGCGCAGAAAATTCCGGTCACCTCCGCAACAGAACATGCTGTTCGGGTCCAGCTCGCCTCTCAGCTTGGCGCGAGCCTTTGCGATGATTCTTGGAAGCCAGACGATGCCGTCCATTGCTTCGGGCTTCGGTGGAAGTGTCGAAGGATCAATTTCTTTGTCGCTTATGACGCCGTTCATGACGACGTCGAGAAAATCCCTCCGCACGCTGGCGATCATGATCGCAGTGGAGAGGGATGGCTCACCACCGTCGCCATAATCTTCGACGAAATCGAAAAACTCGCGCGGCTTATAGCCGATCGATTTCAAAAACGCCATGTCTTCGTCTGAATAGTAGCCGGTATAATCTTCATCCCCGGTTTTGTATTTCGCGAGACAGCGCTCAAAGAGTTCTGCAAAAGTGGAATCCCAAGTGTAATTGCTCATAAAATGTCGGACGTGAAATTCCGCTCAGGATTACGTCGGGTCAAGGGCGATCCCGTTTTCTTGGTCAGGCGGCCGATTCCACCGGATTCCCCGTAGCCAGCTGCATGATTGCTTCTTCGCTCAGCTCGCTTCGATGAAGTTCCCCGGTCAGACGACCTTCGTGCATCACCAGAGTCCGGTCAGACATCCCCAGGATTTCCTCCATCTCGCTCGAGACAAACAAGATCGCCACCCCCTTCTCAGCCAGTTCCTCCATTAGAGTGTAGATCTCCGCTTTCGCCCCCACATCGATCCCCCGGGTTGGCTCATCGAGAAACAGAATCCTGGGATGCATCGCCAGCCATTTCCCCAGCACGACTTTCTGTTGATTTCCGCCGGACAAATAGCGAACCACCTGAGCCGGGCCCGGCGTCTTCACTCGCATCTGTTCGATCATCTTGTCAGAGATATCATCCTCCGCCTTCTGATTCCTGAAGCCGTTCTTACTATCCCGCTTCAGGGCGGAAAGGCTCATGTTTTCCCCCACCGACATTTCCAGAATCAGCCCCTGCTGCTTGCGGTCTTCCGGGGCGAGAGCCATTCCCGCTCGTATGGCGTCGCGCGGAGTGTTCACCGCAATCGGTTTGCCCTCCACTTCGATCGACCCACCCACCGCAGGCGTCACGCCGAAAAGAGTCGCCAGCATCTCCGTCCGCCCGGCCCCAACCAGCCCCGCGACACCCACAATCTCCCCCGCCTTGATTTCAAAATTTAGAGCATGATCCGGATGGACCGGTGTCCTCAGGTCGATCGCTTTCAATACCGTCTCACCCGCTTCATGGGGAGTGTGGGGGAAATACTGTGAGAGGTCCCGCCCCACCATCATGCTCACCATTTTGTCATGAGTGATCTCTTCCACCGCCAGTTCACCGGCATTCTGCCCGTCACGCAACACCGTGACTCGATCCGATAGCTCCTTTACTTCGCCAAGGCGGTGGGAAATGTAAATCACACTTACCCCCTGACTGCGCAGTTCTTTCACCACCACAAAGAGCGATTCCGTCTCCTTCGCCGACAGACTTGAGGTAGGCTCATCCATGATTAACACACGTGCATTGATCGAGAGAGCTTTGGCAATCTCCACCATTTGCTGACGGCCGATGGTCAGATCTCCCACCAGCATCGCCGGATCCACATCGAGCCCAACCATGTCGAGAAATCGCTTCGCCTCTTCATTGATTCTGCCATCGTCAATCAGTCCCCGCTTGCGAGGTTCCCGCCCCAGAAAGATATTGGCTCCCACGCTGAGGTTGCTTGCCAGATTAAGCTCCTGATGGATCAGAGCGATCCCATGATCCAGCGCATCCTGCACCCCGCTGATTTGAACCGGCTTTCCATCGACAAGGATTTCACCTTCATCCGGAGGCTGCACCCCGGCGAGAATCTTCATCAACGTGCTTTTCCCTGCCCCGTTCTCACCGATCAGTGACAAAACCTCGCTCTCTTCCAGCTTCAAATCCACCCCGCCCAGTGCAATCACTCCGGGGAACTTCTTGGTGATGTTTTTGACTTCAAGAATCGGCATAACCGAAGATCGTAGCACAGACGCACTGGTCTGTGGGTGAAAAATCTCGCAGGACAAATGCTCTGGCCGTCGGGTTGAAAATCCCAACTCAAAACGAAGTCTCCCATCGTCTGAACTCTTTCACCAATTCGGACAGCTGCTTCGTATCCGATGTCGCGAGATTATTCGACTCCGAAAGGTCGTCTTTCAGATTGAACAGTTGCCAGGGCTGATCAGGTTTCTCGCGAACGATCTTCCAATCCCCCATTCTCAGCGCGGCATGAGTCCGGTAGTTGAAATAAAGGGACTCGTGTGGCGAGTCGGCGCTTTCGGTTAAGAGTGGTAGCGGATTTCTTCCATCAAAGATCACGCCATCAGGTAATTTCGCTCCCGCCAGTTCAGTTGCCGCTATCAACAAATCCGGCGACCAAAACGGCGTCGATATCACAGTGCCTGCTTTGATCTTCCCCGGCCAGCGAACCATCGCCGGAATCCGGAGCCCGCCTTCCCAGCAAGTGACACCTCCGCTGCGAAGCGGATCATTGATACCCACATCAAGCCCCTTACGGTTCAAGCGAAACGCCCCGTTGTCGGACATGAAGAAAAGGAAAGTGTTCTCCGCCTCCCCGGTGCTTTCCAAAGCATCCATCACCCGCCCGATCGCCGCGTCCAGGGCATACACCACCGCATCATACCGGCGTTTGGGATCCGATTCATCCGGCTTCAAACCAATCGCTTCAAACGCCCAGTCCGGTGCCTGATAGATGTTGGGTTGACCGGGCTTCTTGTTCCTTGCCGTTGGAAAATGCGGGGCATTGAAAGGGAGATAGACAAACCACGGCTGATCTTTACCACTGGATCGCCGGATAAATTCGATCGCTGAATCCGCAAAGATATCCGTCGTGTATTCACCCGTGCGATCCAGTTCCTCCGTGCCCCGGTACAGATCGTGACGATCGCTGTAGTGGTGATGGTAGTAGTCAAGGTTCCCCGACGCATGACCAATGAATTCATCAAATCCCCGTTCCGTGGGTCGTGACCCCGGGGCAAAGCCAATGTTCCACTTTCCAAAACATCCCGATAGATAGGGAGTCGGAGCCGTCTTCAGAATCTGTGGGATCAGCAGTTCCTTTTGATTCAAGCCCACACCATAATTCCCCTTCACCCCGGGCAGTTGATTCACCAGACCATGACGCTGCGGGATTCTTCCCGTCAGCAGACAGGCGCGTGATACCGTGCAGGTCGGTGAAGCAGTGTAAAAAGAAGTCAACCTCGCGCCCTCCGCCGCCAGTCGATCAAGACAGGGGGATTTGATCGATGTCGCCGGATTGTAACCGGGAAGATCTCCGTAGCCCAGATTGTCACAAGTGATGATAAGAATGTTCGGCCGGTCGCCTGCCATTACTGCAGAGGCAAGGATCGACAGAACCAAAATCGCGAAGCGGAACATAAGGTAAGTGTTTCAGGCCAGAAAAGAATGGGCAAGTCCGCAATGGTTCCGGTAGCCTGCGTGAACCATGACTCGTATTGGACTCATTTCCGCCGCCACTTATCAGTATCTCGATCAACCCGTTCGCCATGGCTCAAATCACGGAACGGCCTTTGCCTCGACCTTCAACGGCTTCGACGAGGCCGAAGTGAAAAAGCAAGAGTGGACTTTTGTGAAAGCCGCCGAACGGATCGAAGGCGCCAAAGTTGTGAAAGTCTGGGACAAAGACAAAGTCTGGGCCGGTCATCTCGCGAAAGCCTGCGACATCCCCACTGTGACAGACACCCCCGAAGAATGCTCTGACGATGTTGATGTCTGCATCATCGTCGATGACGGCTCCGCCGAACAATCCAAATACGCCGAAGGACCGTTGCGAAAAGGTGTCCCCACCTTCTGCGACAAACCACTCGCGATGACGGCGAAGAAAGCAAAAGCCATCGCCGATCTCGCCCATGAAACCGGAACCCCATTCATGTCATCAAGTTCACTCCGTTTCGTGCCGGACATTCTGAAGCTCCGCGAGGAAGTCCCCAAGATAGGTCCTGTCCGCCTCGCGCAGACCATCTGTGGCAACGAACTCATCTACTACGGAATACATGCACTTTCCATGGCCTACTCAGTGCTCGGTGGCGGAGCTGTCTCGGCTATGAACGTCGGCAGGGAAGGCATGAACATCGTTCGCATCCGTTTCGAGGACGATCGCGATGTCGTGTTGATGGTTGGTGATCGAGACAAGATGCGCTCCGGTTATCAGATCAGTCTCTATGGTGAGAAAGGCTGGCAAACCGTGAAGCCCGACCTGAAGAACCTCTATCGTTATCTGCTGCTGGAGTTTCTCAACTACGTCAAGACCGGCAAAGAACCCTATCCTCTGGAGCAGGAAGTGGAACTCATCGCCGCCCTCGAAGCCGGCAAACGATCGCTGATCGAGAAGCGCGAAGTGCTGATCAGCGAGATGTTTTCGTAGCGCCGGCTTCAGTCGACGACCCTACAGAGCATAGCCTCAGTGTGTGATGCCACAATCGTAGCGTCGGCTTTAGACGACGGATCCACGAATCATCCAGCCTCAATCATCGTCGACTAAAGCCGACGCTACAGACAATCGTAAGCAGCTCGATGAAACGAATACTCACCAGGATTCAGCCCGGCAACTACCGGATTGTTCTCAATGTAATCTTGATATTTCTCCAGAGCATCCGGTGACCTCACAATGTGTGTGAAGTTGTCCTTTTGGAAAAGAGGCCCTTTCCGATTCTCGTTTTGATTGATTGCAAACGCGGCTCCTCCTTTAACGAATCCAAGAGCCTCTTCCACACTGAGCTGATCTATTCCGGGAGTAACCAGAACATGCACATGGTTCGGCATGATCACATAGCTCCCAACTGTACACTTTACCGATTGAAAACGGTTTTCGATCTCACGTCGATTTTCGGGAGCGCGCAATTCGCACCTCCCCCGGCAACCATCCAGATATTCATGAAGCTTTCGGTTAAAAGTCTTTTTGAAGAGTGCGCGCAAGTTCTGAGGAACATCATCCGTCTGTACTGGCAGAGGAACGTGAACATTCCGTTCTCTAAGCCACTCAAACTTCTCAATCTGCCATTTTTCAAATACACTCAATGGAATTGAGTCCGCCATACGAAAGGTTGCAAAATAAGTCACCCCTTCCTGCCTCCATTGAGGGAGACGCGATCGATAGCGATTCGTCCATTGATTGATATCAAACGGAACAAACGTGATTGGATGCTCAGCCAACATATTGATTGATCGTAGCGTCGGCTTTAGCCGACGGAGTTCAAGCCCACAGCACGTTCGATTCGTCGACTAAAACCAACACCACAAAAAGCCACCTTCACAAATTCCCGGTCTGGAAAGCGCGAAATCAATCTCTGTGCTATAACCTGTATCTGATGATTCACCGGGTCACACCACAAAGCGTCCTCAAAACCAATCATGAGACCACCGCCCTGATCTCTTCGCCGAACCACCGATGCCTGCTCGCTCCTTCGGGCACGGACAACGTCTCCTTTTTTCTACAGGATGAGATGAAGTCTCTCTCAATCCCGGGCCCGATCGATAGCATTTCGCCGACAATTGATTGTAAAGGCGAAACAATCGCCTTCGCAGACCCAATCTCGGGCAAGCTCCAGAGTTGGTCTCTGTCCCTCAATGAAAAACACGAGATCAGCCCATTGCCCGATCATTTCGACTGCTACTTCGATGAATCCGACCGGCTTTGGACAGTTAGAGCTTTTGAGAATCGCTTCATTGTCGAGCTGCGCCGGGGCATTTCCGACAATGCCCTTGTCTCCCCGGCATTCAGCGACAGCTACTACATTGGCGGCGGCGCCTTGATCGGCAGTGGTGGTTCACGCTCTCAAGTCATCATCACCACCTACAGTGGCCAGAGCGAAGCCGAAAACTATCTTGCTGAACTGGTCGACGACAAAATTAAAATCGTTCCCCTCACGGCCATGGGCGGTGAACAGTTTCCCTTCGCCGCTCCGCATGGCGATGAAATCATCACCCTTGATCTCGAAGCCCCACAGCTGCATCGTTTCATGCGTCCCTTCGATTCCGCAGAGCGATCTGTCACCTGGCCATATTATGACGAAAACGAATCCGAAGACGAACTCCCCGGTTACGACTGCTGTTATCTCAATGATGTGAATGCTCTCGTCGCTTCTTCAGAAGGCCGGCTCTTTACCCTTCACACCCGTTCGATGGAGATCACCTCCGAAATCCGGGTCGAAGGTTTTGCGCCGGATAAAGACTGGACCGAAGGCCGGCCCTTCGGTTCGGCTCTCGTCACCTTCAATCGATTGAACGACCAGGTGTATTTCCTCTTCGGCCGCGGCGGGCGACAACGCGTCGCCATCGTGTCGATTGACGAGCTACTGGCACTGTCTTGATCATCAACTACGAACTGCTGGTCGCGGAACCGCATGCTTCAAGCCTATTGTCCAGCCTCGCGTCAGCTGCCTTATGTGTTTACCGGGGTGTATTCAAACGACAGCCCGGTCTGCTTGCTGGCGGTGTTCGAGGGATCAGCCCACTCAGCCGGAGTTTCCAGGGCCTGCAGAGCGGAGAACCGCAGTTCGTACATGACACCCATCGCGTGGTCGATACCTTCAGGATTGCCATTGAATGTATCATGCAAACCCTTGAGCAGTTTCGTGTAGTTGTAAGAGAACTGAGTCGCCATTCGGCGTGAAAAGCTGCCCTCTTTGTAGTTCGCAATCTTAGGGTTGTCATCCATGTCAAAAATTGTGGATGTATCCAACACGACTGGAGCTCCGCCGTAAGCATAGGGCGGCTTCTGTCCGGGGAGAGCTACCAATAGTTTTCCCTCAACGATTTGCTCAAAGCGATAGTAGTGGGAAGGCTCTCCTGATTCATCGAATGGATCAGTGGTCGTTCCTTCCCCTTGATCGACGATCACATCAATGGCCTTCACTGCGTCTTCGATCGTCGTGATGGCAAACATTTCCCGGGGGTCGCGGAACCACTGCAACGGCACCACCTGCCGTGCTTGGTCGCCTACGAATATCGTTTTGCCAGTGGCTTGCGCTTCCTTTTCCAACTGTTGGAGCTTCGCTGAAAGCGCCTGATACAGTGCGCCAATCGTCAGGTCGATATCCATCACAGCCATGGGGGCTTCCATCATCACCGGAACATCAATTGGGTCTTCCGGTTCTTCAATCTTCATGAAAACATCGCGAACCTGATCAATCGAACATTTCCTCAAGTGAACCTTGAAGTGATCCCCGATGCCGAACGGCAATTCCCCCGGATAGTTTGGAACAAAGTTCGGCGTGTCGATTGCCGGCTTGCCCCCGAGGGCATTCATGAGGTTGCAGGCAATCGTCAGGTGCAGCATTTCCTCCACCACGACGCTGCGAATGATATCCGCAGATTCCTGATTGCTCCCCTGTTGAATGGTAAAGTAACCGCATAGGTAGGGCGGGATCGTTGCGTGCTCGAGTTCAATTACCTTTTGAACGACGGGCAGAAGTTCCGCGGCGGACGTGGCACGAATGACTTCGTGCATATGTTGGCTACTGATTTTCATGACTGCGCCTCCTCATTCAAGCGTGCAATTTCAGACGTTAGAAAGTTTCGCATCACCGGGTTTTTCCCCAGCGAATCATCATCAATACTGGCGAGCATGGCTTCCATCCCCTTGGTCGATGCTGGCTGAGGTTTGGGTAAATGAGAAACATCCGGGCTCACAACCTGCGAGATAGAAGTGACCTTCATGGCAGGTGTAAATTCAGGGGCCGGTTGACCTGTGTATTGCGCGAGCCAGTTCAACACCGCCCGACGCTTCGATGCCGAGAGATCCCGAGTTGCCGGCATGTGATTGGGATCATCAATCGGACGGCTGAAAGCCAAAGTCAGCAGCGTGGCGTGCTCTTCGAAGACAGCTGGATCCGACAAACTGAACAGATGCTTGCTCATGATTGGATACAGATTGTCATACTGCTGCATAAACGGCTCGATATCACTCCATGGCGGCGGATCTGGATAATTTTGCGCTTCACGGGCATGAATGACGATGAGGTCGAACGGGGTTTGAGACGACGCATTCCCCACTGCAACATGGTAGGAAATCGTATAGATCTGACCCTCCACATAACCCCGGGGGTTGCCGGGGTTGGTGACCGCGATGGGGCACTCCGCCCAACCGTCCGCTCCTGTCGCGATTCCTGTGGAAACCGAAATCGCACTGGCAGGTGTGTTGATATTGGGATACGGCGCCGTCGGATCGGTGGGCCCGCTCCCTCCAGTCCCCCAATAGTTACCTGTCACATTTGACCCCAGAGGCGTGGTCACCAGTTTTACACCTTCGACAGGTTTGCCCCATTGGGTCACCTTAAAATTGACCACCTCATTGGCCGCTCCCTGTATGGGTGGATCCGTCCGCAAAACAAAGTTGTCAGCTCGCGCGTAGATCCCACCATTTGTCTCCCGAATCACCACCTCATATTGGTTGGAACCATTATCGCGCACAATCGCAACCGGGTGATCCTGAATCAGAGCCTGAGCCTCTTCATCCAGCGAACAGTCAGCCAGCCCGGCTGCGGTATTCAGAAAGTCGGGATCCTTATAGTTGATCTGATCCAGAAGCTTCAGGTCACTGCTGGACAACAGGTCGCCATTCACCACTCCTACGGTGATCGAGGCACTGTCGGTTCCCAGTCCGGTGACCGTGTCCGTCTGTTTCAGGATCGCCCCGTACAAGTCCCCGATATCTATGATCGAAAGATCACGCCTGAGATTGATCGAGTTGGAGAAATCAAAAGAGAGAGTCGAACCTGCCTGGTCAGCCATCATGTCGCCCAGCCAGACTCTCGCATTGGCCCCGCTGTCATTCACCAACCTGCGACCTGCCATGAAAGTATCGGGATCACCTTTATCATAGGCACCGATCGAGCCCACCACATTACCCTCCTGGTTTGCCCCGTAATTATAGGTCGTCAGATTAATCGAAAGTTTCCCGTCGTTTGCATCCGCCGCCGCTTTCAATGCGACGAGCGTCGGCGAAGCCTCCGCGTGTTTCGTCCACTCAAGGTTGGAGAGAACCGACATAAACAGGGCCGATGCCGGATAAGCGCGGCCATTGCTCATGTCACGGAAAGGCGAAGCCTCATAATCACCCGAGAGATAATCATTCGTCCCGTCCGTCAGAACGATCCGCAGCCCAAAGAGTGTAGATACCACCTGCATCTGCGGGTCGAGATCCACGATCTTACACGACGACCGCTTGCTCTGAGCATTGACGAACAAACCGTTCGCCGGCTCCGATGACGAATCAGCCCCCGGCGCCGCCAAAGCTTCATGAACCTGCAATCCAAACAGCCGGAAATTCCCCGTGCCTTCCGGATTATACCATCCATTCGCCTCGTTCGTCGTCTGAGGTAATTGATACCTCGGTTTGAATGTCGCATTGTCATAATGCCGGACATCATTGTTAACAGTTGAAACATCCGCCTGGAAATTTCCAGAAAATGCCAGTCTTGGTATCGTTATATAGCTCATCTCCTCACGATTGGTTCCTGATTTTATTGCCTCCAGATCCAGCGCCGGTAAACAGTGCTGGCCACAGTAAATTGAGGAATGGGGCAATTCCTTTTCGTTAGTTCCTGAGAGGATTCAATCAGAGTCCATGAGATCCATCAAGACTAAATTGATCGGGAGGCTTTAGTCTGAATGAATTGACGTATTGCCAGCTGTTCGCTCAACTCGGTTTCCATAAGCGCGACCATAGCGATCTTGCGTTCAAGCGTCAAAGACGATTTCCAGTTGAAACGAACAGACCCTGTTGATTCGATGAACCAACCCTGTTGGATCGATGAACCAACCCTGTTGGATCGTGGAACCCTCAACAAAAGCAAACAGGGCACCGTTGCCGATGCCCTGCCTGATCTTTTGTCTTAGGATGGGTTGGTTTTATGAAGCGCGTTCTCTCTTAAACGGAAGATGATGAACCGCTGGTGGAGCCTGTTGATGCGCTGGATGCGGAGGAGCTCGATTGTGAGGAGCTTGAGGTGGAGAGCGAGCCGCTTCCGGTGCTTCCGACACTGGAGCTTCCGATAGAACTGCTGCCGCCAGTGCTTCCGGTGCTGCCGACTGAAGTGCTGCCGCTGGTGCTTCCTCCCACCGGGGCTGGTGGAGTGGTGGTGGGCAACGCACTTCTACGACGATAACCCAGCAGGTGTGGCTGCATGTAGATTCGTGATTGCTCCGGCTGATTGGGGAATCGTTTCGCCAGTGTCAGCAGGGTTTGAAACAATTCCATTTGGAGGGCCGCTCTCGCCTGG
Source organism: Verrucomicrobiales bacterium (assembly GCA_048267005.1). Lineage (GTDB taxonomy): Bacteria > Verrucomicrobiota > Verrucomicrobiia > Verrucomicrobiales > DEV007 > JABDJT01. The sequence continues at coordinate 51,820 of JBLWYI010000012.1, read as the reverse complement.
CGTTGGTCGGCTTCTGTGGCCGCTTTTTGGCCGGTGGCCTGCTCGCTGGCGGTGTAGATGGCAACCCATTGGGTGTGGAGATCCTCGGCGTGATTCACCAGATCAGATCCCAGATCCGCCTGGTGGGCGGCGAGACCGTTGATCATGGTTTCGATGTGATTTTCGACCAAATCATCGCTGGCATTGGAAAAGGCGGTTCGTCCTTGAGGGACCACTTCATCGACAGGAGCGGAGCCTTCGCCGTATTCAGCGATGACGGCTCCGACGATTTTTGCCACTTCACTGGTGAGATTTTTGCGGAAAGCATTCTTCGCCTTTTTCTGTGCTTTTCGAAAACCCAATTTGGTGAAGTTTTCCGTGTAGGCATCCTCCAAAACGGAGAGGGCCGTGCTTGTTGCTGCGATTCGATCGGATAACCAGCCGCCGGTATTTTGCGCACTCATGCGCTCCATATTATCGCTGGTGAAGGCGATTAGTTTGGCCAGGCTGATGTCTTTAGAATCGAATGGGTTGATGTAGGTTGGTGTGATATCCTTCATGATGCATAAGGTATCCGAACGCATACCTTATGCAAGTTTTATTTGCAGGGAGATTGATTGGTGTTTTCGTAACTTATTAAAGATAAGAGTTTTGGGGGCTGAAAAAACTTCAAGTGGGTCCTGATTGTCCATCCGAACTTGCTGATGGCGCGTTCCGCGTACAGGAAGTCATCGCTGAACGTTCAGAAGGTCGTTCAGCGCACAGGAAGTCATCACTGAACGTTCAGAAGGTCGTTCCGCGCACAGGAAGTCGTCACTGAACGTTCAGAAGGTCGTTCCGCACGCAGGAAGTCGTCACTGAACGTTCAGAAGGTCGTTCCGCATACAGGAAGTCATCACTGAACGTTCAGAGGGTCGTTCCGCACGCAGGAAACTTCCGGCTTCGACTGAGGGGCACGGTCACTCGCGGGCATGCGAGGTGATAGGGGAGGGGACCTGTGGTTGATTTCGCCAGTGGACGGGCCAATCCGCTTTTCGGGGTCACCGGAAGCGAGTTTTATCGATATTATTCCGATCAAACTCCTCTGCCAACCCCATGGCATCTCTTCTCCACTCGATGGCTTACGAGGTTGGGCGCTTTGCAGAATGTGAAGGAAAGTAGAAGGGGGCGTGAGGAAACTGAAATGCTTTTGCCATGAAATCAGCGAACTTCTTTCCTGCTTGATAAGATGCCGCCTTGGTTCACAATCTGCGGAATGGCGCTTGGGAATAGATATCAAGAGAAGATCAAAGAGCTCGAACTTGAGCTGATGAAGGTGAAAGGTCAGCGTGACCGTCACCGTGATCGCAGCCATAGGCTGTCCGATAAGGTGGACGTCCAGACGAAGCAGATTGATCTTTTGAGAGATCGTCTTCGTGAAGTCAGTGACGGCCAGCTTTCCCATGAATCGCCGCCAAGGGCGATCAATGCGGACTTTGCGGATCTGGAATCCTGTCCCTGCTGTGGGGGGAAGGAATTCGAGTTTAAACCGGTGCTTTGGGATGAACTGATCCAAAGCTGGGGGCTCTCAGAGGCGGAAACTCTTGCCTACAATTACCGTGACGGCCTGATTTGCACGGGGTGCCAGTCTAATCTGAGGGCGATGAATCTGGCGCGCGGATTGTTGACTGATCTGGAGCTACGTGATCAAACGCTGGATTCGGAAGCGTTCGTGAGTGCGTTTTCGGATCTGAAATCACTGGAGATCAATCAGGCGGCGAATCTCACTCAGTTTTTTGAGAAATCATCGAATCACACGCTCGGAGAATATCCGGAGGTGGATGCTCAGGCTCTACCTTATGAAGATGGGAGCTTTGATCTGGTGATTCACTCGGAGACGATGGAGCATGTCCCGGAAACGCCGCTCGCCTGGCGTGAGTGTCGCCGCGTATTGCGGGAGAACGGCGCGGTAATCTGCACCATTCCGATCATCCCGGGGCGTCAGACCCGAAAGTGCCATGCTGACTATTACCACAGCTATCATGGCGGACCGGAGAAGCAGCACGCTGACTACAGGGTCTTCACTGAATACGGCGGGGATTTCTGGACTGAAATCGTAGGGGCTGGATTCAGTGATTTGCGACTGATTTCGATGGGGTTTGAATCCACCTTCTCACTCGCTATCATCGCGCGGGCCTGACCGGTGACTGGATTCGTTCGGGGAACTTTTCGGTCTGAGCTGAATCCAATTCGGACCCCATATGGCGGCCCCACAGAGAAAGAATAACAGTGTGCTCCTGAGGAAACGGGAAAGAAACGGGGCCTGAAAAATGCGGTAGTCCCAGGCTGCTTTATAGTTTTTCATCGACCAGCCAACCGAGGGAACTTTTTCGCCTTTCATGGTGATCATGAATCCATCTTTGCGGGTCTCATAGGCGTCGGTTTCCGCGACGGGTTTCATTTCATTCACTTTGATTGGCACAATGGTGTCCTGATCCCCGGCGTAGATCAGTTGGAGGTTTCTGAATTCTATTTCGCCGTCGATGGGATCAAAGTTCACTTTCATCTTCTTGGCCGGCCACTGGGGGATCATGACTTCCTCGCGGACGAATTCACGGCTCGCTGCCAGAGTCCACCGCACACGGTCTTCGGTTACCCAACCTTCGTTTCGATCAAAATCCCAGCGTGTCAGCACATCGGAGTCAGCCCTGTATTCGAAGCGGATCACAGGACGTGGACCATCGAGCGACTGGAAATAGATTGAAACGCAGAACCCCAATAGTATGGCGCTCAAGCTGAGTGCGCCCCATCCATTTATCCGACCTATGACCCTTTTCAGTTTCGCCAACATAACAGCGTTCATTCGGATGAAGGGGGTTCATACCAATAGTAAAACGGCGGAGCTTCTTCTCTGGTCCACCCTTCGTTTTCGACCAGTAGATCGAATTTGCGAATGATCTCGGGAGAATAGGTCAGGTCATGCTTTACAAGCAGGGGGGGAGAGTGCTGATAGAGCCTTCCCATGAAGGATGGGCGCGGCGGGATAACGCAAGGTTTATTTACCAAAACAACGGCTACCACTTCGTCCAACGCCTTGTCCATCTCGGCATTGTCTTCAAAGCAGTCCTGAACCCTTCCCGGATACCATCGGCCGCCTCCGATTCCCTGAACCAGGAAGTCTGTTCTGAGCAGGAAATCGGTAGCCTCATCGGTGATAATTAAATCACCGGGCTTCAATTTTGATTTCTCTCGAACCCAGTCGATAAGCTCACTGTTGGGAGCGAGCCGCAGACTGGCCGAAGGCTTATCGATCCAATAAGCAAGTTTTCCGAAATTCGGCCGTTGGGGAATCGCAGCAAAGGTGAGGAATACAAGGCCGGCAGCAACGGGTGCAGCGGCGGCAAGCCTCCCTGTTGTTTTTGTGAGAGCAAGTTTCAAACTTAACAACAGGGCAAAGGTGCATGGGACCAGAAACAAAACGCGATTGAACACAATCAGGTCATCGTATTCGGAAAGTGCGTAAGCGTATACTTTTGCAAAGGGAGGGTAAAGAAGGGCGAGTATTGGAAAAATGGTCAGCCATCCCAGTACCCGGTTTTGAGTAACCAAAAACAACCCGGCGAAAATGTTCACGATCCCGATAATTCCGAGAGGCAACAACGCCCGTCCTTCGGAACCGAGAAGGTTAAAGCTCCCTGTTGACGTCAACCATACGTTTCCGGATATGATCTCCTCGATTCTGACCTGAAGCGCACCTCTGAACAGGAACCAGTCAAACAGTCCCCAAAAGAGCAGGGCAACAATGAGCAGGGTTCCTCCTCCTTTTCGCCATCCGAATCTTTGGATTCCCCACCAGATCATAATGCCACAGAGCCCGAGGACGCTCATGATGACGTTTTGGAGATGGCCTGCGCCGGCGATGGCCAGAAGGGGGGCGATTAACCACAGGTTCCTGAATTCGTTTCGCCGCACTGCTTGAACAAGCTCGGTGAACAACGCCATCTGAGCCAGAAACCCTAACATTGCCCGACCCAGTATGATGTGTTGGAAGTATGGAAGACCAAGTGTCCCCATGAAAAACAAAACCGAGATCACCGCTATTCTGGCCCACAGTGGATCGAAGCCCATCGCGCGGGCAAAACGGAAAAATTGATAACACCCTGCAACACCCCAGAACACAGCGGGAACCCGAAGGCTCCCCGCCCACCAGGATTCGGGGAAGATGGCAATGATTGCTCCATTGATCGATTCGCCCAGCCCGATCAAGTTTCCTTCTGCTTCAGGGAACTTGGCCCGGCTCCAGAATGTCCAGTTGTCTCCCGGGAACTCAAGATTCGGCCCGAATATGGAAAACAGCACCGCAAGCAAAAGCAGGAAAATACCCGTCTCCGGATTCAGGTTTCGCCTGTCTGATATCAACCAGAAGACCGCCAATCCAGTTGTAGCGACCAATACGCCGATCTCCAGTGGGCGGAGTAGTTCCGGCGGGAGAGGTAACATTCTCCAGGCAATCCACAGGCCCAGAAACGGTAAAAAAAATAACCATCCTGACGAAAAATATCGTCGAAGATGGTTAGTCATCGTTTCCCTGGAAATCATCAATTCAGTGTTTTCCGAGCTCTGAATTTTCCATCAGTTTGGATCCGGGAATCCGATCATGCGCAAATTTTCTCAGCGTGTTAGGATCACCGTCATCGATGGCTTCAAGCAGGTCCCCGACATCAACGGTCGTTACCACCACCGCATCGTCTCCTTTATCAACAACCCAGATTCGGTCGTGATCAGTCCTGACGACATTTTCGTCATCGGTTAGAAGCTCTTCGTATTCCTTTTCGCCAGCCTTCAGGCCAGTGAACTGGATCTCGATATCCACGTCCGGAACAAACCCTGACAACTCAATCATACGGCGGGCGAGCGACTCAATCTTAACCGACTCTCCCATTTCCAACACCAAAATACGACGGTCATCACCTACGGCACCAGCAGCAAGAACCAGCTCGACAGCTTCCGGGATCGTCATGAAAAACCGCGTCACATCCTTGCTCGTTACGGTGACGGGGCCTCCGGCGGCGATTTGTTTTCGGAAAATGGGAACGACACTGCCGCTGCTTCCCAACACATTTCCGAAACGGACTGCTTTGAATTTTGTATTGCTGGTCGGGCGCTCTGTGATGACGCGTTCCGCCAAACGCTTCGATGCTCCCATCAAGCTTGTGGGCCGGACTGCTTTGTCGGAGGAGATCAGAACGAATTGACTCACTCCCGCCTCTTCAGCTGCGGTGGCGAGGATCTGCGTTCCAACCACATTGTTGAGAAAGCAGGCTGCCGGATTGCGTTCCATCAAATCGACATGTTTGTAAGCAGCGGCATGGTAAATAATATCAATCCCATCAGTATGCCCCATCGCCGAACGGATCTGTGGTTCGCGGCGAATGTCGGCGGCACACCCCACAAGTTTGACTCCTGACTTTTTCGCAAGGGGAGCCAATTCGTTTTCGATTTCAAAAAGCAGGAATTCACTCACTTCGAACAAGGTCAGTGAAGCCGGGTTCAATCGTAATACCTGGCGGCAAATCTCGGATCCAATACTTCCTCCCGCTCCTGTTACCATCACGCGTTTGCCTGAAATGGTGTCACGCATGCGCTCTGTATCTATGGCGTAGGGCTTGCGATGAAGCAGGTCCTCGATATCAACTTTGCGAATACTGCTCACATCGACTTTGCCTGAAGTGATGTCATCGATCGAGGGAATGACTCGATAGTCACATGAGAGCTTTCGTTTTGCTATGGAATCCAGTGCTACCTTGATTTTCTGGGGAGCTGTAAAAGGGGGGAGGAACAGCAACATGGTAGCGCCTACCTTTTCCACAACGGCGCCGGGATCATCGGCTTCATCAAAGATAGGAATGCCGTGTAGCTTGCCGCCGCGGTGTTGCCTGCGAACTGAAATGACTCCGACGATTTTCCCTATGGCAACGGCTTGTCTGGAAAGCGAGCGAATCAATGCATCCGCCTCTTCCGGGTCCCCCATCACCACGACGTTTTTTCCTGATCCTTCGGGAGTTCCTATTCTATCCAATCGCCACTCCCGATAGATGCGAACAAATCCTCTTCCTCCAATTTCCCAACCCAAGATCAATAAGTAGTTAATCACGGGGACCGAACGCGGGTATTCAGAAAACGAAAAATCGTTTGCGACGTATACAAGGGCAACCAGGACGATTGACCCTGTCAAAAAGGCTATCGCTGTGACCAGGCAATCCCTGAAGGTGAAAAACCGCCACAACCCCTGATAGAGCCGAAAGGCCAGGATACATCCAACGAATGCCACAAGGGCCAGTGGAAGGGTTCGGAGAAATTGTGCCAGAATTGTTTGTTCCAATTTGAAATCAAACCGGATGTCCACAATGTGGAAGGCGCAGTAGTAACAGAAAACAATGCCTATCAAATGCCAGCCGAAGCCCAACGTCCGGCGGAAAAGAACGCTTTCCCGAAGTTTTCGAATAAGATCTTCCATTAAGATTTTCCTGCCTGAATTATCGTTTTGACGACTCGATGCAAATCAGAGTCGCTCATAGCAGTCCCGGACGGCAGACAAAGGCCGGTCTCAAATAATGCCTCCGCCACTTTGCCACCCACCACCCTGCGACCTTCAAATACTGGCTGCTGATGCATCGGCTTCCAAAGTGGGCGTGACTCGATATTCTCACTTTCCAGCTTCAACCTCACAGCTTCCCGATTGCATCCGAAGACATCGGAATCAAAGAGAGCTACAGTTAACCAACGGTTGCAAACCCCGTAGTCAGCCTCCGGCATCAATTCTATGCCTTCAACCCCTGCGAAAGCCGCTGCGTAAAATTCAAAAATTTCCCGCTTTCGTTTCACTCTGTCTTTCAAAACTTCCAACTGGCCGAGTCCAACCGCTGCAACCAGATTACTCATCCGGTAGTTGTAGCCTATCTCTCGATGTTCAAAGTGCGGTTCGTCCTCTTTTGCCTGGGTGGAGAGAAAGCGGGCGTATTCAATCAGGTCCGCATCGTCGCTCGCTAAAATCCCGCCACCTGATGTTGTTAGGATTTTGTTTCCATTGAACGAGAATGCAGCTGCCACTGCGCCCTTGCCAACTGACTGCCCGCGATGCGTTGATCCAAGAGACTCTGCGGCATCAACAAAAACCGGGATTCCATGCGCGTCGCAAATGGACCGTATGGACTCCAGATCGCAGGACTGACCATACAAGTCCGTTGGCAACACTGCGGCAACCCGTTTCCCCTGGCTGCTGAGGCGTTCGATTTCGATTTCCAACAATTTAGGATCGAGATTCCATGTCTCCCGGTCACAATCCACAAATACCGGCTCAGCTCCTTGAAAAAGAATCGGAGACACACTTCCGATAAACGTGAGCGTCGATGCCAATACGATATCTCCCCGGCCGACTCCTAAATGACGTAAACCCAGATGAATCGCAGCCGTTCCGCTTGCCACTGCAACAGCATGGCTGAATCCCGTCGCCTCGCAAAACGCTTCTTCAAAAGCTGTCAGTTGAGGGCCAACCGGAGCAATGAAATTGGAATCAAACGCTTCCTGTAGATAACGCTGCTCAGCGCCTCCCATGTGGGGCGGTGATAGATAGATTCGAGGTGCAGGCATTCTTTGCTAATCAATTTGGCTCTTGAATTCGCGCAACTTTTGCCGGGACTCCAAATGCGACGGCATTGTCGGGGATGTCGCAATTCACAAAACTGTGGGCACCGATGATCGCGTTTTCCCCGATCGTAACTCCCGGCATCACCGTGGAATGAGAGCCAACCCGGGCGTTTCTCTTCAGAACCACACATCCCGTCTTATCATCGATCGTCGAAACAGAGTAAATTGAACAGTGCGATCCGATTTGCACTTCTTCCCCGATCACGACCCGATATTTGGAATTTATGTAGGTAAAAGCACCGATATCTGATCCTTCCCCCAATTCAAGGCCGTCGGGATATTGGACCACCCAGTTGTAAATCGTAGGGCGATTGTGTTCGATAACTGGCGGTTTCCAGTTTGGGAATCGTTTTTCCATAAACGTTGGTTTGAATTGCAGCAGCGAGAGTCCGCGACGGCTTGGGAATTTCAAGTTCCGGCATTTACTAATGTCCAGGTGGACTTTCAAATAAACTCATTTGGCTCAAAAACATCTGAAGATCTTTGCGCGATGGAAGCCTCTTACTCTTCACTGTTTTCCTGAACGGTAGAGAGGTGGTGAATACCCCGGACCCATGAGTAATAATGCAGAGCACCAAGGCTGCACAAAAGTAGCAATGCAACCAGGATGCCGGAGACGCTTCTTTGCCCGATTAATTCTGTCACCGTGCCGCAGACGATCCACCCAAAAAGAAGAACGAACGAAAAACGCAGGCTCGTCCCTGATTTCCTTCGCAAAGCAACAGCAAGAGAGAAAGTGGCGATGGTTATAAATACCAAAGCCCCTACGGCAACGCCCTCAATGCCCATACCGGGTACCAGGATCACATTGACGGCAATGTTACCGACTAATCCAAGAAAAGTAGCAATCAGCGTCGTCACCGTTGCGCCCGAGACCGCGATAAGCTTTATCAAAATAGCTCCGGCGATCGCCACGGGTATTTGCATGGCCCCGATTCGAATCACGTTACCTAGATCTTTTATTTGGGAATCGGAGATCGCACCCTCTTTAAATAAGGCATAAACGACCGGTTCAGCGAAAATTGAAATGGCAACAGAGAGGAATATTCCGACCCATGTTCCGACCACCACCAGAAAATAGAATTGATCCCGCGTCGAATCTTTTGGCTCATAGTGAAACTTCCTTGCCAGATATGGCAGGACCACGGCAGTGACGCTCACGGCGAAAAGGGAGGTGAATAAAGTCGTGATTTTGTTGGCGAACGCCCAGGCTGATAGCGCTCCCGGTCCAACAGAGCCGGCAAATGCAAAATTTACCGGGACGACGATTGCTGTAAAAACGGCCGCAGCAACAAGCCACCCGTAAGGTTTTACCTCAGAGTACACAGCAGGCCCCGGAGGGAAGGATGGCAAAAGGGTAATACCGTTGCGCCGACACAGAATGATTACGATAACGGCATTCACCAGAGTCCCTGCGAGCATCCCGACGATTCCGGCAAGAAGAACTGCCTGCCCATTCACGATCAGGATTGAAGCGATGGCACAGAAGGGCACCACCAAACCAGCCAGAGCTGCGTGTCGGTGTTGGTAAAGCCCGTTCAACACGCAATTTCCCAAGACCGTCCAGGCACTCAGGAAGACAATGGGTGTAAACAGACGCAAATAGAGTGTCCCCGTTGCAATAGACTCCGGGGTTTCATCACCGAGAACGGATCGGACGAGCAGGTTTGCAAACAGGAAAACAAACACCGCAGCGCACCCCATGAGCAAGCCTCCCATACCCAGAAACTGACGGATCATTTCTGAGGCGGCCTTTTTCCCATTGCTCTGGTATGCTCGAACGAACGGTCGTGTCACCGTGTCCCCCATTGGCAGGGCTAGACAATTGACAAAAACCATTGGAAGCATCATCGCTGAGAAAAAAACATCCATCCGCTCCGTGATACCTGCCGAGTGTATGAGGAGTAGGTCCCGGACCAGGAAACAAAGGAAGCCACAAAGCGTGATAAAGAGAGTGACGGCGCCTGCCGCAGCGACAGAAGAAAAACTGGATGTGTCTCTCAGTTCGGATAAATCGCCAACCACCGCGTCTTTTTTCGCTGATTTTCCGGAAAATTCAGCTGCACGAGCGAGAAATTTCAGGATGAAAACAGCCCAGCCCAGAGAGCCGCAAAGAAGTAGAAACATCCAGAATCCATACCTAACTCGATAAAGGGTCCCCACGTTGGGAGTCGTGTAACTGTAGATAGTGATTAAGGCGATTGAAAAAATAATCCCGGAGAACAGGGCTCTTCCCGGACAGAAGTAAGCGATCAGCAATATTCCCGGGAAAAAGAGATACCAGATAAAGGTTTCACCGGCCACGGCCAGTTGAGGCAAAGCCATCTTTTGTCCCCAGGTTTCCGGAAAGGGGGCAAAACACCCGATATAGAGAGCGCGGGGAAGATACTTGAGTAAGGCGATTGAATCAGACGGTGCGCGATCACTGTCAATGGTCGTTTGAGCCTCAACCGACCGGTTGTAATCAAGATAATTCAATCGCAGAACCGATACCTTCTCCAACGGCGCTTCGATCCATTGGGGCACAAACCGGGTGTCCTCCCATTTCCATTCGTTCTGAATCGGCGTAGACCGGACCTCAAAAGTGGATGCGGCGCTGGGCAGGCGTGCACTGAATGCGGCGCCGCAAATCTGAATGACGAGAAACAAAAGTAATCCAAATTCGGTGGCTAACTTGATCGATTTTGGTTTTACCAAAATCTGTCCTGCTAATGATAAAACATAGGAAGCGACGAAGCCGGATGCAACCACCGCCATCAGGTAAGGCCGGACCGTGATGACCAGGAGCGCACCTAAAAGAACCATCAAAGTCAGCTTAAGACTCTGTTTAAGATTTACGGGTCTTTTCTGAAAACGAAGCCAGACATAAAGCATCAGCAAAGTGCCTGCGATCGCAAAAGAATCTTTGTGTACCTGGCTGTACCAAAGTAGCGCGGATGGAAAACAGGTAAAAAGTGTGGCTCCCACGAGGCCCCCCACTGCTCCGGCCCTGCCGGGGACCAGGAGTTTAGCTATCAGATAAAGCGTTACGGCTCCCGTGGCATGAGCGGCGACATTGAAAAGTATAAAAGCAGCCGGTTCGGGGCCGAAGAAGACATACAGGGCCGACAACAGTCCAACATTTCCAGTAAAGCCGGGAGGAAACAGCGCCCATTCCTGCCACCCGTTTGCACGGACTTCCAGTGCGATCTCCCAGGCCGCGTTGTGAAAGACCACCGAATCACCAGCAATGAGCCCATGTCCGCCATGAAGGTCGGGCATCATCGGGAGAAGTAATTTTTGAACGACAAGGGCTACAAATGAGCAGAACGCAAAAGAGAGTAGAAACAAATAACCGGGGCTGATAAACCCCGGATCATTGCCTTCGCCATTCGGCACGTCGCTTGACGCAGATGTTCTCGCCCTGAGCATTAAGATGCGGCCATACCCGCCGGTTTGTGTTACGCGGAATTATCTTTCTCCGGGTCTTGTTGAGAGCCTGTGCCTGAAAATTTCTCCATGGTGACCTCGCTGCTGGCATCGACGTCTTTTGTTCCCAGAACTCTGCCTGCCGTCAGCAAGAGAATTCTCAAATCCAGCATCAACGACTGGTTATCAACATACCAGACGTCCAAATTAAACTTCTCTTCCCAGGAAATGGAATTACGCCCGTTTACCTGTGCCCAGCCTGTGATTCCCGGGCGCACTTCGTGACGCCGCATCTGCTCTTTGGAATAGAGCGGTAGATACTCCAACAGGAGGGGACGTGGACCTACCAGACTCATATCACCAACCAGTACATTCCAAAGCTGCGGAATCTCATCGATGCTGGTTTTACGTAAGAACTTTCCGAGAGGAGTGATCCGGGATTGATCCACTGTCACTTCTTTATCGTTTGATGATTCGGTTGTCATGGTCCGAAATTTGTTCAGGCGAAAAGACTTTCCGTATCGGCCCACGCGATCCTGACAAAACAGCACAGGGCGTCCCATTGTCACCAGGATCAGAATAAACACTACCACCATGACTGGCGATAGCAGCACCAGGAGAAAGGCAGCCAGTGTTAGATCAAACAACCTTCTCATCATTCGCTATCCGCCAATATAGGATTCGTTACTTCCCTGTTAGGATTCGTTACTTCCCTGTAAAAATTCAGTGTGTTCGCCGTGACTGCCTCCATCGAAAATTTCTGGACAGCTCGTTCCTTTGCTTTGGCCCCCATCACAAGTCTTTCGCTTTCATTTTGCGCCAGATTTACCATCGCCGCCGACAGCGCTTCGATATCTCCTGCTTCAAATAGAATTCCGGTTTCGCCATCCTGAACCGCGTCGGTCAATCCATAAATTCGAGAGGCGATTGCAGGGACCCCCGTGGCAGCAGCTTCGATAACCGTTGATCCAAATCCTTCACGGTGGCTGGGTAAAATAAAGACATCTGCTCCAGCCATATAACGCCCCGGGGTTGTTGTGTATCCCACCTGCTTTATCCGGTCAGAGACAGGCGACCCGGAAAACTCATCATCAAACCCTTCTTCATCGGGGCCAACCATTACCAGAACGGATTCCGGGATCTTTGAAGCGGCCCTCTCAAAAGCGGCCAGTAATTCCGGAATTCCCTTGTCCCGGTTCATTCGCCCTACATAGAGAAACACGATCGCTTCGCTCGGAATGTCGAGTTCGGCGCGTACAGCCTGCTTCTGCTCCAGGTCGGGAAAAAATTTGGTAAGATCTACTCCGCTGATCGAACCGCTTCCAAGCACTGATGCCTTTTCGTTGCTCACGACTCGATTTTCCAGGAGAAAATCACGTTGGGAGGGGCTATCGACCAGAATATTCGTCGCACACCGGGCGAGGAGACGGTCCATGCTCTTTAAGATAAACCGGTAAAGCCCCCGCTTTGTCGCCCAAACTTGCCCTGTAAACGTATGCACCCGAAAGGGAACCCGGGCAATAAAAGCGCTACACATCGAAAGAAGTCCCGCTTTAGGAGTTATTGAATGAACCAGATCAAACTGTTCATTTCTGAAAAGCCGGATGAGGGAGATTAGAGCTCGAATATCCCGGATCGGATCGATTTGGCGGGATATCGCCACCGGGACGAACTCCGCTGTTGCGCCTATCCTCTTCAAAAACAAATCGTCCGGAGAATTGGTCACAATGGTGAGTTCGTATTCTTCTCCGATATGTAAAAGCTGATCACTGAGAAAAGCCTCAATCGTCATTGGAGACGACACAACCAGACAGACACTTCGCCGTCTCTTGGTTTCGGTGCCTAAATCTTTATTATCGTTGTCCAAATTTTTCCAATATTTGCTCCCACTTTAATTGTCCATCGATCGCGCTCCCTGCTTTTAGTCTTACACGCATTGGTTGTAATCTCAGCAAATCGAATAGAAACAAGATCACTTCACGCAATACCACCAGACTCGCGACACCGATTCCGCCGTGGGTGGCGACTGCTTTGATGAAGAGACGGCGCTTTTTAAAACTGCTTTTTGCCGAGAGTCGTCTTACCCGATAAGCCAGCAACACTTCCTGCACACACCCGTAAATACTGGACTCCGAGGCACGCATCAACAATTCGCGATCTTCAACACCGTCGAATTCGCTACAATACTTGTGTTTCCTGAACCAACTGATTTTTCCCATCAAAGACGGGTGCGCTAAGGCATACCCACGTGAAAATCTGGATGCGGAGAGCTCTTTGTGGTTCTCAGAAACTGTAATGACTCCCAATGGCGTAAACGTTTCATCATCAAAATAGAGACACAGACACCCGATCAAATCGGTTTCGGGATGCTCTTCAAGATAGTCGACCTGTGTTGCGATTCGATCCGGCAAACAGAGATCGTCCTGATCCATCCGCATGATATATGCTCCTTTTGCGAGCGACACCCCATGGTTTAAGGTCGCTGAGAGCCCGCCGTTCTTTGCCTGTTGAATGACCGATATCCGTGAATCCTTGAATGTTTTCATCACATCCACCGATCCATCACTCGAACAATCATCGATAATCAGAAGCTCCCAATCCGTGAACGTCTGAGCAATGATCGAATTAATCGCGTCAGCAAGAGTGTCCGCCCCGTTGTAGACGGGTAAAAGTATAGTGACCTGAGGATTCAAAGTAATTGAAAATAATTCGATTCGCTGAGTTGAACGCTTGTCGGAGAAATGGGTGACTATGCACCGCGGTTATTTTTGAGGGTGTGATTCCAAATGCGGACAAGCCCCTCTCTCAATCTAACCTGTGGTTTCCAACCGGATAAATCAGTCAACTTGGTGCTATCTAGAAAATTTACGGCGACGTCAATGCCCCGTGAATCAACAAAATTGCGCTTCACCTCAAATCCGCTCTCGCCTGCCAGTTCTTCGAGAATATCTAAAATCTCAATATTGGAAGTTCCAACACAGGTTCCGATGTTATAAATCTCCCCTGGAATCCCCGCTTCCAACGCAGCCGCAATGCCTGTTGCAACATCGTCTACATGGATGTAATCCCGAACGGTTGTTCCGTCTCCATAGATTGAAACCGGATCGCCATTAAGAATTGATCCAATCGCAGTCGCTATAAAGCCCTGCCCTGTAAAAGGCTGCTGCTCTTCTCCGTAGACGTTTCCAGGTCGCACCACAATCAGCGGAATCTGATGCCGACGAAAAAAGAACAGGCCATATTGATCAATTGTCGCCTTGGCAATTCCATAGGAACTGATCGGTTTTGTGGGGCAAGTTTCGACTATTGGCAATTCTGTACCCGTCCCGTAAACAGTCCCACCTGACGAAACCATCACCAGCCGATCCACTTGAGTCTTCCCGAGTGCGTCAAAAAGTCGAATCGCACTGCTGACATTCGATTCCAACTCAGCAAGCGGATCTGACTTGCTTAAATCTTTGCCTGATGAATAGGCAAGATGAATGACGTCCCGGGACTTGGACAACACCAGGTCGATGAAATCAGGATCCGAAATATCACCGACCAAATGCCGGCTACTGTCAAAAGATTCGGCCGCAACAGTTGTCCGACTGGCGGTGTAGGGTTTACCCCCGTCCTTTTTCAGATGCTTCACCAAAGCACGACCAATCAGCCCGGTCCCACCTATGATGATTGGCGAATGCCTGGAGGTTGAACTGTTTTGTGACGGCAAACTCATAGAAGAATAATAGAGAGAAATACTCTGCAATAATTACCGCTCAATCCTTCGCAAGTTCAGCTTTCAGAACTTCAATGCCCGCCCGTTTCAGTGAGAGGCAGTGCGATCTCTTCGTGGCAAGCCTTTGGGGAAAAGCCCTCCAGTTGTTTCACGTCAATTCGATGACCGTTTAAGAAGAGTTCATTTAGGGACTCACTCGAATATTCGTCATCTTCTCCTGCGCGATTATCAGCAACGCTCTGAACCTTGTTCACGGGAACGCAAAAGGCTACCGAAGCATCAAAGCATTGGAGAAACGGGCGGCTCCACCGATAGAGCCTCGCCATCCTTGCCATGCGGCCTTCCAGCGTGTTGGGATTTGAAAACGGCAAAAATCGCAGCAGGCGGTAGATCTCTTTCGTCCGATAGGTTGAACTTGAAACTTCCAATGGATAACCAAAATCAGCTTCGCATCCCGGCCACTTGTATTCGAGAACGTCTTCAGAAACCGTTTTAAATTCCGGAAACTCCTGCGGGCAATCGAGCGAATAACAATACGAAGTGTTTTTTCCCAGCCGAAGCGAGAACCCGATCAACTTAGGGTTTCGGTCCAATTCCTGATGGACAACAGCCATCGAAAACCTCCGAATGAATAAATTATCATCGACCAGAAAAGTCGTGAACCGGCAGGGCGGTTGATTCGATTCGCGCCCCGATGAATCACCATCAATCATGCGTAGCAAGTCAGGCTTGAATTGGGACTCGTTTACCCATTCGACATCGAGCACTCCCTGAAATTCATCTTCAAGTTTTTTATAGGCCTCTGTATATTTGGCGTCCGAAGCTGCGAACAACACTTTAATTCTCAAGGTTGCAGCGTCTTCGCAGAAAGCAGCGAGGGACGACAAGGTGCCCTGTAATTGCAAGGCACGGTCCTTGGAGAAAATAATCACCTGATGATCCATTAAATTCGTCTCTTAATCCACAGGGAAACACGTTACTGATTGAATTCGTGTTTCCCTTAATAAATTAGCTGCGTTTCGCCAACTTTATAGAACTCTCAAAAAAATCTTTGAACATTCTTGATGCAGACATTCCACAGAGTTTGACCTTTTCTGCCGCATTCAAATTTCGAGTTCTTAAAACCACGAAGATCTGTGCGAAACAATAACTCAGTAATTCATGTAAGCGTTTAAACGCTCTTGTCACAGTCACTTTCCCTGTCCCGCCCAATTTTGCGTTTAAATATTCCGAATTACTTAGTCTTTTTGTAAATAGCTTTTTCGAAGATAGTGACATATTTCCAGAACCAAGGACTGCCAATACTGTTACCATGTCACCGCCCCATATGTCAAAGTAGCTGCGTGTTCCAAATTGGATCGAATTGAGTGCACCAATGTGGTAAAGTCCGTATATGGGGTTTGCCTTGCCGCAGGAATTTCCTTGAAGAATGTAGGCCTTCATCCTCTGATAGGTAGATTTATTAGAGAATGTGGAAAAGCCCATGAAAAAATCAGGGTAGTAATTTATCTTTTCGCTTTCAAAATCCACTGCGAAATCACAAAAGGCGAATGAGGAGTCTTTATCAACAATTAATAACTGAACCATTTCTTCAATAAAAGTGGGCTCCCATGAATCATCATCAGCTGCCCACATAAAGAATTTGCCGCTAGCTTGATTGAAAAGGAATTGAAAATTCGCTGCTGGTCCGATGTTTTTGTTATGGCGAAATACACGAATTTGCGGAAACTTCTCCTTCGCCTCTTCAAGAGTAGTTAAGACGGCTGGTTCAGTTGAGGAATTATCTGAAACCAAAATTTCTACGTTCGAATAGGTTTGATTGGCGATGTCGTGGATTGTGCTAGCCAAACCATCAGGGCGATTACGGGTTGGTATTCCGACTGTCACCAAGGGAAGGTTATGCTTTCCAATATTCATGAATCAAATCCTCATCGTCTTCCCCAAATGGTTCGGTCGTTAGGTGGATCGTTACCAAATTTTGCTGTCGACAAAAATTGTGTTGATGTTCGTATCGCCATAAACGCGATAGCCATGTTCAACGAGGTAGTTTTCGATGTCTCTGATCTTTATTCCTCCTGTAGTTTCGGAATACGAAAGGGTTTCTGCACAAATCACTTTAGGTCGCCATCTGGAAATATCCATCGATCTAATTATTTCAAAATCCAACCCTTCAACATCGATTGACAGAAAATCGGGCGCTTCGCTATTAAAATGTTCTTCCAGAATTTCATTAATTGGAATCACAGGGATTTTCAGAATCTTCTCAATTTTAACTCGTGAACTCTCTGCGTTCTGCGCTTCTTCTTTTGAAAAAGTATTCAGAGTTCGTGAGGACATTACATAAAAATCGAGCATCGCTGATTCGCTGGAAACTCCGACATTAAGATTGATATCCCTAGGGCGCTTTTTTCGGATTCTCGAATGCAATGCCGGATCGGGTTCTACTGATACGCCGGATGCGCCGTTTTTATACATCGCGTATGTGTTGTTGAGGAAGACAGGATGGTGGGCGCCAATGTCGAGGTAGGTAGGTTTTCGTATTTTCAACACATTGAAAATATACATCACGATTAGGTCTTCTCCCGACTGCGAGTATGATTTCTTAAATGTGTAAGCGCTTAAAGAACGGTAAATTCTCTTTGCCTTTTCAATGTATGGCGAAAGGGTCATAGGTTATTTCAGGGATTGGTGGTGCATAATCTCTCGCAACGATTGAAGGCGGGATATTTCCAGTCATGCCCAATTTTTAGTTCGCTTTGATCAATAGCCCCTGCCCTGTAGGCAGAGAAACGATTTGATGGCCTCTGGATTTAGCAACTTTGTCCATTGCATCTTTTTGAAGGTCATGAGTTATGTAGGCATAATCATCCAATAAAACAATACCTCCAGGAACGAGTTTCCCCCAAAAGAATTCCAGCGCGTCGACCTCAGGCTTTACGCAATTCATGTCAATATGGAGCCATGCAACTGATGCTGAAGGAACTTTCTCAAGTGTTTCCGGGATGGGGCCGTCAACAATATTTACATTTTTCCACTCAGAAAAGTTATCTTTTACCGCCTGTAAATCTTTTGTATAGATTCCGTTTTCGAAGTGTTTCTGGTTTTGATGCTTGGCGTGCCCTTTTGTCTCAATTTCCTCTTGCGATAAATAATTTTCAACAACTCCTCCCCAAGTATCAAGTAAATGGAACGTTTTTGTCGGAGATAAAGTGTCCCAATCTAAGTATTTCATTATTGCCGAGCTAAGAAATCCTTTTGCGACACCACACTCAACAAAATCACCCTCAAGGTTCGAAGCCGTGTAGGCTGACCACAGGCCAATGTGAACTCTCCAAGACCATTCGAAATCAATTTGGGTCGCTTTTACTCCACGCTGATATGCTTTTTGAAAATCGTGATCGTTCTGAAAGTCATGATTGTGAATCGATGTTAATCCATCTTGGCTGTATGCATTGGAACTTCGAATCAACTTGAAACCAAGGGAATTGAAGATGCCTTTAACGATGCTATTAATTTTTTTTATTGGTTCGGAGTGCGTGTGAAATTCGAATGGAATTTAGGGGTTAAATCTTTCTAACCCAAGCAGAAGGCCAATGCGTTATATTTTTGTTTAAATTACTTTCGTTAAAGGGCCATTCAGGTTGTTCGATTTCGAAATCGGAATGTCCGGCAACAAATTCTTCGGCTGCTTGAGCTGGATTGTCATGGCTCCAGGATTCTTCTCCTCTTGGCACATCAGCAACGTCTCTCATCACACCATCGGTGGAAACGATGTATGATCCCTTGGTGACAAATGGGCTGTACAATTCGAGTTCACTTTTCACATGCTCCCTGAGATGATTAGAGTCAAGAATGACAAGAACCGTGGCGTTTGCCGGAATCATTTCTTTTACCTTGGCTACTGTTTCCGGATCGATCGAGCTTCCCTCGATCATGTCGATGCGATGAAAAAGCTCGTGGGCTTCGATTGCCTTCCGGTTGTGGTCCCGAATTTCGATATCAACACCGATCACTTTTCCTTTGCCCATCGCTTCAAAAAGACTCGCATAGTAGATAAGTGATCCTCCGTGTGCCACGCCTGTTTCGATAATCAGGTCCGGTTTCAGACGGTAGATGACCTCTTGCATGCGGATCATGTCCTCCGGTAACTGAATTACGGGCCGACCAAACCAGCTGAAAGTATACGGATATTTTTGATTCCAACCCACCTTCACCCAAAGATCGGATAGAATTTCAAAGGAGGATGTCGTGTAAAGATCTAGTTCCGAAGTATTTCCATTATCGTTTAAAATTATAGTATTTTTTTCAGTATCGATTTCGATTTTCATGAGTTCAAACTATTTTGCGTTAGATTTGGAAGAAATTGAATTGATGAGCCTGTTGATTCCCTCATCGATTGTGATCTGAGCGTGCCAGCCAAGCGAACGAAGTTTTGCGATATCCGCAATAATTGATTTTACAGGAGGTTCCTGGGCGGCAGACGCAGGTAAATTTGTCCGCCCTAGAGTGTTGGCGATCAAATTAAGGATATCTGAGATGACGACTCCTTTTCCCGAACCAATGTTAAGGGGGCCGTTGTAATACTTTTCAGTTGCGATTACCAGCGCACGCGCCACATCTGCGATGTGAAGGTAATCATTTCTGTCGGCGGGTGTTTTGAGCTGTGGATTCAGGCCATCCAATATTTGGCGAGTTAACCAGGACGGGAGTCGGTTCGGGTGCTCGCCGCAACCGTAGGGAAAAAAAATTCGCGCCCAGCAAATCGAAGCGAAGCGTCCGAGTTCAGCATCCAGAAGTTGATGCAGTCGAACTTTCGCCCGGGCATACGGAGACTGGGGATCAATGGTCGATTCAGTTTCCGTGTAGGGACCGGGGGTTGTTAGGTCATATTCAATACAGCTTCCAAGAGCAGTGATATGCTTCATCCCGTTCTCTGCCAGTTCCCTCAGAAATTGGAAGCTTTTGGAGACCAGGGCCTCGTTTTCGGGAGATTCGAGATATTCACCGGGAGTTGCGATCCAGGCTGAGTGAATGCACGCATCGGGTGTGAAGGTTGAGATTCTGGAGGCTGATTTCCGGTCGAGATCTCCGGTGATCCAATTTACAGATTTGGAATCATCTCCCGGCTTGGTTGATCGAGTCAAAGCGATCACTGAGTGGCCGCGTTCGACCAGTTCCGGTATCAAAGCGGATCCAATGAAACCGGTGGCTCCTGTGACTAAGACTTTCAATTGATATTTGCGAGGGTGGGCAACGATTCATCCCGTTGAGAAATACCAATTGCTGGATGTGGCCAATCAATAGCGATGTCAGCATCATTCCATCGTACGCCTCTCGCCAGATCCGATTCGTAGTATTCAGACATTTGATAAAACAGGTGGCAGTTGTGGGTCAGGCATTGAAACCCATGGGCGAATCCCTTCGGGATGAATAACTGAGTGGGGGAATTTTCGGAGAGCTCAAACGATTCCCAACGACCGTAGGTCGGAGAGTCGGTCCGAACATCAACAGCAACATCGAGAACAGTTCCCGACAGGCACCGAATCAATTTGTCTTCCCCTTTGGGATCGGCCTGCCAGTGCATTCCCCGGATGGTGCCTCTTTTTTCAGTAATGGTATGGTTGCTTTGCACCCAGTGAGTCGGCAGGCCGGCAGAGCGAAATTCAGCCTCACAATAGGTACGGGTGAATGATCCACGATGATCGCCACGAGGTTCAAGCGTGATGAGAACGACCTCAGAAAGGATTTTCCCGGGTTGAAATTCCATGGTCGGCTAAAGATCAGTCCAGAATCTTGGGATTGGGAATCGGGACAATGAATTTCCCGCCGGCTTCGGTGTAAGCCTTCTGCTGCTGAAGAATCTCGGCAGCGAAATTCCAGGTCAACAGCAGTGCATACTCCGGTTGTTTGGCGACGAGTGTTTCAGCTTCCAGAATTGGCAGGTGCTGGCCGGGAGAAAACTTCCCCTGTTTGTAATCGCTACGATCAACCACGAAATCGAGAGTGTCTGTGCCGATTCCGCAGTAGTTCAGAAGGGTGCTTCCTTTGGCGGAGGCACCGTAGGCACCGATGGATTTTCCAGCTGCTTTGAGTTCAGCCAATAAGCTAGTCAACCCGTCCTTGATTCGCGTCACCGTTTCGCCAAATTCGCGATAGCACGGCAGGGCGGTTAACCCGGCTTCGTTTTCCACTTCTAAGAGCCCTTGCACATTTTCCGAAGGCTCCTCAACTCCAGCGTGTCGAGCAGTCAATCGGAGGGAGCCCCCATGAATACTCAAGCGTTCGACATCCGTGACAATCAATTCATGACGTGCAAAGAGTGGATTGAGAGCCGTGAGGCTGAAGTAGAAAACGTGTTCGTGATAAATGGTGTCGAACTCGGATTTTTCGAGGAAATCCAGTGCGTAGGGAAACTCAAAAACAATTCGACCTTCGGGAGCGAGCAGTGCTTTTGCCCCGGCTACAAAATCGTTGGTGTCAGGTGCGTGAGCAAACACGTTGTTCCCGAGAATCAAGTCAGCGGAGCGGTAGTTGGTGCAAACCTTTTCCGCAGTTTCAGCGCCAAAGAATCTCTCGATGGTTTCCACCCCGGCTTCGCGGGCGACTCTAGCTACATTGGCAGCGGGTTCGATACCAAGGCAGGGAATTTCTGCAGCAACGAAATTCTTGAGGAGATATCCGTCGTTGCTGGCGATTTCTACCACAAAGCTGTCAGCCGAGAGGTCAAATTCGCGCCGGTATTTTTCCGTGGCCAGCCGGGCGTGTTCCAACATGGCACCCGAGAATGAACTGAAATAGAGGTAGTCCGAAAACAAATCAACCGCCGGAACGAGGTGGGTCAATTGCATCAGCCAGCAGTCGCCGCAGACCTGCATGCCCAACGGAAACATCGGTTCCGGTTTAGCGAGGTCTGCCTCGGAAAGCAGATTGTTCGCAAGCGGCTGGATACCCAGATCGAGGACGGGTTTCAAATGATCGCTACCGCAGGATAGGCATGTTGTCACTGGCGTGGCTTGAGGAATGCCGGATTGAGTCATTCGTGAAAGAAAATTTTGATTTTGACGTGTTGTTCTAAAAGGGATCAAACCCTGTCGGATCAACAACCGGGCTCTGTTCAATCGTTTTCTGAAGTTTGAAAGGCTTCAATTTGGGAGATCATTAAATTGCGGAGATCAGATTCATTGCTCCCATCCGATTCAGCCCGGTACCATTCGACAGTTCGTTGAACAGTTTGTGAAAAATCCCATCCCGGTTGCCAGGATAAGACAGAAGCGGCCAAATCAATCGCAATGCTGAGGCGCGATGCCTCGTGAACGGCACCCGGAGTCGATTGATCTTCCCATCCACCGGGCCAATGGCGGAGTGTTTCCGTTACCAGATCACGAACTGAACGTTCACAATCAGAAGTCGGGCCAAAATTAAAAGCACGTTGCAGAGCATTTTCGCCATTCGCTTGATCGGAACTCAACCAGGCCCCAAGAGTCAAGTAACCTGACAGGCAGTCCAGAACATGCTGCCAGGGCCGCGTTGCGTGAGGGTTGCGAACCCCAACGGCTTCGTTTTTTGATAGCGCCCGCACCATGTCGGGAACGATTCGGTTGTCAGCGTAGTCCCCTCCGCCAATCACATTCCCGCCCCGGGCGGTTGCGACCCGTCCGGGAACATCATCTGATTCAAAAAACGAACGCCGAAAAGCAGCCGTTATAATCTCGGCAGCAGCTTTGCTGGCGGCGTAGAGGTCGTGCCCCCCGAGGTGGTCGGTTTCACGATACGCGTAAGGCCATTCCCGATTTTCGTAACATTTATCAGTCGTTACAATCACAGTGTGTGCTTGCGGGGCGTTTTCACGAATCGCATTGAGCAAATTTGCCGAGCCGGAAACATTGGTCGAAACGGTTGTCAGAGGATCGCGATAGGAATCAATCACGAGGGGCTGGGCGGCAAGATGAAAGACAAAATCCGGCTTGCAGGATCGCACGACATCTGCGACTCCGGCTGCATCACAAATGTCCAGACGATGATCTCCGGTGAGTTCGGGCCGCACGATGTTAAACAGTTTCTCAGCCTCCGGTTTAGGATCAAGCGCAAGCCCGGTCACCTCACAGCCCATCTTCGAAAGCCACAAGGTTAGCCAGGAACCTTTGAAGCCGGTGTGACCGGTTACGAGGGCTCGCTTGCCGCGATAAACTGAATCAAGATTTGCCATTTGATTTTATCTCGACTGAGATGTCACCAGATTTTCCACGGAGCGTCGCCTTTGTTCCACATTGACTCGAGCATTTGTTGCTCGCGGTAGGTATCCATGCACTGCCAGAAGCCATTGTGATTGTAGGCAGCAAGCTGTCGGGTTGCTGCAAGGGTTTCGAGTGGTTCCCGTTCCAAAATCGTTGAATTATCACCCAGCACCTCGCGAATCGAAGGTTCCATCACAAAAAAACCACCGTTGATGGCAGCGGGGGCAACTTCCGGTTTTTCCTGAAAACCGACGATCAAATCGCCATCCATTCCCAGCTCCCCGAAACGTCCTGCCGGCTGGACTGAGGTAAGGGTTGCTGTTGTGCCGCATTTGTCATGCTTCTCAACAAGCTTATCGAGATCGACATTGGCAACGCCGTCTCCGTAAGTCAGGAGAAACCGTTCCTCGCCCACATGATCGAGAGCCTGCTTGAGACGTCCACCGGTCATCGTTTCCTGTCCGGTATCAAGCAGGGTGACTTCCCAGTCGTCTTCATCATGACTGTTGTGATAGCGCAGCTCTGGATTTGAACCGAGCTTCAGCGTCACATCACTGGTATTCCAATGATAATTGCGGAAGTAATCTTTGATGGATTCGCCCTTGTAGCCAAGGCAGAGAATGAATTCTTTATGACCGAAGTGGGCATAGTATTTCATAATGTGCCAGAGAATGGGACGACCTCCGACAGGTACCATGGGCTTGGGGCGATACTCGGTTTCCTCCCGAAGGCGGGTTCCAAGACCACCGCATAATATAACGACTTTCATAACGAAATGTTTTGCCTTTAATGTACTGTTTTTGTCAGTAGTGCTTCTGAAACTGGACCGCTTTGGATGATTCGACCCTTTTCTAACCGAATTAAATGATCGCAATGCTCGATCGTTGACAAACGGTGCGCCACAATAACAACAGTTCGAGACCCTTGAAGATCACGAATGGCTTCCATGACCCGCTCTTCAGATTCATTGTCCAGCGCGCTCGTGGCCTCGTCAAAAACAAGAACCTTGGGATTCCGGTAGAGCGCACGAGCTATCCCTATTCGTTGTCTTTGTCCTCCACTCAGCCTTACCCCTCTCTCGCCGATGACGGTTTCCAGTTTTTCAGGTAGTGATTCAATCAAATCATTGAGGTGAGATGCTTTGAGGACTTCCATCACACGTTCATCATCGATTTGGTCGTCAGTCAGCCCGAAGGCAACGTTTCTCCGCAGCGACTGGTCCGACAAATAGATGCTCTGGGGAACATATCCAATGTGGCTCTGCCAGGATCTCATGCCTCCATTGATGTCCTCGCCGTCTACCAGAACTCGACCGGACTGAGGCGCTAAAAGACCGAGCATGATGTCTACCAGCGTGCTCTTTCCGCTGCCGCTTTCACCGACAATCCCCACAGAAGTGTTCTTTGGGATTTGGAATGAGACGTCACTAAGCACCGGTTCATTCGTTTCTTCGTAGGAGAAGGTGAGTCCACTTACTTCGATTTTGTCTTTGAATTGAAAACCCGCTGTCCCGCTATCTTTGTGGGCCGAATCCTTCTCAGCGGAAAGGCCTTCCAACTCAGTGCTCAACGTGTCCACTATGGCTTTTCCATATCGAAGTGAATTGATTGCACTTAATATCCGATTGGCTGAAGGGATCAGACGGAAAGCGGCCGCTGCCACCAGCCCCAGCGTCGGAATGATGGCAGCGAAATCCTTCCCCTGGATTGACATCACCCATATCAAAATTCCAAATGCCGTAATGCCGACAACTTCCAGAGCAAGGCGCGGGAGCTGTATAAGGACGCCGTGAATCCGGGATGCATGGGCAGATAGTTTGTTGTGAACCTGATAATCAGTTAGGAGGGCGTCTTCGCATCCCATCAACTTCACTTCTTTAATGCCGCCGAGGGCCTGTTGTATGTTCTGAATTCGCAACCCCTCATGAAGCATGCGACTTTCACCGAGAGCAATTGATTTCCTGTGAGTCAGAAAGTGGTAGCCGAATCCAACTCCACACAATACGGTTCCGGAAATCAGGGTGCCGATTGGCTCGATGAAAAGCAGAAGGCCCAGCAACCCCGCCATGATTACGATTTCCGTAAAAAGGCCCATCAGTGGGGTTATGACGTTATAGACATATTGAGTCACCTCGCTGCTTGTATTGCGAATCAACTGAGCAGAATTTCTTCGTAAATGAAAATTGTAGGGCAGTGTGATATACTGTCTCAGGAGTCGTTGGGACAGACTTTCCTGCACTCCAAAGATGAACCGGTTTTGAATCCACGCCTGAAAGGTCAGGAAGAGATTCTTAATAAGGAAGAGGCTTATGAGAACAATTGCGATGACCGGACCTATTGAATCGCCGGGAATTGATTCTTTAAACCGGGTGAGCAACGGATTCTCACTAACGCCATTACTGGTGAGCAAGGTCAACATCGGCAAAATCACCCCGACCCCCAACATCTCTAGAATCATGCCGACAAACATCACGGCCAGGGCAAACAGAAAAGACCGCCGCTCTACCGGAGTTAGCAAATTCCATACTTTGATGAAGGTGTTTTTCAAAACGCAGGTAAGGCCATTGTTAATGGCTCGAACTCATTGGTGTTTGCTCTTCTCGTGAGTGAATGCCGGGCCCGGTTTACGCTTGCTGTCCGCCGGTCGACGACTCATATTTTGCCAGCTTCCAGTCCGCTTCAGCCATGATGTGAACCAACTCTTCGAAAGTCACCTTTGGCTTCCAACCGAGGATTTCTCTCGCTTTTGAGGAGTCTCCAACCAGTTGTTCCACTTCGGTCGGGCGGAAGTAATCGGGGGAGACCTTCACAACGACCTCGCCTGTTTCCCTGTTTTTCCCGATTTCGTCCACGCCCTCGCCACTGAACTCAACCTCAATCCCGACGGCGCGGAAAGCATGTTCACAGAAGAGTCGAACCGTCTCCATCTCGCCGGTTGCACAGACATAATCACCCGGTTGATCCTGCTGTAGCATCCGCCACATCATCTCCGTGTATTCAGGGGCATACCCCCAGTCGCGCCGTGAGTCCAGATTCCCAAGGGTGAGAGATTTCTGAAGCCCTTCCCGAATCCGCCCGGCCGCACGGGTGATTTTCCGCGTTACAAAAGTCTCACCTCGTCGGGGGGATTCATGATTAAACAAAATGCCGTTTGAAGCATGAAGTCCATAGGCTTCGCGGTAATTCACCACAATCCAGTAGGCATAGAGTTTCGCGACACCGTAGGGAGACCGCGGATAGAATGGCGTGGTTTCTGACTGGGGAACTTCCTGAACCTTCCCGTAGAGCTCACTGGTTGATGCCTGATAAAATCGCGTTTTGTCTTTCAGGCCCACTTCTTTAATGGCGTCCAGAAAGCGAAGTGTTCCCATGGCATCGACATCCGCTGTGTATTCGGGCACTTCAAAAGAGACCTTCACATGACTCTGCGCACCGAGATTGTAAATTTCATCCGGCACTGTCTTTTCAAGCATCCGGTTTAGATTCGAGGAATCCGTCAAGTCACCGTGATGCAGAAACAGCTTTTGATTCATCACCTCAGGATCATGATAGAGATGCTCTATCCGCTGAGTGTTAAAGCTGCTGGCACGCCGGATCATTCCATGAACGGTATAACCTTTTGCAAGCAATTGTTCGGCAAGATACGAGCCGTCCTGCCCGGTGATGCCTGTAATAAGAGCGGTTTTCATAAAAAAATTAACACTGTGTCGCAAGAAAATCTGAGTAGGCGCTGTTGAGACCTTCTCTCAGCTCAATTTTGGCGGTCCACCCAAGCGATTGCATCACTGAAGAATCCATAAGCTTTTGAGGAGTGCCGTCCGGTTTTGAAGGGTCTGTGGTGATTTCCCCTTCAAACCCCGTCGTTTCAGCAATCAGTGTCGCCAGGTCACGGATCGCGATGTCAACTCCTGCGCCTACATTGACCAAATCGGGAGGGTTCTCCATTTCGCAAAGCTGAACACAAGCGGCGGCCAAATCATCGACATGGAGAAATTCCCGCAACGGTTTGCCTGTCCCCCATAAACAAACTGAGTCAGCACCGGATAGCTTTGCCTCATGGAAACGCCGGATGAGACCGGGGATCACGTGAGAGTTTTCAGGGTGATAGTTGTCGCCCGGACCGTAGAGATTGCATGGCATCGCGGAATGGAAAAGCGCTCCATACTGCTGCCGGTAAAACTCGCACAATTTCAACCCGGCAATCTTGGCGATGGCGTAAGCTTCGTTGGTCGGTTCAAGCGGACCGGTCAGCAGGTCCGTCTCGGAAATCGGTTGCGGCGCGTGCTTTGGGTAGATGCATGAACTGCCGAGAAAAAGCAGACGCTTTGCGCCCGATTTCCGCGCTGCGTCAATGGTGTTGGTCGCGATTTGGAGATTGTCGGACAGAAATTGAGCCGGATAGGAACTGTTTGCCACGATGCCGCCGACTTTTGCCGCAGCAACAATGACCAGTTCAGGTTTTTCCGCTTCAAAAAATTGGGTCACTGCCGATTGATTGCGTAAATCCAATTCAGAACTCGTGCGAGTGAGCACCCGTATTCCCGAACTCTGTTCAAATTGGCGCAACAAGGCACTCCCGACCATTCCGCGATGACCGGCAACGTAAACGGAATCAAATTGAGACAAACCAACACTCATTTTTTACCCAGAAATTTTAATATCATCTTCATCGCACTCCCTCCCCGGTGTTGCCATTTCCGAAGCGCCTTAATGCGGGCAAAAGCCGGGTGATCTTCACATTCGCCTGCTGTGAGTGCCTCCATTCGATCAAGTCGTTCCGCGCCGTTCTCCAATCGAGGTTCAAGCTTCTCCGAGAAAAATCGATTAACAATCCGTGTGAGATCAAAATCTGCTTCATAGTGGTCACGTCGCTCTCCCGGCACGAAAACCGGCTTCACTGCACCCAGATTTCGCAGGACGGTCAGCCCTTGACTGGCACTCCCTTTGCTTACTCTTAGGCGGGTGACAATATCATCCAGCGTCAAAGGGGTGAGAGACACAAAAAGGACCCCATAGATTTCTCCCACTGATTTTGGCAAGCCCAGCAATTGTACAAACGAAACAAAATATTCAATTGATTCGATCTCCAGTTTTGACAGAGCGTACCTGTCGTCATCGCCATGTTCTTGATAGGGCCGGTCCATGCTACCGCCTTTGGTCATTTGCGTAACCAATCACGCAAAACCTCTTTGTGTCGTATTTCAATATCTCTAACTGCTTCAAAAAATTCTCTGGAGCCGCGCTATCTTTAACAAAAGTTTCATTTTGTTCAAATTAAAATGAACATTGTGAGGTCGACGCTGTTGCGGGCCCTGAAACGGGTGGGTGTGACGTGGTCTGTTAACAGATAATGGATTGCGAGAGAGCCGTTGGGTCATAGATTCCCTGCGTCAAGCTCAGGGCCCACAAACCTCATCGTTCTGAGGGGTAAATCAGAAACTTTTTCCGTCGCTCAAGGAATTGGGTGAATTCCGGCTCCCATGTCTTGCGAATTCGCTTCAGATCCCTCTTCTTCAACAATCCAGTGAGAGTGGGTTGATGTCGCAGCAGCACATTTCCTTTTTCTTTGAGATTGAACGTCCCCGAATACAGCTCCTGCAGGGCTTCGGCAATGGTCATCCCCACTTCAATCGGCCGGATCGCATTGCGATCGGTAATGGTGAAGCGGATGCCTCCGCAGTCTTCGTTTTTGTAAACAGAAGCCTCCGGCGTAAACCGGATCGGAGTGAAGCGGATCCCCGGCAATTCTGCCTCGTTCAAAAGCCCGGCAAGTTCTCCCTCACTAATCCAGGGGGCTCCGATGAGTTCGAAAGGCGTCCGGGTTCCGCGCCCTACGGAGATATTGGTGAATTCCAACAGCCCAATCCCCGGGTAAAGAATCGCCTCGGTCAGGCTGCGCATATTCGGCGAGGGATTGATCCACGGCAGCCCCGTCTCGTCGAAAAGCATGTCGCGTCGCCAGTTCTTCACCGGCACAACGACGAGATCCAGCTTTTCCAGCTTGTTCTCCGCCCTGAACATCTGAGCCAGCTCGCCCACCGTCATTCCGTGCTGCACGGCGATGTCGTGATACGCAGTGAAATTATTTCCCTCACCACTACGGATGGGGCCGTCCACTTTCACTCCGCTGATCGGGTTGACCCGGTCCAGCACCACGAATTTCTTCCCGTACTCTGCCGCCGCTTCCATGCACAGGCCCATGGTCGAGATGTAGGTATAAAACCGGCAGCCGATGTCCTGAATATCAAAAACCAGTGCGTCGAGATTCTTCAACTGACTCGCCGTCGGCTTGCGCCCCTTCGTTTTGTAGAGCGAGAAAATCGGTAAGCCGGTGGATGGATCCTTCCCGTCATCAATCGAATCACTCTCCAGCTTTCCGCGAATACCGTGTTCCGGAGAAAAAAGCGCCTTCAATTCCACCCCTTCAGCCTCGTGGAGCAAATCAATCGTCGCGCGATGATCTGCATTCACCCCTGTATGATTGGTAATCAGCCCGATCTTCAACCCTTTCAACGCCGCGAATTTATCCTGCGCGAGGGTATCGATTCCGTTGTAAACCTTGCCCGCCGGAGGATCTGCCGCCGTCTGGGCGACACTGTCATTGGGTGGGAATCCCGTGGTCGCCAGCGGGATTTTCGTTTTATATCCCACCGCTTCACCGGCCAGCGTGCCGATTTTGATTCGTAAATCCTTAATCCGCCCCGCCTCGGTGGGATGATTCCGGTTCGACATAAAAATCACGAAGGATTTCGACTCCGGATCAGCCCAGATCGATGTCCCCGTCCAGCCCGTGTGACCAAACCCCTCCCGGGGGAAGCGTTCCCCCCGTTGATAGGAAAAAGGCGACTCAATGTCCCAGCCGAATCCCCGTTTTACCCCCAAACTCCCCGGCATCTGATTCGTCGTCATGGCGATAACCGTTTCCGGCTTAAATACCCGTACTCCTTCCAGCTCACCGCCATTCAACAGCATCCGGACGTAACGGGCTACATCCTCTGTTGTGGTGAAAACGCCTGCATGACCAGCCACCCCCTGCATGCGGCGGGCCACCGGGTCATGCACTTCGCCGCGAATGATCCCGTAAGCACCAATGGTGGTGGTCGGTGCGATCTTTGTATCTGTGTCCGCCTGAGTCCGATATCCCGTGTCTTTCATTTTCAAGGGACCAAACAAATTCTCCGCCGCAAATTCATCCTGTCTCTTCCCCGACACCCGGCGCACAATTTCACCCAGCACGATGTAATTCGTGTCGGAATACCGGAACCGCGCATCCGGCTTTTCAATCAGTCCCGCCAGGATCGCTTTTTTCACCCCGGTATCGTGGCCCCACCAGTTCTCCGTGCGGATCGAAATCGCAGGCGGCAACCCCGATCGATGTGTCAGTAAATGTTTCACCGTGATGGCTTTGCGATGTTCCGCTGTGACCGATTTGTCTTTCGGTTTTTCATGAACCCCGCCCTCGAGAAATTCTGGAATGATCGTGTGGACCTTTGCGTCCAGATCCAGCTGACCACGCTCCGCCAGCAACATGATACAGGGTGCCGTCGACATCACTTTGGAGAGCGACGCCGCATCAAAGACCGTATCCTCGGTCATCGGCTCCGTTTTGGGAAGCGTGGCCCGCGAGCCATACACCTGGCGGTATTTCTCCTTCCCGGATTCCAGGTGAAACACTCCCCCGGGGATATTGCCGACACTGATTGCGGAATGAATCTCCGCATCGATCTTCTTCAGCTCCCCTTGATCCAGCCCTGCCTGCGCTGCAATGGGGAAGAGAATGAAAGCAGGGAGCAGAGAGAAAAGTAATTTCACGATCAAACAGGGTTGTTTTGTCGAACTAACCCTGTTCGATCGTGCAGGTGATTACAAGCGATTTGCGGGACGTGATCGTAATTGAATCATGGGAGATGCCCGACTTTCCCTGAAACAGGAGGTTTCACTTTTTCGCAACGACCATCCGCACGCGCGACAACCGTATGCACGAAAATGGAATGACCTTCCGCACGTGCGATGACCGTATGCACGAAAATGGAACGACCTTCCGCAGGTGCGACAACCGTATGCACGAAAATGGAACGACCTTCCGCAGGTGCGACAACCGTATGCACGAAAATGGAATGACCTTCCGCACGTGCGATGACCATATGCACGAAAATGGAACGACCTGTCGCAGGTGCGATGACCGTATGCACGAAAATGGAACGACCTGTCGCAGGTGCGATGACCGTATGCACGAAAATGGAACGACCTGTCGCAGGTCGAAGCCTAAGTCTCCGAGGCCGAATCCGGCAACAACCTCTTCGCCAGCTCGTAGTCCGATGGTTTGTCCACATCCATGCCCATCCCGGCGTGGGGTGATATGAGCACCCGAACCCGGGCATCGAGATGTTTGCTAAGTGCGGCTTCGATGGCAGGGAAATCTTCGCCTTCACAGCCGATGATCCTCAGCAGCCCTTTGGGATCTTTCCGGTTTTTCCGCATCCGGACCAGTTTGTCGAGGCTGGACAGCACCTTGGAAAAGCTCCGCACGTAATAGATCGCGGTCCCGGTGTATTGTTGCCCTTCGCCAATGGGAATGTAGGTCCGCTCGGCAGGAACTCCTGCCGCCTCAAAGGTGGTTCGTTCCACGTAGTGAATTACGATGTCTGCTTCCGTTTCTTCGATCGCCGCGATGGTTTCTGAGATGATTGCTTCGGTGAGAAACACAGCATCACAAAAGGAGATGAGATAGCCGCGATGTTTCGTGCTGCCTTTGTACAAACGCGTCTTCATGTAACCCACCGCCGCCAGCAGGTTCTGCACGACATGAACCCCTTCCGGGATTCGTTTCCTGACGCGATCCATGCAGCCAAGCCCGTCAAGCTTGTCTGAACCGACCAGGACGATTTGATCCACTGATTCGCTTTCGCTGAATGCATCGACCACCCACTCCAGCATCGGCCGACCGTGGATCTCAAGCATCGCTTTCTCCGCGACACCGGTCGCTTCCGCCAGTGGACCACCCGATCCACCGGCGAGAATGATGACATTGAAGGGGGCGCTCATTTTAGATCAATTGTCTCACGCTTTGTTACGATAGCGTCCAATTGCGAATGGTCGATCTCCAAGCCGGCGCCCTTGCTTTGCTTGGGGATGAATTTTCCTCCATGTTTCAAGCGGGGGCAGCCTTCGATGAATCTTCTTCCGTGAAGCAACCAGTGGGAATGCCCCTGTATGTAGAGGTAATCCGGATGACTTGCCCCGAATGCTGCTCCGGCCGCTGCTAACACCGGACTTTCCCCCACCATTGCCCCGATCGAAAACCTGAGCGATCGCTCACGGGCGATTGTCGCAAACTGATCGCTGCGCAGGTATCCGCCGCATTTGGACAGCCGGATGTTGAATATTCTGAACGCATCCGTCTCGACGATTTCTCTCGCTCCGCGAAGGGAGATGAGGCTCTCATCCGCGATCAGTGGAACTGGCGACCGTGACTGCAGCCATGCACAGTCAGCGAAGTGTTCGCCGTTGAGGCCGGCTTCATGGATCCGCAATGGTTCTTCCACCGCCCACACCTTTTCTGCCGCCAGTTTCTCAATCTTCTGCACCGCAGCTTTTTTGTCCCACGCGGCATTGGCATCTGCAAAGATCGACACCTCCCTGCCCAGCATCCGCCGAATTGTCCGGACACGCTCGATATCGTTTTTATCTCCGACCTTCACTTTGAACTCCCGGAGTCCCATCGCTTTGTAGACAAGAAGCAGGGCCGTCAGTTTTCGTTTCGAACTGATCCCGATCGATGCTGTGTAGGTGAGCGGCGACTTTTTTGCCCCGCCGAAATGATCCACGACACTCCGTTCAGCCTGCTGCGCAAAAAGATCAGTCACTGCCAGCTCCAGCGCGCAGATGGCACAGGCCGGGACCTTGTCCGGATAGGCTGACTCAATCCCTGCGATGGCCGATTGAAATTCAGCGAATGAATCGGCCTCACTCAGCGTCCGGCGAATCAGTTTCGGCAGCACCGTCATCACCGATGCAGGAGTCTCGCCTGTCACGTAAGTTCTCGGAACGGCTTCTCCAAGCCCCTCCCGCCCGGCATTATCCCGGGCGATGCAAATGATCGACTCAACTCCGCCATGTTGCGCGCTGGCGTGCCCGTATCGAAACCGGAAGGGAATACGCACTTCACAGATTTCGATCGAGGCAATATCCATCTCACTTCACGGCAGCTTGCGCACTTTGATGTTCCGGAACGCAACCTTCCCGGCATTCAATTGCAAGCCGATGCGATCCCCTTTGGAAGGCTCTGCTTTGTAGTCGACGATCTCTATGCCATCGAGCTTCACCACGACTCGACCGTTTTCGACGTGCACTTCAAATTTGCGCCACTCATCCGATTCGCCGGCACCTTCAAACTTCGTTCGTGCCACGAGGCTTCCGGTGGGGAAGGGGTTGTCCGGTGGAGCGATGTTCAGCTCATAGCAATCTTCGGTGAGGACTTTCGGATTTACCATCGTGCTGAGAAATACCCCGCTGTTGGTGCCTTTCGCCGCCTTGAACTCCACGCTGAGTTCGTAGTTCTTATAAGACTCTTTCCGCAAAAGAAATCCGGCCTCCCCGTCATCGACGACGATCGTTCCGTCTTCGACCCGCCAGTTGGCGTTGCTGGTCGCCTCCCAGCCATCGAGAGACTTTCCATCAAAGAGCGTGGTCCATTCTGTATCATCAGCGAAAGCCGGCGTGATGGCAGACATCAGTGTGAGAACGGTAATCAGAGGTTTCATGGTTCAGCCATTCTCGCCTCTGCCATCCGCGGAACAAATGAAAATGTGGGCCGGCAAATGATCAGAATCGATCAATCGACAGAAAGTCGAACTCCGCCGGCAGTTCCTCATCACTCGCAAGCGTCGCCATCGCTTCGCCGAGGACACTGGCGAACTTGAATCCATGACCCGACAACCCGGCCGCAAAGCAAACCCTGCGATGTTCCGGATGCCGATCGATGATGAAATGTTCATCGGGTGACATTGAGTAGAAACAACTCGCCTGCCGAACCGGTTTTCCGATGCCTGCGATATGGTGCTTCAGGAAATCTTCAATGCGGGGAAGCTCCGCATCCGGCGCTTCCCGATCAGCCGCAGCCGGACCTTCAATTTCGAATCCGCCACCGTGTTCAGCCACCTTCAGCCCTGATCCGGGAAGGTTGGGGAATCCGTAGAAGTAAGTCTTCGTATTCGTTTCGAAGAAGAAACAGGGAAAGCCGCGGTCAATCGCGGATTGGGAATCGGCTTCGAACCAATGCAGATACTTCTGCAAAATTCGGAGCGGAACGCCAAGCCCCGCCATCAAATCTGCGGCCCACGCCCCGGCTGTGATGACAAGATTGGCGGCCTCATAGGTGTCTTTCGCCGTCTTCACGACCACGCCCCGGGCGGTGGCTTTCCACTCGATCACCGGCTCGTTGAATTTCATTTCCGCCCCGTGTTGTTCCGCCAGCTCAAGATGTGCCCCGACACAATCTTCCACCCGGAGAAAACCGGCTTCTCTTTCAAAGACCGCCACATGTTCTTCCGGAAACGTCAGCGCAGGGTAATCCCTCCCGAAGTCCCTTCGGCTGATCCGGTCGAGCGGCAGCCGGTGTTCTTCAGCCGCACGAATCACATTCGGAACGATCATTCCATTTGGCGGGCCGACTTCGATCAGGCCGGTGGGGAAATAGAGCTGCGTGCCGTGTTCCGCCTGCATCTCCTTCCACAGGGTGTAGGCGCGCTCAAGCAACGGCACGTAGTTAGGATGCTCAAAGTAGGCCTTGCGAATGATCCGTGTCTCACCGTGAGAGCTGCCCCGGTTATGCGCAGGGCCGAACTGTTCCAGAGCCAGCACCTTTTGTTCGCCACGGCGCGCCAGGTGGTAAGCCGCCGCGCTGCCGACGCCGCCTGCTCCCAATATGATTGTATCCCAACTCATTTGATTGCTACCCGATGGGGATACGATTTTTTGCCCGGTTTGTCAGGCGCAGATTATCGCGTGACTGCAGGTCGTTGACTTCCGCGGCTCAATTCTCTAGCCTCGACCTAAAGTTAAACCGGCAGACAGGACTCGTGCACACGTCCGGGCAAACTTTGAGAGAATTCTGAGTCGATGAGATTACGTGTCCTTTCCGCAGAACTGCTCCTGAGTGCGTTGGCAATTCATTCACACGCCAGCGAGCCACAGCCCCGGGGATTGTTCATCGACTCGATTCTTCTTCCGCTTCCACTCTTGGTTGATGCGTCATTCGAGGTCCCGGGGCTCAGCGAAACATACCTTTTCTTTCAGGACAAAATGGAAACCATACCGGCGACTCCTACTGGTACGGTCGTGCTATCCGATCCCACGACCACGATTCAGTGCGACGCGCTCTGGAAACGATAGAAGCCAATCATATCCGCCTTCCCAATTCCGCGCGGACTGCCGATGAGATTATTCACGTGCTGCGGGAACTCCCCGAATGGACACTCAGGGCCTTGGATAAACACTTTGGAGAGGGGATTTGGTATATTTCACCTTCAGGCGCGCCCTCAACCTATTACCCTTCAGGCGCGGCGTTGCGATAGGTCGACCACTGCGTGATGAAACCGGCAATCCTCATACTTCTCTGCATCGTCTTCACCAACTGCGCGGGTGATCCGAATCCTCCACCTGAGGAGCGCCCTAAGAGCGTGAAGAAATGGTCGGAACCTGACGCCCGGGCCCAATGGCAGTTCGATCCGTCC
This sequence comes from Verrucomicrobiales bacterium, assembly GCA_048267005.1. Taxonomy (GTDB): domain Bacteria; phylum Verrucomicrobiota; class Verrucomicrobiia; order Verrucomicrobiales; family DEV007; genus JABDJT01. The sequence goes on along the minus strand of JBLWYI010000012.1, from coordinate 16,062 downwards.
GCATCATTCAAGCTCGATTTCGGACGGGGCAGCGGCTGGCATGGATTGGAAACGATTTCCTTGAAGGACGGAAAGGCAACGCTTTACCGGGTAGCCAAAGAGGACCACTGAGAAAGCGTGGTCTTCTCTTTGTCTCCGGATGAGGTAGGGGGATTAGCCGGGCCATTGATGATCTTGGGGTCACATCACTTGCCAAATCATATCATGCCGCCGTTCACGACGGAACCCAGTGGGTTCTGTGGATTCGTCAGGGTAAAAATGGGAAGAGTGTCTATTTCAACAATCACTTCCCCGGAGTCATTCAAAAATTCAGTAATCAGATCGACCGGATCCTGAAAGTGGAACAGCGGAAGGTGACGTGGGAGAGGGTTTCAGACGGGGTTGGCCGTCGGCATGACGATGCCCTTTGGAAAAGTATCGAGTGAAGGCGGGGTGTGACCTTTTCAATCTACTCCCTTCGATTTACAGGCAATAACCAAAAATGGAGCTTTTATTTGGGGAGCAGTCGCGTTTTGTTCTGTTTTCTTATGTCAGAATCAACAACTTCGGAAGTGCCACTCGCCCTGATCCTCTGCACAGGGAATTCCTGTCGCTCTCAAATGGCAGAAGCTTTGTTGCAACGGGCTGCGGGAGATGTGCTTCGGGTTGCCAGTGCGGGATCGAAGCCGAGTGGCTATGTGCATCCGCTTTCGATCAAGGCGATGGCTGAGCTGGGAATCGATATTTCTAACCACCGGTCGAAGTCGTTGAATGAATTTCTCGAACAGGATGTGGCCGTGGTCATCACGGTGTGCGGGAATGCAGATCAGGCCTGCCCGACATTTCCGGGGCAGAAGCAACGGTATCATTGGGGATTTGATGATCCGGCTGATGCCGAAGGTACTGAAGAAGAGCAAATGGTGTTCTTTCGCCGGGTGAGAGATGAGATCAACCGCGTGTTCTCCGCCTACGGCTACGGGCGCCGGGATGCGGTTTAGGCAGGCTCCGGTGGAGAGCGGTTGACGAAAATGGATAAGAAACGGGGTAATTTCTACAAGCCTCACGCCGCTTTTTGTGGCATGCATTGACTGTGATCATTGATCTACTCCAGCCTCTGTTGCCTTCGGTGAATTTGTCCATAGTGGCGATTTATCTGGTGCTGATTCTTGTGGTGCTGGCTTTCTTCCGCGAGTGGGGCACGCCGGATCTTGTCGCTCTTGCCGCATTGGGAGCGGTTCTCTTTCTCGGGCTGCTTCCTTTGAATGATGTGATTGAAGACGGCTCAATCATCAGGCGCGGGTTGCTTTCGGTCTTTTCCAACGGGGCGCCGATCACGATTGCCTGCATGTTTGTGCTTTCTGCCGGGCTCGAGAGAACGGGGGCTATTGATGCGATGGGGAAATTTTTCACCCGCATTGCAGGGAAGTCGGAGTTGCGTGTTCTGCTGGTGATGATGTTGATGGCTGCGGTGTTATCGGCCTTTGTGAACAACACGCCGATTGTGGTTGTTTTCCTTCCGATTGTGCTGGCCCACGCCCGGGCAACCGGTTTGAAGGCGTCAAAGCTGCTGATCCCGCTGTCTTTCGCTTCGATCCTCGGCGGGACGTGTACGCTGACGGGTTCATCGACCAATCTCATTATCGATGGGGTGGCTTCTGAATCCGGAATGGAGCCGTTTACTATGTTCGAGATCACTAAGCTCGGCATTGTGTATGCCGTGGTGGGGTTTGTGTATTTGCTGACGATCGGACGTAAACTGCTCCCTGAACGCAGTTCCCTCGCTGAGTTGATTGCCCCCTCTGAAGCGCGGGAGTTTCTCACGCAATTTCAGGTCGAGGCCGACTCCGCTCTTATTGGAAAGCCGCTCACAGAGATATTTCTAAAGGAGATTCCCAATGCCCAGGTACTGGAAGTGCGACGCAAAGGGCGGGTCATTAAGGAATCACTCGATGAAATTGAAATCAAAGAGAGGGACCGTTTGTTGGTGACGCTCCATGGATCCAGTTTTCAAAAACTGCGTGAGACCGAAGGTATTCGGTTTGAAGAAGAGAAACATCTCAATCTCAAGGAGCTGGAAACCCGGGAACTCAAGCTGATCGAGGGAATACTTGGTCCCCGTTCGAGGATGGTGGGTAAGACACTTCAGCAGATCGGTTTCAGGAGGAATCACGGCGTTCATGTGATGGCCATTCATCGGCAGGGAGTGAATTTGGATAAAGATTTTGCCAGTCTGCGGCTTGAGTTTGGTGACACTTTGCTGATGGAGGGCCCTGTCGATGCGATCAACCAACTTCAGCAGCAGCGGGATTTTGTGACGATCACAGAGCCGCCGAAAATTGAGGTGGACTCAACCAGGGTATGGATCGGAGTTGGAGTGGCGTTGGCGTTTGTTCTGGGCGCAAGTTTTAAACTGATGCCGATCCCGGCGCTCGCCATTTTGGCGGCTCTGGCAATGATTTTACTCCGCTGCCTGACGGCGGGTCAGGCCTATGAAGCTGTGCAGTGGAATATCGTGTTCCTGATTTTCGGAATGCTGGGGCTTGGCATGGCGATGGATCAGAGCGGAGCGGCGGCCCAGCTGGTGTCGGGGATCATGGCGGTGTTTGGCAACTTCTCGCCCTTTGTGATTTTGGCGGTGGTTTATATTCTCAGTTCGACCCTGACCGAGTTGATTTCCAACAATGCCGTGGCGGCATTGCTGACGCCGATCGTGATTGGCATGGCGGGTAAGATTGAGCACCTGGGTGAAATGGGCGTCGACCCGCGGCCTTTTATCGTGGCGATGATGTTCGGGTGCAGTGCGAGTTTTGCGACGCCGATCGGGTATCAGACCAATACGTATGTTTATGGAGCGGGGGGATACAAGTTTACTGATTTTCCCAAGATCGGAGTTCCGTTGAACCTTATTTTGTGGATCATCGCCTCGATCCTGATCCCGGTTTTCTGGCCGTTCCGATAGGCCTGTCTGTTCACTTCGTTGCCGATTGCAGGAATGCGATCAGGTCGGCCATCTGTTGAACGTTGAGGGTGGCTTCAAGGCCTTCCGGCATGGCCGATCGTCCCGTGTTTTCCAGCTGCGAGATTTGATTTCTGGATATATCACGGGTGGAGCCGTCGAGTGCTTTCAGTGAAATGGTGTCGCCACTCTCCCCTTGTATCATTCCTGCAAACAGCGTGCCGTCGGTGAGTGTGACGGAGGTCAGCATGTATTTGTCTTCCACTGCCCGGTTCGGATCGAGAATAGCCGTCAGAAATGCGTCCGATGATTTGTCTGTTAATGCGGTCAGGTCGGCACCGAGATCTGATACTCCAAGGTTATCGATTTTGTGGCAGGCTGCACAAGCTGTTTCGAAATGAGCTCGCCCTTCCGCGACGTTTCCCTTCAAGGTCAGAGCCGGCGCGTATTTTTGAAGAACAGCGGCCCTGTCTTTGTTCGTTCCGGATTCGAACAGCTGTTGTGCCTGCTTGCGGATTCCCCCGTTGGGAAAGCTGGTCAATCGTGACCGGCTGGCCGCGTCTATTAGAGTTGCCGCGAGTTCCTTTGAGTCCAGTTTCTTGAGGAGCAAACCTGCTCCCTTCGAATCCGAGAGAGCGGTTTCCAGGATTGTTTTTCTTACGATCGAAGACACTTGCGGGAGTTGTTGAATGAAGCTGTAGTCGTCCATTTCTCTCAGTCGCCTGACAGCTGCGATGGCCAACCCCGGTTCTGTGGCTGGAGTGATCAGCGCCCGTAAGCTTTCGATATCTTCTGCCCGTGCTTCTTTGGCCCGGCCCAAAAGTGACACCGCCCCGATGCGGGAGTTAAGGTCGGATTTCACGTCGAGGACGGTTGCCTGAGCGCTCTTCGAGTATTGTGCGCATTCAGTCAGAAGGGATTGAACCCCTTCACTGCGATTCTCAGCAATGTCGCCCAGGGCGATTTTCCGCCGGTCTAACACTGTGAGAAGAGTTGCGTATCGTTCCTGATGTGACGGTGACTTGAAACGTTCGCGATCGAGCAGGCTCAGGAAGGTTTCATCGCTGTTCAGAGCAATGGCAGTTTCGAACAACCCACTGATCAAACGATCGGACGTCGCCCGGGGAATCCTTTGCGTCTGATCGTAGAGCTCAGCGGCATTTTCCCCAATCCATGAGAGGCGGTGGGCAATCTCGTAATCCGTTGCATCCGGGCCGAGTTCTGACCAGGGATACACTTCGCTCTGAATCTCCGCATCGGGCCAGCAAAGGGAGATCATGTGCAGGCGTGTGACGAGTCGTGCGTCGTCTTTCAGATGATCCTGAAACGTCTCCGGCGAAGTCTTCCGTTCATACAAAAGCTGGTGCGCCATGTCCCGAATCCTCCCGTTGCTTGAGGCTAACATTGTCACTAAACCTGTGTCGCTCTTCTGCGATATGGCATCGTGCACCGCCGGTCCACAGTTATCATTCACGATCCGGTATATGCGACCGAGTTCACTTCCGGCACGGAGGTCGAGGACCTTTTGCCAGGGTTCAGGAATCCATTCCGGGTGCTCAATCACAAACCGGTGCATGTCGACAATCCACAGGGCGCCATCAGGTCCCGTGGTCGCCTGGACGGGCCGAACCCACGGGTCAGTCGACGTAAAGAACTCGCTCTTCTGTTCATCGTCCGCCCGTTCTGCTTTGAAGATCGTTTCGCCTCCGGGGCGTTTTAAGATGCGACGGTGAACCAGATTGTGAACCGGTTCACAGATGAATGCATTGCCGTAGTAATCCACCCCCAGCGCTGCATCGCGGTAGATTCCAAGTCCACAGGCCGAAGTGATCCGGCTGCGGGCATGCGGATCGTTGTATCGCAGCGCGGGCTTCGAGGTGGGAAAAATCTCAGGCGCCCAGGCTTGTTCCGTGATGGAAACCGCTGCGGGCGGATAAACGACATGAGGATTCCGCGCGAGAATTTCCTGCCGCAGAACAAATTGGAAGATGGGTTTGGAATTACTGCAGCCGAACCAGTTCCCGAAATCATCACGCACCCGACCGTATTGAGTGCGGCCGGACGTCTTCGCCATTTCTCCTGTGTCAGGCCGGATTTTCAAATCAAATGAACCCAGGTCGAGCGTTTCACCGGTTTTGGTTGATTTGACTTTCCCTCCTGAATCGCCGTTGGCGAGATGAAGATAATTATCGAGTCCCCAGACAAGCCCGTTCACTCTGTGTTGCTGATTTCCTTCTTTGAAGCCATGGAACAACAATTCCCGTTTATCAGCTTTCCCGTCCCCGGTGGTGTCTTCGGCATAAAAGATCTCCGGTGCCGCCACGACAATGGCTCCGTTTCGCCAGGCTTTCACTCCGGTTGGAAAATTGAGATCCTTGAGGAAGAGCGTCGACTTGTCGAATTTTCCGTCACCATCCGAATCGGTCAGGAATCGCACACGCCCTCCCGGTTTGTTCTTTCCGTCGAGACCGAGAGGATAGTCGGCCATCTCGACGATCCAGAGTTTCCCATCGGGGCCGAAATCAATCGCGACCGGATCCATCGTCAGGGGCTCGGCGGCGACGAGTTCGATACTCAGTCCGGGTTTTGTGGCCAAAGTCTTGAGCGATTCCTCAAGAGAAAGCGGCTCCGGCATTTTAAAGTCGGCCGGTACCGCATCGCCATGTTCGTAGGCATGAAGCGCAGTTGCAGTGAAGCAAACAAGAACGAGCAGCCGGAAGATCATGCCGGTATGCTACATGGGGCCGACGGGGGAGGCGAGGCTGGTTTGGTCCGCAATCACCTGACAAGGGTGTCAGAAATTTCTCTTCCGTCACTCGATCGCGATGGCCTCTATAAACTCGGTCAACAGTCCCAGGATGGCCATGTCACCGAGTAGAACCTGATTGGCCTTCTCAAAGCGCGGGTTCTCGAGCTGATTGGCCAGGTGGGCCAATGCTTCGTTGTGGCTGGCCTCTTTGAGAAGTTCGAGGTATTTCGTGAAGTTCCCCAGGGCGGTCTTCTTCTCCGCAGCGGTCATTTTCTTTCCGGATTGTAGCCGCAAAAGGATTTGCTCATTCAGGTTCGCAAAGTCAGGCACGGTTAAGCGGGATAATTTGTCTTTTGATCCGGCGAAGCGGAACAAGACATCGTCTGCCGTCAGGGAAGGAGCCGCGCGAAGGGTTTTCGTAAACATCAATGCGGCAGGGACTCCGATGATACCCGCGATCAATTTGGTGTGGATGTCGCCGATGGATTCAACATTCGAAAGAAGGTGGGCAACTTTTTCCCAGGCGCGGCGATCCGGGGTTTTCGTCAAATCCCCTCCAAACGGAACCGTGGAAGATCGCTGTGATTCAGTTTTGGGGTCTGAATCGAGCAGAAGCGGGTTCTCCTGAATAAACTGGATCACACGGGAATCGAGCTCCACCCGTGCAGCCCAGACAAGCCAATCTTCAACAGTAGGAGTGAACTCGTAGATGTTAAAACGCGACACCAGAGCCGGATCCAATTCGGTGAGCTGGTATTCGTCCCCCTCGTTGACCGCAGAGACGACAATACTTCCTTCAGGCAGCTTTTTCCCTGCCAGTGTTTTATTCAAAACCAGATCCATCACTGTTTGCAGGATCTCGGGGCGGGCGCGATTCAATTCATCCAGAAAAAGGACGATGGGAGTTTCGTCCGTCGGCCACCAGAACGGCGGGAGGAAAACCGAACGCCCTGTTTCTTCGTCTTTGTGAAACAATCCGATGAGATCCCCGGGGTCACTCATTTGCCCGAGGAAAAACGGAACGACCGTCATGTCTCTCGCCGCAAAATGGCTGGTGACAATTTGGGATTTCCCGATGCCGTGCCGGCCGACCAGCATCACATTCTGAGAAGAGGGAGTGTGATCGAGAATGTCGGCAAGCTCGCGGGCATTGATTTTTGTGGCGGCCATTTTGGAGAATCGCAGAAAGTTGGCGCGAATGCTACGCCTCAAATCCCGGATAAGATGAATAAAAACTTTAACCGAGGTGCCTTGATTTGAAGAAACTTGCGGCGAGATTTCCGGAGATTGAAAATTAGAGAAATCATACTTCACCGGTTCTGAAAATGCTATACGCAGAGATTTTAGGAGCCGGGGTGTTGCCGGAAATGCCTGAGGGGGCGACAGGGAGTCACGGATGGTTGGTTTTTTATGTAGTCATCGCGCTGGGCGTTTCCGCATTGTGTTCGGTGATCGAAGCGGTCTTTCTTTCGGTGACGCCTGCCTTTGCGAAATCGATGAGCGAAAGCCGTCCGCGGGCCAGTGCACGGCTTTTACGGCAACGGGAGAACCCTGACCGACCACTGTCGGCTATTCTGACATTAAACACCGTGGCTCATACCGTCGGTGCCAGCGGAGTGGGTTCAGAGATCTATAAGCTCTACGGAAACGAGTGGGTAGCGCTCGGGGGTGCCATCATGACAGTTCTGATCCTGGTGTTGTCAGAAATTATCCCGAAAACTGTGGGGGCCGTTTACTGGAAGCGACTGGCTGCGCCCACCTCAATGGTGATCCGCTCTCTCGTCATCATGCTAAAACCTGTCCTGGTGGTTTTAGAGGTGATCACAAAATCAATCGTCACGAAGAAGGTCGAGGAGATGAGCAGAGAAGAGGTCCTGGCATTCGCCCAAATTGTGACCGAATCCAAGATGTTACGTCCTGAACAGAGATCGCTGATGAACAATGCGATCGAATTGGATTCCGTGAAAGTCCGCGACATCATGACGCCGCGAACCGTTGTTTTTTCCCTGCCTGAAAGCGACACGCTGGAAGATCATCGGGATGCAATCTCGAAGTCATCCTATTCGCGAATTCCGTTGAACGATGCTGAGACCGGGGATTGGTCCGGGTTTGTCCTGCAAACGGATCTGCTGGTTTCCGAGAACAAAGATATTCCGCTCGCTGATTTTAAACGGCCGCTGCCCACTTTCTACGAAACTCAACCGATCATCGCGGCATTCAGAACCGCTCTGCGGGACCGCTCGCACATCGGTCAGGTCGTCAATGAATACGGTGATTGTGTGGGGGTTGTGACCCTGGAGGATTTTCTTGAAAGCGTGATTGGCGAGGAAATCGTCGATGAGTCAGATGAGCACATCGATTTGCAGGTGTTCGCCAAGCAGCAGTTCGAGGAGTCCAACGGCTCCAATTGATCGGTCGCCCTGCGACATACGGGAAGTCAGCCCTGGCAATTCGGGCACCAGCACGTCGTTCGCCCCCGCAGATCGGCACGGACCAATACCGTTCCGCATGTCTTGCGTGGACAGAATCCGCCGTCTTTCCAACGATGGTTGAACAACCATGAGTCGGGCGGATCACCCCAATCGTTCCCGATAACCCGCATCGCCTGGCGCGAAACTTCGCGGGTCACTTTCCAGATCGCCGCAACCTGATTTTCAGTGAGTTCTCCGCAGCGAGTGGCTGGATCTACCGGCAACCGCCAGCATATTTCATCTGCCATCCAGTTACCGATCCCGGGAAAGGCGCGTTGATCGAGCAGTAGTGTCTTGATGGGAGATTTCGGATGCCGTTTCAGAAAGTCCGCCACGTATTTCCCGGTGAAGGCTTTATCCAACGTCCGGGGCGGCAGGTCGGCCCACCATTTCGGGAAGCCGCCCGTTTCAATATCGAGCGTTACCTTTCCGAACATCCGCGGATCAGCGAAAACCAGCGTCGTATCCGATCCGTGAAGCACCAGGTGATCGTGTTTTTCCGGCTTATAACCTCCATCGGAAGCAAACAGTTTGCCGGTCATTCCGAGATGCCCGCCAAGCCATTTCCCGTTGGAAAATTCAAAGAGCCACTGTTTCCCGTGCCCATGACTGGCGATCAACGTTTCCCCGGTTAAATTTTTGCGAAAGGTGGCCGCCGGAACTTCCCGGAAAACCCGGGCCTTGGGATGGACCGAAATGCGATCAAAAACCTGACCTATTCCGGAATCCCATTGTTTCCGGAAAAATTCAACTTCAGCGAGTTCTGGCATAACAACAATTTACGAACGAGGGCGGGATTGAGGGCAAGAGAATTCGCACTTTTTGATTCCGGTTTTGCGGTGGTCTAGCGGTTTAACGGTACTTGCAGTCGGGCTTCGTGCGGCTGACGATTTTGATTGATGACCGGTCGCCCTTTTCTCCTCCTTTCCCTGTTCGGCGCGGCTGCGATGGCCGCACCGCCGACCATAGATTCTGTCCTGCCCGCCGGTGGGAAAATCGGGACCGAAGTCGATGTCGCCTTTGCCGGGAAAGCCGCACCCTGGCCCTGTGAATTCTGGTCTTCGGACCCGGGTGTGACATTCGTCGCCGATGAGAAAAAAGAGCGGGTGGGGAAAATTAAGCTCGATCCAAAAGTGAAGCCCGGCCCGGTCTGGATCCGGTTTCTGAACGCAGAAGGAGCCTCCGAACCACGATTGTTTTACGCCGGGAAGCTTCCCGAAATTGCCGAGGATGAAAAAGCGGAGCACGGGGCTGTTCTGGAGCCCCTCGAGATCAAAGAATCCCTGCCCGTTGTGATGAACGGTCGACTCTTGAAACGGAATGAGGCTGATTTTTATTCAGTGACATTGAAGAAAGGCCAGACCCTTCACGTGGGGTTGGACGGATACGCTTTGCGCTCGCCGCTCGATCCAATGCTGCAAATCTACGATGCAAAAGGAGCACGGTTGGTGTTGCAGCATGACGGCTCCACCAACCTCGACCCACGAGTCGCCTTTCCGGTTCCGGCCGACGGAAAATACATCGTCGGGGTGCTCGGCACCACCCATCCGGCTTCTGCTAATGTGAATTTACAGGGTACCAGCAGCTGCGTTTACCGGTTGCATCTGGCGACCGATCGCAACTCATTGCCGCCCCATTTTTCTCCACAGGAGGTGAAGAAAAAAGCCCCGGTTTCAGAAGCCCGGCCTGCACCGGTGGAAGTGGTGGCTTCGCTCGAAAAAAAGAACACGCCGGAACGGATCGCAGTGACTGCGAAAAAGGGGGAGTCCCTGTTGGTGAAAGTTGATGCCTTTGCTCTCGGTTTCGAAACCGATCCTGTGTTGCGCATCTTTAAGCCGGATGGCGTCCTTCTGCGGGAGACCGATGATGTGAAACCAACGCGCGATGCTGAGTATCTTTGGAAGGTGTCAGCCGACGGAGACTATGGCATTGAGGTCGCAGACCGGTTTGGCAGGGCAGGGGAGAGTTTCGGCTACCGTTTGACCGTGGCACCTCCTCAACCGGAATTCTCGGCCACGGTCGACAAGCACAGCTACGTGGTGAAAGCGGGGGCGTCAGCCGATATCAAGGTTTCCTTCAAGCGGCTTCATGGACATAAAGCACCATTGGAACTGGCCATTGAGGGGGCGAAAAATGTTGAGGTTGAACTGCCCAAAGAGATCCCTGAAAAGTCGGGGGATGTCACCATCAAGCTGAAAGCAAAAGACGACGCCCAGGCATTCAGCGGGCCGCTTCAGATTAAGATCGTGGAACCCGGGGCCGACGGAAAAGGCTCTGTTGAAAAGCGGGTACCGTTTTCGCTTCAGGACAGCGCCGCGCGCGGACCGTTCCTGCGCGATGAGATTGATGACATCTGGCTGACGGTGACGCCGAAACCCAAGCCAAAGCCGGAAGAGAAGAAACCGGACCCAAAGAAGGAAGCGAAAAAGTAAGCGGCTCGCCACCCTTCAGTTTCACACGATCCAACAGGGTCTGATCGTTGAATCAACCCTGTTCGATCGTTGAACGGGAAAGTCTCACTTGAGACGCTCCAGCTCGCTGATGCCGTATTGAATCAGCTGCTGATTGATCTGGCGGGACACGTCGTCATGCACAAAGATGACTTCCGGGAATCCGTCGAACTCAATCCGGTGAACTTTGTTCTCCGGGGCTTCGGCGAGCGCTTTGCTGAGATCGTTGATGTTTTTGATCTCTTTGCCGTTCACCTTGTTCAGGATCACACCACCAAGGCTTTCGTATCCGAGCGTTGCCGGTGTCTTCAAGACGTTTGAAAGGAATACGAGTTTCTCGCGCCCTTCGTCTTCGTATTTCTTAGGACTGGAGTTCGCGTGAACGAGTTTGAAGGGAGCCTGGGTTGACCACTTTCCGCCCCAGCTCTGAAGGTAGGGCAGGGTGAGTTCCTGAAAGATCAGGCCACCGAAGATGACGTATTTTGGTCCCCGGTCGAACATGTAGGGATCAATCAAATAGTCAGTCGGCAACTTGCGCTCCAGCTTCACATCAATGGTCTTTTCCTTTCCGTCACGGACGATATGGAATTTCAAGGTGTCGCCCACGTTCGCTTCGCCACGGACGATATGGGAAAAGTTGATCTTGCCGTATTTCTTGTGAACGTAGTTACCGCGGGAATCAATCGGGTGATCGTTGATGGCGAGAAGGACATCGCCTTTCTCGATACCGGATTTCCCGGCGGATCCATCCTTGCGGGCGCTGCGGATGTAAACCCCGCCTTCTTTATCGGCCACACCGCTGAATTTGCGCAGCTGCTCATCAAGCATCTGGGAGTAGCTCAGGCCGATGTTAGGAAAGCCGGCATAGTCTCCGTCTTCCAAATCTGCGAGGAATTTCTTGATCACCGGGGCTGGAAGCACCGCTGCGGTTTGTTCTTTGGAATTGTAGCTGAGGAGTGACCCCACGTATTTGTTGTCTTTGAAAATGGGGAGGGTGAAGCTGTTGGCCCGGGCCTGGAGAGATCCTTTTACCTCATAGATGAGGAGGACGGAACGATCCACGAAGTAACGCCCGACCGAAGCACGAAGCACTTCGACGCTGGTTGTGACACCGTCGCCGTTGTCTTCGATCTGCCATACTTCAAGGGTGTCTCCGCCTTCGACTGATTCGTCGATTTCAACCGGGACAGTTCCTTCAAAGACGCTCATGTCATCATTGGCTGGGGCCAGCAGGGCGAGGTTGGCTTCGTAATCCCGGCCGACGATCTTTGCCGGCACTTTGCGTCCGCTGGTTGGATGCTCGAGCTCGATGTAGGTGGAGTTCACCGTCAGCTCGGCTGTTGTCAGCACGCGGTTGCCTTTGAGGATGGCACCCAGTCCACGGCGTGGAGTCGGCGCACCCTTTTCCCAGGGGCGAAGGAAGCTGTAACTTTGCAACGTCGAGTTCACCCGCATGAGGCAGGTTTCGGGACTGGGTTTTAAGTCCTGCCCAAAGGCGGGCAGCGCGGTTGCCAGGGCCAGTATTGCGATGGCGAAAATTGAAGTGGCTTTCATGAAATTCAAAATGTTGGTGTGTTAGGACGGGATTTTATTATTCGGCGATGTCTAAGCCGCCGTCATCGTCAGAGCCCGTATCGGAGTCTCCCTTGCCTTCGGCCTCTTTCTCCGCGTCGCGTTTGTCTGCTTCTTCGCGATTGAAGAGCCCCTTCACTTCGAGGATCTCAGGCTTCTCGATGTAGTGATCGAATCCCACATTGTATTTAGCCATGATTCGTTTGTGCGCTTCCTGAGCCACCTTCCGCTCGATCACGAGCGGGCGGCCTTCGCCCAGACACCGGATCACGTGGAAATCTTCCCGTCCTTCTTCGGCATGGTCACCATCAAGCGCATCTTTGACATCCTGAAGCAGGCGGATTTTCTGACCGTTGATTTTGTCGATCACTTTGCCCACATAGGGTTGGAGATAGGTGTTGGCTGAATCCGGCAGAACGGCTGTGAGGATTACGGTCTCGGGTCGATCCCGGTAAAGTTCCTCCTGCGCGTAATACAGGTAGTGATAACGGACCTGCATGTCGCTCATGGGATGGGCAGCCATCAAACTGCGATCCAGCGGCTGGAATTGCATCCCGGCGAAGAGGACAAATGTTGGCTGCTTGTCGTACTGATTGGCCTGAAGGAGATAGGGAATGAAACGCTGGAGCTCAATAGTGATATTGATTTTTTTCCCTTTGCGCCAGACTTCGAGATCAACCTTGTCGCTGGCGAACTTCCGCTCAATAATCTCGTTCATGTCGACCCGCTCGCCATCGATCTCGATGAATCCATCAGAGAAAATCTCATGTCCGTCGATGGAGAGCAAAACGTCTTCCGTTTCAATCTTTCCTCCGGCAGAGCCGGCAGCATCGGCTTTGGCCACCATGACGCCTTTTCCGTCGTTGGGGAGACCCAGCGCGATTCGCTGTGCGGGGTTGAGAATGTTGATCGTGCTGGTCGCAATGTCGACGTAGTGATCATACTTGCCGTCTTCGCTGTCTTTCAAAAAGCGCTCGATGACCGGGGTGGGAATCATATAGCCGGTGTTCTGGGCGACATTTCCGGAGTATCCCTGGAAAGCCACACCGACGACCTGGTTGTCTTGCAGCACCGGGCCGCCTGAGTTTCCGGGGTTGATAGCTGCATCCACTTGAATGGTCAGGTGGTTATCAACTCCGGAGTGAGTGTAGCCGCGGAAGTCAATCCGTGAGACAACACCGCGTGTCACGGAAATACGCTCACCACCGATAGGGTAGCCAACGGCGATCACCGTGGTGTTGAGCTTGGGGATTCCACCGAGGTAAAGAGGCTCTACATCCTTGAATGCTTTATCGAAGTCTTCCTTTTTGACCAACTCGAGAAGAGCCAGGTCGCAATCGTGAGCCACCGTGATCGTCTTGGCGACGTACGGGGTCGGATCGTTCACTTTCTTAATGTAAATAAGGCGGTTGTTGGAAACGACGTGGGCATTGGTAACGAATTTGTTCTCGCCCACGAGGAAGCCGGTCCCCACGCCGCTTCCCATTCCACCGATGTTCCACGGGACTCGGAAGTTGGGGGTCTTGGTATCCACCTCAACGCGAACCACGGAATCGAATTCGATCTCGGATATGTCTGCCTGAACCGACTCGGGAGTCAGGCTGGCTTCGACGGCTTCGTGATCAACTGTGGCCGTGACTCCGCTTTTTCCTGCTGGAGGGGGAGGGGGAGTATTTGGAGCAGGAGCCTCTTGCTGAGCAGTCGCAACGGATGCGGTGAAGAGGATGAGAGAACAAAAATATGCCGGAAACGGCAGGCGAGGTTTTTTCATACAGATTCCAAAAATACGATCCCTACTCGCTCGTGGTCGAGGTGGTAGGGGCCGAAAGTCTATGGGGTGGGATTAGAAAGTCAATCACAGCGGGCCAATTATGACACCGCTGTTGTGCGACTCAGTTATTGAGGTTTAGACGTTAAAGCGGAACTCAATCACGTCGCCGTCTTTAACTTCGTATTCTTTTCCCTCGATGCGGAGTTTCCCCGCGTCCCGTGCCGCCGCTTTGGAGCCCAGTTCGATGAGGTCATCGTAGTGGACGACTTCAGCAGCGATAAATCCCCGTTCGAAATCACCATGAATCACACCTGCCGCTCTTGGAGCTTTGTCACCCTCAGTGATGGTCCATGCGCGGGTTTCCTGAACGCCGGTGGTCAAGTAAGTGCGCAGGCCAAGGAGATGATACACGGATTTGATAAGGGCTGAGACTCCACTGTCTGTCACTCCCATGTCAGCGAGGAATTCCGCCGCATCGTCGGGCTCGAGGTCGCTCATTTCCTCTTCAATCCGCGCGGAAATCACAATGGCTTCCGCTCCGTGTGTTTCTGCGGCGTATTTCTTCACCCGGGCAACCATTTCGTGACCGTCCGGATTTTCCAATGCACCGGCCAGTTCCTCTTCGGAGACATTGCAGGCAAAAATTGTTTTCTTTGAAGAAAGGAGGAAGAAGTCCTTCATCAATTTCCGCTCATCGGCTGACAGATCAGCGGTGAGGGCCGGCTTACCGGAATCGATATGCGGCACGAGCTTTTCGATGAGAGCCAGCTCGGCCTTGGATTCCTTGTCTCCGCCTTTGGCTTTTTTCTCACGGGAGGATTTGCGTTTCTCCAGCGTCGCCAGATCGGCGATCATCAATTCAGCGTTGATGATTTCGATATCGCGCAGTGGATCCACCGATCCGAGCTCGTGGATGATGTCATCATTTTCAAAGCAACGCACCACCTGGACGATGGCGTCTGTTTCTCTGATGTTGGCGAGGAACTTGTTTCCCAGGCCGGCGCCTTCGGAGGCTCCCTGCACCAATCCGGCAATATCGACAAACTCGATGGCGGTGGGGACAACTTTTTGAGTCTTGGAAAGGTTTCCTAATACCTCAAGCCGTTCATCCGGCACGGTGACGACTCCTGTATTGGGATCGATCGTGCAAAAAGGATAGTTTGCTGCTTCAGCCTTCCGTGTCCGGGTGACTGCATTGAAGAGTGTGGATTTTCCGACGTTTGGGAGACCAACGATGCCTGCTTTTAACATAGTGCGCGGAAACTAGATTCGAGCAGGCAGGGTGGCGAGTGGTTTTTTCGGCTATGGGGAGCTTCCTTATTATAGAGGTGGTCGCAAGAACGGGTGGTGGCTTCCGTCCCGGTTCGGGAGGGGCTGCACGAATCTGCATCGGGTTTAGCCATCTGGCGGAGGTCGTTGCATGGATTTGTATCCAAATCCGCCGTGGGGCGGTGGTCATTACATGGTTTTGCAGCGGCTTTTGCCAGCGGGCGGAACCCGTTGCACGAATTTGCAGGCACTTCCGCCACATTAAGAAGGGCATTACCGGAGCGAAAATGGCTTTCGAAGCACTTTTTGGGCGGCTCGAAGGGGTAAACCACTTTCCGAACCGTGAAAGGAGGCGCCTCCCAATTCATATTGCCCGCCCGCAATATGAGATTCGGACAACGGTTTGGGTGTTGTCGATCTGTAAGGGGGCGATGCAGGGTATCCAGGGGGAGAGGGATTTCGATCGAACAGGGTCTATTTACCGAATAAACCCTGTCGGATCGCATCGGAATTTTCGGAATCACGAAATTACAGGGAGCAAAACTATCAAGATCGTGGCTCCAAATTGAAGGGTGATTCAGCCAAATAGAGGTCTCTTGTGAGGCTACCGATCAGAGGGTGGCAGGAAGCAACGTTTCAGCTTGCAAATAATTATGGAAACCTCTGATAAATCGGCGTTTTCCGACCCGAATCCGGCGAAAACAAGAAAAGTGCATTTTCTTTTACGAAAGCCGTTGACCCCTCTGATTCTGCGTGTAGAATCACAATCCCAGCCGAAAGAGGCTGGGTCGTAAAGCGGCTCGCAAGGCCGATCACATCATCGAGATGGGGTCGGTTTTTTTGTC
>JBLWYI010000011.1:0-191840 GCA_048267005.1 Verrucomicrobiales bacterium | reverse complement strand
ATTTCATCTGATGTCTTTCCTTTTCGTATTGGATTGCATCAGCAAAATCAATTTACACAGAATTTCTTACAGGCCCCAGGGATCTCAGTCAGCCATTTGACTGGAGACATTTCGAGAATTGGGTCGGGACTTTCCACGATCGGCCAAGACAATGGCATTCACATCGTCAATGTGGCGATTGCGACGCTCGGGTTTATCTTGGGCGCAACCATATCCGGGTTTCTACTCCATCATCCCACAGTGGAGATCAAGTTGCCTTATGGACGAATCCTTTCTTCACTTGGAATCATTCTTGTTGCTGGCCATTTTGCTTACGGAAAATTTCCACTTCTAACCATCGCAACCGCAAGTGCGGTTTGTGGAGCTCAAAACGCGCTAGCCAGTCGTTATCGGGGAGTTGTTCTAAGAACCACTCATTTAACTGGAATATTCACAGATTTTGGCATTCACCTCGGCATGAAGCTTCGAGGGCACAATATCGAGCCCTGGAAACTTTTGATTCCAGTGTGTATCACTTTTTTCTTTTCTAGCAGGGGCAGTTACCAGTAGCGCCCTCATTCTTCAGGAGCAGGATGGCTGGATTCTAACAGCAGGCGTAGCCTATATTTTGGGAGGACTTTTCTGGAGTGTACAAACGAGCGATCGGAGCCTGATTCAGATAAGCGAGGCGCCCCCTCGCTAATTTATTTATTCAAGCTGTGCATTCCGAAACGCAAGTAATGCGGAGAACCCAGCCGATGTTTCTGCCAGCCTGTAAGGATGATCAACCGAGACTTGTTACTGGGACGCATGGAGCGATTTTTGCGCTCTCGCATCGCAGGCGAAGCGTTGCATGAGGACGCCCCAATGCTCCCTTCGATGACAATTTCCCGCCAATGCGGGGCAGGTCTTGATCGGATTGGGACAAAACTCGCGGAGTTCCTGGAATCAAACGACGATTCGAGTGATTTGGAGTGGGGACTGTTCAATCAATCGCTGGTCGGCAAGATAATCGAAGACCAGAAACTTAAACCTTCTCTGCAACCGTTCCTCACAGAGTGCACCAAATTCCCGATAGGTGGAGACCTGGGGAAGCTTCTCAATTCCCCTCCTTCAAGCTGGACGCTGTTCAATCACTCCTCCAACGTGATTCGTAGGCTCTGCCGAATGGGCAACGCAATTGTGATTGGGCGGGCGGCGAATTTTGTTACGGCCGACATGGCAAACACCTTCCATGTTCGGTTGACTGGCACAGAGAACACTCGGATCAATTACACCGCTGAACGATATGGCCTTTCAACAAAAGAAGCCCAGATTCTGGTGACCGAGTCAGATAGAAGTCGCGCACTTTATGTGAAACGCTACACCGGGGCTGACATTGACGATCCCAATTGCTATCATCTGCTTCTGAACACTGATGAATTGACAGACGAAGTTCTTGTCTGTGTCTTAGGTGAAGCTGTCCTGGAATGGGCAAGCTCCCCACTAGTCGACCCGACTAAAACCGCTGCCTCATAGCAACGAAGTTTTCGACAACTTCTTGATCAAATCCTGCGCTGAATTGAGCAACGTTTGACAAGTGATCCCATCAATCACGGATAGCTTAAACCATGATTAAATTCGTGATCACTTTGAATGTCGCAGTTTGTTTAATTTCTTCAGTAAGGCTTCAGGCAGAAGATCCTGTTTCTTTTGTCAAACAGATCAAACCAATCTTCCGTGAAAAATGTGTCCACTGCCACAATCGAAAGACTTTACCGAATCGAATCAGTTTTGAGAACGCTAAACTGGCATTTGGCAAGACCAAGGCCGGCCTAGTCTACATCATACCAGGTGACTCAAAAAAGAGTCTCATCATTTCCGCCCTGAGCGCGCCTCACTTTCATGAGAAAGCAATGCCGATGGTCGGAGAGGGGCCTACAAAGGAGGAAATCGAATTAATCAGGCGCTGGATTGAGGAGGGGGCCGACTGGCCCAAGGGGCTCAAGGGAAAGATAAAGCCCCCTTTTCTTGCTAAAGAATGATGATATTTACGCGGCAAATCGCCCGGCCATTTGAGCTGCGTTGGATTGTTTTTCCCGAAATCGAGTTGGGGAAACTCCGACATACTTGAGAAAACTACGATTGAACTGTGACAATGACTGATATCCAACATCAAAAGCAACTTCGGTGACTCGCGCCTGTGGATTCAGCAATTTTCTCTTTGCCCACTCCACCCGACGCCTGTTCACATATTCTGTGAGCGTCATCCCCGTGGATTGTTTGAAAACTTTGCAAAAGTAGAAGGAACTGACACCTACATGGTTAGCGATTTCCTCGAGACATATTTTCTCTTCCAAATTTGCATTCACAAATTGCTTTGCACGAATCACAAAGTCCGGTTCTGAATTCGCATTTTCTATCAACAGTCGGTTCATCAGATCTGACAATTGAAGGGCGAATGCTGCCAGAATTGTGACAAGGCCTTCATATTCATCCAGCGAAACCACTCTACCTTCACGCCATGTATCGAATAGCTTTTCGACCTCAGGTTCGGAACAGCCATTATTCACCAATCGTTCTTTGATTTCTTTAAATGCCTGTTTTTCTGGCTGCTCGGTAAAAACCTGTCCTGTAGCCAAATACGCAACTGTTTGATTTCCAGCACGAACCGGTATTGCCGTCTCCCGCATTTTTGCAAAACAGGTGATCGTTTCCGCCCGCTCTCCAACGGAATCAGCCAGACACTGATGAGCCAATGCACATGCCCGGCAGGACTCCTGATTTCCTGTGTTCAACTTCTGACAAAAGTTGTTTTGAAATCGCTTATCCTGATCAACCACCTCAGTCTCTTCGTCAACCGGCAGTAATACCAAACTCATACCGGTGGCGTTCATGAAAGCCTTCCGATAGGTTTGGTAAAGAGGAGATGAGACGAGCTTCTGATAGATCCGTTCCTCTGAAGTCAGGTGAGCTTGATTGCGATTCATGGTCACAATACTATCCACCCTGATGAATTTCGTTATTCGCGAAGGTTCGGTTTCAAAAATCCGATCCACTACGAACAGTGCGTACGCAAATCCCGTACATGAGTAAACTCTTTCCTCCGGAGAAAACCGAACTCAGAGCTTCCTTATTTCAAGCCTGAGATCCCACCCAACGGATTGCGTTGTAAGAAAGCTCAGCAGCATCCCGGAACCCCAGTTTGTCTTTTATGTGAGTCCGGTGTGCGTCAATAGTCCGAATACTGATGCCCAATATGCCGGCGATTTCTCGCGAAGTCTTCCCCTCCCCGATTGCACGGTAGACCTCAAGTTCGCGGTCGGTCAGTGACGAGATTGAAGATCCTGAATCCCCCCCGGCAAATACCTCCATCATGGTGGCCGTCATTTTTTCACTAAGGAAAATCCCTCCCCCCAATACCTGTTGAATCGCTTCGGCCAACTGATCCGGAGCCCGGTCTTTCATCACGTAGCCACGTCCGCCAGCCCGCAATACCCTCTCAGCGTAGACTTCCTCATCGTGAGATGAAATCACGAGGCATTTTAGATTCGGATCAATCGCTCTGAAATCCTTCAGTAATTCCAGTCCACTACGGTCCGGCAACGACACATCCACAATTGCCAAATCAATTTTCTCCAGCGTCTCGATCAATGACAGGGCTTCAGCGGCTGATCCCGCTTCTCCGCAAACGTCTACATTTCCCCCAGCTGATATTAGATGAGAAAGTCCCATTCGCATGATCGGATGATCATCGACAATGATAACTCTGGCTGTTTTTTCGGAACTCATTCTTATTAAATCTCAATCGAACATTGAATTTTTGTTCCGGCTCCGGGCGAGGCATGAATATCAAAATCCGCCTGAATGATTTCCGCCCTTCGCCTCATTGTCAGCAATCCCATCCCGGCAGAAACCAGATCCTTTGGCATCCCTTTTCCGTCATCTTCAACAATGAGACGCAGGAGGTTGCCTTCAATTCCGATTGAGACCTTAATCGACTCAGCATCACTGTGTTTGATAGCATTTGACGTCGCCTCCTGGGCAATTCGATACAACTGCACTGCAGTTCCCAAAGGCAAGTCATCGATTGTCTTCACATTCGTTACCCTTGTCGCACAGTTGACGCCAAAAACCTCACGGCTCCGCTCACCAATCTCACGTATAGCACCTGACAAACCATGCGTTTCAACAGCCGCAGGAACAAGCCCCTTCGCAATTTGGCGAGCAGTCTTCCCTGCACCCGCAAGCATTTCGGTGATCTGCGCCATCATCTCTGCTTCCTGCTTATGATGCTTGCTCAAGGTAGCTTCCATTGCCTTGGAGAGACATCCTATACCCGATAGCTGAGAACACAGATCATCATGAATGTCCTGACCGATCCGGCGTTGCTCATTTTCGCTAACGCTAAGGATCTCGTCTTCGAGTCGCTTTTGTTCGGTAACATCACTGGCGCATACCAAATACCCATCCCCATCAGTCAGTGCCATTTTGCTGGCGTGGGTTCTCAGGAAAATTTCCTTTCCGCTCTCAATCTCACAACGAATCAACTGATCAGTCGAAGGGCGCCCTTCAAGCGCTGGAAGTATTCGATCAAAAAATGGATGAGCCCCTACCGTGGGGCACACTTCTGTTATTGGGTAGCCAATTGCCTCTTCAGACTTGACACCAAATATCCGGGCGGCCCCATTGTTCCAATCAACAACTACACCGTCCTGATTCACGAGGAATACCGCATCGTGTACATTCTGCAGGATTTCAGATTGAAGCCGAAGCTCTTCATTCCGGCGTTCCAGTTGCTTTGAATATCTCAACCTCTCTTCGGAAGCCAACTTACGTTCAGTAATATCCACAATAGAACTCAGAATCAACATTCCGTCTTTTTCCGGCAACGGAGTCAGACCAATCTCAACTGGAAACTCTTCGCCGTTTTTCCGCATCGCATACAAATCGCGCCCCGCCCCCATGTTTCTTGTTTCTGGTGACCGCTGAAAGGTTTCCCGATTTTTACGATGTTGATCCCGGACTCTTCGGGGAATCAAGTCCTCAACTTTTAAACGTAAAAACTCTGCACGACTGTACCCAAACAGTTCCTCTGCCGTGCGATTCACCATTACAACATTGCCGATTTGATCTGCAACTACGATCCCATTAGGAGCTGATTCTACGACCAGTTGGAAACGCTCATGATCAGGATTGTCTGAACTTCTGTCATGGGATGATGTCATTGAAATTTCAATTCCATTAATACGCGCTCAGATTCATTCAATGCAACCAGTCAATTTTGGAGTAACGACCAGACAGTGTTGCCTTCGTGGACAGATACTATCAGGTTGGCTCGCAGCCCTCACCGACATTTCGATCGCGAAAGTTGCCATCCAGGTGACATAGGGAACGCCGCTTCCGTCCACTGTAGGAAGCAACCCGAGCTTTCTACAGTCAAGCGATCAAATTCAACTGCTTCCAGCGCGCTCCGGCGAACCACACTCACTCCCTCGAGGGAGTTTTATATTCCGGTTGAGACTTCGTGTATGCAGAATCGAGAAAGGTCACAATATCCACAAGTTGCCGGGCTGTCATGTGATCAGTCAGGTCAGGCATAAACGGCTCAATCGATCCATCAAGCTCGGCTTTTGAGAGAATCGCTCGATATTGCTCGTTGATTACATGCCGGGGATTTGTGATTGCGAGCAGAATGTCTTCGTAACGCTTCACGTATCTGACTTCCTTACCCAGAGTCAGTATTAATCGGCGTTTTGACTTTGGCTCTGCGACTTGAACTCCATTGACCTTGTGACACTGAATACAATTCAGCACCTCAAATGCCTTTTTCCCGGAATCCACTTTTCCTCCGTATAACCGAAAGGGGCTGCCGGGCGAGTATGAAGCAAAATCATCGTCACCCGGAGTTGGGGAAGGAGTTTTAGTCTCGGCTGTCAAACTCCAGGAAAACACAGAAAATATCCCGACAACAGCGACCAAAGGAGCAACCAAATCTTCAATTCTTCTCATCAAACTGTATTTTATCCAAATTTGACATTTCAACACCGCATCGGTTGGCCAGGGCTAAGCACCGATTGCAGACCAGCCTGACAATCCATGCACGATGCCTATCGCCAGTCCCGAAGGGCTTTTTGAGATCTGATGATTGAATGTAAATTAAGATCCCTATGCTCTTCTCCATTCTACTTGCATTAATTGCTTCTTTCCTGCTGGCGTTCGCCGGATGGAAAGTTTTTGAGGGGCTCCGGGATCGAAGACTATTCAGTAGTCATTCAGAACATGACTTCTCCTTGAACCTTTCGACTGCTCGAGCGCTCAGAATTTTCAAACACAACACGGAAATAGTTCCCATTGATGTCCGTCCACGGTTGCTTTTCGAGCAGCAACATCTTCCAGGGGCCCTAAATGCACCGTTTGTGAATGGAAATCTGGATACCTCAAGCATCAATGATCTGAGTCGTGATACCCCTCTTCTGATTTATTGCGATGGAGGCCACAGAAGTCGCAATGCCTTGAAAAGCCTCAAATCGAAGGGCTTTCGCTCAGTCTATCATCTCAATCGGGGCCTCATGATGTGGCGGCTGTTCGGAGGACCAACATCGGGAAATCGAAGGTAATTCATTGATATCACCAGCTCTTGATCTCAGACGGATGCACCAGCCGAATTTCTCCCGGCCACTCTGCGCCCTCTTTGATCCATCTGCGAAGGATCGCCATCCGAATTCCCCATATCTTATCAGGCGCTGGGGGCATCGATTTTTGATGCGCTTTGTCCAGGGTCAGAACTTTGATCAACAGGCTTTCATCAGGGTTCCCAGGTAAAAGGGCAGGTGGAGCCGTCCCCGTTGTCATTGCAAGTTCCTTCGTTTCAAGATTGAAGTTCCCGTTGTCCTTTGCGTCCTGAGAATTGTGGCATTCTAGACAATTAATAATCAATAACGGTCTGACATGTCTGCCGAAATCAATTTTACCCTCAGGCACCCGGTCCGGCCAGGTGGGTAATCCAATATCTTCGATTCGTTCGCCCTGTTCGTCCGCAGTCAACGATGACTGGTGACACCCTATGAGCCCCCCCTGGAGCAGAACCAAGACAAGAATCCGAACCATGTGAATCGCCATTTTCATATCCGAAAATGGCCTCATGCCGAAAACATACTCACCGCATCTTGCTTTTTGTTCAGCATCCGCCCCGCATTTGAGCCAATTCCGCAGACCGGCTTTCCCGCCAAGGGTCTCGAATTTTACATGGATAACCTCTTCGAACAGAGGCGAAATAGTCACTCCCCAGACTCATCTAATGAAATCCCATCAAATCGGGAATATTTAAATATCTAAGACCTTGAATAATTTCCATATTATCCGTAATTGACAATTACTGCAATTATGGGACTTTTATTCACGATTTGATAAAATTTTCAATTCTGACTCTTACGACTGACCCGAAACATGGATGTTCACAGTTTTCACTATCCAACAGCTTGGGAACCCCCCGCTGAAAATTACCAGCGGAGCGCCTCTCCTTTGGCAAGCGCCGACATGACTTGTGAAAAAGCCCCGAACCCAAATTTTTCAGTATCGAGACAAGTCAGTTCTGATCAGCTCATCAACTGGCGATCAAATTCTCCCGCACTCACTGACACAAAACTTGCCCTTACCTGATGAATTCTGTTTCCCGCTCTATTCAGATCACCTCCACTTTTGTTGCAGAACCAGTTGAAGCCCCCCTACGGTTTCTGCTGGAAAAAGTCGGAATTGAATCGGCTATCAACTTTTCAGAGTTTAATCAGGTCTTCCAGGAGGCTCTTGATCCAAACAGCCTGAGTTCAAACAACGAAGCCGGGATCAATCTATTCTTCATCCGCCTGGAGGACTTTTCGGAGGGCGAAATCTCTTCGACTATTGCCGACGACCTTGAAAAAGCATTTTCGGACCTGTCGAAACGAAAAGTAAAACAAAATATTTTGGTTTTCTGTCCTTCGATAAACCGTAGTGATGAAATTGATGCTCTGGAAAAGGCAACCATCGGGAAACTCTCCTCCTATGCTTCGGTCAGCTGTGTTTCATCTCATGAACTGCGAACAGAATACTTCGTTGAAAGCCCATTCGACACCGAAGCTGAAGCTTCCGGGAGAATTCCATTTACGCACGAAATGTATGCTGCCCTGGCGGCCGTATCCGTTCGTAACATTAGCCTTCAGTATCGGTCTCCAGCGAAAGTCATAGTTCTGGATGCCGACAATACACTTTGGGGAGGAATCGCAGGAGAAGATGGACCAAACGGCTTGGATTTGGATGGCCCGTGGAGAGATCTTCAACAATTCATGGTTTCAAAACAGAGCGAAGGATTCCTCCTGGCGCTCTGTTCTAAGAATAACGAAAGTGATCTGGATCAGGTTTTCAACAAACGCGCTGACGATCTGGTTCTGCACCGAAAGCACTTCGCTGGATGGAAAGCAAACTGGCTGCCAAAATCCCGAAACATCCAGCAACTGGCAAATGAACTGAACCTTGGTCTGGACAGCTTCATTTTTATTGATGACAACCCAGCTGAAATCGCTGAGGTCGCAGCAAGCTGCCCTGAAGTAATCTCAATTTGTCTTCCTGACCAAAAGGAAAGCTTTCCTCACTTCTTAAGACATCTCTGGTGTTTCGACCGGCCAAGCACCACTTCTGAAGACTCCTCCCGCACTGAGTTTTACCAAAAGGAATCCCAGCGACGCGAACTTCAGGACTCATCACAGAGTTTTGAGGCATTTCTCAAAAGTTTGGATCTGAATGTTGAAATCACGAAAGCCTCTACCGATGAGGTGGCACGTATTTCTCAACTAACCTTGCGGACCAACCAATTCAATGCGAACCCACTGCGACTATCTGAGAACGAGCTCGCTTCTCAGCTCGATTCCGGCAAAAGCTGCCTCTCTGTCCGGGTTTCAGATCGATTTGGCGATTACGGTTTGGTCGGAGCACTCCTCTTCACGGAAACCGAATCCGCCATCCGCAGTGATCTTTTCCTACTCAGTTGCCGGGCTCTTGGAAAAGGAGTTGAGCGTAGAATGCTGATCGCTCTCGGGCAATATGCTCAGCAATCTGACTTCGACTCTGTCGAGATCTCCTTCAATGCGACCGATCGAAATGAACCTGTGCGCCGGTTTTTGGCAGAAATTGAAGCCACATTTGATTCACAGAACAACGTTTACCGCATTTCGGCAAAAGCGGCAGCAAACCTGTCACCTCTGCCCAGTGGCAATCTAACCGCACCGAAAAAGGCGACGGAGGCTACCGCAAAAGCCAGCCAGACCAATTGGTCCGGCTCACTCTTCTTTCAACTGGCTGACGAATGGAGTATCCCGGGCAAACTTCAGGCCGAGTTGAGCAACAAAACCAAACCGCGCCCTGAGATCTCTCAAGCTTTCGTTAAGCCGGGAAGCCCGGTTCAGAAGAAGATCGCTGCGATCTGGGAACAAACTCTCGGAATCGAAAAGGTCGGTGTTGAGGACACTTTTTCAGAGCTGGGAGGAAATTCCGTTCAGCTGGTCAGGGTATTCACGGCGCTGAAGAGAGAGTTTAATCTCAACCTTACCCTTCCCGAGCTATTCACTCTCCCGACAATCATCGCAATTGAAGAACGAATTCGGAGCGAAAAAAGCGGAACTGAAGTAAAACAAACTTCCACTTCTGTAACTGAAAAGGATCCATCCGATCATGATGTGGCAATCATCGGCCTGGCTCTCCGCGTGCCCGGTGCGAACGATCCCGACCAGTTTTGGGACAACCTTGTATCAGAAAAAGAATCTCTTTCTCGATTTGAACGTGATGAACTCGAATTCCCGGAAGAATTCGACCGCCCCGATTTTGTACCGGTAAAAGGAATTATTGAGGACATCGATAAATTCGACGCGGCTTTCTTTGGTCTTCTCCCGAAGGATGCAAAGATCATGGACCCGCAGCAGAGGATATTCCTGGAGCTTGCATGGGAAGCCATGGAACGTTCTGGATACCAGCCTGACAATCACAGTGAACGGATTGGCGTCTATGCCGGAGCCTATTTCGACAGCTACCTACTCACCAATCTGTGCACTGATCCTGAATTCCTTTCTGATCTCATTCCTCAAATTCAGGTTGGTTCACTTCAAACCGAAATCGGAAACGATAAAGACTACCTGGCTACTCGCGTCGCATTCAAACTGAATCTGCGCGGACCCGCCATGACGATGCAGACTGCCTGCTCGACATCCGCAGTCGCCATCGCCGAAGCCTGCCGCTCAATCCGCGACGGCATCTGCGACATGGCACTGGCCGGAGGGGTCACGGTTACCCTTCCCTACAAGCGAGGCTATTTTTATACCGAACAGGGAATGCTCTCCGGCGACGGACATTGCCGCGCGTTTGATGAGAATGCTTCAGGCACCGTCTTCGGAAACGGTGCCGGGGTTGTCATGTTGAAGCGGCTCAGCGACGCCGTTCGCGACCGTGATCATATCCATGCCGTTATCAGGGGAACTGGAATCAACAACGATGGCGGCGTGAAGCACAGCTACACAGCACCCAGTGTCGATGGACAGGTTGGAGTCATTCGAATGGCTCACGAAGATGCCGGAATTGATCCTTCGACTATCTCAGCGATCGAAGCGCACGGAACCGGAACCCCACTTGGAGATCCGATCGAAGTCACAGCTCTGACAAAAGCCTTTCGAGCTGCAGGAGTAACTGAAAATCAGTTCTGCTCCATAGGTTCGCTGAAAACAAATATTGGCCATCTGGATGTCGCATCAGGAGTATGCGGTGTGATCAAAACGGCCCTCTCACTGGAAAATGAAGCTCTACCTGCACTGCTTCATTTTCAGAAGTCCAATCCGAAAATAGATTTTGAAAACAGCCCCTTCTTTCCAAATGCAGAATTCCGCCCCTGGAAAACAGAACCAAACGGAACACCGCGTCGAGCAGGCGTCAGCTCGTTTGGAGTTGGCGGGACCAACGTCCACGTTGTCCTCGAGGAAGCACCTGCCGTCCAATCCGTGCCATCACCGCGTGACGCCCAGCTCTTCCTTCTTTCAGCACGCACGGAGTCCGCACTCGAAAAAGCCTCCGAGAACCTCTCGGCCTTCACCCAAACCCACTCCGACGAAACGGATCCCGCTGACGCGGCCTGGACGCTAGCAATTGGGCGCAAACCTTTTCGTAATCGACGCGCAATCGTCGCGACCGACTTTGATGACCTTCGCGAAAAACTTTCCAGGCAAAGCGCCGCTACGATTACTGATCGCAGCAACCCACCCGTCAACTTCATGTTCCCCGGGCAGGGGTCGCAACACATCAACATGGCCCGGGATTTCTACAACTCCGAGCCACGTTTTAAGGAACTCGTTGATCGTTGCTCAAATATTCTCCGACCGCACCTCGACGTTGAACTGACCGGGATTCTCTTTCCTGTCGATGAAACTGATGTGGAAAAAAACACTGAGTTGCTCAAAAACACCACACTCGCTCAGCCTGCAATTTTCGTGATCGAATACGCACTCGCTGACCTTTGGAAACACTGGGGAGTCACCCCGACAGCAATGATCGGACATAGCGTCGGTGAATTTGTCGCGGCCTGTCATGCCGGAGTCTTCACACTCGAAGAAGGCCTGAAGCTTCTCGCAGACCGGGGCCGCCTCATGGGAGAGCTTCCTGGCGGCGGAATGTTATCGGTGCGCCTTCCCGAGGAGGACGTCCTTTCCCGGTTACCGGAGAACCTGGACCTCGCTGCTATAAACAGCCCCGGACTGTGTGTCGTTGCCGGGCCACACGATGCCCTTCAGAAGTTTTGTGATGAGCTCACCGCTGAAGAAATCGTGGCGAAACCACTTCACACCTCCCACGCCTTTCATTCGTGGATGATGGACCCCGTGGTCGATAAATTTGCAGCCTGCTTTGATTCGATTGATCTGCAAGCACCCGATATTCCTATTCTCTCCACAGTTACCGGCGAGTGGCTCACCGAAGAGGAAGCGACCAATCCGCTCTACTGGGCAAAGCATCTCCGCGAAACGGTCCGCTTCAGCCAGGTCGTGACTCAACTCAGTGAAGCCGAAGAAGCGCAGATCTTTATTGAAGTTGGTCCCGGCCAAACGCTTGGTGGACTTGCCCTACAGTCCATCGAACGGTCCGCCGGCCACACCATCGTATCCACTTGTCTCCATGTGAAAGAAGAAGGATCGGATCAAGCCAAAATGCTTCAGTCGCTCGGCAAACTCTGGACCAAAGGCGTTGAAATCGACTGGAGGAAATTCTACGGCGACGAAACCCGGAAGCGTATTCCCCTCCCTACTTATCCGTTCGAACGCAAGCGTCACTGGGTCGATCCAAAACCAATTTCCTCGACACAACAGAACTCGCTCACGGGTCCCGCACCGTTACCACAAAACGGTGCCGTGCCCCAATCAGCCGCTCCCTCTCTTGAGCCCGAATTCCCCGTAAATCTTCAGACATTTCCAAACACAAACGAAACGCAAATGGAACCTGCCACAAAGACAACCGCACCACGCTCGAAAGCCATCGCTGCAGAGATCAGAGAAATCCTGACAAATCTGTCAGGAATTCCTGAAGACGAACTCACCGGTGACGCCACCTATCTTGAGCTGGGATTCGACTCCCTGCTTTTGACTCAAGTGAGCAAGGCTTTCCAGGACGGATTCGGTACATCGGTCAAAATGCGCCAGTTGATGACAGACTTCTCGACTATCGATTCCATGGTGGACCATCTGGACGCCACATTGGCTCCTGATCTTTTCCGCGAGACAGAACCGGCGGCCGAGCCAGTTCTACCGGATACAGTTGTCGCCAACGCTCCTATTCCACCTCAGGCTCCCATCCAGCCTGCCGCAGTTCCAGCAACGGCAGCCCCGCTTCCCACTCCATACGCACCTGTTTCATACCAGACTCCGGCCTCTTCTGATAATGGTACGGTTCAATCCGTTATTGCACAGCAGATGGCATTGATGCAGCAGCAAATCGCGCTGCTCCAGGGCGGAGTTGCCGCTCAGCCTGTTGCTGTGCCAGTACCACAAGTAGCAGAAGCACCGCAGCCGCAGTCTGCTGCCCCTCAGAAGCCAACTGCAACGCTCCCCACGCCGCCTGCGGAGGAACTGGCAAGCGCAGTGTCAGCGCCAACCACCAAGATCGATCGAGACATCGACGACTCTCTCACTGAACAGCAGAGCCGGCACCTGGATGAGTTGATCGAAAAATACACGGCAAAAACCAAATCATCCAAAGCACTCACTGCTGAATACCGTCAATGGTATGCCGATCCCCGAACGGTTTCGAATTTTAATCGTCTCTGGAAAGAGATGATCTACCAAATCGTGGTGAAGAAATCGAAAGGTTCAAGACTCCTCGATATCGACGGAAATGAATACATTGATATCCTCAATGGATTCGGCCCCGGGTTTTTGGGCCACTCACCTGACCGAATCACCGCAGTGTTGCATGAACAACTTGATCGCGGTGTCGAAGTCGGCCCCCAGTCACAAACCGCCATGGAGGCTTCGAAGCTCTTCTGCGAACTGACCGGCAACGAGCGCGCCAGCTTCGTAAACACGGGGTCCGAAGCTGTTCAGGCCGCAATGCGCCTCTCCCGAACTGTGACTGGTCGCGACAAAATCGTGGTATTCGAAAAGGACTATCACGGCAACTTTGATGAAATGTTAGTGCGCGGTGTCGGATCGGGCGACAACATTCGAACAATGCCTTCCGCTCCGGGTATCCCAAATCGCGCAGTCGATGATGTCATCGTACTCCCTTATGGGACCGATGAGTCTCTCGAAATCATTCGCAACCGGGCTCATGAATTGGCTGCAGTCATCGTTGAGCCGATCCAAAGCCGTCGCCCTGAGTTTCAACCGAAAGAGTTCATTCAGGAGCTTAGAAAAATCACCGAAGAATCAGGTACCACTTTTGTGTTTGATGAGGTGATCACCGGATTCCGGACCGGACCGCGCGGTGCTCAGGAGTACTTTGGTGTCGAGGCGGACATCGCTACCTACGGCAAAGTCGTGGGCGCCGGGATGCCCATAGGTGTTGTCGCCGGAAAGGCGAAATTCATGGACACCTTTGATGGTGGCCACTGGGAATACGGTGACGAGTCATTCCCTGAAAAAAACGTCACGTTCTTCGCCGGCACCTTTGTCCGCCACCCGCTGGCCATGGCCGCCGCAAAAGAAATGCTGCTCCACTTACGTGAAAGCGGCCCGCAACTGTGGGTGGATCTCAAGGCAAAAGCTGACCGCCTGGCGGGGACAGTGAACCAAATGTTTATCGACAACGACGTCCCCTTCCGGATGCCGAACTTCGGGTCGCAAATGTTCGTTCGACACATCGACGACAACAAATATGCGAACCTGCTCTTCTTCCACATGCGGGAGAAAGGGGTATTCCTTCTCGAAGGTTTCCCTACCTACATGACCACGGCACACACAGATGAGGACATTGATTACGTCATCTCAGCCTTCCGTGAATCAATTGCTGAAATGCAGGACGCCGGATTTTTCCAACGCCCGGCGACCGCTACGATTGGAAAACTCAACGGCTCACGACTCAGCGGACCACCGCGGTTGCTGTCAACAGCCGGGGTAGAACAGTCCTCAACTGAAGTTGCTCTTTCAACAACGGAAGGCCCCCGCGTAAAAAAGCCCCGGGCGGGGACGGACATTCAAACGTTCCCGCTCACCGAGCCGCTCGCCGAGATCTGGCTGGCGTCGCAGGTGAATGACGAAACTTCACTTTGTTTCAACGAAGTAGTCGAACTCGACTTTGAAGGGAATCTTGATGTAGATGCGCTCCACGGCGCACTACAGGAGATCGTTGACCGGCATGAAGCCTTCCGGGCGACTTTCCTTCAGAATGGGGACGGATTCCAAATCCGGCCGGCCATGACGATTGACCTTCCGGTAGTCGATCTATCGAAACTTGGATCGGAAGAGCAGGAAGCAAAGCACACCGCCGAACTCGATCATGAGCGCGCTACGATTTTCGATCTTGAAAACGGCCCCCTCTTCCACGCAAAGCTGCTTCGGTTGAGTTCCAACAAGCACGCTCTCATCATGAACGCTCACCATTTGGTGTGCGACGGCTGGAGTTACAATGTTCTCACCGCAGAACTGAGTGAACTCTACCGTGCAAGATTGAAGGGTGAACCGGCAAACCTTCCTTCCGCTCCGCAGTTTGGGAAATTTGCCGTCGAAACCATAGCGGAAGAGAAAGCAACTGAAGGTGGCGAAAGCGAAAACTACTGGTTGTCTCAATTCAATGAGACCGTGCCCCCGCTCTCGCTGCCGGCGATCAAAACGGGTGGCAACGAGTACCGGAGTGAACGGATATTCGAACAGGCAGACGGAGATACATTGCGCGGCCTTAAAAAAGTCGCCGCAAAATCAGGTGCCACCCTCTTTGCGGCCATGCTCAGTGCTTATCAGATATTGTTAAGCCGCATTGGGCGTCAGAGCCGGGTCATCACCGGATTTCCCGCCGCCGGCCAAAACTCAACTGAGGGCTACCGGAAACTCATTGGCCACTGTGTAAACTTTCTTCCATTTGTCGGAACGATCAATAAGGACGAAAAGTTCACTGATCTACTCCGGGCGACACAGGACAACCTCCTCGATGGTTTCGACCACCAGGACTACACCTTCGGCCGGCTGATCAAGAAGCTGCCGATTTCACAGCGCCCCAAAGTGGATGCCGTGTTCAACCTGGAACGCATGGATCAATTCCCCAAGTTCCCCGGTCTGGATACGCAGATTCAAGACATCAGTCGGAACTTCAATATGAATCCGATGTTCCTCTGCGCCCTCGAGACGAATGATTCTATCGAACTTCTCTTCACGGTGCAGACGAATCTGATTTCCACCGGCACCGCGAGCCAGTGGATGAAGAGCTACGTCGCCATTCTGCAGGAAATCGTGGCCACCCCTGATGCGACCGTCGGGGAAATCAGCACCGCGATGGCCCCCGAACATTTTGAGTTGCTCCATCAGTGGAACACCACGCAAACGGACTATCCAAGGGACAAAACAATCCCTCGGCTGTTTGATGAAGTGGCCGCTGAAAAAGCCGATGCTTCTGCATTAGCCTTCCTTGAGGGCACATTGAGCTACAGTGAGCTCGCAACCAAAGTAGACCGAATCGCTCAGTCACTGGTGGCCGCCGGTGCCACACAGGGCGATCGAATCGGGCTCTTCCTGGAACGGTCTCCTGAACAAATCGCGGCAATTCTTGCGATCCTCAAACTCGGAGCTGCCTATGTGCCTCTCGATCCTGAATACCCTCAGGACCGAATCAATTTCATGCTCGAAGATTGCCGGACAACTCTTGTTGTTTCTCAAGCTTCCCTTCTGGAAAAACTTCCAAAGTCGATCGGAACCATTATCGATGTGGTTGATGCCATCAATAAAGGCGACGCCAAATCAGCACCGCCGTCTTTTGAGGGGAACAGCGGATCAACGCCGGGCTGTGTCATCTACACGTCCGGATCCACCGGGCAACCCAAAGGGGTTGTTATCAATCACCGCGGAATCGTCCGGCTGATAAGAAACACAAACTTTTGCGACTTCGGCCCCGACGAAACGATTCTCCACGCTGCAAGTATCTGCTTCGATGCTTCACTCTTTGAGATCTTCGGCTCACTTCTCAATGGCGGAACACTCGCCCTGCCGCCGGCTGGACAGTTCTCCATTTCAACGATCTCGGAATGTATCAAGGAACACAAAGTCTCGACTCTGTGGCTTACCAGTGGACTCTTTCAATTGATGGTTGAAGAAGACCTTGGAGCTTTTTCAAACGTGAAACAGCTGATCACCGGTGGAGATGTCGTCCCGGTTTTCCACGCAAGGCAAGTACTTGAGGCGCATCCTGATCTCAAGCTAATCAACGGATACGGGCCAACGGAGAACGTCACCTTCACGACAACTCACCCGGTCTCGGTTGAAGATCTGGATCGCCCGGCTCTGCCAGTCGGCCGCCCGATTTCGAATACCAGTGTCTGGATTATTGATGAGAACGGAGTTCCCGCCGCTCCCGGAATTGCCGGAGAATTGTGCACCGGCGGCGACGGGCTCGCTCTGGAATACTTGAATAATCCCGACCTCACCGCCGAAAAATTCATTACCATCCAAACAGGGATCGGACAAACCGAGCGCGTCTACCGGACTGGTGATCTCTGCCGCTTCCAGGCAGACGGCGCCATTGAGTTTATGGGCCGCATTGATCATCAGGTGAAGATCCGCGGGTATCGCGTTGAGCCGGGAGAAGTCGAGGCCGTTTTGGCGCAATATCCACATGTTGGACAAGCCAAGGTTGTCGTCCGGGGATCCACTTCCAGTGACAAGTCTCTGGTCGCCTTTGTTGCCCAAAGAAACGGCGTCCGCCCGACCCCCAACGAGCTCAAGGACTACTTGAGGTCCTCGCTTCCGGATTACATGGTGCCTTCATCATGCGTCGTGTTGGATTCCATGCCGGTCACGCCGAACGGGAAAATCGATACCAAGGCTCTTCCGGAAACCAATGAGATCGCCGAAAAGGCAACTCCTGACTCCCCGGCTACTGAATCTGAACTACAGCTCAAAGCGATTTGGGAATCTGTTCTTCAATTCCAGAACATTGAGTTAGACGACGATTTCTTCTCACTCGGCGGTCACTCATTGCTTGGAATGAAACTGTTCGCACGTATTCAGCGTGATATGGAAGTGTCACTTCCCCTTTCAGTGCTGTTCAACGCACCGACCGTTCGTCAGCTTGCCCGGGAAATTGACTCGCGGATTACAGTTGATGAGCCGGTCGCTTCCGAATCACCAGCGGGATACCTGGATCTCTCTGATACAGGGGAAATCGGAGAAGCCATTGCAGAAACCACCGTTCGACTGAAGTCGGAAGGTGATCTTCCGCCACTCTTCGGGGTGCACGGAGGCGATGGCGGAATCTTCTTCTACCGGGACCTGGCTTCCGGAATGAATGACGACCGCCCGTTCTATGCCTTCGAAGCAGCCGTGCTGACCAATGGCGGCCCCATCAAAAAAGAACCTATCGAAAGCACCGCAGCCCGATACGTTGCCGAGTTGGTGAAAGTCCAACCCGATGGCCCCGTTCACCTGTGCGGCTATTCGTTTGGAGGCGTTGTTGCCTATGAGATGGCCTGTCAGCTCTCCGATGCAGGGCGGGAAATCAAATTCCTCGGCTTGATCGATACAGAAAATCCCAGCGCCGAAGCACGAAAGCTCTCCCTTTCAGAACGGGTAGCCGCAAACTGGAGCGATCCCGCCAAAGAAAAAGCCGGCGTATTCAAAAAAGCCGCCAAGCTTGGGAAACGCGTCAGTGTAGGACTGGGTTACCGGCTCAAATTCGGCACCGAAGGCGCTGTCGCCAGAGCCCTCCCCACCTCAAAACATATGGGCTGGGTTCGTCAGACTCAGGTGCGACAAGCCTACGAAGAAGCGATGCTCAGCTACAAACCCGGCACATTTAGCGGAGATCTCACCCTTTTCCGCGCTTCAGAATGCCAGGACAAATACGATCTTGGCGAAGATTATCGCTGGAGCAACGTAGTCGAAGGAAACATCAAAGTGATCGATGTCCCCGGAAATCACATCTCGATTTTCCACAAAGAAAACATCGGAGGCATCACTCAAGCGATGGTCAGCGCACTCGAAACCCAGGGCGCGGCACAATGATTCAATGAGCCAAACCGTTCAACGATACTCAGTCCAACCTGTATTGTCAGGAACTGAGCGACACCCGCAGCTTATCAATGGAGATGTGCACGTCTGGCACTCGTTAGTCAGCATCGGCGAAGAGGAATTCTCCGCCTGTCTTGCAACGCTGTCAGCAGACGAACACATGCGGGCTGATCGCTACCGGTTTGAAAAGGATCGTCGTCAATTCATCGTAGCGAGAGGATTTCTGCGTCGACTCATCGCGGGCTATTTAAAAACTCAGCCGCAGGAGATTGAGTTCGATTTTGAAGAGTTTGGAAAGCCGTTCCTCAAGTCAACCGGTCTGTTTTTCAATCTCGCACACAGTGGCAACCACATTGCGTTTGGTTTTTCCAAATACGGGGAAGTTGGTATCGATATTGAAGAACAACAACTGCACCGCCATTGTCTCCTGGAAATTGCTGAAACCATTTGTACCAGTCATGAGCTTTCTTATGTCAATTCGCTGACTAAGGATGATGCGCAGACGGCATTGATGCGACTGTGGACGGCAAAAGAAGCCTGTCTCAAGGCCTCAGGGACTGGATTGCAAATGGATCCGCGCCAAATCGAAATTCAGAATCGGATTCTCGCCGGAGACAACCTTCCCGAGGTGATTGGCAAACACCGCCTTCATCCCCTGCCTGACTTTGAGCACCAATTCCGATGTTCAGCGGCGCTGGCATTGCCTGTTTGAGCCTCTGGGTTCAATGACACGGAGATCACCCATTCTGGGTGACAACTCAGGTCGTCCCTTTCAGGTAAGACCCATGTAACATGACAACGGTCGTACCCCGTTCAGGTACGGGCAATGTAACCTTACGACGGTCGTACCCCGTTCAGGTACGAGCAATGTAACCTTACGATGGTCGTACCCCGTTCAGGTACGAGCGATGTAACCTTACGACGGTCGTACCCCGTTCAGGTACGAGCAATGTAACCTTACGATGGCCGTACCTCGTTCAGGTACGACCCATGTAACATGACAATGGCCGTACCCCGTTCAGGTACGACCATGTATCGTTCAGTAGCTACTTTCCGATCGGGAGACCGGTCACATCAATCGGCGGAGTTCAGATTGAAGCTGAGCCCTTGCTTCTTTCCCCCGAAAACCTGACCGTTTTGAACTGGCTGGAAATATAGGACAACAACACGACGATGAGAGCCGCAATTGATGACATCTCAATCGTTTCCTCGGTGGTGTAAATCACATCGTACAACGTCGTAAACTTCTGGTTCACATCGTATTCGCGGGCTCCAAGCATTTCAAAACCAATCGCGCCCATGACGTAAAACCCTCCACACAACCCGAAAAGGATCCGGTATTTGGTCGGCAGGGACAGCCAGAAACGGAAATAGATAACACCAAAAGCAATCGCAATGATGCCGTAGGGAATCACCCAGGCCCATGCGAGCAGTCCTGACGTGTTCATGAAAGAAAGCAGCGAGTTGCTGTCAAAACGCTCATGGATTTGTACCGCTTCATCCAGAGACAGATACATGAAGCAGAGAAACAACCCATACCACCATTTTGTTTGAGGATCAGGCTTACTTGCAGAGGCTTTGGCCACCGTCCAGAATAGAGCTGCCGAGATTCCCAAAATTCCGGCAGAAAAATACGCCGGCAGATTTCCCTCATTATCAAGGGCGAACATCTCGAATAACGTCTCCGTATATCTGTGATCAAAATGCCGGTGCAAAATCATCATGGCGACGTGCATTGTCACGAGTGTAATAATTCCGCTAAACAGCCATATGCCTATTGTCCGGGGTTTGATCGGGATGATTATCCTTTCCGGGGATTGCGACGAGACTGAGGATTGCCGGGCTTTTG
Organism: Verrucomicrobiales bacterium; assembly: GCA_048267005.1. Classification (GTDB taxonomy): domain Bacteria; phylum Verrucomicrobiota; class Verrucomicrobiia; order Verrucomicrobiales; family DEV007; genus JABDJT01. Next base: position 171,320 of record JBLWYI010000011.1, on the reverse strand, counting down.
GGGGTGTCGACTTTGTAGGAGCCTTCGGCGAATCAGCTTTCTGTTCCAGCTGATCGGAGGCCAATCCCGTGTTTCTCTTAACTTCCGGGCTGATGGTTTCGTTTTCGTTCATGATATGTTCCGTTATGGTTAACTACTGAGTTGGGATTGACTTTGACGGCTCCAATTGAGTTCCTTCATGCCATTCGTTGAAAGACGTGATGGCGATCGAATTGATTTTCCGGTCGACGTACCGCCGGGCCATTTTGGAGAACTCTGGAAAAATTGATCGGGGGATCGGATAGTAATTCCCTCCCGCGTCGCTGGCATCGAATCCTGTAATGACCCCGGGGATGAACCCAACACCCTGATTCTCAGCAACTTCTTTAAACCGGCTGTAGACAGATTCTGATTCCCGAACAAAAACCGTCCAGTCTTCAAGACCAGCGAACCGCTCCGGTCCGTGCATGTTGTAGCTGGTGATGGCTTCAAATTGCTGAATACGCTTTGGGTCCGGCTCACCCCAGAAAACTTCGTCACCCACCAAAAAGAGATCAAACCCCTCCTTCTTGACCACCGCCCTCGCCTTCAGGATAGCGGCCGCATAGTCACCTGCGAAGGCCCGCGAGAGATACAGATAAACGACCGGCTTCCCATCCACTCGAAGGTATGCCGGATGAGAAAAATAGGTCTTTGCCAGGTATTCAAAATGCCGGGCAAAACGCTCTGATGCCCCGTTGTCGAAATCGATCCCCTCTTCGGGATCCAACCCAAGCAAACCGCCGCTTTCATAGAATATGCAGAATTTGGGTGCTGACTCACCTGCAAGTTCTGTAACAACATGATCACGCAGCGTCTCGTCTTCCCAGCTGTGCGGCCCCCACCAGGAACAAATCCATTGATCAATCCCGAGCTCTTTCGACCAATCAATGTGTTGCCGAATGGTTGACCTCGATCGGGATGAATATTCTCCCAGCGCCGGTTTCAAGCCGCTGGATTTGCCCGCAAAACCAGCATCCCAATGGCGCCCGTCCGTGTGATACCACGGATAATAGTAGGCCCCGACAGAAACGGGGGACTCCGCAGCAGATTCATCAGAACCAAAAACGGGAGCGTGGAAAAGCAGAACCACCCCAAAAAGTAATCCCGGAGGACAACTGATTTTTGCCGGGCTGCGCACGATCAGACAGGGTTGGATTGATGAACGTACCCTGTCTGATCGTGAAAGGTCTTTTCCTGAGCCCGAACCTCGACCTCATCAAACCTTCCCAGTATCTCGCGGGTTTCAGCGATGAACCGGTCGATTGAAAACCGTTCAGCATTCTTCCGAATGGTGGACCGGTCCCAGTTTACCGTATCAAAATGCTCCAGGGCACCGGCCAATGATTCCGCATTGGGCTCATCGAAAAAGACTCCGGTTTCACCATCAATGACCGTTTCGAGGGCTCCGCCTTCACGGAAAGCAATCACGGGCTTTCCACAGGCTTGAGCTTCCACCGGGGTGATCCCGAAATCTTCGCTGCCGGGAAAGACAAAGCCACGGCAGGTCGCCATCTTTTCAGTAACCGTATCATTGGGAGCGCGTCCCAGAAATTGCACCGTGGGCCCTGCCATCGCCTCCAGTCTGGCCCTGTCGGGGCCGTCACCGATGATGACCAGTTTCTTTCCGGCTTTGGAAAAAGCTTTCACCGCCAGATCAATCCGTTTGTAGGCGACGAGCCGGGAAACGATGAGGAAAAAATCTTCCTCCCTGTCACTGACTTGAAACCGCTCTACGTCGACCGGCGGGTAAATGACCACGCTGTCTTTATTGTAGCAGTCCCGAATCCGCTTCTGCACGTTTTTCGAATTGGCGATGAATAGATCGACCTTCTGTGCCTGACGATAATCGCTCCGACGGAACAACGGCATCATCGCCCGAACCAGTTTTCTCACAATTGGATTCCCAATTTCGTTTTCAAGGTATTCATCCGGATTCCAGAAATACCTGGGAGGGGTGTGACAATAGCAGACAAAATTCGCTCCCCTGGGTTTTGGGATCCATTTCGCAAAACTGCTTGAGCTGATCCAGGTCAGGCTGTTCTCGGGAATACGGTGGCTTTTGAATGCGAAGGGATAGAGAAAGAACAGCTTCTTATGAAGCTTCCGCATCCCGGGCAAGCGCTGCATCCAGGTGTTCTTCACCCGGTCACTTTTGAATACGGGAAAGAGATTCTCACCGAAAGTAGCACTGGTGAAAATGGGAGCTTCAGGAAAAGCTTTGGCGACAACTTCAACGACGTTTTCAGCGCCTCCCATCTGGATGAGGAAGTCGTGCGCAATAGCTAGAGGGCGATCTTTTGACATGACGTGGATTGGTTAGCGGGCGTTTTTCGGTGGGAAGATGACCTGGACTGCCGTGTCACAAACAATGCAGATATCCATCAATGGGGACCAGTGCCGCAGGTAGAAGTGATCAAACCGGACACGCTGGCGGACTTTCTTTTCGGTATCGGTCTCGCCACGGCAGCCTTTGACCTGCGCGAGTCCGGTGATACCCGGTTTCGCAAATTGACGGATTGGATAGCTGGAAATAATTTCTGAGAACTGCTCATCGTGATCGATGAAATGCGGCCGTGGGCCGACGATGCTCATCTCGCCCTTCAACACATTGAGAAACTGCGGCATTTCATCGAGGCTGGATTTACGAAGAAAGCCTCCTCCGGGAAAAATGCGCGGATCCCCTTTCACTGCCTGGGCTCCCGGCGTGTCGTTCAATCTCATGGAACGAAATTTCAGCATATTGAAGATCTCACCGTCCCTGCCGGTTCGCTCCTGTTTGTAGAACAAAGGACCGGGTGAAAAAATGCGGTGCAAAATCCAGACTCCGACACACAGAACGGGCAAAACGGCAACGGTGACGATTCCTGAGACGGCAATATCAAAAGCGCGCTTAATGGCGCGGTTGATTGGATCTTCAAGAGGCTCCTGCCAGTTGGTAAGCATCATTTGAGAACCAGCCTGATAGGAATCGAGGCGTCCTTTGAACTTTGACGCTTTGTCTTCCACCCAGATCAAACGCATCCCCTGGGAATCACAAAGATCCTGAAGTGAGTGAACCAGCTCGGGATCATCATCAAGACCGAGAGCCAGCAACAATCGGGCATGATAGGTCCGGCAGATCTGCCGGATGTTATCAAATTCTCCCAACAACGGGAAACTGGGAACCGAAATCGCCGCCGCTCCCCCATAAGGTACGTAGCCGAGCAGTTCAGCGCCCGGTAGATTACCCGTCATATCCAAAGCGGTTCCTCTTTCGATCTCACTTGGAGACGCCACCACAACCGTGTTGGCCTGGCCTCTGGAAGAAGCGCGAAACAAACGACGCTGCAGCATTCGGTGCCCCACGTGATTCATCCACACGATCCAGAAGGAATAGAGAAGGATAAACACGCCCAGAAAGACCCGGGAGAGCTTCGGATCCTTGCTCATCACAATGACTCCAAAAATTGCGACAATTGCGAAAAGTATCTCCCGCTGAGTGAGACTCCAGATCCTGGATCGTTGAAGCCCACAGAGAGATCGCGCCTTTTTCTCCCTTACTGAAATCTCAATCAACGCCGCAAGCGGCAAAAGCAACGAGATCCCGATATAATTCTTCGGCAGCAAATCCTCGCCATAAACCCATAAGTGTAAAGCCCATACAAGAGACCAAAACAACAACATCCCTCCCACCATCTTAATAAAGTGGTGAAGACGAATAAGTCCGTGAAAGCGACTGGAGATCATAAAAACCTAAATTGAAGTTAAACGTTATGGTCACACATCAAATGTGATAATTTTTTCAAATTTGTATTGTAATTATAAAAATAGCAAGTTATTTTCACGCACCAAGTAAAATTTTTATAATTTCCATCCGCAACTAGTCACTCCTACTGATGACCACCACGTCGTTGACCACTCCTCAAACTTCGCTGCCTGTAGCGCCACCATCTCCCGAGCCCTGGGATATGGTCGAAGTGTCTCCGCTGCTAGACTTCCGGGACCTGAAAAGCATCGTTCAACGACGCTTTAAGCTCCTTGTCGCCATTCCGGCGGTTTGTGTCGTCTTAGCCCTCATCTACCTCTTTCTCATCGCCGTCCCGATGTATAAGAGCTCGGCGCTGGTATTTGTTGATCCCAAGTTTGATCGCACCTTCCAACTCGAAAGCGTCCAGACTATGGGTTCCGATCTTGATTCCCTGAACTCACTGGAAAAAGCTATCACCTCAGATTCGATGATCATTCGGGTCGTCAACCGGTTGGGCTTGCGGAATGATCCGGGCTTTCTCCCCTCAAGTTTGAGAAAGAAGCTCGAAAAGGGGGAGACGATCTCTGACTCCCGACTCCTCGCAGAGATTCGCGGAAAGCGGGTGTCTGCTGGTTTGATTCGCCCCACCCGTCTGCTTGAGCTTTCAGTTCTTGATCCGGATCCAGTCAGAGCCCAGAAAATCGCTGAAACGTTTGTCAACGAGTTTGAAGTCTTCCTGGCTGAACAGAAACGCGAGGAAGCCGGTAATTCGGAGCAGGGACTTCGGATCCAGGCTGAAGAAGCCTACAACCGCGCACTGAACTCGGAAAAGCAGCTTGAAGAGTTCCGGGCAAAGAACCCGCAGTTCACCGTCGAACAGGATCACCAACTCTTTGCCGAACGTCTCAGCAAAGTTGGCGAGGAATTGAATCTCGCTACAGGTAAGGTGATCGAACTTCAGAGCCGTTCCGAGACGTTGAAGTCGATCGACCCGTTTCTTGATCCGGTTTCCGTGATTGAAACCGGAGGATTCTCAGAATTGAAGCAAGTCTCTGATGTCCTTGGACAACGCACTGCGGCCAAAGCAAACTTTTCAGTCGCCAAATCCAGATACACAGAATTCAATCCCAATTACCAGCAGGCACTCGCCCAGTTGAAGGACTCTGAAACTCAACTTCGTGAACTGGCTGCTGAATTGAAGTCTTCCGTTACCACTTCCCTTGAGGCTGCAAAGCGCAATGAGGAATTACTCACCGCACGGGTGCGCGAATTGCAGGGCACGCTCTCCAATGTGAAATCCGCCAGCTCCAAGTTCCGCGCCATCCAGCAGAAAGTCGAAACTGAATGGCTGGTTCACCAGAACCTGCAGGCCCAGATCGGACAGACTTCACTGTCCACGGAGAAGTCTTCTGCTATTGCCACTGTGATGTCGAAGCCAATGGTGCCGCACAAACCTGCCAAACCCAGCAAACCACTCGCTGTCCTGATTGCCGGATTTCTCGGGTCGTTTGTAAGCCTCGGTGTTATAGGACTCGAATTGTTCCGCGGCGGCCCGTTCGTCAACCGCAAGCAGGCGGAAGAACATCTCAACCTCCGCTCAATCGCCACCATTCCTGCAGAGGAAAGCCCTCAGTACACAGACCACACTTTGATGACGGAGTTGTCGAAAGTGTTCTACTCTCCCGAACACAGGAACGCACGACTGATTCACGTGTCGTCTGTCTCTGAGCGCAAAGACGGGCTTCGGACCTCCGCCTGCCTGGCATCCGTCTCGGCTTTTCACGGCTGCCAGACGCTGCTGGTCACGGTTCTCAAAGGAACGAACTCAAACGAGATTGTCTCGTTCGTTCCTCAAAAATCATCGACCGAAAACCTTTACACGCTCACGTTGAGTGCAGACTTCCTGATCTCACCGAACAGTGCAATCCAGCTCCTTGGACCTCATTGCCAGAACTTCGGGCGAATCGTGATCGAAAGCACGGCAATGACTCAAAGCTCTCAGGTGCCTTCAGTCCTGACTTCGTTTGCGGAGGCGAATCTTTTGATCGTCTCAAAGAAAGACGATACCCGGCGCGATTCACTTGAAGCTGTGAACCAGCTTTCCAGACATGCTAAAGCTCCGATTTCCCTTATCTTTCAAGGCTGATATACAAAGAGGGGCGGTTCACTGATCCAAACCTCCAGCAAGCCTCGATACATGCGCAACCATTCTGCATGAGTGAAATCACCTCCCCACCTACGACTTTCGAAGCCATTCTCGAAAGGATCGGCATCCCGAAAATGCTGATTGGGTTGATCCGTGTCCTCACTCCCCCCGGCGTTCGCCTGTCAGGTGCCGGAATCCAGTTTCTCAGCACGGTGATGATCGCCCGGCAGCTCGGTGATGCGAGTAGCGCAGGCTTCTTCTTCTGGTCAGCCGTGCTGACATCATTCGCTCCGGTTGCCACGTTTGGACTTGAGCACCTGGTCTTGCGAACTGTTCCCCGCCTTCACGACAGCGGGTCACGGGAGAAAGTCGAGAACTACCTCTCGTCCATCCGCACATTTACACTCATTCTGTCGGCAGCCATTGGTATCGCCCTTTTTGTCTACGCGATCTTCAGAAACGAAGCCGAAGGTGCCGGCTTTCACTTCTGGCACCTGCTACTCCCCGTAGCCCTGTGTGCGATGGCTATCGTGTTAATCAATGGCGAAGCCCTCAAAGGTCTCTCCCGTCCTGTCGCCGGAGTCTTCTTCGGCCACTTTGTACCCGTCAGTCTTTTTTGCCTGCTTATTGCCATTAATTTCGAACGGCTCACAGCTCCCTTTCTGATCTGTATTTACACCGCCGCTTATGTTCTTGCCATTGTCTTCACGCGGTTCGGCCCGTCCAAATCCATGCGCGCCAGATTGTTTACCGTCCCGACACGGGAACAGACAAAGACTAATCTAAACGAAGGCTTTCCGGTCTTCGCCACCAACGCGCTGGGAGCACTCTGTTACATCGTTCCCCTGATGGTTCTCGATTTCGCCCGCCCCGCAGCCGAAGTGGCTTATGTCACCACCTCTTTCAGAATCAGTATTCTCTGTGCCATTCTAGCGGCAGCCATCCACGGGGTCTTCGCCCCCCAACTCTCCCGCGCAGCGGCCATTCCGGGTAATGCCAAAGGAGTGTGGAAAGTTTACCGCCGCACGACTTTTATGACATTGCTGGCACTGGCAATCCCCTACGGCATCGGAATCGCATTCCCCGACTGGGTGATGTCTATCTTCGGTCAGGAATTCCGCGCCGGTGCCTCAACCCTCCGCTTTCTGCTGATCAGCGGTCTTGTCACCCTCGGCCTTGGCCCCATGCTCCAACTTCTGCTCATGACCGGGAACACCGTCATCCTTGCCCGCCTCGGAGTGGTCAAGCTGGTACTCGTCTCGGTCCTTTCAGCCGCATTGATTCCGAAGTTCGGCGGTAACGGAATGGTCATTGCCATGGCGGTGGCGTTTCTGCTCGAAGAGATCGCAGGCCTCCTTTATGTCGGTCGCCAACTGCAACAAAAATCCACAGAACCCCGGGCCGAATCGTGATTCCGAAACGTCAACAACCTTCCCGACCGGGAATGCTGCTAAATCTGCCGTGGTGGTTTCGCCCTTCCTTTTTCCTGCTGGGGGCTTCCCTCCCCGCAGTGCTGCTGTTCGCCCATGCCGACCCAAGCCTGACGCTCTCTCAAGCTCAGCTGTTTTATGCCCATCGCGACACACTCGTTGGTGTGTTCGCCATATTCATCCTCGTCGCCGGATCACTCATCGGTGAGGCCGGCATACTCCAAAACCTCTTTCGCAGAAAAACACCCGATCCCCGCAAATCCATTGTCGCCGGAACCCGCTTTCACGACAGGCTCGCCGAAGCATTTCTCGACCAAAAGATCGACTGGATCCTCATGGCGATCTTCATCGTCTCCCACCTCATTTTCTTTCGCGGTTTCTTCACCAACCCCGGACTCATCGCCGGAGTCCTCGGCGGAAATCTGGAGCTGAAACACACCTTCAAGACCATTCCCGGAGTGACGACATGGACCCAGGTTTCTTTAATCCTGGCCACCATCCGCGGACTGCGCTGGTCCGGAGTCCTTCCCGGCAAGATCAAACTGATCTCTGTCTTTCATCTCATCTTTTTCGGAACTCTCTTCGTCCGCGCGATTCTCTGGTCCGAACGTCTCGCCCTGGTGGAAGGAGTCGTCCCCTTCTTTCTCTGCGCCCTTCCCAAGGTCATCCGCATGATTGGCCCACGCTGGAAATTCATCATCCAGTTCTTCCCTCTCATCGTCCCGGTCCTTCTCCTCGCAGTGTTTACCACCTTCGAGTTCTTCCGCTCATGGCAAACCAACGCCACCCAGCACGGCAGCATCCTCCAGTTCGGTTGGCTGCGTCTGTTCACCTACTATTTCGAAGCGATGAATACCGGCGCAGCCACCCTCGGTGTTTCCGGTTTCTACGACACCCTGACAGGGCCGCTTTCCGAGGTGCAATATGAGACCATCTATAAAGGCCTCTACCAGGGATCACTCGACATCGAGTTCAACAACCCGTCCGGGATTTGGTATCTTGCGACCTACACCGGAAACCTCCTCTTCATTCCCGTGCTGCTCATCCTTGGTCTGTTCTACGGAATCGTTTGGAAAGCCTTTCGTGAAGGCCGCATTCTCGGGTTCTTTTTCCCCATCAATTTTCTCGGCCTCATGGAGATCATCCGCATCCACTACTGGTTCGGGACCAACCGGGTTCTCGCTTCCACCATCTTTATCTTTCTTATACTCGGCTGGGCCATGATCCTTCCTCGCCGCATCAAAATGCGCGGAACCCGCCAGCCCGGCACACCGCCTTCGGCTCCGCACGCCACGGAGCAACAGACTTTCCCCCGATCACTCTGATGCATCTGACCCTCAACGCCCGCTTCAGAAACCGGCCCCTCACCGGTGTCGAACGATTCGCCAGCGAAGTGACCGCCCTGCTCGCCAAACGCGACGACACAGAAATTTACGAAGTCTGCCCCGACCAGCCGCTCGCCGGATTACGCGGCCACGCCTGGGAACAGTTTTCCCTCCCCCGGCAAATCGAGAGCGGAGACAGCATTCTCTTTTCCCCCTGCAACACCGGCCCCGTTTCGGTAAAGCGTCAGTTGGCGGTCATTCATGACGCCGCCGTGTGGGATTGCCCCGATGCATTCAGCCGCAGTTTCCGGATGCTTTACCAGGCCCTGCTCCCCCGGTTGGCAAAACGCGCCGAAGCCGTGGCCACCGTCTCCGAATTTTCCCGCGACCGTCTCGCGCATCATCTCAAAATTCCCGCAGAAAAGATCCACGTGCTGGGAAACGCGACCCGTCCTGACTTTTGCCCGGCGCCGGAAACAACTCCCGCACCCGAGGCCCCCACCCTCCTTTGCGTAGGATCACTCGATCCCAGGAAAAACTTCAGTCGCCTCATCGACGCGTGGATCACCCTTACCCAGTCCGGCCGACTGCCTGAGAATGCACGGTTGAATATCATCGGCTCCGCCAAGCCATCCAACTTCTCCCAGTTCGAAGTCGTCGACGCCCCCGGCATTCACTGGCTGGGTCGCGTCACCGACGAGGAGTTGATCGACCACTACCGCACCTCCACCGCCTTCATCTTTCCCAGCCTCTACGAAGGTTTCGGTCTTCCCCCGCTGGAAGCCATGGCCTGCGGTTGCCCCCTGTTACTTTCCACCGAAGCCAGCCTTCCCGAAGTCGGGGGCGACGCCTTCGATCCCAAAACCCCGGACTCCACCGGCGCAGCCATCTACTTCGATCCCAAAAGCGAGGCCGCCATCGCATCAGCCATCGAGAGCATCCTGTCGTTGCATCCCTCGTCACTGACGCAGCTCCGCACCAATGCCCTCACCCGCGCCTCCCGGTTTTCCTGGGAAACCGTAGCCGACCGGACATTTGCCGCCGCAGCATCGATCTAGCAGGAAAACGATCCAACAGGGTCTGATCGCCGATGCAACCCTGTTGGATCGGATCGCCAATATTCAGAGGGGGGGGCAATGTAGAAAGCCAACTGCCAACTCCCCGCCCCGCCAAACCTGCTGAACACATCACAGCAAACCCCGCAATCCCGCCCCCTTTTCGCTTCACTCGACTTTCAATTTGGGAAATGATCGGCTTATGAAAACGAACCCCTCACGTCGTAAATTTCTTGGTTCAGCCTCCACGGTCGCTGCGGCTTCCACATTCGGATTTCCGGCCATCACCCGATGCCAGTCTCCCAATTCAAAGCTGGGAGTCGGCCTGATCGGTGTCGGAGGGCGGGGGCGTTCGCATGTGAAAGCTTGCGAAAATGAAGACATTATCGCGATGTGCGATGTCAACGAAAGCAACCTCGGCGCAGCGATGAAAACTGTCGCCAACTCCGGCGACACCCGAACCACCAAAGATCTCCGCGAGTTCTTCGATAACCTGAACGGAATTGATGCCGTCGTCGTGGCTACAACCGAACACACCCACGCTTTTGCCACGCTTCCCGCACTCCAAGCTGGGAAACATGTGTATTGCGAAAAACCTCTCACCCGTGATGTCCACGAATGCCGGATCATCACGGAGGCGGCCGCTAAAGCCGGCGTCCAGACCCAGATGGGGACCCAGATACATGCCGGGGAAAATTACCGGCGGGTTGTAGAGCTCGTTCAATCCGGAGCGATCGGCCCCGTCACGGAAGTCCACACCTGGGTGTCGCGGGCCTGGGGATGGCAAACCGAAGCTGAGGCCAAGGCCAACAAAGACATTATTTACACCCCGGATACTCCCGCCAAGGGCATGGAAATCCCGAGCGCGCTTGATTGGGAATTGTGGATCGGGCCGGCTCCTTACCGCGAGTTCCATGATTTCTACTTCCCCGGACCGCGCTGGTATCGCTGGTGGGATTTCGGAAACGGCACCATGTCTGATCTCGGCAGCCACCGGAACGATCTCGCCTGGTGGGCATTGAAACTGGATGCCCCTCTGACCATTGAGCCATTGTCCGGTCCAAAACCACACCACGACATCGCTCCTGCTTCAATGAGTGTGAAATACACCTTCGGCGCACGCGGAGACGGCTATCCAGCGGTCGAACACACCTGGTATCAGGGCTCAGAAAAACCAAAGATCTGGCATGAGAAAGGAATCCCCCAGGCCGCCAACGGAACGTTGTTTATCGGCGAAGACGGCATGTTGCTGGCTGACTACGGCAGCCTGAAGCTGTTACCCGAAGAGAAATTCAAAGACTTCAAGGCTCCCGAGCCATGGATCGAGCCATCTCCAGGGCAACAGGCGGAATGGATTCGAGCGTGCAAAGGCGACAAACGCGAGCCCCTGTGTAATTTCGCCTACGCCGGCCCACTCACCGAAGCCAATCACCTCGGGAACGTTGCTTACCGCGCCGGGAAAAAACTGGAGTGGAGCGCCAAAGACATGAAGATCCCCAACGCTCCGGAAGCCGAGAAATTCCTCGGACGGACTTACCGCGAAGGCTGGAGTCTGGCGTAGAAAAAGAAAGGAGGCGTGAAGGAAGGTAGCCGGTGGTGACGCGAGCCCGGGCGAGCAAACCACCGGAACAACCGATGTGTCCCGGCCTATCGCCCGAACCTATCTTTGGGGTTCGGCTTGTTGTTTCTCGTCTTTGACGGGTAAAACAGTGCCATCAAGAAGGACGAACATATGGAATTCTCCCCTGTGTACTGGGTGGTGAAGATTCGTTCGCTCCCGAAAAGTGCACTTGTAGAACGCCGCCTCCTCCAGATAGAACTGGCGTTGGACAGAGTGCAATATCCATCCCGCTTCTGACGGAATCTTCAATTTCTCAAAAGCCCCCTGCGCCTTTTCCGCTGCTACACAAAGGCCAACGCCAACAGGAGCTTTCCCGTCTACTATTTTTCCCGTCCCTATTATGCGGTTGGTATCAAGAACCGTTGAATATACAACACCGTGAACCTCAAACCTAACGCGTGGTTCGTCTTGGATTTCGTCTCCATAAGCAACGCTTGCGGTAGCCAACAGAATCGCCGAAACGAGGGCTGTGAATATGGTCAAGGATTGATTCATGATTTCTTCTGCGATTAAGGTAGGAACGCCGGTTGCCCGACGTCCCCCTCGGAGATCCCGGCGTGCGGTATTACCGCACCGGGATCCTCAGATTCACGCGCATATAACCGATGTCTCATTGATTTCGTTTTCGAGCGTAGATCCATGTCACAATTTCACACAAGCTCCAATTCTCCCGTGTCCAGCTTTACCTGCACTTCACAGGTTTCTGACCGTGGCTCTATGAGGTGAAAATACCTTTTCGGAAGAAGCGAAACCATCGGCTCGCGCCCTGCCGGGAGGCCAGTGCCCCTGAATGGGTTGGGAACGACACCAGTTTGAGGGTTCCGACGCAGGTCCCTCCTGCGTCGGGATGACAGCGGCGGGGCGTGCTGTTTTTTTGTGTGCGTGCGCTCTCTGTCATCCTGACGCAGGAAGGACCTGACCTTGGCTCTATGAGGTGAAAATACCTTTCGGATGAAGCGAAACCATCGGCTCGCGCCCTGCCGAGAGGCCTGTGCCCCTGATTGGGTTGGAAACTACCCCAGCTTAGAGCTCCGACGCAGATCCTTCGAAAACGCCTAAGCACTCGTAACCGCGCCCGACTGCGATGTTGAGCCCGTTCAACAACCAATAAGTCCGGGGCTATCGCCCGAACCTATCTTTGGGGTTAGACACGTGCTACTTGATGCGTCGCGCGGGGTGTTTGGAGCCATTCTTAACCCCATCGACAGAAAGCTTTCCGTCCTCCGTTATTCGGTAGTTGTAGATTCCGTGAATACCGTGTAGTCGGAGGATGCGTTTCTTCGTGTCGATCACCTCTGCTTTCCCAGTTTCTCCGAGGAAACTCGCCATAGTTCCGTCTGCAAAAATATGAAACGAATTCTTCGTAGTAGTAAATTCCCAGATTCCGACAATCGACAGCAACAGTTCGAATCTTAAGTTCTCTTCCTTCAAACGGTTGATCTCTTCCTCTACAGCCACACCATCTTTTAGGCGACTCTCTCTCACACATCGCTCTTTCAGTTGCTGAAGGGCTTTTAGTTGATTGAGCCGGGCACTTCGTCCAGCGATATGCTGCTCTTTCGCCGCTTGGCTGGCCAACTCCCTGATTGATATTGATATAGGTTCTGCGGCGGGAGACAACGCAGTCGTGAAAAGGGTTAGGAACAAGAGAAGTTTTACCATGTGTCGCGTGTTTGATTTATGTCAATTGATTGAAGATAGGCAGCCTCACCTGGAAGCGCCACTCCAAATCAGGGTTGAAGGTTGAATGTCCATTTTAACTTTCGACTCGCGGCGTGGTGAGGCTTGCCTACTCTGCCTTGTTCTCCCCGATTACCCAAAGAGTTTTCGAAGTATATCAACTATCCAAAGAACCTTGTCAGCTGCATTGATTAATGAGATTGACGTAATCAATAGTGCTCCCAACAGGAATGCAATCACCCAACTTGATACGCGTCGGTTTGCACGATTTTTCGGGTTGGAAAAATCAAATCCGTCTGCATCAGAAAACAATTCTAGATCTGAGTGAAGTTCAGCAATTTTGTCTGCTGCTTCGATAGGGATTGTAAGTCGAGTCGGGATTTTTCGACCAGATGGAACTAACCGAGCCCATTCCAAAACCAATGCGGTAGGTTGCGAATTCGATTTTAATAGGATTCTGGAACTGCGATCATCCGATTCATGCCATGATTCTAACAACGAGGAAACAATCCCGAAGCACGTTTTCGTGATGAACTGGAATTTCTCCTTTCGGGCATTCTCTTCTGCCAGAATCTCGGAAACTCCATCAAAAAACAAATCTGGAGTTCGTCGGACTTTCACCACTGCATAAACGTGAAACGAAACAATCAGAGGTAGCAGTAGAATTCCTGTCGCAACTACCGCTCCAAAGTTCTCATTGTCGAAGACCGGGTTTCCGGTAGCCGCATGAAGCAAGCTGATAACAATCATGCCCAAAACCACAACGCAAACTCCGTATAAAGCTGCAACGATTAGTCCGATTAGGAAATTCGCGGTAATTCGAAACAGAAACCGAAATTCTGAGCTCGCACCTCTCTCACCAATCAATCTAATGAACATCCAGAAAAAGATGTCGCTAATGGTTGGCTTTCGAAGCTGAAATCCTTCGATTCCACCTTCGAAGCGGCCACTATCGTCGGCTCGAAGCGTCGAGTTTGTCAGTCCGAGGGACTCGTAGATTGGTTTGCCGCTATCAGCCATTTTTTGGGAGAACAGTATTAATCGTACGACCTGACATCAGCGGTTCCTTCGCGTGTCTGATATCCTTCGGACCAGTGAATCAATTTTACGCTCCAGCGTCAATCTGTAAGCGTCGATTCGGGAAAATCGCTACCGTTTCCTGATCACTTGGATCTTTGTACTAACAAGGCCCCATGAAAAGCAATCCAGCCTTCACTTGTGACTCGGCAAATTCCATCTCCGGCCACGGTGCCAGAACTGAATTATCAGAATATCCAGGAAACACTCCAACGGCCAAAAACCCAGTTCTCAATGTCCTGCGAAATTGAAACGACCCAAAAACCGGGAAGAGACGACTCTTTGAAATGAAGATGACCTTCTTCCACGGATTTTAGTCATCTTTATTTCGTAGACCCACCTTCTTCCGCAGACGAGACGACCCTTTGAAATAAAGATGACCTTCTTCCACGTATTTGGGTCGTCATGATTTCGTAGACCACCTTCTTCCGCAGAAGAGACGACCCTTTGAAATAAAGAGGACCTTCTTCCACGTATTTGGGTCATCATGATTTCGTAGACCACCTTCTTCCGCAGAAGAGACGACCCTTTGAAATAAAGATGACCTTCTTCTCCCACAAAATTGGGTGCATGGGAATCGATCCAACCCTGTTGGTTTGGCGATCCAACCCTGTTGACTCGTTTTCTGCCTCAAAAGCGTATTTAACCTGACGAAATTTTATGTAACGCACCTGACGCTCTCGCAGTCTATCTTTGCAACGATCATGAATTCAAGAAACTCCCTCTTAATCAAAGCCGGTGTGGTGCTGGTAATTCTATGGGCAGCGGTGTGGGGAATCATGAAAGTGGCCGGCGGGATGAAAGCCTCCCCGGAGAAAGTGGTCGCCCTTGTCGAATCCCGACCGCTCGATGGTCTTGAAGACCCGGAGGAACGAAAAAAGGTGATCGGGAACCTGGCGAAAATGTTGAACGAGCTCGATGGCAACGAAGTCGGTGAGTTGTTCGAAGACCGTCGGGAAAGCGGGAACCGGGACGACTGGTTTTTCTCGGATATGTCGGAAGAGGAGCAGTGGTATTTTATGGAACTGCGCATGGGCCGGGCGTTTGACCAAATGATGACGTCTTTCAATGATATGGACCCGGACGAGCGGAAACGCATCGTTCAGCGAACGTTGAAGGACATGGAGCGCGGTGGCGAAAACGGGGATGCCCGCGACCGGATGCGTGACCGGGATCCGGAGATGGTTGATAAAATCGTGAACGAGGGCTTGAGGTCCTATTACCAGAAGGCATCAGCCGAGACCAAGCTGGATCTCGCCCCGTTGATGGAGGAAATGCAACGTAACGTGGGTCTGGGGCGCGGGATGCGGGGAGGCCCTCGCGAAGATTGATATGAACCTCTTTCGAACCAACCGGAGCCGACGTCGGGGCTTCACCATGGTGGAAATTCTCACGGTCCTGGTAATCGTCGGGGTGCTCATTGGATTGGGTTTCCCCATGCTGAACCGGTTCCGGAATCAGGCCCGGGCTTCAGCCTGCATGGTGAAACTGAAACAGGTGGGTGTAGCCGTAAATTTATACTCCGCAGATCACGGCCTGAAGTTTCCCAACATGGCGGCGGCCCGGAACTCAAAGCTGGACCTGCCGGAGGACGATGAGTTTCCCACGATGGATATTCTCCTGAAAGATTATGTGAGAGATGAGTTTGTCTTCGAATGCCCGGCGGATCATGGCGACTTTTTCGAGGACACCGGAACGAGCTATTTCTGGAACAGCCTGGTGAATGGTCAGATGATCGGGAACATGGATCTACTGGGCCTGTCTTCCAACGAAGCGGGAATTCCGCTGGTGTCAGACAAAGAGAATTTTCACAAACACCTCGGCCACGAAGTGAATATTCTGTATGCAGATGGCCACATCGATAAACAGCTCCAATTCATAGTCAACGAGTGATGCTGACGGTTTCTGATTTATCGAAGACCTTCTCCCGCAATGCCCCCAAGGCATTGGATGAGGTGAGTTTCTCAGTCGAAAAGGGTGAGATCTACGGACTACTGGGCCACAACGGAGCGGGAAAAAGCACGGCTCTGGGAATCATGTTGGGGATGGTTTACCCGGATTCCGGCGACGTAAAAATCGGGGACGTTTCGATCCGGACCCATCGCGAGGAAGCGTTGCGCAAGGTCGGCGCGATCTTCGAGGCCCCTGCTTTCTACGGTTACTTGTCGGGCCTGCAGAATTTGAAGGTGCTGACTTCCTACTCCGGCGGGGTGGATAAAAAGCGGCTCGATGAAGTGGTCGAATGGGTTGGTTTGAAAGACCGGATCAAGCACCGGGTGGAGACCTACAGCCACGGCATGCGTCAACGGCTGGCACTCGCTCAGGCGATGTTGCCGGGACCGGAGATTTTGATTCTGGATGAACCAACGGACGGCCTTGATCCTGAGGGCATCGTTGAGTTTCGGGATCAGTTGTTTGAGCTGCGAGACGCGTTCGGGGTCACGATTTTGATGAGTTCCCACCTTCTCGGCGAGGTGGAGCAGGTCTGTGACCGGGTGGCGATTCTGCAAAAGGGCAAGCAGGTCTATGAAGGCAGTTGCCGGGGTCTGAACTCGGACCGGATCCTGGTTCGAATTGAGGCGGATGATTTTGAGCAGGCTCTGAAACAATCTGAGAAAATGGGAGGGATGCCAGTGGATACGGACGGGATCAGTTTTCCCATGGAGACCGATCTGGCGGATGTCCTGGAAGCTCTGGTTTCCGGCGGGGTGCGACTTCGTAAATTTGTCCGTGAAGACGAATCACTCGAGCAGTTCTACATGAAATTCAGCAAGGGGGATCAATCATGAGGACATTTATGAACCAGCTGGGCTGGGAACTTTTCCGGATGTTCGCGCGGAAACGAACCTACATCGGCTTCGGGATTTTTGTGGCAGTGGAGCTGCTCTATTGGTTCATCCAGACCCGGGAAAAAGCGGAGGCTGGACTAATGCAGTTCATCGACCGGCTGGCTGGAGGCGAGACTTATTTCTCGGCGATCACCCTTGCCTTTTTGATTGTGGTTTTCACCATGGTTTTACTGGGGGCGATTTTTGTTTCGCTGGTGGCCGGCGACATTGTGGCCAAGGAGACAGAAGACGGGAACCTCCGGCTTCTGCTGGCCCGGCCGGTGTCGCGTTTCCGCCTGCTTTTGATTAAGTTTCTGGCCTGCCAGATTTATACGACTGCTTTGTTCTGGTTTGTCGGGATTACCGCTCTGCTGGTCGGTATCGCTGAGCGGGGCTGGGGCGGCGGGTTCTTTGCCTGGGACCCCACCTTCTTTTCGTTCAAGCCGTTGGGTATTTATGATTGGTGGCCGGGAATGGGGCGTTATTTCGCAGCGATTTCGGCTTTCTCCGTGATGTATCTTCCGGTGACGGGTATCGCGTTTATGCTCGGCTGTATGAAAATCAAACCGGCCGCGGCAACGATTATCACGATCTCGATCATCGTGGCTGACCGGATTTTCTCAAAGCTCCCACTGCCCGCGTTCAAGCCGTATCAGCATCTCTTTATCACCTCCCGGATGGAAGGCTGGGTGTTGATCTTTAAAGAAAACATCCCCTGGGCTCAACTGATCGAATCATCCGTCTGGCTGGTCGGGATCGGCCTGACCGGCTTTGTGATCGGCTGGGTGATTTTTGAGCGCCGCGATGTGAAATCCTGATCAGCGCCCCATCCACACCTGCATCGAGTGATTGATCAGAGTCACGCTTTTGACCGCCTTCGGCGCAGCTTCTTCACGATCCGGTTTGGCGGTGTCGACTTCACATACCCATTTGATTGTTGAATCGGCCGGGGTTGGAAAAACGAACTCCAGTGGATCAGGAGAGCCATTCAAACAGACGAATATCCAATCGACCTCGTTGGAGAGTCGGCAGGCATTCAACAGAAATGCGAAGGCGCATTGATCCGGAGTGGTCCAGTCGGCCGAAACCATGGGCATTCCGTCAGGCCGATACCACGACACATCTAAAGCCCCGCCGTTCACCGGCCGGCCGGTCAGAAAGTTCGGTCGTCTGAAGACGGGGTGTTCACGGCGCAGTTTGAGCATTCGCTCAACAAACGTCCGCATCTCAGATGTTTCTTTGGATTCCTCCCAATCAACCCAGCTGATGACGTTGTCCTGACAATACCCATTGTTGTTCCCGCCCTGTGTCCGGTAGCGCTCATCCCCCATCGTGATAAAGGGAACGCCCTGGGAAAAGATCATGGTCGCGAGGAAATTCCTCACTTCCCGCTGTCGAATCTCATTGATCTCAGGGTCGTCGGTCTCCCCTTCGACTCCATGGTTGTAGGAAGTGTTGTGAGAATCGCCGTCGCGGTTTCCTTCGCCATTCGCTTCGTTGTGCTTTTCGTTGTAGCTGACGAGATCGCGAAGGGTGAAACCATCGTGTGATGTGAGGAAGTTGACACTGTGAAGCGGGCTCCGCTGATTGTGGTAGAAGAGGTCATCACTTCCCGTGATCCGCCTCGCGGCTTCACCGAGCACTCTTTTGTCGCCCCGCCAGAATCTGCGCAAGGTATCCCGGTATTTTCCATTCAGTTCCTGCCAGTGGTTGGGAAATCCACCCACTTGATACCCGCCCCAACCTAGATCCCAGGGTTCCGCGATCAGTTTCACCCGCGAAAGAACCGGGTCTTGTTGAATCGTTTTAAAGAAAGCAGCGTCACGCTTGAACTTGTTCGGTTCCCGTCCCAGCGTCACGGCCAGATCAAAGCGGAACCCGTCTACGTGCATCTCCTCCACCCAGTAGCGCAGGCTGTCGATCACCAGCTGCAACACTCTCGGCTGAGTCAGATCCATGGTGTTTCCGCACCCGGTGACATCGTGATAATACTCCGGGTGTTTGTCGGAGTGCTTGTAGTAAATTGCATTGTCGAACCCGCGGAACAGGACCATCGGCCCATCAATTCCCGCTTCGCATGAGTGGTTGTAGACGACATCGAGGATCACTTCGATGCCGGCGGCATGCAGGAGTTTGACCATGCCTTTAAACTCGGCAACAGGGTCATCACCCGCAGCGTAACGGGTTTCCGGAGCGAAAAAACCCAGGGTGTTGTATCCCCAGTAATTCACCAGGCCCCGCTCGAGGAGAAAGCCGTCGTCGAGGTGCTGGTGAACGGGGAGAAGCTGAACGGCAGTTACACCGAGTTGCTTCAGGTAGGCGATAGAGGATTCATGAGCCAGCCCTGCATAGGTCCCGCGAAGTTCAGCGGGGACGTCCTCGTTGGTCTTTGAAAATCCACGCACGTGCATCTCGTAGATCACAGTGTCCCTCCATGACTTATTCAGACGGACATCCCCTCCCCAATCGAAATGGTCCCGTGTCGGAATCAATGCCTTGGGGGCAACCGGCCCACTGTCGGCATCGAGCTTTTTCCACTTCGGGCCAACTCCGCACAGGGAGGGATCCGAAAGTGATGGTCCCGCCATTTCCCTGGCATAGGGATCCACTAAGAGTTTGGCCGGGTTGAAAACATGGCCGACTTCCGGCAACCAGGGGCCCTGGACCCGGAATCCGTATGGCACCCCCGGCTCCAATCCACTGATGCGGGCGTGAAACACATCCGCCGTTCGCCCGGGTAACCGGATCTTGGCAACTTCAACGGAGTGATCGTCGGGATCGAACAGGCAGAGATCGACGGCGACGCCGTTTTGCGAGAAGACGGCGACGTTGAGTGATGAACCATCCTCCGACCAGGTGACGCCGAAAGGATGGCATTCACCTTTGTTGATCGTTAGATTGAGAGTGATATCGGATTGAAGAGGCAAAAGGTTTGAAGAGGTAAAGGATGAGGGATCGTGCGCTGAATCTTCGTTCAACTTAGCGAATCTGTAAAAGGAGGTCTGAACCGGGTCGGATTCCGGTTTTCTGCATCCAATAGACGCATAAATCGCACCAATTTCGCCCTCAGTTTGGCGAACCGGGTAACGAAGTTGTGATAATGCCCGAATTCAGGGTCCCGGGCTCTACCGGGCATACTCAGCCCGAAGTTTTGCAGGAGGGAATCAGTCCTCGATGGGAACGATCCAGATATTCCTGAAACGAACCGGATTCCCATGATCCTGCATTTTGATGGGGCCTTTGTCGGGGTGTTTTTTGTATTCAGAGATCGAGTGCGGACCACGCCAGCCGGTTCCGCCGGTAAGTTCAACGTTGTCCTGAATCACATGACCGTTGTGCACCACGTGAAACTTTGCTTTGCGGGTGACATTTCCCTCTTCGTCAAAAATGGGACGGTGGAAAGTGATGTCATAGGTCTGCCATTCGCCCGGCTTACGGGAGGCATTCACGAGAGGCTTTGACCGGCCATAAAGAGCCCCGCACTGACCGTCCGGGTAGGTCGTATTTTCGTAGGAATCCAATACCTGAACTTCGTATTGCCCCATCAGAAAGACTCCGCTGTTGCCGCGGCCCTGCCCTTCTCCTTTCGGCTCTTTCGGAGTGGCAAATTCGATGTGGAGCTTGCAGGAACCAAATTCCTCTGTGCTTTGAGCATATCCGCCGCCTTTCACAGATTCCAGGGCACCGTCCACGAGCTTCCATTTGGTCGGCTTTCCTCCACCGGAAGTCCAGTTTGAGAGCGATTCCTCCGATCCGTCAAACAACACTGTGGCATTCTCAGGAGCTTTGGCAGCTTCGGCGTCATAGGGCTTCGGCTCGACCACGGGAGGTTGCGGCTGTTTCTCCGGATCGGTCTCATGAACCTTGATTCCGTCGATGAACATATATTCAACCTTCTTACCGTTCTCCTCACGGGTTTCCTTCTTGATGACGGGCTCAGCCGAACTCTGAGCAAAGAGGGACGGTGCAGCCATGGCCGCAGCGAGACAGAGTGAAATCGAAAATCTATTTTGCATAGGGGGATCGTCCGAAAATTCGGCGATAGGTCAAGTCAGCAGTTTCCGCCGGAAAGTGTTCCGACCAGCACACGAAAAAAACCTATCGCTCAAGAATCGACGCAAAAGATCTCAGCTCGGCTTCGTAGGTATCCTCTCCGTCGCTCAATACGTTGGGAATCAAATCGCCAAAGGCATTCACCTCAGCGACGGCACAACGGTTAAAGCCGGAGCCGACCATCAGATCAACCGCCACATAGTGGCAACGGGGAAAGCAGGCGGCCGTCTTTTTACAAACCACCTCAAATTCAGCCCACTTTGACTCCCCGATTCCGGCGCGCACCTGCTCGACATCACCCCGCTCATTTCCCAAATGGAGATTGGTGATCGGGGAACGGCTGGTCCGAACTACGATGTGCCGTGGCTTTCCGCCAATGACAAGCACGCGCAAATCAAAGACCCGCCCGTCGAGGGATGCTTTGGGGAACCAACGCTCTGCAAAAAGCCGTTCCCCGGAAAGAGCATCGACCAACTGCGAAACATCATTCAGGTTTCGGTAATGCCTGAGCCGGAGATTATTGTAGACCCGGGGGCCGTCTCCTTCTTCGTTTCCCTCTACCACGGCAGGCACCGTCGCCAAAATCCGATCACCACCTCCGAGCTGAAGCGCAATAACCCCGGACGCCGACGAACTGTGGGCCGGCTTCACAAATACCCGGCGAATATTTTGCGCGCTCAGGTCTGCATGCAACTGCGCAAAGGATTCCACGTGGCAAATGAATTCAGGCACTGGAATCCCCGCATCTGAGATTCGTTGCTGCGCCGTGGGCTTATCAAACATCTCCGCGATTTCGGCAGGTTGATTCATAAACCGGGCGTCAGGGTTCCTTTCTTCTATACGGGACAGGATCGCCTGCCAGCCGCGAAACCAGGGAACCTGATATCTGATCCTGCCCCTATCTTCCTCAACTGCGGGTGGGCCGCCCCCCTTGTGGATCAGGAGTTGCTCCACTTCAAAGTTTTCACCGGGGGACTCAATCCGAATGGCATCGGATTGAAATTCCGGAATGGATTTCATTTTCAGCAAATCCGTCCACGCAATTTCGTCGGGGGCCGGAAAGTCGGCTTTCCGGCACGCCTCCCGGAAGAACTGAGCACGGCGGTTTTCCGGATTGCAGATGTGAGTAAATTTCACAACCGATGCATTTATATTCCTCTAACTCATCATCTCGCGTCCATTGGGGAAGCCCCGGTTACTCTCCGACTGCGATGTAATAGTAGGGCTCTTCAAACGGATCATCGGGTTCCAGTCTTTCTGAAACATCCACATTCAGCCCTGACGCTTCGAACTTCGCGGTGAGTTCCGGGTTCATGAAGTGATGGTGCAAATCCAGCCTTTTAAGGGATTTGATCCGTTCGCTTTCCAGCAAAGCCGTCCCTCCGGAGTCTTGCAGAGTTCCCAGTGACAGGTCGAGCGTTTCCAGCTGGTCAAGAACCGGAGCGTCCGCCGCCAGCAGGGCGATTTCGTTTTCGACCTCCGAATTCCGCAAGCCCAGGTGTTTTAACTTTGGAAAAGGGTTGTCATAGAAAAGCCAACGAAAGTCCTCAGCCCGGCCGTCCCATCCGTAGTTTTCCTCGCCGCCCCAGATTTCGAGGTGTTCCAGCTCGGGAAATATCGAGCCCTGGAGCCCGGGCAAAACATCATCCACCGTCAGCCCCCCGGTCTCGATCACGAGTTTCCTGAGACAGATGTGCCGCGTCTTCCCGATTACGAGGTCGGCCCCTCCACGAATGCGGAGATCCTCAAGCCCGGGAAAAGTTTCCAGTATCGGGGTAACATTTCCCTGCACAATCCACGACAGCTCGCACTCATCCTGATCAAGTTCCCCCAGAAAAAGCGCACGAAGATTCGGAAACTTGTCTTTCTTTGACAGCAGCAGTGAGATGTCGTTGGCAACATCGCCTCCGTAGTCGGCCATCGAACAAACGCTTAACCCCTGCGTATCCTCGACTCCCGCCCTTGAAGTGAACTCCTCGAATACATTGATCGTCTCTTCTTTTTTCCTTCCTAAGAAGCCGCTCCGTTTTGGAGGAATGTACCGCAAGCGGTAGATCTTGTTCGCGTAATCCGGAGCCCCGGATTCAGGATCCCAGTCCACCACAGGAAGACCGAGCCATTCAGTAAGATGATTGGGGATCATAATTCACTCCCCGACTGAGACATAATAATGGAGCTCACCGTCCCAGTCGTCCGGCTCCTCCCTTTTACTTACGTCGACCTCTATACCAAGGCTGGCGAACTTTGCGGTGACTTCTTCACTCATGAAATGACGGTGCAAATCCAGTTTCCTGAGTTGTTTGACTTTCTCACTGGAAAGCAAAGCCTCGCCTCCTGAATCCTTCAGCACTCCGAGCGACAGGTCCAGCGTCTCAAGCTGATCCAGCACCGGGGCATCCGCCGCCGCTTCAGCAATCTCATTCTGGAGGTCACTGTTTCTCAAGCCCAGGTATTTGAGTTTGGGAAATGGGTTGTCATAGAGAAATTGCTTTACGGTGTCTATTTCTCCATCCCACCCATATTCATCCGTTCCCAGCCACAACTCTAAATGCTCAAGTTCAGGCAGAATCGATCCATGGATCCCGGCCAACACACCTGAGGGTAGCCCACCGGATTCAATCACCAGTTTCTTCAGACAGATGTGGCGGATCGGCGATGCGGTGAATCCTTCACATCCTCTGGCCCGAAAATCTTCGAGTCCGGGGAACGCCTCCAGAAACTTTGAGATGTCTCCCTGTCCGATCCAGGATATTTCCGATTCCTCCTGATCACATTCCGCCAAATAAAGCGCCTTCAGTTTCGGAAGCTTTTCTTTGTGTTCGATGAGAAGTTTGGCAGCCTCATAAAACTCACTGCACTCTTCGCAATCAGCCCCCAAACTCAATCCAATGGTTTCCTCGACTCCTTCTCCGGCCAGGAATTTCGGCAGAGACTCATTCAACATGACCTCACTTTCCCAGTCAAAACCAATCCGGTAGACATATTTTGAATACTCAGGCGGCCCATCATCCGGCTTCCATTCTTTTACGGGCAAGCCCATCCATTCAGTCAATTTATCCGGCACCATAGTTTTAGAGTAGTTTAGTTAGGTGTTTGCTTATCAAATCCCCTTCACCCTGACAAAACATTCTTTAAGAAAATGCCGTCACCTTTCATTCAAGCAATCGCGTTCGATCTCGACAATACCCTGATCGACCGGGACGCAGCCTTTCTCCGGCTTATCAAAGACTGGCTTAGCTCCGTGAATACCAACAAACGAACGTTGATAGAGGATATTCTGATCCACGATGCGCACGGGCATTCAGATCGAACTGCGTTCTTTCGCCATCTCGCCCGGATGCGAATTTTTCAGGGAAACGGCCCCGGATTGCGAAACCGGTTCATACAACAGTTCCCCGCTTACTTTCAATCTGACTCTGCAGTTCACGAACTGCTTCAGCGGCTCAGTGATCGATCACTCAAACTGGCAGTTCTCACCAACGGCAGCTCTGAAATGCAGCGGGCCAAGTTAAACCACGCCGGCCTTACCAAATTCTTCGAACCCGGGGACATCCTTATCTCAGGTGAGATCGGCCACGACAAACCCGCCCCTGAAGCCTTCAAGATGCTGAGCGACCGTCTCGACACTGCGCCTGAAAATACGCTCTTCGTCGGGGATCATCCCGAATACGATATCAGCGGGGCGGCGGCTCTCGGTTTTCAAACCTGCTGGCTTCCGGTATCGAGTGTCCTTGACGAATTGACGGCGCCACCGTTCGATTTCAAAATCTCATCACTTCTTGAATTGGAATCGACATGCCTGACATGAACCAAATCGTCGGCTCTGCTGACATCGCCCTGGTGGTTTTCGACACCCTGCGTTTCGACGTCGCCAACGCGGAGATGAAAGCCGGCAATACCCCGAACCTGGCCACCCTTTTTCCCGGAGGTTGGGAAAAACGTCATTCTCCCGGAAGCTTCACCTACGCCGCACACCACGCATTCTTCGCAGGTTTTCTCCCCACACCCTCCGATTCTTCAGCCCCCCGGGAAAGGCTCTTTGCCACTGAGTTCGCAGGGAGTGAGACCACCGGGGGGAATACCAAAACGTTCCGGGAAGCCAACATCATTGAAGGACTGAAAAATACCGGCTACCACACTCTGTGCATCGGCGGCGTCGGCTTTTTCAATCAACAAACCGAGCTCAGTCGTGTCTTCCCTTCGATGTTTGACGAAGCTCATTGGTCTGCTGAGCTCGGGGTAACCGATCCCGGGTCGACGGAAAACCAGGCGAATCTCCTTTCAGCCCGCCTCAAGGAATTCCCGAAAGAGCAAAGGGTGTTCACTTACCTGAACCTCAGTGCCATCCACCAGCCGAATTGCCATTACCTGGATGGGAAAAGCGCGGATGATCTGGAGACTCACGCCGCAGCGCTGCGCTATGTTGACACGCAAATCCCGAAGTTGGTTTCCTGTTTTCGGAGGCGGGCCAATACTTTTCTCATTGCCTGCTCGGATCACGGAACGCTCTATGGAGAAGAGGGGTTCACCGGTCACCGGGTCGGACATGATGCGGTGTTTACGATCCCCTATGCCGATACCTTTTTGAGAGCTGATGCTATTCCCGACCCAGGTGCGAACTCATAGCGTTCTGCTGGCGGGCAATATCATTGAGCGTCAGCACTCCGAGAAGACGGCTGGAATCAGTCGTGCTGACCACCGGAAGCTGACGAATATCGGCCTTTACCATTTCCATGGCCGCATTCCGGATCGTTGTCTCCGGAGTGATTGTCCGGACGTTTTGATCAGCGATCATTTCCCCGATCGTTCGTTCATTCCCGGCTGCAAACTCCTCTTCGAGTTGATGTTGCATCACCATTCCGACAAAGCCCCTGCGTGAATCAGTGTCCCCTTCAATCACCGGGTAGCTCCGTCTCAATTGCTTGCTGTCTTTCCGCAACCGGCCCAATGCTTCTCCCGGTAACTCCCCGGCCGCCACCGTGATGAGGTCGTAATGCATGATGGTGCTGACCGGCAGATATCGGTAATCCTTGGCCCCCTGATAGGTCGGCATCTTGCGCAAAGTCACCCGGTCCTGAATCAGGATGGCGTTGTAGATAGGGATTTTCCGCATCCAACCCGAGAGGCTGTAGGCCAGTATGTTGCCAACCATCAGCGGAAGAATCAGGGAGTAATTCCCGGTCATCTCAAAAATAATAAAGAGCGATGTGAACGGACAGCGGATGATTGCAGCAAACATGGCTCCCATGCCCAGCAACACGCAGGCCCCGACAAGGCGCTCCCCGTCTTCATAGGGATTCAACCCCGTCCATTCGGAGAACTTCAGCATCACCAGTCCCCACAAGGCCCCCAGCATTGCCCCGAAATAAAGAGTCGGGGAAAAGAGCCCACCGCTTCCGCCTGATCCATAGCAGACGACTACTGCAATGAGTTTCGCGATCAAGAGAATGGCGATCGTCCCCATTACGAGCTTTGACTCAAAGGCCAGCTCGAGACTTTCGTAACCGATGCTGAATACTGAATCCTGAGGATCACCCATCAGTCCCGTGGCAAAGAAGGCGCATGTTCCGATCACTCCCAAGAGTAGCCCGCCCAGAGCCGGCTTGATGATATTGGGTATCCTGAGTCTTTCCGCACACCAATGGCGGAATCCCAGAACGGATCCCACGAACAAATGACCGATAAAAGCCGCAGACACCCCCAGGGGAATGGCGACCAACATCCACCAGTGAACCCCGTATTTCCCGCCCAGATGCGCCTGTAGAATGGGGTCTTCGCCCAGAAGGATTCGCGCAATCGCTTCTGCCACCACCACAGCGATCACAATGCCGCTCAACGCTTTACTGCTGAAGTCATCAAGGATCTCCTCGAATACAAACAGGATCGCAGAGATCGGCGCATTAAAAGCCGCCGCAATTCCCGCTGCCACACCCACTGGAATCATCGCCTGCACCCGGACCTTGGCCAACCCGAAAGCCCGGCCCAGAGAAGAGGCAATCGCCGCACACATATGCACGGTAGGCCCTTCCCTTCCCAGGCTGTTTCCACCCCCCACGTAGATCGTGGTTAACACAAACCGCCAGATTGCGGTCTTCAGGGGAATTTCTCCAAATTCATTGTAAAAGGCGGCCTTGGTCTGGGGAATCCCGCTTCCCACACATCCCGGTGTCCAGTGTTTGACCGCAATACCAACGATAAGACCGGCGACTGCGGGAATCCAGGGCATCACCACCCACCAGGGAACACCAAAGCTTTCCCAGTGATGGGCAAATTCCCAGGCGAGGTCAAAGGTTCCGTGGATCGAGAGATGAATGCCAACCGCGGCCAGACCACACAGCAATCCGGCGACCAAACACAGGGCGATAAACCGTTGCCCTTCAGTGAACCGGGAGCGCAGCCAATTGCTTAAGGTTCGTTTTGGAAAAGGAGACTTCGCCGGTTCATCGGGTGCCGCAGGGCCCCGCGATGGGTTTGATGAATTTGTAATCGATGACGATTCTTCCATTACAGGCACACGGCATCTCGCATTCCAAACCGGAATCTCAGCACGAACAGACCAGCGGATAGCAAGATAGAGAAACCCTGCATTACCGCTGCCAAGGGGGGATTTTTCACTCCGTTTGACTTTACTGCGAGGCCCCACGTTCGAGATATCGGACTCGCCGTCAAGAATTTACTGAACATCCCTCCCCTTGCCTGTCCTGCCATCGGGGATTCGATTCTTTCCTTAGTGCAATTTTTCTGCGAGAAGTTGGCCCTCCCGGTTGAACCGGTTAACGAAACTATGCCCCCCACTCTTCAGGAACGATTGCTGGATCAACCTTATCAGGGCTACGCCTATGCTTATCCCCATAAGATGGCTTACCGCCATTTCCCTGAGCCAATCCCGCTACCCGAGGTATGGGCGAACGAAGACAAATCCAGTTTGTATCTCTACGTCCATCTGCCGTTCTGCGAAATGAGGTGTGGCTTCTGTAATCTTTTCACCACAACGAACCCGAAAGACGGATTGGTGTCGCGCTATCTGGCAGCGGTGGAACGCCAGCTGGAAGTTTCCGCCGACGCACTCGGGTCGGACTTCAGGTTTGCCCGTGCGGCATTCGGTGGTGGCACCCCGAGCTTTCTGTCGGCCCCGGAGCTTGATCAGCTGTTCATCAGCATCGATCAGCATTTTGGAACCATGCCTGCGAGCATGCCCACGTCCTTTGAATTGTCTCCCGCAACCGTTACAAGGGAAAAGCTGGCATTGCTGAAGTCGCGTGGCATCACCCGGTTGAGCATTGGAGTGCAAAGTTTCCTGCACGAAGAGACCCGGGCCCTGGGACGACCGCAGTCAATCCCGCAGGTTCACGAAACGCTGACCATGATGCGCGAAGCGAACTTCCCGGTGATGAATATCGATTTGATTTACGGAGCGGAAATCCAGACGACGGAATCCTGGATGGAATCAATACGCGAAGCGCTCAAATACAATCCTGAAGAGCTGTATCTCTATCCCCTTTACGTCCGACCACTCACAGGATTGGAAAAAATCGGACGCACTCCGGCAGACCACCGATTGGAGTTGTTCCGGGCCGGGAGAGATTTTCTGCGGGAACATGGATACCGCCAGATTTCGATGCGCCTTTTCCGCCGTGATGATGCGCCCGTGGAAAACGATGCGCTTGAAGGCCCCGTGTATTGTTGCCAGGAAGACGGAATGGTCGGGATCGGTGCCGGAGCCAGGAGTTACACGGAAAACATCCACTACTGCACCGAATACGCGGTGGGACGCAACGGGATTCAGGAGATCATCGATGATTATATCGGCAGGAGTCACGAAGATCATGCGCATGCGGTCTATGGGTGCCAACTAAGCGAGCAGGAACAACGCCGGCGTTTCATCATGAAATCCCTGCTTCGCATCGGCGGACTCGTCTTTTCAGACTACTCGGCTCAGTTCCGGGGGAATGCCCTGGATGACTTCCCCGAGCTGAACGAACTGGAATCCACCGGACTGGCAACCTTCTCGGAATCCCGAATCGAACTGAACGATGCCGGCTTTGAACGATCCGACACCATCGGCCCATGGTTGTTCTCCACTGAAATGTCTTCGCGAATGGAGCGCTACGAACTTGTCTAGGAAATGGCGAACCGGTGGAATATTCTATATCGCGGCCCCCTCTCAAGCTGCAATTACGGCTGCGACTATTGCCCTTTTGCAAAGACCAGAAACACCGCCCGGGAACTTCTCGACGACGCACAGAGACTGAAGCGGTTTGTTGATTGGGTGGAAAGCCAGCGCGACCGCGAGATTGGAATCCTGTTTACCCCGTGGGGCGAAGCGCTGATTCACAAAACCTACCGCGAAGCGATCATTCGGCTCAGCCACTTGCCCAACGTCTATCGTGTGGCCATTCAAACCAACCTGAGCGCTCCCGTAGATTGGATGGAGAAATGCAACCGCGAAGTCGCGGCTCTCTGGACGACCTATCACCCGACCCAGGTCCGCTTCGATAAATTCGTTTCCCGTTGCCATGATCTTGACGCGATCGGTGCCCGCTACAGTGTCGGCGTCGTAGGCTTCAAGGATGCTGAACCGGACATCCGCGATCTCCGCTCCGCATTGTCGCCTGATACCTACCTGTGGATCAATGCCTACAAGCGGGATCCTGAATACTACACTGAAACCGACATCGCCCGGTTCGAGGAGATCGATCCTCACTTCCGGACCAACACGAAGTATCACCCCAGCTTCGGCAAAGCCTGCACTGCGGGGCACACTTCCTTCACAATTGATGGCGATGGCGATGCCCGTCGCTGTCATTTCATCGATGAAGAACCCATCGGCAATATTTACCGCGACCGGGATTTTGCTGAAAAGCTACGCCCCCGCACCTGCCCGAACGAAGTCTGCGGCTGTCATATCGGGTATGTCCATTTGGAAGATATGAAACTGGACGCCGTGTATGGTGAGGGAATTCTGGAACGCATCCCAACCGCAACCTGCCCGTGACTGGCGAGAAATGAAGGCCATTAACATCGCTGCCACCGTCCCTGTGACCGAAGCCGAAGGCCCCGGTAAACGTTTTGCGGTCTGGGTTCAAGGTTGCCCGATGCGCTGTGCCGGATGCTGCAATCCGCAGTATATTCCTTTCACAAGCGATCAGGCTAAGACCACTTCTCCCGCCGACCTGGCCGCGGAGATTCTAAAACACGCCCGGGAAATCGAGGGCGTTACCTTCATTGGAGGTGAACCCTTCTCTCAGGCTGACGGTCTGGCAGAAGTCGCTCGAATCATTCGGGAAGCGGACCTCTCCGTCATGATCTTCTCCGGGTTCACCAAAGCCGAGCTCGATGACACCTCTCACGAAGCCTACGAGGGTCGCCAGTCTCTCCTTTCCCAAACCGACCTCCTCGTCGACGGCCGCTATGACCGGGACCAACATGTCACCAACCGGCGCTGGATAGGCTCAGCAAATCAGCAAGTGCATTTCCTGTCCGATCGATACCGCCATCTCGAAAACGATTGGCCGTCCGATGCCAACACCATTGAAATCCGCTTCAAAAACGGGGAACTCACCATCAACGGCTTTCCCGATGCTGACATCACCAGCCGGAGCGCGGGCCTGCTCAGAAAAAAGTCGTGACGATCAGACAGGGTTGAGTCATCGATCAAACAGGGTTGGATCGTGATCCCCCTGTGCTAGTATCCGGTTTCCCAATGACGGACCCTGTCTTCGATACAGCAACCACCAGTCTACATCGCACGGCGCGGTTTGGGTTTGTCCCGTGGCTGGCGAGAATGCTGGACGGAGGCCCCCTTCGTGGCGAGACACCGGAGCTACCCGTTGGAGATGAAAAGGCGCTGACTGACGAGACCGTTGCGGCCATCTCTGATATCGCGAACCGGGCGTCGTGGCGGTTTCTGGCGAGAACCTGTGGTTGGCGGCGACTTGATGCTGTGTCCCCTGGAAATCCTGATGCTCACTCCATTCGCCGGTTGTGGGATGATCGGGCGGCTTTGCCGAGTCTGGAATTCTCCACAGCCACCCCTGCCCTTTTGCTGACAGTTTTCAACGCAACTCGAAAGGGAGGAAAGATCGGAGAAGCGACGCTTCCCGATTGCACCCGTCATAACGGAGACCTCATCATTCATCACCTGGTATTCCGCCGTTTATGCGAAGCTCCTCAGTCTTTGGGACTCGACCCGAACTTTCTGTGGCCAGCCTGGTATGCGAATCCGCTCAACGCTCTCTTCCACGTTACTTCCTACGGATTCTCAGTCACCGAAGCGACCCGGTGGGATGCCGTCACAGCTCCGGGAATTGCGGCATACTTTCCGTGGATCGGACTGCAGTTGATTCAGAACACTCGGCAAAAAGATGTCCTCTCCTGGACGTCGGGGAAAAAGAACATCCAACGCCTCAGGGCCATGACCTTGCTGCTGACTGATCTCGCTCTCGAGGCGGAACGGGCCGGGCGTATCGACCTGCTCGGATTCCTGCTTCGCCACTTTGCGGAGGTTCTCAAAGCATCCGAACAGGATTTCGCCGCATTCGAAAGGGCCACCAACGGATTCACTCAGCGCGAACGACAGGAAATGGCTCAGCCCTGGGCGGACTACCTCTCTTTCGTCGAGCCACTCAGTCGAACCAGTCGTGAATGCTCAGAAATCCATCCGATCGAAAGAACCGGTCCACAAAATTGCTTTCTCGCACAATGGGAAGCCGCTAACTTCACAGAAACAGTGGAATGCCTGAGGGATTTCCGCCAACGGGTGCGCCCGACATTTTCCTGAAAATCAGACCAGCAATGAGCCAGTGTTATCATATCGAACTGAAATCCGCCGTCGTCCGCACGGTCAAAGGCGAGGACTCAGTCAGCTATCCCATCGAGCTGACCGACATTCTACCTGCGGACGAAATGAAGGATCTGCTCCGCCAGCAACTCAAAGACACCGGCTGGGAAGCTCAAAACTCTGAAGAAACCATCTTTGTTACCGAGGGACCCGGCGGTGAATCACTCACCCTGGATCTCGAAACCATGGAAGTGACCGCTTCCATCACCACGGAGCGCGAAGTCGTGGCCGAAGCCCTGGTTCAGGGAAGAGGCGAAAGCCACCAGCAGGCCCAACAGAATGCCGCCCATCAGTTGCAGGAGGAGGAATCAATGCTGGGTGACAAGATTGAAGATCAAGGCAACCGGGAACTTCAAGATGAAGTGACAAGTCGCCTCGCTGAATCGGAAGCAGACCGCCAGCGATTGATCAATGAAGTCCTGCAGGGTGTCTACTCTGAATCATTAAAACGTAAAGCAGGCCAACTGGGCGACATCATGGAGATCTCCGAGTCGACCGGCGAAGACGGCAACTACGAACTGACGATTCGCGTTTCCCAGTAGATTGAATCATGGCTGGAGAAATTTCAATCGACACGTTGCCGATCGATTTGACCGATGACGACGCGGTCGAAGCGGCCTACCGCACCGAGCTGGACACCGTTCAGGAGAAGCTGAACCAGGGGATCGCCGTTCTCATAGAGTGTGAAAAGCAACTCACCGTGCACCTGTTCCGCGCTCTGCGAAACCGGTTCCGCAGCATTCCCGAGGGACCACGACTGAGGCTGCTGACAGGTCAGGCGCAGGGCGGCGATGGCGACGTGCAGATGAATCAGACACTGATGCAGCGCCTGCTCCATCAATTGCAGCAGGCCGTTTTCTCCGGGGCACAGAATGAAGTCATCGTCCTTCCCCATCTCGATATCCTGACCACGACCACTCGCAGCGGACTTTCCGCCGAAACTCGCGAGGCAGCGGCACTGCTTTACGAAAACCCCAACGCAATGTTCCTTGGCTTCAAGGATCCGTCGTTTGAGCTGCCCAAAGTCATCGAAAGTGTCTTCGCCCTGAAGGTCCTTCTGATCGGGATTGCGCGGGACCGCCTGCCCGCTCTCGTTTGCCAACGCGAAGCAAGGAAGTTCGGCACGGACACATTCAATCCCTACCAACTCTACAAATATGTCTCCGGGCTTAACGCAATAAGGCTCCGGCAAATTCTCCGCCACTTCTCAAACCGGCTCGACTATTCCCCCGCAAATCCCGCCACCGCAGATGCGATCCTGCTCGAAATCCGGCAAATGACCCTCGTGGCCGACGTCGACCTTCCTCGCATAGATTTGCAGGGCGATATTGGTGGCTACCAGAAAGTTAAAGACACCATTCAAAAAGACATCCTCGAGCTCCTGGATTCGAAGGCGAAAGCGGCGGATGCAGATCAGATCCGACATCTGGAAGAGATCATTCCCAAAGGCATCATCTTCTGGGGACCTCCGGGAACCGGGAAAACTCTTTTCGCCAAAGCCATTGCCACGGCGCTGGACGCCACTGTCACCATCGTTTCCGGTCCGGAGTTGAAATCAAAGTGGGTCGGCGAATCGGAGGAAAACCTGCGGCGGGTCTTCGCCCAGGCACGAAAGTCGGCCCCTGCTCTCATTGTGTTCGACGAGCTCGACTCGTTCGCGGCGGCCCGCGGGACCTATGCCGGGTCCGGCGTGGAGCACTCCATGGTGAATCAAATGCTCACCGAGATGGACGGATTCCGAAAGGAGGAAATGGTTTTCGTAATCGGCACGACGAACTTTGTGGAGTCGCTCGACACTGCCCTGTTACGCCCCGGACGTTTCGAACTGTGTATTGAAATCCCCGCCCCCCGCGAAGAAGACCGAAAAGCGATCATCCAGGTTTACGAAGAGAAGTTCGCAATCGAACTGGCAGAAGAAGTGCGCGACTACGCCGTTCAGAAAACCGGTGGCTTTGCCGATGAAAGAACCCGGATGCGGTTCTCAGGTGACCACCTCTACGCCATGATGCGGGCCCTGAAGCGCGAAGAACTTCGTGGCAACGAAGGCCCGCTCGTTGCCACGATCGCTGATATTGACACCGCCCTGAACCGAACCGGTGAGACCAAAAAGAAGCTTCAGGAAAAGGAAGAAGACACCATCGCCGTTCACGAAGCGGGTCATGCCATTCTCGCCTATGTCCTCCCGAACTGCCCCACGATAGAGAAGATCACGATCGCAACCGGTGAAGAGGAAACTCTCGGTTATGTGATGCAGGCCGTTCGGAAAAATAAATACGTCACGACCGAGGAAGAACTGCGCGACGACATCTGCGTTCTGTTAGGCGGTCGGGAAGCCGAAAGACAACTCCTGGGTAAGATTTCTGTCGGAGCTTATTCTGATCTTCAGCGAGCCAACGAGCTTGCCCGACTCATGATTGAAGAACTGGGTATGAGCACTAAGCTCGGTGCGCGGACATTTAATGAAGCCGCCGATGCCCGCACGGGAGCGACCGGCAGCTCGCGGCGCAATATCTCAGAAGACACCGCCCGGGAGGTCGATCTCGAAATCCAGGCGATTCTCGACCACGAAGCACATCGCGCCCGAACCATGCTGATCGAACGCAAAGCTGAGCTGAACGAACTGCGAACACAGCTTATCGCCGAAAAAACCCTCGGTCTGAAAGAGTTGAAGGCGATCTTCAACGACAAAGAATTTAAAAAGGACGAAGATACTCCGACCTCGTCTGAGAACTGAACGTCTCTCCCCTCCCCGTCCCTTTTCCTTATGGCTGAAATCAACATCCGACTCATCTACAATCTGGAATCCGGTAAAAAGGATATCTTCATCGACTTTGAATCCGATGCCGACGCTCTCCCGATCGAGCATGAAGAGTCCCACCGCGACATCATCCAGCAGCTCATTGGTCAAAACGTTTTGACCGAAGATGAGGCAGGAAAAGTAGTTGTGAATCGCGTCGAACCTCAACGAACCGGCCAAACATCCTCAAACGATCTTGCCGGGCCGGAAGCGGAAAGCAATGCAGGTTGATCAGGATCCAGATGGAACACGAAACTCTTTTTCCGGGGAACCTCGGCTATCGCGAAGTCATCGCCGGTGATGCCCTCGACCTCCCGCACTGGGCAGATCGATTGATGCTTCGATTCTCCTCCGGAAATCCCAAAGGAAACCAACGTGTTCTCACACAGGTCCTGGCAGACAAGCGGGCCTTTCAACTGAATGCCATCAGTCTCGATTATGAGTTGAAGACCACCGTGCGGCAAATCGTCGCCAGTGCCGGGAACCTTCCCAACCTCCGCGCCGCGCACTTCCGCGGTCCACGAAACTGGTCACATTACGATTTTCTGCAAGCCTTCCCGGGCATCGATCGTTTGGTGGCGGACGACTTGACGATGCCTTTCCAACCCGTTCGCCATATCGGGTTAAAATACCTCGGCCTGATGCCGGATCGTTGGGGAATCAAATCTCTGGAGGGGCTTGCGGATTCTGTCCTTCCCGACCTCGAAGTTCTCTCACTGGATCTGCGAACCGTCATGCCTCTGGCCATGCCGATTTTGACCGCAATCAGTAGCGGCTCTCTGTTTCCCCGATTGAGACACCTTCATATTCAAGATTGTCGGTTCACCAATAAACTGGTTTCCGGGATTTTTTCAGGCCCCCATCCCGTTCAACTGGAGCAACTCGATCTCATGAACAGCCCGATCGACAACAAAACCGCCCAGACGATCGCAAACAACGCGTCGCCCCGGTTTCGCCTCACTGTGGATCATCATCGAATCGGCTCCCGAACGATGTCAGAAATCCATGACTCGCTCGGAGATCGATTCCGCGAAGGGATTTCGCTTCGAGCCTGGTGAACATCACGTCCGGAATCCAATTCCGCCCAAAAAGCGCACATTTTCCAGTAATTACGGAAAAATCTGATTTCCAGACGAAAACGCTCTATTTCACGGAAAAAGAACGACCTTCGGAGGCTTACAATGGTCTTTCGCAAATTTTACAGTGACCATTGTAAGCCTGCAATGCCCCTTCTTAAATTGCACAGTGCCCATTGTAAGCCTACAAAACCTCTTCGCATTTCGAACAATTCCCATCGTAAGCAAACAATGCCGATTCATGTAAAAAGCAGGTGGCATTGCAAGCTTACATCCCCCGTATCCGGATGACACATGCCCAGTCGCACCGTTCCGAAGGCCTTTCCTGTTTTACGAACGAACCCTGTTGCTTCATCGAACGCACCCTGTTGGATCGGAACATCGATTTGCGCCTACCTCCCCCTTACAAATACGACGGATGCGTGATTTGAATTTCGGGGAAAGCGAGGTTTGGTCTTGCCATGAATATTCGTGGAACATTTAATCGGGTTTTCTCCCTCTCTGTGGTTGCTTTTGCGGCGACAGTGGGAGCTCAGGAAGGTGGAGGAATCTTTCTCAAAGACACCCCGACTGCGCCGACAGTCGAATCAACCGGTACTGCCCCATTAGAGCCGGGGAGTGTGTCGACGGCTGAAGCAAAGGACCCCCGCGAGCTCAGAGTCGCAAAACTAAAATACCAGGTAAAGGTGACCGAACTGCAAAAGCCGATTTCAGTCCTGATTGGAAACTACCAGGGTCAGCTCGAGAAAATGAGCGCCGATTTTCAGGCAAATGGCGATCTGGATGGCGTTGTGGCCATGAAGAAAGAGATCGACGCGATCAAAGACACGGGCGTTCCAGCCCCTGAGATCGATCAATCCTCCAAACTTGCACCCGTTCGGAAAATTTACGAATCGGCCAGAGCAAAACTTGAGGTATCAATCGCCTCGCAAACGGTCGAACTGAACGGTCTCTACAAAACCAGTCTTGAGCAACTCAAGAGTGATCTCATGAAAGAAGGGCGACTGGACGATGCCATGGCGGTCATCAATTATCTGAAAACGGTGCCTGAAGCAAATGACGTCTCTGCTGCAAACGGTTTTAAGTCGTTAACCGACCGGCGACAGCAGACAGACGGATTGACCGTCAGAGTCCAGGTCGATGGCTTGAGCCATATGTATTTGCAGGGCGACAAAATATGGTTTGATCACACCAAAGGCAAAGCATCGGCTCCCGGACGTCACAATGGCGAGGTCACGACAGTGCTTAACGGTGAAATGTGGATGCCGGTGTGGAATGGAAAGGTCACTGAACATCACGATTGCGAAATTGGACTTCCCGATTCAGGAGATGTTAAGGTCACCTATCGCCATAAGGAAGGCCGGGGGCACGCCGAAGTGATTGAGCAGCCAACCGAGGCAAACAATTACACAGCGAAAATCGAGCTCAGGGATCAGGACAAACGTACCGATAAAGGTTTCTGGGGATCGGAGTTTATGGAATTCGACCTGCGGTGGTGATACCCGGGTGAATGGGTGAATATCATCCTGACAGCTTCGGGTCAGCTGGAAGTGGTTCGTTTCCCGTAGAGACTGCGCACTGGCCATGACAAACCTTGATCGACTCAAAGGCTCCGGCCTGCTTGTCGATCAATTCGATGAGTTTCTCGGGATGTGGTTCGAAGACTACGAACCAAATGAGGAACCGTTGGTTTTTGAAGATGAGGAAGGAAACGAAGTCTTCCAAAAGCTACCCTATGAAGTAAGGAGATTTTACGAAGTGGTGCACCGGTGGCCTCAGGCAGGAATAAACGGTCGGTTTAAAGCTCAGGATTACCTGATGTTCCCTCCCACGTATTGGAGAAAAACTCAGCATCACAACGCAGAGGCCCACAAGGATTACGCCCATCTTGCTCTGGAGCACGAAGGGAACTGGTACATGATCATAGGGCTTTCCGGTGAGCATCGAGGCAAGCTGCTGACCAATTACGGAACACCTTTTCTGCGCCAGGATATCGCTCCTCCTCAGGAATGGTATCCTTTCCACACCTCACCTGAGGAATTCCTTATTGCGTTTGCCTTTCTTGAAATGGGTGCCCGCCTTCACGGTCGCCATGCCCTGGAAGAGCAGCCGGATCTTTCCAAAGCTGAATTGATTTTCACCGGGGAAAAGCCACGATGGGGCCCGGTCTATGTATTGCACGACCCGGCGGGACTTCTTTGGGTCACTTTGGACCTGAATACCAAAGACGGTTGGTGTATCCGTCAGAGGTAACCTTAAAACATGCAGCACCCCGCTCTCTACTTTGAAACTCCATTGGATTTCTGCGACTTTGTCCGGCTGCAGGGATCGGGGGCTCACCCTGCCGCAGGTGAATTCTTCGAGATCGCCCGTGTGGTTCACCCCGCAACCCCGGGGCAATCGGCGGTCGTGCTTTTAAATTTCAAGCCCTCTCTGAGAAACCGCTTCTTCGGAGCCGGTGAGTCCATCAAGGCTGAGGTTTCTGCTGATGAAAAGACACTCCACTGGACGCGTGGGGATGAAGCCGTTCCAGTGATCGAACGACGGCTCGCTAAAACGCTGGTGGAATGCGTGGCGGTTTCAGAGTGGTCGAAGAAGCGGGCAGAGACAGCTGGAAACGGCCCTGTGTTTTTCTGGATTCACGATGAAAAGCTGGTCGCGGAGTTGATACGGGATTCACTCCAACTGGGAAATGACCGGATTCAATAC
The DNA here is from genome assembly GCA_048267005.1 of Verrucomicrobiales bacterium. Lineage (GTDB taxonomy): Bacteria > Verrucomicrobiota > Verrucomicrobiia > Verrucomicrobiales > DEV007 > JABDJT01. Next base: position 132,935 of record JBLWYI010000011.1, on the reverse strand, counting down.
GGCCCTCTGGTGCATGAAAATAATCCTGCCGGGGGAAAGGTTACGCTACTTCGGATTGAGCGTCCGTCGTTCTTTCTACTGCAACAATGCGCCGAGGAGCACGCGGATTCCGTCACAGTTTATTATCCCGAGACCGAGGACCTTTTTGTCGCCTGGGGAAAGGAACATCCCTTACGCGAATGGTGGCAGCGATCCGAAAAGCAACGGGCGGGGGAATGGGTATTCTTTACCGGTGACACGGAGTTCTGTCATGTCGCTCCGGTGGTATGGAAAGACGCGTATGACCTCACGGAACTGGAGTTGGACTTTGCTCATCAGGATGTGTGGACCGAGTCTCCGGAAACTCCTCCACGTTTCGAAGTATCTTTACGGTTGGTTAAAAAGGCCGTTGATGGAGCGGATCCTGAATTGTGGCTCCTTGATGAACCGGGACAGCGACAGTTGGAGAATACACTGCAGCTGGCGGATGATGACTCGCTGAGAGTCTGGCAAATCGCCGTGCAAAAGCTGGGAGGCGACGACTCCCGCGACTGGGTTCTGATTCGGGAAGCACGCACAAAGTCAAAAGGAGGAAAGCATCATGACTTTGGCGGAACAGCCTTTGCGCGTTTCAGGGGAATCAATGATCTTCTCCTCCCGGTCGGTTTTGAGATTCAACCACCGCTCAGACGCGATGCCTACAGGCAATTGTTTGATCTCCAACCCGGCTTTCTGACGGTCCTCGTCCCTGAGACAATCGTGAGTGGAAATGGTCACACCGGGGAAAGTTCGTTTCTAATCCTCCGTGTCAATGAGCGGGCCTTCGATTCGTTGAGCACCTTTGTAGATTACCTGGTGGAGCGGGACGCCGCTGAACTCGAAGATCTGATGCAAAAAAGTGTCTTCGACTTCAAACACTATCTAAAGGCTCCCAAACATCCCGGTCTCACCTCCGGACAGAAACAGGAAGACGACGGAAACCGTCAGAAGGCTGTCGCTGATTTGTCGAACCTTGATCCCGGAAGCGGGCAGAAAACAGGAGATGCACTCAAGACCGAATCGAATTCACTTCTCGACCGCTTGGAGAATCCAGCCGTTGAATTGGACGAGTCCGCTCTCGGGGAGCTCGAGCGCGAGGAACTGGAGATCGAACGGGAGCTGGTTACATCCGGTCAATCGCTCGAGCTGTGGTGTGATCTGCTGGTTTGTAAAAACAAACTGGGTAAAACAGCCGATGCCGTCATTTGTGCTATCGAAGCCCTGTGGCTGGCGAACGGGACAATGCGCGAAGAGCCATTGCGGGAAACTCTTCTGAAGCTATCCACCGAATCGGTCGACAACCAGGCCGATACGATCACGGTTCAAGACACAGAGTGGGCACGCCGTGCCGCGGCCTTCTCCAGGGCGTTGAGCGCTACTTCAAGCGAGGTGGAATTAGATCACTGGACAAGTGAAGTTTCAGCGTTCCTCCGGGAACTGGACGGTGGGTTGCGAGCCAAGGAGCGCTGGCTGTTGTGGGGGGAAATTCTGAAAGAAAACCGGGACATTCGACGGGAAGCCCAGCTCCGTGAAGACATTCGGGATCGCATCGCCGAACGCGGGCTGAGTCTTGAAGAAACGCCATCGTTCCTGAGGTCGCGGATCTTTCTGGACCGGAAGGTAGGTGGTGGGAAAGACGGCCGCTCCGACAGTCAGGCTGAAACGGCCGTGGCAAACCTCGCGGGGCTCTGGTCAATCGCGAAGCTGCTAAGATCTGACCGGCTCCTGTTAGCGTCAAAAGCCGTTCTCGCCCGCGCCTTCAGTAACGTGGGTGACGTTGCCAGAGCTCAGGAGATGATCGTCGATCAACCCCGGTCCAAAGATATCTGTGCCAAAGCCTGGCAGGCCATGTTTCAGATCGAAGCTCTCCGGGGAATTGATCTGGCACGGGCAGAAGCGCTGGATCAGGAAATGGAATCGCTTTTGGAAGCAGCCGATTCCGATACGGAGCGGGCCATTGGTGAATTACGGGAAACCTACAAAGAACGCGGAGATGCGGATAATCCAGCGGCGTTTCTCGCCCGGGAAAACCGGGGCCGCACTTATCCAACAGGAGCCGGTACTCAGGAAGGACCGCTGTATGAGTTGAGCATGCGGCTTGAGAAACACGTTTCCGAAGGGAATGAAGCCGGGGCGGTATCAGTGATGCGGTCGATGATGACGCTCGAAAACACATCCGACTACAATCACTCGGTGAAGCTGCCTCAGTTTGTCGAGACACTCGTCGCCGGGCTGGAACGATTCAAATGGGGGGAACGCGGTGCCAGCCTGATCCCATTATACGAAGAATTCAGTGATCGGGCGGCAGGTTATATCACGGAAGGTTCAAACTTCTTTTACGGCTCGATTCTACACAGCAACCTGGCCCATGGCCTGTTGATCGTTGAGAATTTGGAAAAGGCTCTGCATCAAATTAACCTCGCCACCGACGCAGTTCTCGCCAATGGGACCGATCTGGATTTCATCGATTCTGCGGCGTCACTCATCAGAACCGTCGAGCAGCTTCCCCTTTCTCATCGCGAACCGGTCCTGATCAGATTGATGAATCATTTCCGGGATTCTTTTGATCAAAGCTCCTCTCCTTATCTCGTAAACGAACGGCTCTTTGCCGTGGTTGCCAAGTTGCTCGACCAAATGGCTGAAGCGGCATCAAGCAAAGACAAGTTGAGTCTGCAACAGTTCCGCAGCTACCAGTTGCAGGATGAGTTTCTTATATTGCAGCGAGTGCAGGGGGAAAGTTTCTGTGCGGAATAGCGCCTTAAATCAAACCAAATCAAATTGCAATTCAGTCTGAATACTCCCCCTTCAGTTGAGTAACTTTTCGAACGTGCGCATATATTTCACCTTTCTCTCCCATTTGGAGAGCCCAGGACTTAGAGGAAAATAATTCATTCGAATTGCGGTCGAGGTAAAATCGAATCTGATTTCCATCCGAATCCCGATCCTCGACTGCCTGATAAATTCCTGAATTTCCCCCACTCCAAAGCGGAAGGCCCCCGGGACAAACTTTTTCCCATTCATCTTCATTACGAACATCACGGTGAGGAATCCGATAGGTAAGGCATCCCAACCAAACAGAGATCCAGTATTCAGAAGGATCCCCCTGAATTGATTCCCACTGCCCACGATCTCTCCCAAATCTTCGCGAAAACTGCCAATCGTTGGATGAAGTTCGGATATACCCCACTTCAGGAAAATTTTCGGGACCAATAATCAGCAACTGAGTTTTGTCTTCGTTAAACTGAAACGGCCAAAGCACCCCCCAGTTTCGCCATTCGCTTTGGGCTTTAGGCCATTGGAGCCCACATTTCTCCAGAAACAGGACCTCGACCGGCAATCCTTCATCAATTAATTCACTGTCAGCCCCCATCAACTTCCGGGGGTAGTATGGGGTTAAGAATTCTTCAAATGCATCCAGCAGGATTTCAGTTCCTGTAAAACGATCAAGTGTTGTCATTTTTGTTTTGGCAACTCTTCCTATTTCTGAAGCCTGTACGTTTCATTGATTACTTCTTGTCCTAGATCACGTGAGCAAGCAGTGATCCTCCGTCCCTCAACTTCTCCTGCTTCATTGATCAATGTGAAACCTAAAATCCCGCGAGAATGAAACCAACAGTCAGTATACTCATCAATTTCCCAAATCATCATTGATTCATCTTGAAGCCATTTGAAATCATGGGCCTCAAGTTCACCCCTTTCATAACGAAATGGCAAATTTGAAAGACTTTTTAATCCTTCGGATACAAGAAACTCGTCAATCTTGAAAGGAACCTCCCGCCGCACTTCATTGTCAATCACGTCTAATACAAGCCACTCACTTCTTTTCGGATCGAATCTAACCGCCAGAAAGCAACAAACGCATTCTTCTGATTGAAACTTCCGGTACTCAACCCACTCACCGTTCTGCTCCTTTTCAAAGGTTTCGACCTCGGTAATTAGGCTTCCGCCTCTGCCACCCCTCCGAAAATCAAACTGAGGCCATCTCTCTGCAATGTCATGATAGAGCTTTAACTCATCCGGAAACCCGTCTGAATTCATCAACGGCGAAGATACCTCAATCCGGCTGCTTTCATCGAGCAAACTCGCCCATTCTGCCACATTCGATTCGAAAGCATCAAGTAAGAACGGATCATCACGGAGTCGCTCCAAATAAATCATCGTAAGAAGTCGTTATTCAAAACAACTCCCGATTACTACACCAGCAAATTTTACCAAAAACGATCAAACCCTGTTGATTCATCGATCAAACCCTGTTGGTTCGTGCATCCTATTTTAGATGAGCAACGAACGACTTCAAGAACTGGCCGGAGCGATGGAAGGCATCCGCCAGCGAATCAATCTGGTGAGAACGCGACTGGGGGAATTTTTTGTCGATAAGCAGGAAGTCATCGACCTGATGGCAATCTGCACCGCAGCGCAGGAACCCCTGCTCATCGTCGGCAAACCTGGCACGGCTAAATCGGATCTGGTCGTCAAGTTTTGCGAGGCGCTTGACCTGAACGGGAATGAATACTTCGAATACATGCTGACGAAGTTCACTGAGCCGGGAGAAATCATCGGCCCCGTCGATATTTCCCAGCTCAAAGACGGTCGGTATTTCCGGAGGGTCACGGGAAAGTTGCCTGACTGTAAAATTGCTTTCCTCGATGAGATCTTCAAATCGAACTCCGCGATTCTAAATACTCTGCTGACGATCATCAACGAACGGAAGTTCTATCAGGACGGTGAACCCGTCCCGGTGGAGTTGAAGATGCTGTTTGCCGCCACCAACGAGATTCCCGAGTTTGAAGAGCTCGGAGCTCTGCGGGATCGCTTTATTCTTAAAGTGGAATCGAAGAGTGTTCGCGACACTGGATTCGAGGCACTGGTGTCTAAGGGATTGCGAAATGATACTCTGAAATCGTTCAACCAGAAACCCTGGGCGGGCCTTGCTTCGCTGGATGACTTCATGAAGTTTCGCGAGTACCTGGATCTAACGATGCTCGATCAATCCAGCAGGGATGAAGGCGACGGCATCGTCGATGGCACCGATCCGTATTTTCCGGCAGAGGTGTTTGCGTTGTTTCGCCGAATCATCAAGACACTCGTAGTCGAAGACCGGCTGGAGATTTCAGACCGGAAGATCGTGAAGCTCTACAAATTGATGCGGGTGCGGGCGCTGCTCTTTTCCGGCGGTGTGGTGACGAAAGATGACCTGATGCTGCTGCAATACATCCCCGACCGGTTAAAGGACTTCGAACCGGTTGCTGAAAAGGTTGGCAATCTATTACGATTGAGTTGAGACGGATGGCGACAAGCATCACGGAAGCGCAACTCGAAGCCTATGTCATCGGCGGGCTGAAACATTCGGGTGTGATCTGCACTCCATCAGAATCCAACCAGGTACTGGGTGTCTACCGTCAGGCACTCGCCAACGGACACTACCACCTCCCATACTTTCTCGTTCTCGACCTTTGGTTTGTGCTCAAGAAAGGCTTCGAGGTCCGCTTTCAATCCGAGAAAGAAATCGCGGGGGACGATGAAGGCATCGACCGGAAGCTTCGGATGCGCTACGAACGCGAATTCCTCGGCCGCCTGTTACAGGCTCCGGATGTGAATACGGCAATGGAAATTGCATCAACATCGCCCGACCAGGATGCGGTGACAGAAAGACTCCTGCTACAGATACTGCGCTCGATCGCCCCCCATTTCCCAAAGAACTTTATCATCAATCCCGGTCTCCTGCGGGACTTCACTATCAGAAATGATTTCTCTACCGCAGAGTTCGATTCCTTCGACTTTTCCCCGCTCATAGAGCCTTTACTTGCCAACCTCAATGCCAACGTTCGCTGGGGACAATTGCTTCACGATGAAGATCTCTTTGAGTTGACGCATCTGGAAGCGCTCTCTACGGATCATCTCCGAATCGGTTGCCGTCAGATCCTGGAAGTCAGCCGGCTCTTACGAAACGCCGAGCCACTCCATTTGGATCTCACCAGTCACGAAGACGGCGCGGATACGGCCTTCCTCGATGAAACGCACTACCCGACCGGCGGCCTTGCCGGACTCACAAATCGCGGATCGTTCGAAAATTTGCTGACGTCTGAGCTTGTCTACCTGAACGAAGGAACAAAGGATGTGAGCCTGTTCGAGCTTCGCTATGCTGAAGGCGAATTGTTGTTTTACCTGAGAGATTCAGGAAACCTCCGCCGCAAACGACGGTCGATTCATTTCGTCGTCGATGTCGGGCGCGCTTTTCAAAGCAAACCCAGAGGGTATGCCTGGCAATACTCAGTCCTGCTTCAGGGGATCTGTCTGCGCCTCCTGCACGATCTCTTCGAAGTCTTTGAAATGGACGCTCTCAGATTTCATTTTCACTACATTCGCGGAACGACATCCGCCACCGGTGAAGATGTGGATTTCTTTCACGGGGAAATCAGCATGATGCAGACTGTCCTCTCCGACTACGTGAAGCACGAGTGGGTCACCTTCGAAGTAGCAGAATCGATGCAAGACCTGGAAAGCCTGATCGACCCGAAACGTAAATCGTATGCGATCATCATTGCCGCCCCTGAATCCATCTCCGAGTGGAGTGAACGGATCGATGTGATCGCAAAGCAGGAGCTGGGAATACACACCGCTCTCATTGCAGTGGACCAATCGGAAGATCCCTCAATGCCATTGGTTGCCCCCACCTCCGTGATCTCCTTTCCCAGATCAGGCCTTTCTATCGATGAGATGAGCCGACGGAAGAATGCTGTTTTAGAACAGCTCGTGCAATAGGCAGGCCTCCTCTCTTGTCCTCCCACGGAACGATCAAGTCCGTGAAGTCGCACTTTCGCTACTTGCCCGCTCTGCCACCAACCGCCAAGCTCACAGCATGAAACCCTTTACCTTCTTCTGTGCGCTCTTTGCCCTCGGGTCAGGATGGCTCACCGCCCAATCACCTGACACCGAAAAGCCTCTCATGGCTTATGTCGGCACCTACACATCACCGCTGAAAAACATGCTCGATACCCAGGTGGATCTACCACCTGGCAATGGCCGCGGTATCCATCTCTTCACGGTGGACCGAAAGACAGGAGCCATGACTCCTGCGGGAATTTATGAAATGGGAACCAGCCCGAGTGCGCTCGCCTTCAACGATTCAAAGTCCCGTCTCTACTCCGCCAACGAAACGGAGCGGATTGGTGAAACCGAAGCCGGCTCAGTCAGTGCCTTCACCATCGACGCTACCAGTGGCGAGCTCAAACTACTCAACACCGTGAGCTCAGGCGGTAAAGGCCCTGCCCATTTGAGCGTTCATCCGTCAGGTAAGTATGTGCTCGTAGCGAATTACTTTGGCGGATCAGTCGCGGTGCTTCCTATTAAGGATGACGGCAGCCTCGGCGAAGCATCCGACTTCAAACAGGACAAAGGAACGGTCGGCCCTACCAAAGCCACCAACGCTCCGCCGGGAAGCTTCGCGTTCAGCGGCCATGATCAGGCCCATGCTCACATGATTGAATCCGATCCCTCGGGACGTTATGTCCTGCACGTTGATCTGGGGCTGGACAAGATCTTCGTGTGGAAGTTCGACGTAGAATCCGGAAAGCTGACAGCCAACGATCCAGCCTCAGTGTCATTGCCGCCCGGTGACGGCCCACGCCACTTCGCGTTCCATCCGAACGGAGATTGGCTCTACTCCCTCCAGGAAGAAGGCTCGACCGTCGTCTTGTTTGACTATGATTCAGAAAAAGGCCGACTCACAGAAAGGCAAACGATCTCAAGTCTCCCTCCCGGATATGCTGGAAGCAACTTCTGCTCGGGTATCATGCTTTCTTCCGACGGAAAATTCGTTTACACCGGAAACCGGCTTCACGACAGCGTCGGTATCTTTTCCGTTGGCAAAGACGGCGTGTTGACCTTCGTCGATGAGGAGTGGACCCGCGGAAACTACCCCCGGAGTTTTAACTTTGATCCCTCAGGAAAATTCTTTTACACCTGCAACCAACGCGCCGACAACATCGCCGTGTTTCGCGCCGATAAAGAATCCGGCAAGCTCAATTTCACAGGGCACTACACCCCTGTTGGGAATCCCTCGATCATCGTCTTCAAAGATTTCGCTGATAAGTAACCGGGAACTGTTCTCTCCTGCATTCCCCGGCCCTCCACAGAAAAAGCTTCGAAAGTTTTCAGATGTCACATCGACTCATTCACTCCCACCTCATCACCCATGAAATATGCACCCATCGTAGCCGGAGTTTTACTCGGCCTTCTGTTCGTGATGTCCGGCGTTGTTGTTCTCTTTAATCTGGCACCGACACCTGAAATTCCTGAGGGAACTCCAACCGCAGCGTTCATGACGGCGTTCGTTCCCACAGGCTATCTCACCTTCGTAAAGGTCCTCGAAATTCTCGGCGGATTGCTCGTAATGGTTCCAAAAACACGCAACCTCGGACTGCTCCTACTGGGACCGATCATCGTAAACATCCTCGCATTCCACATCTTCATCACCAATGGAGAAGGGCTCGCGAACCCCATGTTAATTGGCATCTGTTTGCTGGCCGTTTACCTGCTGTGGACTGGACGCAGGGCCTGGAAAAACCTGATCACGACTTGAGACAGGCTTTCCCCTCACAACTCATTCTCCACGACTGGCAGCAGGTCTGTTTGATGCGGGCTTCGCGGCGCTCTACGCCTACTCACATTCAAAACTGATAGGTGACTTTCTGATCGTTTACCTTCACGACTTAAAGCCCCAAACGCCCTCGTTCCCCGGCATCAAAACAACTCGGTCAGTGGCCGCCCCTCATCCAGCAGATTAAATGGCCGCCCGCCCCGGTCTTCCGCCATCAGATCTGTCACACCCATCGCGTGATACACCGTCTTGGTCACGTCGGCTGGACTGATCACGTTTTCCACCGGCAGCTCGCCACGGGCATCGGTTTTGCCAAACGTCTGGCCGCCTTGTATCCCGCCGCCCGCCATGACCACACTCTGACACGCCGTCCAGTGATCACGCCCCGCCCCGGCCACTCCGCCCGAGCGGCGATCACCGATCTTCGGCTTTCTACCCATCTCGCTGCTCACCAGCACCAGCGTATCATCCAGCAGTCCCCGATTTGAGAGATCTTCAATCAGCGCAGAGTATCCCCGGTCGAATTCCGGCAACAGATTATCCCGCAGACATCCAAAGTTGTTACCATGCGTGTCCCAGCTACCCGCACTGCGGCACTTGCTCCTGAGCGCCTGATTCCCCCGCCAGAAAACCGTGATAAAGGGAACCCCGGCCTCTACCAGACGCCGTGCCATCAGTAAACTCGTCCCGTTCACCGTGTTTCCATACCGCTCCCGAATCTTCTCAGGCTCACTCTTCAAATCAAAAGCCGAAGACGTCCCTGACGACGATAGCAGGGAGAACGCCTTCTGCTGATACTGATCCATATCGCGCGCCGAAGCTGTTGCGTCGAAATCCGACCGCGCAATGTCGATTGACTTCAGCAACTCCTGCCGGTCCTCCAACCGCCCCATGTCCGTCTGCAACGTCAGCGACGGTGCAGTGAAATTCATCGGCTCAGCATGATCCGCCATCAGATACAACGGGTCATGCAGCGGCCCCAGCTTCCCCGAAAACTGACCGGGCCGGGTGTAGGGAGCCCGACTCGGCTTATGCGGAAGAGATATCACCTGCGGCAGACTCGGGTGCGGCTCCCGACGCGAGCCGATCACACTTCCCATGAACGGCCAGTCATCCGGGTAAGGCCTGCGATCATTCCCCTGCTGCTTGAAAGTCACATCCGGCGCATGCCCCGTCAGGTTGTAATAGTAGCCCGCGTGATGATCCCCCGTCGCCCTGCCGCCATCCGTCACCGATCGGATAATCGCCAGCTTATCCGCTACCTTCGCTGTCATAGGCAGATGCTCGCTGATCCGTATCTCCGGCGCAGAAGTCCGGAGCGGTAGAAAAGGACTCCGGTATTCCGACGGCGCATCCGGCTTCAAATCCCACATATCCACATGCGACGCCCCGCCGCAGAGAAAGAACAGGATCGTCGACTTCGCTGGCCTGGCACGCCCGGTCAGCCCCTGCGATGCACCAAAAGACTCAGATGCCCCGAATCGAAAACCTGCAATCCCTGCCGTAGAGGCAACTAGAAAATCCCGGCGGGTACGATTCTTCATTCAGAAAGCGTAACCGGTTTCCACTCAGCGTGGTAGTAAGGGATCGCGCCACTACGGAGCAAGCCTGCTCAGTCATCCCAAATGTCCTGCGGCTTGAGCTGTAGACCTCAGAACTTGTAGTTAAAATCAATTCGGAAACGCATCCCATCCTGTTCGGAAGTTATCGCATCGACCGCATAAAGCCGCGCCATAACGTTAAGCTTTCGAGTCGCCATATAAGTCACACGAAACTCATGGCCCCGCAGATCACTCGAGTCTGTTTGCGCCGCCGATCCCCAACGCACCCAGTCGTCCTGTGCGTAGGAAGCGTTCACAGAAAAAGTTTCCAAATACGCATAGGCATAGGTGAATTTCAAATCACCTGGTTCAGCCAGTTCACCCAGATTGGCTGACAAAACATACCCGAAGTTCTCATTTGCGTTGGCGGCAGTGAATGGATCCAACGAATTCTCTGAGTAGTCCTTAAAGTTGTAATAGGCATCAGCTCCGATCGAAAAAGGCACCCCAAAGAGATCGTGTTCCAGGGCAATCTGATTCCCCAGGATTGCATAATCCCTCGCCCCGTTTCCATTCCTCAGCAGCTCCGCCCCGTCAGATCCATCTATAAAATAGAAACCTTCAGCGGCTGTCAGCTTAAAGCCTCCAAACTTCCGCGAATATTTGGCCTGCCCGGCAAACAACCGGCCGTTCAAGTCCCAGCCACCATCAGGCAGATAAAAAGCACCCGCTGTCCCGGTCAACTCCCCATCCAGCCAGCTAGTTGTCGATGTGATTGCCGCACCCGTAACCGTCACATCGTCATCCCAAAACATTTCGTTCTGTTTCCAGAAAGGAAAAGCGTTTCGCCCTCCCCACACCGTCACCCCCTCACTTGAAAACTGAGAGTAGTATTTATCCAGAAACCCATCGAAGTCATTATTAGGCCCGTCGTTGAAATCATGAATCGTCAGATGCGGTGACTGCTGGCTCTCAGAATTACCAGTCCGTGCCCGCACGTCGAACAACCAGTTTTCAGTAGGTTGATACTTTACCCCGAGCCGACCGCGAACCCGCAGTCGATGCCGATCATCTCTGGATACCCCTGATGAATTCACCGAATCCCAGTCCGCCTCGTAGCGAAACCGAAAGTCAGCATAAGGTGAAATCGTTGCCGGTTCGTTTCCGTCATCATCTATGACCAGCGCCTTGCCATAATCTCCGGCCTTTAGAGGGTTAGCCGATAACAGAAGCGCCAGGACGGTGACGACAACGGAACACACAGGGAATATTTTCTGATCAAAAGTCATGATATTAACACGGTCCCCAGCCTCATCACTCCCTCCGTTTTCGTCAAGAATTTACTCACGGACATGTTCACGGTTAGGAACTTGCTGCCACATTTCACCGCTAACTTTCGGTATTGACTCCCCAAAGGACATCACGGTAGCTTTTCCATTAGTACTTTTGTAAAAATCCATTTCCCGCATCAGAAACATGAAAGCGAAACACAATCGATCCAATTCCAGATGGAAATCCGTGATGCTGCTCCTGCTACTTGGAATTTGTGCAGCGAACATTGCATCAGCCAAGAATACCAGCAAAGTCATTCTACCGGACGCCCGTGAAGCCAGAACAGTCGAACTCACACAGACCGTCCAGCTCAAAGACGTCCCCGAAGGCGCGAAAAATGTCCGGCTTTGGGTTCCCATTCCCTCCGACCGCAATTGGCAGCGCGTGCTTGATATTTCAGTCGACCAAACTCCAGGCAGCTGGGAAATCGTATCGCAGGAAGAAGGCCGCGGAAAGTTCATATACATGGACATCGCCAACCCCAAGCCAGGAAATATGGAGATCGCAGTTTCCTGCATCGTCGAACGTGAAGGCGTCCACTTCCCGCTGGGAGATGTCTCCAAACCCGAACCTCTCGCCATCCAGAAAGCGATCTTCACAGATTCATTGAACGTTTCCGCCCCACTCATGATGGCGGACGACAAAGTGCGCGCCCTCGCCGGTGAAGCCTGCGGGAACGAAGCAGACGTTGCCAAACAAGCCGTGTTGCTTCTCAAGAAAGTCGCCGAAGTCGCCGATCACTACTCCAAAGATCCGACCAAGCCTCACTGCGGTCGCGGCTCGGCCCAGGATTGTCTGGAAAACGGCGGCGGATGCTGCACCGATCTCCACTCCCTTTTTATTGCCATGGCCCGTGCCCGCGGAATCGCCGCCCGAATGCAATATGGCTACCGTCTCCTCGATGCCAAGGAAGGTGCCGAGTTTGACCCCGGCTATCGTTGCTGGGTTGAATTTTTCGTCCCCGGAGCCGGTTGGGTCCCCACCGACATCGTCGCGGCCGACAACGCTGATGATGCAAATCCATACAAGTGGAACTCTCTCGGTCCCTACCGCGTCTGGTTGTGGGAAGGACGCAGCTTCGAGCTGACTCCAAAAGCCAACGCATCACAAGTGCACACCATGCTCTGCGGATGGGCTGAGATTGATGGAAAAGCCGTCGATCCCCTCCCGGCAGCCGATGGCACTCCACCGCAGATGACCCGCAAGGTGAAGTTCAAGGTTATCAATCACGATCGCCCTGCCGACGCACCGAAAATGCCCGAGTGAGGACATCCGGCGGGAAACCGGCGTAAAACACCAGCAGTATCATTGCAGGGAGCAGGTGTCCCCTCACCGCTCCGACTTCGGCACATTCACGATCGTCAACGCGCAGGTGTTGAACTTCACCTTCTTCTTCGCCGCGATCTCCTCAGCCGTCGCCCCACGATTTCCCATCCAGCTGATCATTACCTGCGAGCCGTCACCCGACACCGCACTGCAATACGACCCTTGCGGAATAAAACCGAAACGCTCCCGGCAATACTCCGCCAGAAAGCAGATCACCTTGCGTTTCCCCGTCTTCAAGTCGTATTGCACCAGCGGACTGCCATCCACCTCCGCGCCACCGTGCGACCCCGGCACGTAATACAAATACCGCTCCGTCTTCGGGCACAGATCGATGCTCGTGATGTAATCCTTGTCCCCCACCGTGACCTCGCCAAGCGACTTTGCCGTCTCCGTGTTCGTATCAAAAGCCCACATCGCATTCCGGTCCACCGTGTAGACCATTCCATCCCCCGACGACTCAGACGCGCAGCGCAGCCCCACTTCCGCCTGAATCGGAGTGAACTCTGTGGGTTTGTCAGGATGAAACCTGATCAACGGCGCGGCTCCATTCTTTTCCGCGTGAAAATACAGCGCCCCTGTTCCTTTAGAAAAAATCATCGCCCGGGCCGGCCCCGTCTCCCGGGCGGCCAGCACCTTGCGGTTTTGTAAATCGTAAGCCAGAAACATCGGCTCACGCACCTTCAGTCCGTCCGCCGTTCCCGCGTAGAAAACCAGCCGCTCCGGATCAATCTGCCCCGTGGGCAGACATTGCATCGTCAGCGGAGCATGCGCCACGATCTCACTCTTCTGAGTCCCGGGATGATACCGCAGAATCCAGTCCCCGCCGAATTGCGCCGTCGGATGAAACGCGATACGCGTCGATCCACGGTGCGTTGAGAAATACAGCCAGCCATCCTTCCCCAGCCCGATCTGACTGTGAACCTTGCCCGGCGTGTAACGTCCCTCCGGCTGCTTCAGGACCGACCGCACGTCCATGAGCAGCTTCATCTCCTTCGTCTTCAGATTGTATCCATAGAGAAAAGCATTCCCGGCCGGAGCCATGTGATCCCCCACAAACGAATAAAATACATCCCCCACCACCAGCCCGTCGCCCCAGTGAGACCACACTCCCCCTTCAGCCTCATAGGTCTGGCAATCATAATAGAGGAAATCGATCGTCGGAGCCGTTTTTGCGATCTCCACGCCATCCCGCAGCGTTTCAGTCGGCGTGAGCAGATTCGGATCCGACCCCGTATCCACCGCTTTCCCGTCCGGCAAAACCGGCGGCCATACCAGAGCAAGCACAGCGAAAAATGAAGTCATGGCACGAGGCTATCGAAAATAAAAGCATCCTCACAGACACGTGATTAAGGCGGTAGTCCACTCCCCGCCGGACCGCCAACGGCTCGCCCGCTTCGAGGAATCGGTCCAAATGATGCGAGCGGGCCGCTCGCGGGCCGGCGTCAGGTCCATTGAATCCTTCCTACGATCCAACAGGGTTGATTCGGCGAACCAACCCTGTTGACTCGAAAGGCCTCCGCCCTAGGCGGAAGAGCTGGAACCGCTTGAAGACACCGAGGTTGATGGTGCCATCGAGCTGCTCGACGAGGAAACGCTCGTAGACATCGATGAGGTCGAAGCACTCATCGAAGACATCGACGTACTCATAGAGCTGGTCGACATACTTGATACACTGGTGCTGCCACCTGTCGGCGGATTCCCTCCCGGAGGTGTGGTAGTGTTATGCCCACCCAGCAACGATTGTTGCATATAGAGCCCCAACCGCTCCGGCTCATGAGGAATCAACGTCATGATGTAGGAGAGGTTGACATACAACACATCCGCCATCTCACGCCGCGCCGCACGACGCTCGGCCTCAGTGGCGCTTTTGCCACCCGATGCCTCCTCACTTGCTGCATACAACGTCACCCACTGATCACGGAGAGCGGTGGCCTGATTGACCACCTCCACTCCGAGGTCCGGTTGCAGCGTTGTCACCCCATCGACCAGGAAATTCAGCTTCCCGGTGAGGAGATCATCCCGCGTATCGTAGACAGCCGACCGGCCATCGGGAAACACGGTTCTCATTTCCGGCGATGGATCGTTAAACGCTGATAGCACAGCGCCGTAGATCGGTCGGATCGCTTCCGGCAGCTCTGCGCGGAAGTTATCCTTCGCCAGTTTCACCCCGCGGCGGATCCCATACTGAATGTCATCACTCAGGGTGGAATCCTCCAGTGCCGACAGCGCAGTGGCCGTGGCAGCGATCCGTTCGGTGAAGGTACCAGTTCCATTCTGGGCGATCATGCGCTGGATGTGATCCGTCACAAAAGCGACGAATGCAGCCAGGCCGAAGCGTCCAAGAATGAACGGGTTCAGGAGATAATAGAGTAGATTTCTCATTTTCTATACTTGTTTTACTTATTTGTTTTTGTTTTTGTATTAAACAATCGGATCAACCGTGACCCGATCGTTACGGGCCTATCCAAGCACAGAAAAATCAACTTTAAAAAGGTCACTGGGTCGTTTGTGTCGCGAAATCGCATCTTTTTTCAGAAAAAATGCACTTTTTTTCAAGAGCGAAGGCAAATTATGGAACCATAATTGAACGAAAACCTGAGCCCCTGCCGGGATCGCGAATAACAATTCGATCAATTTTGCTGATTTACTTAGTCGAATTATATATCGAATCACGCCGTTAGAATGCCCACCCACCGATCATGCGACCATTCTCAAGAAATGGCCCACATCATCAATCTTGAGACCGAAATTAAACCACCTACAACTCGCTTAAAGCGGCTTCAAGAATTTCGATTTGCTCCATCTCTTTGTGGGTGAGCCTCTTTTCAACTCTGAACGCCCTTAAAATCTCCAATGCCTGCGCAAACTGTAATCGAGCCAGCTCGGAATTGCCTCGCTTGGCATTGAACATGGCTACTTTCCCCAGAGTATCAGCCATATTGGTCCAGATTCGCGCGGCTGAACGCTCGGCGTCGAAATCTGCCAGTTTCTCAACGATTTTCAAACTGCGATTAAATAAAGACTCAGCATCATCGAAACGATCCTCTGCCACCAGAGCTTCTCCTACTCGTTCGGCACTGGCAGATTCCCGAAGCAGGAAATCATGGTTCGAAGAATCCAACTGAACCAAATGCTCGGCAATCTTCAACGAGTCCCGATGAAACCGTTCAGCTGAAACCGCGTCGTCGTTTTTAAGAGCAAGGTCTCCCAGATTCTTAAAAATTAACGAATGGTCATATTGCCAACCACTGTTTGATGGATCCAATTGAGTCAATGTTTCGCCAATCTTCAGGCTCTTTCGATAGCAATTTTCGGCCATGCTAAATCTACCTCCAAACATGTGAACATCACCAAGATTACTCCAACTGTATGCCAAGTCTGATTGCCAGCCGGTATTGGCCGGATCCTGTGATGAAAGGCACTCTGCAATTTCAAGGCTCGTCTTGTAACTGCTCTCAGCTAAATCAAGCCGTCCCTGAGCCTGGTAGACATTTCCCACATTGTTCCAGCTGACTGACAAATCACGCAGCCAACTTCCATTCGTTTCATCCTGATCGGAAAGTTGCTGAGCAATTTTCAGACTCTTTTGATAGCTCGACTCAGCTGCATCAAACTGCCCCTGTGACATCTCAACATCCCCGAGATTGTCCCAGCTTACTGAAACGTCACGCAACCAACCACTGTTTGTTTGATCCCGCTCTACCAAGCTTAAACGGATCGTGAGGCCTGACTTGTAACAGCTCTTCGCTGCATCAAAATTACCACGAGCCACCTGCACATCACCAAGCTTGTTCCAACTGACCGAAAGATCTCTTTGCCACAGACAGTTTGACGAATCCTGTTCCGCGAGGCGCTTCCGTATATCAAGACTTCGACAATAACTGGTTTCCGCTGCGACAAGGAACCCTCGAGTTTTCTGCAAATCTCCCAGCTTGTTGGCACAAACTGAAAAATCCCGCTGGCGCTCATTGTTTTCAGAATCGGCCTCTGCCAGTTTCTTTGCAATTTCGAGCCCTCTTTGATAGCTCTCCTCAGCAGATTCCAGATCTCCTCTTGCAATCTGGACATCACCAAGTTTGATCCAGATAACAAAGAAGTCCCTTTTCCAGCCGCTGTTCTCAGAATCCTGATCCACAAGTTTCTGAGTGATTTCAAGACTCTTTTGAAAACTGGATTCCGCTGATTTGAGGTCACCTCTGGCAACCTGAACATCACCAAGTTTTCCCCAACTTGAACCTAGGTCCAACATAGCTCCGCGATTTTTTGCACCTCTTTCAGCAAGCGTCCTGCGTAATTTGAGGCTTTTTTGGTAACTTGCTTCGGCAGTGCTCAATGTACCACTGGCAGCCTGCACTTCACCAAGCCTGCACCAACTCAATGCGACGTTGCGTTGAAAGTTGATATTATCAGGAGATAAAGAAAGAACTGATTGAAAGATCTTTTGAAATCTCCTGTATGCTTTTTCGGCTTTCCCGAGATTCCCGCTGGCAACCCAAACATTCCCAAGTAACTCGTGCGCCATTCCCTCGCAGGCCTGCTCCCCGGAGGTGCTATAGCCCTCAATTGCCTCCAACGCACAGGTTTCTACAAACTTCAGGTCTCCGTATGGAAAACGCGCCTGTCCCCTGACATATTGAGCGGCAGCTCTGGCCGGCTCAACGAAAAGATCATCTTCAATTAATTCATCAAATTGCTGGGCCATCCTCAGAATCGCCTGCGATTCCCCCCTGTCTTTCAACTGCTCATAAGTTGTATGAAGCCAGTTCTTTCCCAGAACTGGATCGGCTGTGACATGGTGAAAAAGCAGTTCTGAAAGAATCACCTTCGAAGAAGCAAGAAGTTCCGGGTCCACGTCCTGCACAGCCCTTCTTGATTCCTCGATCTCCAGAGTAATACCATCCAACATTTCTCTGAAGAAATCTTTCGCCCGTTGACTGAATTCAACGAATCTCGTCCTGTCACTCCTCGCAATGTTTTTCCGCAATGCCCGGCGTGTTGCTTCATGAACGTTGTTTCCACTGCGTCCATTGAATGGTTCTACAAAGGACAACTCAAGAAGCTGACCGTATAAAGCCTCAGCTGAAGGTCTGTCTTTGGGATCAAGAAGGGCTTTGAGAGCTTTTACATCAAACCAATGCGGGATGGATGCCGCCTCGACGGCCCGGCGCAATGCGGCATTGTCGCCACACGTAAAATCAACTACCGCCATGGTTTGAGCAACCGGGTCGTTTGCAGCGGCTGCGAGGCGGGCCAGAATCTCATCCTGGTTCATACTCATGCTCCCTTACCTTCCAAAATTGCCCTGATGAGACTGGGATTTCCGGCAGCCAGTTGAGTGAGCTGCCCGATAAAAAGCGGATCTATCGCGGCAGTATTTTCCCGACGCTCGTGAAAATCAACCCATATTTCAGGATCTGTAATAGGACTTAATTTAAAAAAATAAGATTCATCCTCCAACCTGGAGCCTTCCCGCATCGGAGTTAATTGCCCTGCAATCACGCAAATAACTCTGCGCGAACGGCACACAGCGGTAAGCAATTTTTTCTCAACCCACCGACGAAGCTCTTCATTCGCTTTTTCGTAAGTGTCTATCACAAGCACCCTTACCCGTTCACTGCTTTCAATTTGATGGCAGAGGTTTTCACTTTGGAACCCAAAATCTTTGCAAATTTCATTCTGAAACCGCTCATCTGTCGGACTGTCTTTGCAATCAATATGGGCACACTCACAATCGGGGAGATACTCAAGATAGCGCATGAGTTCACTAACCAGCAGACTCTTGCCTCGACCTGATTCACCGCTGAGAAAAAGCATTCGGCGTTCTGTTTCACCGGCCATAATGGAAGTGAACAACCGGCACTCCTCAGAGCGGTTTGCCATTCTCCATTTAAAACTCTCCACGAGTGGGGGCCATGGGGCTAACTCGACAGGAGCCTTTTCCACTTCAGGTGTAACCACGGGAAGTGAGGTCCGTAACCATTCGACCAGTTCATCAAACTTTTCCTCGGCGTGATATTTTGTAAACCGTCTCAAGTCCAATGGAATATGGTCGCTATCCGCCCGTTCAAAAACCACGACCCGGCAAAATGAGTTCTTGCGCCCCTCATCGTATAACCTCTGGTATATCATCTGAGCCTCGTGGGTTGCCCCCCGACCTACCCCTGCAGATTCCAGCCCATCCCATCTCCGGGAATAGGTCTCTGTCATGATAACAAGAACGCGATGTGCGCTCTTCACTTGATCGCCACTCCATTGAGGCCAACCTTCGTCCGGATCACCAACATCCTGATCACAAACTACTTTCAGGCCTCTATTTTTCAGTCGCTTCGCAAGTTCGCCTACTCTTCCGACGTGCGCGTCGGAATCGTGGCTGTAACTGATAAAGATATTCGCCTTCCTCAAAACTTGCCGGAATCTGCCGATTACTGCTGTGAAACGCAAGGGCTAAATTGGTATTGATAGCTTCAGGACGGCAACAATGACGTCGTGGAAGCTATTGCAAGAAGGGTACCATCGCCAGAAAACGTGTGGAGGCCATTGCACGATCGGTACCATCACCGGAAAACGTGTGGAGGCCATTGCACGAACGGTACCATCGCCAGAAAACGTGTGGAGGCCATTGCACGATCGGTACCATCGCCAGAAAACGTGTGGAGGCCATTGCACGAACGGTACCATCTCCGGAAAACGTGTGGAGGCCATTGCACGAACATTACCATCACCGGGAAACGCATGGAGAACACGACACAACTATTTCATTACCCAGCGCTTGAAGAACAAGACGGACCGGTATGACCCGATGCACGAGCTACTAATCAAGCCTGTTTTCAGCAGAATCTGCAGCATTATAATCCCGGAGTTTGTTTGTAAAAAACGCGTTTGGAGTTGAACACGACGAGTCACGCTGGTTAGATGCTTCCCATGAAAAAATTCGGAATCGTGATTATCGTGCTGTTGCTGCTCGCAGGAATCGGCTGGGCAGGGGCTACTTATGTCTTTTCGAACGGGGCGGAACCGATTGTGGATACGCTGCTCACTTCGGCCAATGAAACGACCAATGATGATTTGGAAATGTTCGTGATCGAGAAGACGGAATATAAAAAGGGATTCATCTCGTCAACCGCAACCACCAGCCTGTTCCCATCCGGCAAGGATGTGGCGGAGGAGGACAAGATTTTCCTGAAACATACGATTTACCACGGCCCGGTCGCTTTAACACCCGATGGCCCCAAAATGTGCCTGGCACACACTGTCTCGGTTGTCGACTGGAGCAACTGGGAAGATGCGGACGAGGAGATTAAGAAATACTTCGGGGATAAGGAACCACTGACGATTCACACCACGCGGAACATGGATCAAACTCAAACGGTGAGTATCGAGATCCCCGCGTTTGAAGCGGCTGAAGACGAAACCACCGGAAGTTTCGGCGGGGCGATTGCTAAGTTGACGATTAATCCGGACCAAACGGAAGCGGTTGGTGAATTTACAATCGAGAAGGCCTCGATGAAAAACTCCAAGGGCGACGACCGGGGAATCATGACGCTGGAACCCTCCAAGGGAACGTTGGACTACATCAAGGGTTCCGCCCTGAAGATCGACATCGCCACCGGTGAGCTGAGCTTTGATTCGTTAGAAGAAGACGTCATTTTCGGTAGTGCTGTTGCCTCGATCGACTACCTGAAGGGAAAGCACTACAAGGCTTCCTTGAAATTCGGAGAGTTGGACTTGAAGAGCACCGAGGAAGGCAAGGAATTGGACATGGAACTTGGTGGCTTCATTCTCTCAGGCAATTTTGAACAGCTCCGGGAGGGATCAAAAATCATGGTGGGGAAAGCGGAGTTCCGGGTACCGAAGCTTGCGATGACCTCAGAGGAATTCACCGGAAGCCTGGAAGATCTTTTCTGGTCGGTTGGCACGGGCTCGCAGGAAGGAAAGATGTTTGCTGAAGTGCGCTACGGGATCGGCAATTTCTACACGGATGATCCATCATTTGCGATGGTAGCTCCGTTTCTCGACGGCGGTGCATCGACCGCTTTCGGAGTTCGCGGGATTGATGAGGTCGTTATGGAATCTTTCGCTGGAGAAGTGGAAAAGATCGCTGAGGTAGCGCAGAAAGATAAAAGTAAAGCTGCATTTGAGAAGCTGGCTCCGGAACTGGCGGAAACGCTGGCTCAGAATCTGATGGATTTGTTCCAGCCCGGTTTGGAACTCTTTTACGAGGTGAAAGTCGGCAAGAAGGAGCGCGGGATCGACGCGTTGCTCTCGATCATGATGACGGGGGACAAAAAGCTGACCGAGCTCGGTTCCCTCCGTGAGATCATCAATTCCATTGAAGGAAAATTGTTCGCTGATGTGGACAGCACTTATCTGCCGGACGAGAACACCAAGATGCAGCTCGCGCAGTTTGCCCAGATGGGCATGATCAAGCCGAAGCCGGACAACGAAGGGTATCAGTTCACCGGCTCGCTGAAGGACGGGGCGGTTTTCATGGCCGAACAGCGCACTCCGCTGATTGATGAAATGGGGCCGATGCTGGATGAACCGATTCCATGGGATGAATTCATGAAAGGCGTTCGGCAGGGTGTGAAGGAGGGTGTCGATGCGGCCTCAGATGGTTTGAAAAGCAAGACCGACGCCGACGGGAAATAAGCGCCGGGTTGCCTGGTGGCGACATCAGTCGCTCTGGCGAAAGAGGATTCCGGAAGTCAGGACACCTGTGTGGCGCTCTGCATCCGGGGTGGATGCTGTCACCAGCGGATTCCGAGCCGTAGCAGCTTGGTCGTCAAAACGGCTTTCGCCTGCATCCAGTTGATCCGCTTGTGCAGGCTGCCTTTCTGATATCTCTCTCCCAGGATCCGGTCGCGAATCATTTTCATCTCCTGGAATCCATCCGTGGCGATGGTGGTGGCGTTTTTCTGGGCAGGGTGAATGCGAAACCCTCCCATAAAATAGGGGAGCCGGACGAATTTGGCACCGGCCTGCTGAAACCGTGAAAACAGATCCCAGTCCATAGCGAATTGAAAGTCCGGATCCATCCCGCCGACTTTTTCGTAAATGCTGCGTCGCCAAAACGTGCATTCCTGTGGGATGAAATCGGCCCACGTCAGGAGTTCGGAGTCGTGACGGGGCAGCACCCAGCGACCAGTCTCGTATCCGTTTTCATCGATGATAATCCGCTGTCCGTAGACCACATCCACGTCCGGATGTTTCTCGAAATAGTGGGCAACATAAGCCAGTGTCCCGGGGAAAATCAGGTCGTCTGAGTTCAACCAGGCCATGATCTCTCCACTGGATTTCTCAAGCCCGGCACCGATCGCAGCGGACTGGCCACCGTCTTTCTTTGACTCCCAGTGAGCGAGCAAATCCGCTTTGCTCTTGATGATATCAACGGAGCCGTCCGTCGACCCTCCATCCATCACGATGTATTCGAGGTTCGGATAATACTGGTCCAGGACAGAATCCAGAGTCGCTTCGAGAAAATCCGCCTGCTGATAGGACGGAGTGACAATGGATATCTCCGGCCAACCACGGGACATCTCTTTTATCCGCGGGATGCGGTCCAGCTTCACCGGTCTTGGGTCGTATTGTAAGTAACGGCCCAATCGCATCCAATATCTCCATGGCCAATCGCTGATGTCCGAGATTTTCCGGATGAATTTGTCCCGCAGGTTTTTGGCAGGGCTGGCATCGAACTCAACCGGTATGGTTTCCCCGGCGATAGCAAATGCAGCCGTCGGAGTTCCCAGGGCTGCCACATGACGCTCCAAATCTTTCAACCGTTGCGCCTGTTCCCTCAATTTCGCGCGTCTCGATCGCAGTAACCGGCGAAGCGTGCGGTTGCCTGCGCGGATTTTCCTGACCTCGGTCTGCTTCGCCCGCCACTTCGCCATGTTGGCGCGGAAAATGGCATTCCGTTTTGTATCAGTCGGCTTAAGCCGACTGATGAGTTCGTCTTTCTCCCGAATGACCTCCAGCAGATTTTCCACATCGCTGTTTCTTGACCGGCGACGGAGCAGTTTCAGGTAGGTCTGATCAAGATATTCACGAAGGCGGGGCATGTAACGGAAGGGGGAACAATGGGTATCGATTGGGGGTTGGCTTACGAATCAAGAGGGTTGGATCAGCGGACGAACCCTGTTGCCTCGTAAAATGCGATAGCATCATTCGAAAAATTCGCGAATTTCTTCGGGCGAGCAAGAGTGGCGTCCCACGTCAGAATTCGCGGTTACGGACAGGGCCGCGATGCGGAAAGGTCGCATTCTACAATCGGTTTCTGAAATTTTCGCATCCCCCTGAGCTTCCCAGGTGATTTTAACAGGCCCTTCGTTCGCTGGAAGCGGAAAACGGATCCGGTGATAGCCTGAGCTGACTTTGAACTCCTTTTTTTTCTTTCCCCCCTTGAGGTTTGGAGTGGTGACAGTCAGGCCCGCCACATCTTTGGATACCGGAAGGAGGATATACATTTCCCCAAATCCTGCGGCCTGGTCTCCCCCCTGAAAGGTGATGGATCCCTTTCGAAAAGCCCAGCCATCAAAGTCGACCCCGTCGGGAAGCCAACAGGAAAGGCCTCCGCCGTAGTCTCCCGGGGTTGGCTTCCACCCGGTATCCTGGTTGACTAACAGCTTCTGAAGACCTTCCAAATTCCACTGCCGAATTCGCCGGGGGGAACGCATCCACATTTCACCAGCGAGGAGTTTCGCGAAGGGTTTCTGCAGCAGCCCTTTTTTCCAGGTGAGTGGATACGGAGACAAGCTCCGGGCTTTTTGCGCGAGGGCTGGCTCAAGAAACGGGTCTTTTTCAAACTGCTCTACCTCATCCCCGCGACGGACAGTCAGAGCTCCGGTATCGAGATAGAAGAACTGACAGCCACTCAGGACACTGAGCGAGAAACTCGTCGCGATCGAATTGCTACAGGAATAGCGGTGCCGCCGGCACAGGTCGTAGAACCGGAGGAGAAAATCAGGGTGCAGGAAGTGGCCACACGTAACGATGCGAAAGCCATGTTTCTCAAACGGGGCAGCGGTTCCCCGTAACACGTCTTTCCAATACAGACAGACAGTGATGGGGTGGAAATGCTCAGGGAGATCAGCCAGCCGGGCGGCAAAACTCTCGCGATCAAAATCCCGATCCAGCGTTTTGGTTGATTTGTGAGGAAAAACAACGGTGCCGCGGCGATCAACGGGAGCCTTTCCGTAACGCCGGTGAAAATTCCGGCGAGCATACCCATAGGCAAACCCGGTCGGCCGGGCATCGACGTCGCCATGCTTTTCGTAAACAACAGCCCTCGTCCGGGTGGTCGCCAAATAGATTGGCAGTTCCGCCAGAAAGTCCGCCATGTGCGGAACGGATTGATCATAGGGAACGCAATGCTCAATTCCAAAGGCGAGTGGCTCGTCTTCGGGGATACCGGCGTATTCCCTGAGGATGGTTCCTGATCCGTGATAATTGTTCAAACGGCTAAGCTCGAATGGAAGATTCGCGGGTTCGCAGGCAAGTGCGTCCAGGTCTTCGAGGTCAAAGATCGGGGAACTCATTCGACTTTGACTACGGGGCGTCCTGAATTTGGACAGGATGAGACATTCGCGCCAACTCCTCTCGCCATGTATCGGCGTATCCGCAATCGGCATATTCCGGGAACCATGGGCCGCCGGTGGTGAAATGGAGGGCGGACAGACTCTCCAGCGGAGCCGGGGGATCGTAATCCACGAGATGATTCCACCGGGCCGGCAAATCACCGATCAAATGATCGCCCTCCAACCAGTTGAAGCGATGGAGGTCGAGACCACTGGCGCTGTTGACGTATTCAGGTGTCAGAGCGGTGCACTTGGCGTTGTTGAAAAGCATGGCACTGCTCCAGTTTTTTCTCGGATAACTTGTCTGGGGTTGCCCGAGGAATTTGGTCGATTCAGGTGGACGGTGATCGTGTTTCACGACTTGAACAGCTCTGGTTTCGTCGCGTAGATCCCATAATTTTGCGATGTCATCCACGATGAGGAAGTCGCAATCGATGAAGAGACTCCACCCTGAGTAATCACACATCCAGGGCACGAGGAACCGGGTGAACGAGAAATCCGTGGATTGTTTGGGGTCGTGCTCGCGGTTGAACACTCCCGCCAACATAGATTTCGCAACCGGTGTGATACTCACCGGTTTGGAACTACGTGAACGGATGCTGTGGGAAGCTACAGAGAACGAAACCGGTTCCCGAACGTCATAACCTATGAATACATGTATCACTTCGCATCTGTAGAATAGAATCAATAACCGTCAACAGTCGAAAAAGCGGTTGCAGACTGCTTTCACTCCCGTTTTATCGACATCGCAACCATGTCCCCTCTGATTCAAAAACTCGCTGAAGCAACCGTCGAATCATTCCCCTATCCACATCTGGTATTGGAAGACGTTTTGCCGGAGGATCTGTGTCTCAGCCTGCTCAGGGAAATGCCTTCGCTTGAAATCTTGAGTGGTGGCAAGCCTCTGCAAAGCAATTTCCGCTTTTCAGCGCCTGCAAAGGTGGTTCTGGAAAGTGATCAATACAGTGAGGTCTGGAAAAAATTCATCAGCGAATTTATGACTCAGGAGGTGATGCAGGCGATGCTATCGGTCCTCGCGCCATCCATCCGCGAAGAATTCCCTGAATTTGAATCCAGGTTCGGCGTGATCGAAGACCTCCAGATGGTTCCCCGGAAAGGCCGGGAGCAGCCGCAGTCCTCGATCGGGATGGATGCGCAGATCGCGGTAAACACCCCCAATTTAAGACAGGGCACGTCGGTCCGGCGAGGTCACCTTGACTTGCCGAACAAGCTGTTCACTGGATTGCTGTATCTGCGGGATCCCGAGGACGACTCAGAAGGAGCTGAACTGGAAATTCAGGAACTGCTGGATCCTGACATTGCCTTTGGGCCCTCTTTCTCGGTGCCAGACGATCAGTTGCGCCCCATCCGCACGGTGCCCTATCGCAACAACACCCTCGTCATTTTCCTGAATACGCCCCGGTCGATTCATGCGGTCACGCCCAGAAGTGCCACTCCCTTTCCCCGGTATCATCTGAATATCGTTGCCGAGATGAGCGAACCCATTTTTTCGGTGAAGTCTCTCCCCAAAACGGGACTGGTTGAATCGAGTCGTTTCGGCCCCCTGCCCCGCCATGTCTCCCCGGCACAAATTGAGCGGGCGCCATTCCCTCACCTCGTGATTGAGAACTTTCTTGAGGAAGAACTTTATCGGGAGCTTGAACGAACCCTGCCCCCCATCGGCGATTCCACAGCCCCGACGATTTGTTTCGGTATGGGATCAGCGCGAAACGACTCCATCACGGAGGAAGGCGAATCCACTCCGGACAATACCAAAATCGTGAGACGACTTCCCAGTCTGTTGGGTGATCCGGATCTCCCTCAAATTTGGCGTGAGTTTCTCTCGGCCGCAGTCAGCCAGGAGACTGTGAAGGATTTCTTCAGAATCTTCAGAGAAGATATTCTGAGAGAGCATCCCGATTTTGAAGAGCGTTTCGCATCGATTGAAACGTTTAACGCCATTCCCCGGGATCTCCCGTCATCAGAGCCCTGTGACGGTCAGGTCGGTGTGATAGTCGGTTCTCAAACCCCGATCACACAGCAGGCCAGTGTGCAGCGCCAACCGCATATCAAAGGGGCTAAAAAAGTGATCGAAGGTCTACTTCTCTTTCGACCTGACGAGGATCAGTCGCCCGGTGGCGAGCTTGATCTCTTCAAGATTCGGGATGGTTTTACACCCTGGTTCGCAGACGGAAACCAGACTGACCCGGCTTTTCTCGAACTGGCAAAGAGAGTTCCCGGGCGGGGCAACACGTTGATTATGTGGGTGAATACCTCGCGGTCGATTCAGCAGGTAACGATGCGCAGCCCAACGCAACACTCCTGGCCTTACGTGGAATTTCTAATTCAGATGCCGGAGGAACTCTTCGAATTGCCCAAACTCAACCAGCGACCGTTCGAATCTATTTCCCCGTATAAACAGAGAGAGAGTAAACAAAAGGAAATTTCCGTTCTCTCTGATGGTGAACGCGTCAAGATGGACGCTTTGATTGTCGGCTCAGGGTGGTATCCGATCGAGGAACGGGACGGCATTCCTTTTCGATGGACGGGGCCCGGAGACACCTCACAAATTCGACTGAAATATCTGAACCCGGAAGATTCACCCGGTGAGACGAAGAAGACCAAAAACTACCTCCTGCTGAAGTGTGACGTAGCCCATGCCGTTACCCCCCAGGCCGTGGAATCGGTCGAGATTTCTGTAAACGGCGACGTGATCCCCATAAAGGCCAAGCTAAATGAGGGACACCTGTTGATCGAGGGCCGAATTCCAAAAGAGCTGGTGGTTCAATCGTCCGGCGACATCTCGGTTGAGATCCGGGTGCCTGAAGCTTGTCGCCCCTGCGATCTTCCGTCTTCAACAAATCCCGACACCCGGAAACTGGGGCTGGGCATATCGAGTCTATCGATCGAGCTGCCGCTACGAGGGGTGAAGCCGGCCCCAAATCCACCGCCGGAACAGGGACAGCAAGTGATTCAGCAAGAAAATCCGGTCTGATCGCAACTGTAAAAATTGGTTTAGAAATCTGTTAATAGTCATTTACAGTCCCCCGCAATGGACTCACTCCTGGAACTCCTTCAACAAAACGCACGCCTGACCGATGCTGAACTCGCAGACCGTCTTGGAACGACTGCGGAGGATATTCATGCCCGAATCGCGGCCTTTGAAGCGGATAATACAATTCTGGGACATCATGCCGTGGTTGACCGTGATAAGACGGAGGACCGGACGGTGTCTGCGCTGATCGAAGTGCGGTTGCGCCCCCAGCGGGACGGTGGGTTTGATCATCTGGCGGAGCGAATCGCGAAGTTCGATCAAGTCACGAACTGCTATCTGATGAGCGGCGGGTATGATCTTGCTGTAATCGTGGAGGGCCCCGACCTTCGTGAGGTTGCCAGCTTCGTCAGTGAAAAACTCAGCACAATTGACGGCGTGCTTTCGACAGCGACTCACTTTCAGCTCAAGGTCTACAAACAGGCGGGCTTCCTCGCCGAAACTGAAAGCGAGCAAACCCGGCTCCCCGTCACGCCGTAAGTTGCCCGCCCTCCGATCACACACTGTTGAGTCAGAGAATCGACTCTGTCGGCTCAGTAATCCCCACTTTTTACCCCGGACATTATGTCTATTGATCTCCAATCCAAAATTGCTACTCAGGTGGCATCTCTTCCGCGATCTGGTATTCGCGACTTTTTTGAACTCGTGCAGGGCCGCGACGACGTCATTTCCCTTGGCGTCGGCGAGCCTGATTTCTCCGCCCCCTGGCACATCCGCGAGGCGGCGATTTATTCTCTCGAGAAGGGGGAAACAAGCTATACCTCGAACCTCGGGCTGCTTTCGCTGCGCAAATCCATTACCAAATATGTGAAGCGGCAATTTGCTGTCGAATACGATCCCGCTTCTGAAGTGTTGGTGACAGTCGGCGTTTCTGAAGCGCTCGACCTGGCGTGCCGTGCGCTGCTGAATCCCGGTGACGAGGTGATTTACCACGAGCCTTGCTACGTGAGCTACAGCCCGAGCATTATCATGGCCTATGGCAAAGCGGTGGCGATCCAAACGCGGGTGGAAGATGAATTTGTCCTGAAGGCTGAGGATGTGGCCGCTGCGATCACGGATAAAACCCGGGTGATCATGCTGAACTTCCCGACGAACCCGACGGGTGCGGTAGAGCCGGTCGAGGAGTTGGAGAAGATCGCGAAGCTGGCAATCGAGCATGACCTGATCGTGATCAGCGATGAGATTTACAGTGAACTGACCTACACCGGCGATGATGGCATGGCGAGGGCAGATCACACCAGCATCGCGAGCCTGCCCGGAATGCGGGAGCGGACGATATTGCTCCACGGTTTCTCCAAGGCTTATGCGATGACCGGTTTCCGGTTGGGATATGCCTGTGCCCCGTCGGTATTGACGGAAGCGATGATGAAGATCCACCAGTATTCCATGCTGTGTGCTCCGATCATGAGTCAAAAGGCTGCGGTCGAAGCGCTCGAGAACGGGGACGCTGAGATGGAACGGATGCGCAAATCTTACGCGCAACGTCGCAATCTGTTGCTGAGTCGATTTGAGAAGATGGGCGTTCCCTGTTTCTCTCCGGGGGGCGCGTTTTACGCTTTCCCTGACATACGGAAGTTCGGGCTCACGAGCCAGGAATTCGCGATGAAGCTGCTCGAAGAAGAGAGCGTCGCCGTGGTGCCGGGAACGGCATTCGGCAAGGCCGGCGAAGGTTGTGTGCGGGCCTGTTATGCCACGGCATACGAGAAGCTCGAAATCGCTCTGGATCGGATTGCGGCGTTTGTGGGACGCCTGTAACAACCAATTCATTCCCCTCGATTGAACATAGATATTTACAGGGGGCGAAACCTCCAATCCCTTTCCAAGAAAGCATACCATGAGCCAAATCAAAAAAGCCTGCATTCTCGCCGCTGGACGAGGCACCCGGATGAAAGACCTTACGGACGACATCCCCAAGCCGATGATTCCGGTGAAAGGCACGCCGATTCTCGAATCGATCGTCACGGGACTGGTCACCAATGGAGTTGAGGAGGTGTTGATCGTCGTGGGATATCAAAAGCATGTCATCACTGATCACTTCGGAGACGGATCGAAGTTCGGCTGTGCGGTCAGCTATATTGAGCAGGTCGTGCAGGACGGAACCGGGAAGGTGGTCGAGTTGGCGAAGGATTTCGCAGGAGATGAATCATTCATTCTCAGCTATGGCGATATTCTGGTCGCTCCGGAAGCCTACGCTCCGCTTGTAGCGTTGAACGAAGGGGTTGAGTCCAAGCTTTCTGTGAAGATCGATGAGGACGTCCGCAAAGGAGGCGCCGTCTTTATCGAAGACGGGTTTGTCACTGACCTGATTGAAAAGCCGACTGCGGATCAGCCCACCAGTCCCTACTACAACGCAGGGATCTATGCATTTTCGCCGCTGATCTTCGACTACACCGCAAAGTTGGAACTGTCCCCCCGCGGAGAGTATGAACTCACGGACGCCATCGCCGATCAGGTACGGGACGGCGTAAAAGTCGCCGCTGTGGAGCTGGCTGGCGACTGGGCTGACGTTCGCGATCCCGATGTACTCGCGGAATTAAACGACTGATCGTAATAATTCGATCAAACAGTGTCAGCTCATCGAACTGACACTGTTCACTCGAAATCAGACAGGGGCCGTTACTTCGAGGAACCCTTCGAGCTGACGGATACGGGTAGGGTGACGCATTTTCCGCAGGGCCTTCGCCTCGATCTGACGAATCCGCTCACGCGTGACCTGAAATTGTTTACCCACCTCTTCCAGAGTGCGGCTGTAGCCATCGACAAGACCAAAGCGTTGTTCCAGGACTGCTCGCTCACGCTCACTCAAGGTATCGAGAACGTCTTTGATCCGATCCTTCAACATGCTCATTGAAGTCATGTCGCTCGGATTCTCCGCAGATTTATCTTCGATGAAATCCCCGAAACTGGTGTCGTCGCTGTCGCCCACCGGGGCTTGCAGTGAGATTGGCTGCTGAGCCATTTTCAGAACGGCACGAACTCGCTGAACAGGGAGATGAATCTCGTCCGCAATCTCCTCAGGGCTTGGCTCGCGTCCGTATTCCTGAACCAGCTGCTTCTGGACCCGCATCAGCTTATTGATCGTCTCGATCATGTGAACCGGAATCCGGATCGTCCGCGCCTGATCAGCAATCGACCGGGTAATCGCCTGTCGAATCCACCAGGTTGCGTACGTGGAAAATTTATAGCCACGCTTGTATTCGAATTTCTCCACCGCTTTCATCAAGCCCATGTTCCCTTCCTGAATCAAATCCAGGAAACTGAGGCCACGGTTGGTGTATTTCTTCGCAATCGAAATCACGAGCCGAAGGTTTGCTTCAACCATTTCGTCCTTGGCTTTGCGGGCTTCTGCGAGAAGCACTTCGAGTTCCGCACATTCAGCATCGAACTCATCCTGCACCATCCACAACTCCCGCTCAAATGCGGTGCGGGCACGGGTGCATTCAGCCTTCTTGGCTGGTTCCTTCGCTCGAGAAGCCTTCCGGCTCAAACTCTTCGATTGATTCTTGAAGTTCTCGACCCGATTCACCAGATCTTCAGAAATCTTCTGCTTAAAATAGTAGCGAGTGTAAATCCGCACCAGCGCCTTGTGGTTCGCATCCCACTTCTCCTGCACTTTCGGAGTCGCCTTCCCCTTCTTTTTGATCGTGTCGTAAAGATCGGTAATTTCGTCACGAACCTCGCGAAGCTGATCACACAACTTTGGCAGGTTCTTCATATACCGCTCGCGCGACGACACTTTCTTGTCTGTTATCACCCGATCAAAACGTTCCTGTCCGTTTTCCAGGCGGGTCGCGATATCCAGATAGGAATCTGTGACAAAGCCAAAGCGGGAAAGAATCGCGTGGGCTTTTGATTCGGAAATCTCGATGCGTTTTGAGATCTCAACTTCCTCTTCCCGGGTCAGCAGAGGGACCTGTCCCATCTGCTTCAAATACATCCGAACTGGATCATCCAGCACATCAAGCTTCGCGTCTGATTGACGACGTGTTGCTTTTGAAGACTCTTCCTTCTCATCTTCATCGTCACTGGAGTTATCCTCAGACTTATCCAGTGGTTTGAGATCGTCGACCTGCGTCGCGTCGATGATCCGGAATTCCATGCTGCGAAGCCGTTCAATGACCTCTTCAATTACGTCGATCTCCGTTGCGTCCTCAGGAAGAGCATCATTGATGTCTTCGTAGGTAAGATACTCCTGCTCCTTGGCGAGCTTGATCAACTCACGCAATTTCTCCTGAATCTCATCAGACAGCTTGAGCGGAGACGGATCGGCAGGCTTAGCGACAGCTTTATCCTTGGAAGAGCTCCGTTTCGGAGCCTGCTTAGGCGATTTCCGTTTCGTTGCGCGGCGTGCCGGGGTTTTACCGGTGGTGGATGATTTGGGGGTCTTGCGTCTGCCTGATGCTGCCATGTGTTTCTTCGAATGGTTCGGAGTCGAAGAGAGGTCAGTCTCTCCAATACGCGCTTGGTCAGTCGGAAAAGTGTCGCGGAATGTCGTTTAACTGTTTCGTAAGGTCAATTGTTTCTTTGTGTAGCCGTTCAATCTCTTCACGTGACAAGCCAGGTGTACCCAGTTGAACTTTCAACTCCGATATCCTCATCTCCAGGGATTGGCGATAGAGTTTCTGAAGACAATTGGTTGCCAATTGCCCGGGGTTCGGAGGCAACTCATCATCCAACAGCGCCGACACACAAGCCTTCTCAGCCGGGGCAAGCGAACTCGCATAGGCAGACAAATTCGAGGGGGACGCCGGGTCAAAGTTTCCCTGCCAGAGCAAGGTCAACATCTCGGTCTCCGGCAGGTTCCTGAAAAACTCCGGCGGTTGCTGAAGCCTGTATTTCTCTTTGACCTCAGGACACTGAAGCAACAGCTGACATAAGAACCGGATACTCTTGTTTCCAATCTCGATCGCTTTTACCGGAACATCCTCCTGCGGCTGCCCCGGGCGCTGGGGTAAATTGGACGGCCCTCCCCTCTCTTTCTGGGCAGCTTCCCGTCGAGCAATGGCCTGCTTTCCTTTTTCCTGGTCGCCCTTGGCACTGGCTACGCTCTTCCGAATTTCATCCTCTCCCACTTTCAGCCGCACCGATATCCGGTTGATCAATGCGTCCTGAACCATCTTGTCATCAATCAACGCAATATCGAAAGCCAGTTCCTTGGCATAATTCAAACGATCCCTGAGCGGCCCGGTCGTGAGCTGGCTTCCACGGCGATCGATTTGAAAATCAAAGTATTCCGGTGCTTCCCCGACGATCTTCCGCAACACATCCGGCCCTTCTTTCTGTATCAGCGAATCAGGATCCTCTCCCGGAGGCAATAAAGCGAACCTCACCAACACACCTGCCGGAGCCAACACCCGATAGGCTTTCGTCGCAGCTGCAATCCCTGCTGTATCCGAATCGTAACACAACACCGCTTCATCGGTCTGCCGTTTCAAGAGTCGGGCGTGCCCTTCTGTAAATGCTGTGCCCAATCCTGCGACGCCATTTTCAAGCCCCGCTTCGTAAGCCGCAATCAAATCGAGCTGTCCTTCAAAAATGATGGCTTTCTTCTCCCGGATCACCGCCCGCTTTGTCTTATCGAAGCCGTAAAACGTCTTTGATTTGTCGAACAATATGGTCTCGGGAGAATTCACATACTTTCCACCCTTTTGGTCTTTGCTCAAAACCCGCCCCGAGAAAGCAATGGTGTCGCCATAGTCGTTCGCCACGGGAAACATCAGGCGATGCCGAAACCGTGCATAGGCTCCGCGCTGCGGATAGTTTTCATCTCTCCAGGCGGCAAGCCCCGCGTCAACGAGTTGCGTCACACTCCACCCCGCCTGTTGCGCCCATTCAAAGAAAATCTGCTGATTTTCCGGCGCATAGCCAAACAGCCAGCGGCGGGCCACGTCCTGCGAAATCCCGCGTTCCGTTAGGTATTGCCGTGCGGCCTGCGCAACCGGGTTTTTGAAAAGTAAGCCATTGAAGAACAGCGCCGCATCTTTTTGCAGCTTGATTAGATGGCTGCGGGATTTGCGCCGGGCATCCGCCTCTGCGTCGAAGGCATCTTCAACAATGGTAATGCCCGCCCTGTCCGCCAGTTTGTGGACCGCATCCATAAACGACATGCCTTCATAGTCCTTCACAAAATCGATTGCATCCCCCCCGGCCTGACACCCGAAACATTTGAACCGCTGACGCTGCGGATTCACGTTGAAACTCGGTGATTTCTCAATGTGAAATGGACAGACGGCCTTGTGATTAGCCCCTGCTCGCTGCAGCTGAATGTACGAGCCTACCAACTCCACAATGTCCGTGGCATCGAGGATTTGCTGGATCGTTTCTGGTGGTATTTGCCCCATTTGCTGTCGTGATGTTTCGGCAAAAATGTACGAAATTCAACTCCCGCCGTGCTAGGTTGAATACAAATCGTAACCTCTTTTATGAAAATGCCGCGCCTTTTCCTTCACGCCTCTCTTATTGCGTTCGGAATCCTCGGGCTCAGCCTTGAAAATGCTGAAAACGAACCAACAGGGTCTGATCAGCGAACCAACCCTATTGACTCGAAAACGGCGGAAGCGCCCCCGGAAGAACCTGAGCAGGAACCGGCTGCCGATGGAATTTTCCGCCCTAAATATGGCGAGAGCTTTGAAGGAAAAGTGGTCGTCCTGAAAGTCGGAAAGAATTCCCTCATGGGAGACTCAGCCTTTGCTTACCTCGAGCGCATAGTCAAAAAGGCGGACCTTGAAAAGGCTGAAGCAGTCATCCTCGACATGGATACCCCCGGAGGTCTTTCCTGGAATACGGAAAGTCTGGTTCTCACAGTGATGATGGATCTGTCGATTCCAACTTACACGTTTGTGAATCCCCGGGCCCTCTCAGCGGGCTCAATCATTGCCATCTCGACAGACAAGATCTATATGCGCCCTGCCGCAACCATCGGCTCGGCTCTTACCATCATGGCCACCGGTCAGGATTTGCCGGAGACATTGAAGAAGAAGGTGCAAGCACAAGCGATCGCCATGATACGGAATGTGGCTGAAGTAAAAGGACACAACCCTGACGTCGCAGCCGCATTTGTCAGCGACAATACCAAAGTAAAGATAGGGAAAGAGCTCATTCACAACGGCAAAACCGTTCTGAATCTAAATACCATCGATGCCACCAGGGTGATTGACGGGAAACCGGTTCTTGCAGCGGGTGAAGTGGATTCCATCGAAGAATTGATGGCCCTGGAGAACTTAACCGGTCCCATTGTCCGCGCTGAACCTCTGGGCATGGAGTCCTTTGCCCTGTGGGTCCAAATGCTCTCACCTGTGCTCATTATCCTCGGGATCGGTGGCGCCTACATGGAGCTCAAAGCGCCGGGATTCGGGCTTCCGGGTGCGATCTCGATCATTTGTTTCTCTATTTTCTTCTTCGGGAACAATCTCGCCGGACGACTGGCGGGGTTTGAACTGGCGGTGCTTCTTGTGATCGGGCTGGTCCTCATCGGTATCGAGATATTCCTGCTTCCCGGTACGATGATTCCCTCTCTGGCAGGGGGATTCCTCGTGATTATTTCTCTGGGAATGGCGATGATCGATGGCGTTGAGTTCGACTGGAAATTCGCCGACCGCGAAGGAGCTGAATCCTGGCTCGATCTCATCAGCGGCCCCACTTTGGTGATTGCGATCGGATTCGCAGGCGGACTCCTCGTTGTTTTTGCCGCGCTCAAATACCTTCCCCAAACCAGGATCGGAAATTGGATGGTCCTGGAAAAAGCCGTTGCCGGAGGAGCCTCGCTCGGAGAGGAAACTACGTCACAGGCAGAAAGCTATGAGGGACGCACCGGGGTCGCCGAAAGTGATCTGCGCCCCGCCGGCAAAGGTCGATTTGAAGGAAAACTGCTCGACATTACTGCTGACGGCGAATTTATCGAGGTTGGCTCAGCGCTTCGAATCGTAAAGCATGAAGGCAGCCGCGTTGTGGTCGAGCGAGCGTGATTTCAGCCTCCATTCTTTGCCGGAATTCTCAGGCAACGTATTGACCGGAAGAAAATCCGTCATCATTTTGGCCGTTTCACGGCAAATTCAGCACCAATTTGCTCTAAATCTCACGAATTCGGGCAAATCGTTGACAATAAGCCTACTGTAAAAGTGTGAAGTCACCAAAAGGTTAACCTTTTGCCGTATGCACGTTTCTGCAATGACCAAAAGGCTAGCCTTTTGGCAGGTGCACGTTTGTGAAGCCATCAAAAGGTCAACCTTTTGCCATATGCACGTTTCTGTAATGACCAAAAGGCTAGCCTTTTGGCAGGTGCACGTTTGTGAAGGCACCAAAAGGTCAGCATTTTGCCATCTGCAAACCTTTGCAGTGACCGAAAGAGCGTTTTTTGCCCTGCTCGACCTTTGAATTCGCGTAATTCATTCATTTTCAGAGCCCTACCGCGCCGCCACTAGGGGTACCGCCAAAGCGTCAGGACAAGGGGTGGATTTCACAATCAATTCCGGTCGTGCTGGCCACTCAACCCGGCCTGTCATCGTGTGACAGCGAAGAAATTCATCTCTGCATCACTTCAGCCATGTCAGCGGCGATCCGTTTGATGTGGCCCGCGTTTTCCCCTTCAAAAAGTGAATCCGCTGAAGCAAAGAATAACCCAAGCCAGTGCTGAAACTTCTCGCGATCCATCTCCGTTTGCTGACTGAGTTGCAAATGGGGCCGCAGAGGGTTCCCCCGGTAGTTTCCACTGCGAAAAAGAGCCGTTTCCCAGAAATCCGCAATCTTGGGGATATGAGACGGCCAGTCCACCCCGGCGATGTCGTTAAATACCGGCCCCAGTAATTCATCCACCTTTACCCGGGCATAAAAATCATTCACCAATCGATCAATGTCGCGGCGGTTTTGAATGTCAGGAAGAGAAGGCACGAACTAGGTGGAACTTTTACCGGCTGGTTTCCGGTCCGTCGTGTGTGCGGACAATAACTCCACCAGGCGGACCAAATCATTCTCGCTGATATCTACAAATGAATCGAGAGATCTCATTGCCTCCACAATCTGATCGTGGCTGGGTCGCCCTCCCAGTTGAAGGGTATCCGGAGGCAGTTGAGCTCGCCGGTTGAGAGCTGCCGGATAACGACGCCAGCGAAACGCATAATTAATAACCACGGCCATCACGACCATGATGGCTGCATTGAGCATCACAGGGAACACCACAAAGTTGAAGCCAAGTTCACGGATGGCCTCACCTCCGAGAACCGCCGTCAGCGCACTGGCTCCTCCCGGTGGATGGATACAACGCAAAAAGTGCATCGCTCCAATAGACAACCCGACACCAACAGCCGCTGCCCAGGCAACCTCAGGGATACTGCGCGCACA
Source organism: Verrucomicrobiales bacterium (assembly GCA_048267005.1). GTDB lineage: Bacteria > Verrucomicrobiota > Verrucomicrobiia > Verrucomicrobiales > DEV007 > JABDJT01. The sequence goes on along the minus strand of JBLWYI010000011.1, from coordinate 96,158 downwards.
GATCACCCCGATCACAGCTGAAATAAGATGCCCGCCCAGCACCGGCCAGGGTTGCGACAGCGCGCCGTGCGGTACGGCAAAAAGCAGGACCGCAGTCGCCCCCATCGAAGCGATCACTCCGGCCCCCTCTGCTCCCGGGAGAAACTGTTGCGTGACCCAAACCAGAAGAAACAAAGCCGTCCCGCTGCCAAGCGTGGACACCAACTTCTCAGTGAGGCTGACCTCGATCAATTCGATGCCGAGCCATTTATACAATGCGGGTGTGCGCATGTTATTGAGCCGCTCCGGACTACTTCGAATCAGCTTTGGAATCGACAGCAACAGCCGCTGGCGATTTCAAAGGCATCGTAATCGCAAGCCCGGCCACCCGGTTTTCAAGACTGGAGCGCAGCGGGACATGACATTTCAGGCACTGATTATGCAACGTGATCGCACCGACAAACCGGAATTTGTCACCCTCTCGTTTGGAATACTCAGCCTTACCCTCGATCAAAGCTTTGACGGCATCTTTCTCGAAAGCATCCACCGGATCATGCTCTTCATCCTGGGTGGCATTCCCTCCCAACCAGCGAATCTCGACCGACCAGGAACGCGCCATCTCTTTAAACACATCCTCCAGCGACTGCGAAGGCAGCGACAACGCACCGTCATCCCCGTCACCAAAATAGTCGCGATGCATCACCTGCAAGGCACCATGAATGGTCTCATGGAGCCACCGAGCCCTCCCCGCCGCTTCCGCCTCACTGGCAGGAAAGCTTTCAGAGGGCTTCGGGACCGGATCCTCTCCCGACAGCGGAAAGAAGGCCGGAGCAGATATCAAACCGACTAAGACCACCAACAATTTGATGAGCTTGATCGGATCACGGGCGGAAAACTTGATTGGGGGATGAATCATCAGAAACCAGGGATTTGGGTTAAAGATGTATATCGAATGCATTATTAAATCCACCGATTATCCGGACTCTCTCAAGCGCACCTGCGCCATCCTGATTTTGCATCCGCCCTCCTGGAGCCAACCCGTATCGTGCGATTCTAATTCCGCCTCAATTCATTACCTTCGCTCTCATTTTCCATGAGACCATTCATCCTCCTTGCACTGTTCCTGTTCAGCGCCACCGCCTTCGCTGCCGACAAACCCAACTTTGTTCTCATCTTCATCGATGACATGGGCTATGGCGACATCGGTCCCTTCGGGTCAAAAGTGAACCGGACTCCCAATCTCGATCAGATGGCCGCGGAAGGAATGAAGCTCACCAGTTTCTATGCCGCACCGGTTTGCTCTGCATCACGGGCACAACTTCTGACCGGTAGCTACGCCCCCAGAGTCTCTGTCCCCGGCGTATTTTTCCCTGCGGGAAGGAACGGCCTCAACCCCGAAGAACACACCGTAGCTGACTACCTCAAAGAACTCGGCTATGCCACCGCCTGTGTCGGAAAGTGGCACCTCGGCGATCAACGGGAATTCCTGCCCACCCGGCACGGGTTCGACAGCTACTTCGGCATTCCGTATTCAAACGACATGCAACGTGTCGCCACAGACAACGGGAAGCGGGTTCACCCTGTGATGCGTAACGAAGAAGTTGAGGCGCTCATCGAGGACGAAGAGCAACGATTCATCACCCGGCAATACACCGAAGAGGCAGTGTCCTTTATCAAAGAGAAATCAGACAGCGATGATCCCTTTTTCCTCTACATGCCCCACACTGCCATGCACGTCCCCATTTTCCCTCACAAAGACTTTGTCGGGAAGTCATCCAACGGCCGCTATGGCGACTGGATTGCAGAAGTCGACTGGAGCGTGGGTCAGATTCTTCAAACATTGAAGGACCAGAAGATCGATGACAATACGCTCGTCATCTTCACCAGTGACAACGGCCCCTGGGCATCAAAAGGAACCGACGGCGGAGGGTCCGGCCCACTGCGCGGAGCCAAAGGATGCACGCTTGAAGGCGGGGTCAGAGAACCCACCCTTGTCCGCTGGCCGGGAAAAATCAAAGCCGGCACCACTTCCGATACCATCGCCGGCACAACGGATGTCCTGCCCACTCTCGTTTCGCTGGCCGGAGGAAAGGTGAAGGATGACATCAAGATCGACGGCTTTGACCTCTCGCAAGTTATGCTGGGGCAGGCCGAAGACTCCGGGCGGGAAGCCTGGTATTACTTCAGCGGCACCAAATTGCAGGCCGTACGATCCGGCCCGTGGAAGCTCGCCGTCACCGGCCAAAGTATCGGCATGGGGTTTAAAGAAAAGCCATCCGACCTCGCTGCCGGAGGACGCCTCTACAACCTCGATGAAGAGATCGGCGAAGTCACCAACCTCGCAGCTGAAAACCCCGAAGTGGTCACCAGACTTCAGAAACTGGCCGATGCCATGGCGGTGGATATTGCGAAAAACGCGCGGCCCGCTGGCGTGGTTGAGAATCCCGTGACGTTGTATCCCACGGTTCCCCGCCCCCCGAGGAAGAAGTCGAACGTGAAGACAACTCCCATCGACTGGAACAAGGTGAAAGCCGGCGAGGTCTACCAGACATCCTCCGCACCGCAAATTGCCAACAAGCCCTTCACGATCACCTGCACCATCGAGGGCGACAACCCGACAGGTGTTATTGTTTCTCACGGCGGAACAGCCGTCGGCTACACCCTCTACACCATGGACGGCAGCGTCACCCTTATGCTTCGTCAGAGCCAGACATCAGTCGCCCGGATCACAAACAAGCTAGAATCATCGCGGAACATGATCATCGCAAGCGTCAAGAAAGACGGGTCGATGCACCTCACCGTTAACGAGAACCCACCACTTGTCGCTGCCGAGCCACACCTGAAAACACTGGGTAAACACCCCCTGGAAGATCTCAGCATCGGACACGACAGCGCCAACCCGGTCGACAGCCGCGCCCCGAAAGAAGCTTTCACCGGAAAGATTTCCAGCCTGAAAATCACGGTCGATTGACCGCCTCTCCCGGAACAACCGCTTAACACAATATTCGCCCCCCCCTTTTTCCCCGCAGGAAAAACATCACCGGATCGGCAGATCGATCCGGGCTTTCAGATTAGAGAGCACCGGGAAGTCATCGAACATCTCAATCGTTCCGGTATCCTGCACCCGAAAGTCAGCCGAGAAAAAGGAATCGTTGTAATAGATATTTGCCGTCAACAGGAATGCTTCACCCTCCTCATCCCGGCCGTTGAACCAGGCCGGGTGAGAAAAGGTCGAAATCTTTTCGCGGTTACCCGGAGAAAGATCTACGGGGACTTCTTTCTGGTCGACAGACTCGAGCACGAGGAACGGACCTTCCACTCCCCGGACGAAGAAACAGAAGAACCTGAGATAATCTAAAACGGTTCCGGCAGACAGTTGCAGCACTCCCGCCTCCCCGATTCTCTTGCTGTTTAAATCGTGAATCCCCGGCGACGTGCCATTCAGGAAGGTGACACTCTCTGCCGTTACCAGGTAATACAATTGCAAGTTCTCCTGCGGCCACTTCTCATCCTTCAGACGAATCAACCTGACTCCTTCCGGGTAAAACGACAGCACCGTCTCATCGATATCAGTGTCAGAACTGACGACCCGCTCTCCTTCCTTGGTATCAATCGCGAGCCTCTCTAACAACTCCTCACGTTCACTTCCCGGGACAGGCTTCCAAATACAATCCGTATCCCACGATTTCGGAGGCGGCCACGGGCGGTCGCTCTCGACCACTGAAAGACTGTTTCGTGCTTCGGGACGCAACAGATCAGCCGGCAGCCGCCCTTCTCTGTCCTCGATTTCCCACATATCAGATATGTCCCCCCGGACTGATGCCAGCTGCTCGACCCACTTCGTCATCTGCAGAGCGCAAGCGCGGTGAAGAACCGTCCAGCCCATGACGTTGGGCTCGGTCAACTGGTCCGGATCAAGCTCGATCAGTCTCTTTAACAACGCCTCACTGGCCTCCTGCTCCAGCGCAAGGCTGACCCAGTTCAGATTCCGCCCTGCATTCCAGTTCGGGCGGACCAGCCCCGCATCCAGAAGCCTTTCCACGAAAGCCCAGTTTCGCTGGAGCATGGCCACCCCCATCGGAGTTTGTCCGGCCTTGTTTCGCATCTCCAATGTCACCGCATCCAGCTCCGGCAGGCCATCATCCACCAGATCAGCGGGACTACCTTTGTGAGCAAGAAGATGCCAATAGGAATTACCTCGTCCACCAAGATCCGGAAACGTCAGGTCGGGGCATTGATCCACAAAGCTGCGGAAAGCCTCCCAGTAACCGGTTCCGGCAGCCGTTCCAATTGCCGTTTCCCCATTTGGCTCAATGGGGAGGAAAGGATCAAGACGAGGATCATCCAACAACAGTCGGCGCACCTTCGGTAACCTCTCAGCCAGCTTCAATGGCGTTCTACCCGCGGAATCTTTACCGTTTGGATCCGCTCCTCCCGCCAGCAACACACGAATCGTTGGCAGGATCTGGCTCTCATTCAATCCCCTGGACTTACCAGTCTCGTCAGGCCCCCGCCCCAGTATCAGATGGAGAAACGGGAGATCACTGTCATTATCCATCCGCGAACTGCCATGCCCCAGCAACTTCTCACAACAGGAGGCATGCCCCGCCCAAACCGCCATTCGAAGCGGAGTCCAGACGCCGGCCTGTTTCGCGGCAAGCTCAGCCCCGGCTTTTCCGCTCAGAATCGTGTCGACGACCTGGTTGTGACCATTGAGAGCGGCCAGATGTAGACAGTTATACCCCGACTTGTTTTCCTCTCGCAAGTGCGCTGGATTCCTTTGCAGCAGTTCAAAAACCTTGCCGGCCCCGTTCGACGCAGCCACATGAATAGGCATGTCCTTGTCGTCTCCCCTCGCATCCGGGGTGAAATCGTAATCCTCGATCAATGCCTGCGCGATCTCTGCCTGATCTGCAGACGAACTGAGATGGAGCAGGGTCCACCCACCGGGACACGACAACAGTTCTTCCAGATTTGCCTCCGGATGAGCCTCTTGACAGGCCTCCATGATTCTCCTGAAAATCTTACGCTCCCCCGACTGGATGGCACCGGATACGGCCGGCCAACCAAAGCTGTTCTTCGCCACAGGATCCACCCCTTCCCCCAGCAAATACGCCACCGCATCGAGATGTGCCCACGCAGCAGAACCCAGCGGAAGGGTGCCCCGGTTCCCGTAGGGGTTTGGTTTTCCCGGGGAATCCGGATCAGATTCTTTGTATCTCCTCAGTAAATCAACCATCCCGTAGGCGGCCGCCAGAGTGGAGTAAATCCCCTCGCGCCCGGGCAAGCAGGGAACCATCGTCATCGGTCCTTCACTGTGAGCAAAAATCTCCAGACAATAGTCCCGCAATCGCCGGTTATCTCCACTGACAGCTTCGGGGTCAATGCTCCAGGCCCTCAGGAAAGTCTGGAGAATTTGTGCAGCTTCATTGATTCGCTCCCCTTCAATTGCCGGACCAACCAGCGGCGGACGTTTCAATGCATCCCAGTGAATCGCGTCGACCCGTACCCAGGCTTCCATCTTCAAGTAGGGCGACCGGTCCTCAAACCACTTCCGCGCTTTAGACCAGCGACGGATCACAGCCTCATGCACCAGCCGCAGACGGGCATTACCCACCCGGGTTAGAAGACGGGCCTCCAGAAAAGCCGCCGCCAGCTTCTGCTCGTCAGGGTAGGGCCGCGTCTCCGCAACCGCGATCAACTGAATCCGGTCATCCTCCACCGCGACAAAGGGTTGGAGAAAGTGATCGATACTTTCATCATCCACCGTGCCCCCCGCCTTAGAGATGGCATCCATTGCCTGCTTCTCAAAGATATCCTCAAACCCGAGATCAAGTACCTCCGCATCCTTCTCATCGCTGTCAAAGTCCACCTTCGCCTCGGTGGAAGAATGGTTCAGACGCAGCTCCCTGATCTGATCAAAGAGAATCGACAGCTTCAGCGACAACAATGGCAGCACCCCGTAACGCCCCTGCCGATCATCCGCATCCCTGATGTCATTCAGGTTCTTCAACAAGGTGTCGATCGCTTTCTTTTTGAGGGGATAGCCCCGGATACTGAACGGCTTCGCAATCACATTCCTCAGAAACGTTTCCGATTCATCATCCAGAACATGAACTCCCGCACCTTCGAACGCCGGCCCCAGATCCTCCTTCTCATGCGCATCCCGCCGACTCGACTCTAACGTGTATACAATTCCAATCTGTGATTTCTTCGCCGCCAGATTGATAAATGCCACCAGCGGCAGCCACATGTCGTCATGCACCCCGTGTGCCAACACATCGAGGATTTCCTCAAACTGATCAATCCCCAGCACTAACTTCTTCCCTTCAGATTCCAGGATCTCACTCAACAGCGCAACGGCCGCCGCCGGTGCGTTCGCGCCCTCCCGGCGAACCCCTCGCAACATCTTCAGCGTGATCACCAGATCCGTTTTCTCTTCAATCAGGTAGAGCAACGTCTCGATCACCGCCATCGGGCGACCACTGCTGTCATTGAAATCCTCCGGCCTGAACGCCACGCAGGCATATCTTCGCCGACGCTTACTCTGAAGGAAATCCCCGAGAATTCCCGCCCTCAGCACCGACGACTTCCCGCATCCACTCGGCCCTTCGATCCGCACCACCGTCGGTTCGTCCTCCGACGACCAGCGCGATTCCAGATCCTCCACCGCCTGGCCAACAAAGTCATCCCTTCCGAAGAAACAGTCCCCGTCATTGACGTCGAAGTAGTTTAAATACTTGTACGGGTTCTCATTCGTCGGATCATCCTTGAGCACCTCTTCCGCCACAAACTGCTGCACCAGTTGCCTGACCTTACCCGCATCGCGGGTTCGGTGTTGCTTCAATCCACCGACCTTTCCCAGCCCACAGAAAAAATTGTGCACCCCGCGCACCTGCTCCTGATACAATCTCCGTTCCTGGTCAAATTCCGCAGAAACAGGCGCCAATCCGTTCGTCCGACGATAGAAATAACAATTGCCATTGAGGACTATTTCCGGGCCATCCGGTTTGATCGCCTCATCCGCCAACAGGATTAACAACACCGGCTTGCCCGCTCCCAGCGCATCCAACACCTCAAACGAAGTCCCCGTTAGAGGATAGAACCCCTCTTCCAATACTTTGATCCGCTCATCCAGATCTTCAGGATAGCCCTCCGCCAGCCGAAACTTGCTGTCCGACGCCAGCCACTTTTCCACCCCGGGAATCAGCTTCAGATCGAAGTCCGTCTCCAGCGGCAAACCGATCCGCTCCCCGATCACACAGATCAACCCGCAGCACTCAGCATCCGATGGCCGGGGCAGATTCTTCTGCATCGATCGCGCCTGGCTGAAGCCGTCCGTTCCCACATCCACATCCCAGGAAAAAGGCCGGTAGCGATCCCGACCACCCATCTCCGAGAGAACCTCGTTCAAGGCCGCCTCAACCTGCTCCCGCATCTCAATAATATCGCCCGACCCGGCGATAAAAATGGAGGGGTGCTCAAGCTTGCGAAAGCCCTCCGGGGTTATGGTTTCCTCTCCAGTGCGGTCCATCGTCGGAACCTATCAGTTGGCCGTCAGCGCTCAAGAAAATTCAACACTGCCGCCCTGCTCCGTATGAAGTCAGGCCCCTGCTCGCATCATTCACACGGCCCCGTTGTCGGGATCCTCAAAAACTCCCGCGGCTCTCTCTCGAAGAAATTCCGGTGAATGTGAATCGAATGGTCCGCCTGCCTTTCGAAAGCCACATGCCGCCACCTCATCATACCTGATAGGGATTTCGTTGTCACTCGCCATGATCGCTACGTGAAGCATCCAACTTTCTTTTGAAAGCGTCAGCTGTCCGTTTTTGTTCGTACTTTTTATAAAGCACCGATCCATATAATTTAGACCCGGGAAAAAAGCTCGTTGCCGCGCCGTAAATTGCCGGAAGCACAAACAGAGAAGCGAGCGACGCAACGATTACTCCAAGAGTAACCAGCATTACCACGAAGACCGGTATTCCAATCCCCATACTCAGCCCCCACCGAAGAAAGTTGTGGCGCCTCGCGAGTACATATTGGGATTCAATGAAACTTCCACCCACCCCTTGAAACGTGTTGCCCCCTCCCTCGCCTTTGAGTGGTGGCGGTGCCTTCCTCGAAGGCGAAGCCGCCAGTTTGCTTCCGTTTGGCGTTTTGCGGCAAGTGTTACAAACACTCAGCGCCCCTCCGCAGGCATTGCAGAAAACCTTTTCGCAAGTCCGGCACAGCATTCCGTCAGTCGCCATCATCAGCGAAGCCCTACAACTCGAACATTTGTTTCCGGCTATTTGCATATTATGAATTTTGAAAAGCCAACAACTCCAAAGCGCCCCCGACTCAATTTTTCACGTCAATCGACTTCTTTCATCTCATTCGTCTCAGTAGGAACGTTCGTCTTATCACTTTCGCTTTGCTCTTCGTTGAGCCACCTCTCGAGGATCTTCGGACCGCGAAAGATCCACCTTGCAAGAAGAGCCAGGATTATAAACGAACCGAGATTCCCGATCGCGCTACCAAGGTGCTGCGTTTGATTGGTGGTTACCAACCTGTCGATGTCCGATTCCACAGGAAAGCCCATATTCATGATCACCATGAGAATAACGGCTCCTGAGAAAGCCTTGGGAAGGGATAGTAGCGAGAACGTCAGCAGAATGAAGCCAACGGCCTGTCTCATTAATTTTTGAATCTCCCCGGTTCCCATAAACGATGATCCGAAGATTCCGGAAATGCCGGTCCAATGTCGAGAAGTAATTCATCGCGCTTTTCCCAACACCTGTGCTTCGTCATTCACTTCACGCGATCAATGAGATCATCAGCCTGAGCGGCTTTGTTCCCATCCCCCAGCTTCAGATACTGTCTCAGCACCGTCTCAGATTCCCGGCTGATGAATCCGCGTTCCTCATACCTTTCATGGCAGGAAGCACAGGAAATTCTTCCGGTTGGTATGATCGGTTTGTGATCCGGCAGGCTTTCCATGGTGAACTCCCAATCAGACACCACCCCTTTCAGCTCCTTCCTCACCATGATCGTGGCAAGGTCCGGATTCTTCGCCCCCGGCTTGGGATACTTCTTTTTCACAAATTTGGATCCCACCGGGTAATCATACTTCTCCGGATTGGCCTTGCGGTATTCGAGGACCTGATTGTTTACGTAAATATCCACCTCGGCAGAGTCATGAGGCCCTACAATGTAGGCCGGCCCGACACAAGATTTCAATATTCGTTTATCCATCGGGAGTCGGACTGTTGTGATTTTCACTAGCTCGTCACCCCCTTTTTGATTGGCCGCCCAGACGATACCCGCGAGCAATACCGCCGTAACAGAAAGTAGATGAGTGGCGATCCGTTTCGTTTTCATGAGGAAATAAGTATCTCACGGAAACCCGTGCGAGGTGTCAGGAGATTGTAAAAGATTTTTGGGGTTCCCACGAGTCAACAGGGTCTGTTCGATGATCCAACCCTGTTGGATCGTATCGAGATGATTCGGTGTATCCTGTCATTCACCGGGCCACCTCGGATACAGCGCTGGATGTTCCGCCTCGTCAAAGCCAAAGACGATGGAGTCCAGGCCGCGCCGTTAGTTTTCAAAAGCGGTTTCCTTATGTTCCTATTCCCGTTTCCCATTCGTAAACGGGCAAAAGAACGTTCCCGCGGTCGTTTCCCATTCGTAAACGGGCAAAAGAACGTTCCCGCAGTCGTTTACCGTTCGTAAACGGGCAAAAGAACGTTCCCGCGGTCGTTTACCGTTCGTAAACGGGCAAAAGAACGTTCCCGCAGTCGTTTACCGTTCGTAAACGGGCAAAAGTGCGTTCCCGCAGTCGCTTACCGTTCGTAAACGGGCAAAAATGAATCCGGACCATTCTGCCGGGTATGATGAAATTGCGCCTGAGGCTTCAGCCTCAAACGGCTCTCCACCTACAACCGAAAGCCCGTCAGCACTCTGCTCCAACGACTTAGATCCGTTTCAGAATCTGAAATGCCCCCCATCAGAATTGATGGCAATCCCTTTCAAAAATTACTATTGCAAATTACTTGCATTAACACTTAAAGTAATTCACTGTCGAAAGCATTGCTGCTATGAAGAAACTTTTCTCTACCCTTTGCCTCGTTCTACCAACCGTCCTGGCCATCCAATCGCTGCATGCGCAGGATGATGAGGTCTTTGAATACAATGCTGAATTCAATCCGATCACTGGTGATGACGCCAATTTGGGCGGATTCATTTTTCCAATGCTGTTTGTCGACGCGACAGGCGGACTCACTGGAGATGGTGTTGATCCGACAGATTTGGCCACCTCTGAGCATGATCCCCAAAATGAATTCGGAATTCAGGCAATTGAATTGCACCTCGGAATCGATCTGAACGGTGTGGTGACAGGTGGGATTTCAGGAACCGGTGGTCAGGGGGCGGATGAGTGGGAAGCAGAACTGGAAGAAGCTTTCCTCCATTACCATGTAAACGATTGGCTTGCGGTCGGTGGTGGACAGTTCCTGAACCGGTTTGGATTTCAGTCCGATCGACACCTGCATAACTGGGATTTTGTAAACCAGAATCTGGTCAACAGTCGCCTGCTGAACGAAGGCGAATTGATCACTCATGGTGGTGAGGTGATCTTAAACTTTCCCTCTCAAAGCGAAATTACGATCGGCGGGGGAGGCGTTCGCACCCACGCCCACGATCATGACCACAATCACGGTCATGGGGAGGAAGAGGGACATCATGAAATTGACGGGCATCATGAAGAGGAAGTGCACGGACACGAGGACGAGCACAGCGAGAATGAAGAACATCACCTGGAAGCGGACGACGCCAATTTTAACTCCTGGGTTCTCAGCGTCGATTGGAAGCAACAACTCCCCTTTGATGAATCAGCAACCGTGTCTGCGTCTTTCGCCACAGGTGAGAACGGATTCGAACGGCAAACCCGGGCTTACGGTGTGGGCTTGGAAAAATTCTGGGGCGCTCACGATCACGGGAATGGCCCTGAGTTTTGCACAGGGGCGGTCGTGCTTCGATCTGAGTTCATCGGCAGGACGATTGGAATTCAAGAAGAAGACGGTGATCGTTTTGATGCGAATGATTATGGGTTTTCGACTGCTCTGGTATACGGACTGAGCGACTCCACCAACGTGTCGCTACGACATGACTGGGTGTCTGATCTGGATGAACTGGAACTCGAAGACCGGCATCGAATTTCTCCTGCGATTACTGCATTCCTGGATAAGAATCAGCGAATTCAGGCACGGCTCCAGTACGATTACAACCACAGTGATTCGCTCGGGGACGAGCATGCGGCCTGGCTGCAGATTCAGATCCAATGGGGCGGCCAGGGAGGGCGGCATCATTGTAAATATTGCCGCTAACCACGCCAAACCGGAAAGCAACGGGCGGGGAATCAATTTGGTTTCCTGCCGGCTTTCGATACTGCGCTCACTTCATAAATGACGCCATTCTTCACGGCATCCTGACCTCCTACTCCAACCACCAGTCCGAAGGCGTGGCCTGATTACAAAAAATGGACAGTCCGGTTTTTCGCCATTGTCGCTTTCTGTAGATTCGTGGTTTGATAGGAGCCATGAACAAAATCAATCGACGTAAAGCTCTGCAATTCGGAATCGGCGGAGCTGTGGGTGGTGCCGCGGGTTTGCTCCCGGGTCAGGAAAAGGTGAACCCTGACAACAAACCGCCCCGCCCGATGCGTCGCGGTGCTACTGATGACAAGACTGTTTTCGGAACGAACGAACGCATGCACGTTCGAAGTTCCGGCGAAATGTCGGACGAGGCCGGGTGGTTCAATGAAGACGGACGTCGGATTCCGGTTCGTGATGCCTACGATGTGATTGTCGCCGGCGGAGGCCCGGCAGGATTCACCGCGGCACTGGCTGCGGCCCGGCAGGGCGTGAAGGTCGCGCTTCTCGAAGTGAACGGATGTATTGGTGGAGTCTGGACAGCGGGTCAGCTGTCGTGGATTCTCGATGCAACGAACAAGGGCGGCATCATGGCGGAGTTGGTCAAAGGCATGGCTGATACAGGAACCGGCCATCTGGTCGAACGTGCCTACGTTTACGACGGGGAGAAAATGAAACAGCTGCTCGAACAAATGCTGGTTGATGCAGGGGTTTCCATCCGCCTCCACACTCGCGTTGTTGCGGCAACGACAGATGATTCCAATCGACTCTCAACCTTAATCACGGAATCTAAGTCAGGCCGCGAAGCCTGGACGGCCAAAGCGTTTATTGATTGCTCGGGCGATGGAGATCTCGCAGCTCAGGCCGGATGCGAATTCGAGTTCGGCCGTCCCGGGGATGGCGTCACCCAGCCGTTCAGCCTCATGGCCGTGATCTCGGGAGTCGATACCGACGGCATCGCCCCGTTTATCCGCGGCGTCTCTGAGCCACGCGAGCTTGGAAGCCCCAAGAAAAATTTCCTTGAGGAACTCCGCAGCGCCGGGGTGGACCCATCTTATGCTGGACCTACGATTTTCGAAATCCGGAACGGCCTCTATGCTCTAATGGCAAACCACCAGTATGGCGTCAGTGCAATCAATGCCGATGACGTGACCAAAGCGACACTGGAAGCCCGGCGCGAGCTTCACACCATGATCAATGCTTTACGCAAAAAAGGCGGCCCATGGAAAGAACTTCATCTCAACCTGACTGGTGAGCAAATTGGTACCCGGGAAGGCCGTCGCATTTTCGGTCGCTATTACATGTCAGGGGAAGACCTCAGGACCGGAGCCAAGTTTGACGACAACATCTGTCAGGTCACCTTCCCGATCGACGTTCACTCCACCGATGCGAAGAAGACGAAGGCGATTGAGTCGAAACCATTCAAGTCGAAGCCGTATCAGATCCCGCTTCGGGCGCTGGTGGCTCGCGACGTCGACGGGCTGATGTTGGCGGGTCGCTGTATCAGTGGAGATTTCATCGCGCACAGCAGCTACCGGGTCACCGGTAATTCTGTAGCCATGGGCGAAGCCGCTGGAGTGACATCCGCGATTGCTGTTAAAAACAAAACTCTGCCCCACGATGTTCCATTTTCAGAATTGGAGAAGGCCATGGGTGCGGTGACAGCGTAGACCATGCGTTCATCGTGCGGATCGCGTCATTGCCTTTGCACATCACAACATCAGCGCCCGTTCCCGACCGGTGAGTTGATGAAGCAGTTGGGGCGACCGGCACCTCCAAGGTCCTTACTCCAAGTCAATTACACATCACTACGACTCGACAGAACGCAGGTGGCACGCCGCTTGCGCTACTGAGAGTTGTTATGAACGCAACAATTGAAGCCCCATCCATCGAAGACTGCATCAAAACCTGTAACAGCCTGTTACGGGGAGAAAGATCAGCAGTGGAAACTTACAATAAAGCCATCGAGAAATTCGGAGCCGATGATCGCCTGAGTGATCTGAATCGAATCCGTGATGAGCACAAGCAGACGGTCAGAGAACTTGAGCAGAATGTCCTCGCCATGAATGGTGAACCCGATACTGACTCCGGGGCCTGGGGAGCATTTGCCAAAGCGGTCCAAACCACAGCAAACTTCTTCGGAAAAGAGTCCGCTCTCGAATCCCTCATCAAAGGCGAGGAGCATGGTAAGTCCGAATATGAGAAAGCTCTGGTCGACAACAGCCTCACGGCTTCGTGCCGCGATCTCTATGCGACAAAGTTACTCCCTCGCGTCGACAGCCACATTCTTACGCTGAAAAGACTGGAAGAGTTGGTCGACTGATCCAACGCAAAGAGAACTATTTGTTTCAAACGATTGTGGCCGGGCGTTCGATGAGAGATCATCGGCGTCCGGCTACTCTTGTGTTTGGAAGTTACTCTCGCACTATCAAGCCTCGTCACAGAGCTTCAGTATTGTCATCCCTTCCATTTCGGTCCAACGTCCCGCCATGCAGTGCAATCTCTTTAATCTTGATGGACGGGTCGCCGTGATCACCGGCGGCAGCAAAGGACTCGGCAAAGCCATGGCGCGCGGGCTCGCAGAATGCGGCGCAGACATCATGATCAATTCGCGAAACGAAGATGAACTCAAAGCCGCTGCCGCAGAGATCGGTGAAGGCCTGGATGTGAAGGTTGAGTATCGTGTGGTTGATATGTGTGATCGCGGTGCGACCGATGCTTTTGCCACTGACACGCTGGAGACGATGGGCAAGGTCGACATTCTTATCAACAATGCCGGAACCAATGCTCCGCAGGCGATCGACGAAATCGACGATGAAACGTGGGACCGCGTCATGGAATTGAATTTAACTTCCATCATGCGCCTGACCCGTGCCTTTGTTCCCGGAATGAAAGAACGGAAGTGGGGTCGAATCATTCACATCTCTTCTGTGCTCGGGGTCGGTTCGAAGCCCGGCCGGAACGTCTACTCCGCAACCAAAGCCGGACTGATTGGCCTGGCCAAAGCCAGTGCTCTCGATCTCGGACCGGACGGAATCACTGTTAACTGTATCGGCCCCGGCCCCTTCCTCACCGACCTGCCCCTCAGTTTGTTAAACGAAGAGCAGCAGGCGGAGTTCGCCTCGGTCACGGCATTGCAACGCTGGGGTAATCCACCAGAGCTGGCCGGCCCTGCCATCATGCTAGCCAGCGATGCCGGCAGCTACATCACCGGCGAAATTCTGCTGGTGGATGGTGGCGCCTTTGCCCGGGCGCTCTGACGCGCCGATTCCGGAAAGGTAACGTTTTTTTCTGTGCTGCACTCCTATACGGGGGGCCGTATTTGCTTCCCTAAATTACCGGAAGCCTTGCAGCGACCTGCTGATTTGGAACGGATTTGCGCAATCCCGCTCCCCGCAAAGCCGTACCTGCATTTACATCGCTTTCGAGGCGAGGCTTTCCTTAAGCTCTGCTGAAGAAATTGAGAACCCCCTGCTCCCGATGAATTTGACCTATCGTATCTGCCTCTTTGCTTCCGTTGCGTGGATTTCTGTCTCTGCTCAGGATACTGCCAAGCTCAGTATCAATCGAACGGATGCAAAACTGGTTGGCCCTGATTCAGGAACACAACTCATTGTGTCAGACGCGTCGGGAAAGTATGAAACGGATCTTACCGGTGAAGGAGTGACATTCACTGCCGAGCCGGCGAATGTGGTGCACATCGATGAACTGGGCTACGTGACCCCGGCCGGAAACGGAACCGCGACGATCACCGTAAAGGCGGAAACCGGAGCGCCAGTCACCTGTAAGGTCACAGTTGTAGAATTTGAGAAGAAACAAGAGGTCGATTTTGTAAACGATCTCGTACCGGTCTTCACCAAATATGGTTGTAATGGAGGCGGTTGCCATGGTAAGTCAGGTGGGCAGAACAACTTCCGACTTTCGCTGTTGGGTTATGAACCATGGAACGACCACGACTACCTGGTGAGGGAATCGAGGGGACGCAGGATCTCACCTGCGGCCCCTGAGCACTCACTTATCGTGATGAAAGCCACCGGCGAAATCCCTCACGAGGGAGGAATCCGGATGCAGAAAGGATCGCCCGATCACCAGATGATCGTCCGATGGATCACCCAGGGGATGCCTTATCCACCTGAAGACTCTCCTAAAGTGGCAAGGATTGAGGTCTTTCCGAAAGACCGGATTGCAACACCCAAAGCCCGTCAGCAGCTCGCCGTTACAGCGTTTATGAGCGACGGCACCGCACGTGACATCACTCGAATTGCAATCTTCGAAGCGAATCAGGAAGAAATGGCGGAAGTGGACGAGTTCGGCACGGTCGAGCTGAAAGACAAAACCGGCACCACTTCAGTGATGGTGAAGTTTCAGGAACATGTCGATGTCTTTCGCGCCACAATTCCATTGGGAGCGGAGATGAAGAACACACCGAAGCCCAGGAATTTCATCGACGAGCAGATCCTGAAGAAGCTGACTCTGCTGGGGCTGCCTCCTTCCAGTTTAAGCGACGATGCGACATTCATCCGCCGGGTAACGGTTGATATTGCAGGACGACTTCCAACCGTGGAAGAATCAAAGGCTTTCTTTGCTTCGTCCGATCCCGAAAAGCGGGCCAAACACATTGATGCTCTTCTGGCGTCTCCGGATTACGCGGCATTTTTTGCCCAAAAATGGGCCGGCATTCTGCGGAACAAACGGGCCAAGCCAACTTACCAGCGCGGCACTTATGCCTTTCACGAGTGGATCAAAACCAGTTTCGAAGAAAATAAACCGTTTGATGAGTTTGTGACAGAAGTGGTGACTGCGTCCGGCGAAGTTGGTCAGAATCCCGCTGTCGCCTGGTTCCGCGCTGTAAAAGACAACAAGGAACAGATGCAGGATGTCGCCCAGGTTTTCATGGGGATTCGGATGCAATGCGCCCAGTGTCACCACCACCCTTATGAGAAGTGGAGCCAGGACGATTACTACGGCTTCACCGCATTCTTTACGTCAGTTGGCAGAAAAGCCGGTGACGGACCGGATGAAGAAATTATCTATCATCGCCGCATCACTCCCCAGATGCAGAACCCGAACACCAAAGTCATGCTCAAGCCGAAACCGCTCGGCAGTGATGAGTTGGAGGTTCCGCTGAGTGAAGATCCTCGATTTGAACTCGCCAGTTGGATGACTTCACCTGAGAATCCTTATTTCGCGAAAATGCTGGTGAACCGCTACTGGAAGCACTTCTTCAGCCGTGGACTGGTCGAGCCCGAGGATGACATGCGGGTCACCAATCCAGCAACCCACCCGGAGCTGCTTGATGCCCTGGCCGCAGACTTCACGAAGAACGGATTTGATCTGAAACAACTCATCCGCACGATCTGCAACAGCCACACCTATCAGCTAAGCGCCCTGCCAAATGAGCACAATGTGGCGGATGCCCAGAACTACAGCCGCTACTACCCGAAACGGTTGCAAGCCGAGGTTCTGCTCGATGCCATCAACCTGGTGTCGAAATCCACCGAGACATTTAAGAATCAGCCGGCGGGAGTTCGTGCCACTTACCTGCCTGACGACAAGTTCAACGGCGACTCCTATTTCCTGACTGTCTTTGGTCGCCCCGAAATGGACAGTGCCTGCGAGTGTGAGCGCGTTGCTGATGCCAATCTGGCGCAAAGCCTGCACCTCATCAATTCAGACACGATTCAAAAGAAGCTGAGTAATACCGATGGACGCGCCACAGCGCTTGCGAAAGCCACAGACCGCCCTGACAAAGATCGTCTCACTGAACTTTACCTCTATGCATTGGCAAGGAATCCGAAGCCCGAGGAAATCGCAGCCGCCCAAACTCATCTCAACAAGAAGCGCACGCGCGCTGCGGCTGATGACAAAGATGAAGCGACTCCTGAGAAAGCAGAGCAGGAAGCGTTTGAGGACATCCTCTGGGCTCTTGTGAACACGAAGGAGTTTTTGTTCAACCATTAATCCAGCTCCTTTTTCCAATAATGATTTCGCCTGCCAAACGAATCAACAGGGTCCGTTCGACGAACCAACAGGGTTGGATCGAAAACCTGAGTTTAACCACCGCGACCCGAAAGCGGGTTGCAGCGACCGCATTCTCTTTTTTAGCTCTTGCGACGTGCTTTACCACTCCTGCGAATGCCCAGCGTCCGCAGGCTGAGCTCCACAGTTTGAATCCCCCGGTCGCTGCTGCAGGCCAAACCTTTGAGCTTTCACTGTCGGGGAACAATCTCGACAACCTCACGGGGCTCCATTTTTCCGATCCCAAAATCACGGCTAAACCGGTGATGCTTCCGGTGACCGAATACAGGAAAGCACCGGGACAGAACGGAACGAAATTTACGGTCACCATTCCCGCCGATATCAATCCCGGCGCAGTCGAGGTGCGCTCCGTGGGATACTTTGGTCTTTCGACGACCCGCCCGCTTTTGATTACAGCGAAGGATACTCCAATCGTAAAAGAAACCGGCGCGGCAAATCACACACCTGAAACGGCTCCCGAGCTGCCGCGTGAAGCCGTTGCCTACGGGACAACGGATGCCTCGAAACGCGACTACTGGAAGTTCACCGCAAAGAAAGGCGAGCGTCTTATCATCACCTGCCGGTCGGAGTACCTCGACTCACAAGCCGATGCCACCCTGCTCCTGATGAACGAGGAAGGCAGAGAGCTGGAGCGAAACCGTGACTTTGATGGTCGCGATCCGTTGATTGATTTTACAGCCCCTGCTGACGGAAACTATTGGGTGGGTATTCACGACTACCTCTTCAATGGCGGGGGGAATTTCAATTATGTGCTTAACATCACAGCAAAGCCTTATATCGACTTCGCAATTCCGCCGGCCATCGAACCGGGGAAGACGGCGCGGGTCAAATTGTTCGGCCGGAATCTACCGGGAGGAAGCCCGGGGGAAAGTATGATGCGTGACGGGAAGCCCCTGGAAACACTTGAGGTCGATATTTCGGCACCGAATGCTGTGGCACCCCCGGCCAGTTTTTCCCCGCGTCGTCCCAGTCATGGAATGCTGCCTGGGTTTGGGTATTCCAAAAACGGCTCAAACGAATTACGTCTCGGTTTTGCCAGTGCGCCGGTTGTCCTTGAGAACGCAACAGATGACGGCGCACAAAAGATCACCATCCCTGCCGAGGTCGCCGGTCGTTTCGACAGCCGGACCGATCAGGACCAGTATCGATTCACCACAAAGAAGGGTGGCGTCTACTGGGTTGAAGTGATCAGCGATCGCTTTGCCGATGGCACGGATCCTTACATTCTTGTGGATCGAATCACCAAAGACAAAGACGGTAAAGAAGTGTTTACCAAGGCGAAGGACGCCGACGACACAGCGGGCGACGGCGGTAAAACTTTTGACACGCTGAGTCGCGACGCGGCCTTTACTTTCACCTCAGCCCAGGACGGCGATTATCAGGTAACTATTGCAAACCAGTTCTCGAGCGCCGGGCCGGAAAAGATTTACCGTTTGGCCGTCCGCGAAGCGAATCCCGACTTTCAGTTGCTTGCGATACCAGAGCGTCCCATACTCGCCGCAAACCAGGCGGCGACGGTGGCTCCTTTGCTTCGCAAAAACGGCACGATTGCCGTAAAGATTTCAGTCATCAGGAAAGATGGGTTTGATCAGCCGATCACTGTTGCGGCCGAAGGTTTACCCCCCGGGGTCACCTGTCCGCCTGTGGTGATCGGCCCCTCCTCCACGATCGGTTATCTCGCATTCAAGAGCACCCCAGAAGCAAAACCCTGGCACGGCTCAGTATCGATTGTTGGAAAAGCGAAAGTCGGAGAAGCTGAAGTACAGCACCCTGCCCTCGCGGGAGCCATCCCTCTTGCTGTGGGAAACATCACGACCGAACGCCAGCGGGCAAGACTCGATCAGCAGTTCGCCCTTGCTGTTTCTGACCAACACACGGAAGTGGTGGCACTTGAATTGAAAGAACCAGCCAAGCCGCTCGTTGTTGAGATGGACGGCACGATCGATATCCCTTTCAAACTGGTGGGTGAAGTTCCCAAGATACGAAAAGGCAACCTGGCCGTGACGTTCCTGGGCCTCGAGGGGATTGGCACTAAGCCGCCTGTTGTCAACGTGGCCGAAGGGAAAGCCGAAGGTGTCTTGAAGCTTCCCGTTAAGAAAGTTGCCAACGTGTTTACCCCCACCGTCGGGAAACACAGCTTCGTACTCCAGGGAACCGGGTCTGTAAATTACAGTCACAATCCTGAAGCCGCTGCCGCTGCCGAAGAGGAGAAAAAGTTCATCGCGGAACTGACTAAGAAGATCACCGCAGATGCCGCCCGGGCTAAGGCCGACGCAGCAGCAGCAAAGGCAGCCTTTGATGCAGCTACCAAAAACGCAGCGGCAGCCAGTCCCGAAGCCAAGCCGGCTCTCGACAAAGCAGCAACTGACGCGAAGGCAAAGTACGAGGCCGCGCAAAAGCTAAACACCGAACTAACGGCCAAGATCGCCACGGCAAAGAAAGAGCAGACTGCCGCCGATGCCCGGGCGAAGGCGCTGACGACAAAGGCAAAGGAAAAAGCGACTCCCTTCGCTGTTTACTCGATGCCAATCACTTTAGAAATAAAACCGGCTCCGGAGAAGAAGGAAGAGCCCAAGAAATAATTTATTCCTATGAAAAGCATTTTTCAGCTGCGTAGAAAGTCGGCAGTTACACCATGGAGTCTGTTGTGGGCGTCATTGGCCCTTGTGTCGTCATCTTATGGTCAGCTCCCTGTAGGTGACCTCCCTGCGGATCGAAAAGAGCCCGTCAATTTCGCGACGGAAGTCTATCCCTTCCTCAAGGCCAACTGCCTTGCTTGTCACAATTCAACAAAGGCCAAGGCGGATCTCATTCTTGAATCGCCGAAGGATATGCTCAAAGGCGGAGACACCGGGCCTGCTATTGAACCGGGAAATGGAGGCAACTCTTTACTCTTCACGACGGCTGCTCATATCGAAGAGCCCACCATGCCACCGGCGAATAATAAATCGAAGGCAAAGAATCTCGATCCGATGCAGTTGGCTCTGCTGAAAAAGTGGATCGACGAAGGCGCGAAAGGTGATGCAGTCTTCGCTCCGGCCCCAACCATATGGACCCGACTTTCAGGTGTCCAGCCCATCTATACTTCAGCGATCACCAACGACGGTCGCTTTGCCGCCGTTGGACGCGGCCAGGATCTACATGTCTATGATCTGCGTTTGGAGAAGCAGGTGGCCACCTTAACCGATCCTGCGATCACAGAATACAAAGCGGCTCACAAAGACTTCGTTCACACCGTGGCATTTTCGCCTGACGGAAAGCTGGCATCAGGTGGCTATCGAATCGCCAAAATCTGGCAGAGATCAGAGTCCAAAGCAGGTTCCATTGTTGCCCTTCCGGGTGAACCAACGGCTATGGCGGTGTCGGGAGATCGCAAATGGGCTGCCGTGGGGAATTCCGATGGGTCTATTCTCTTTATGCCGCTCAATGCTACTGACGCTAAACCTGTAACCGTGAAAGATCACAACGCAGCGGTGACCGGACTTGCCTTTACTCCCGCGAACGATGGATTGGTCTCGGTGTCGACGGACAAGACCGCAAGAGTGCGCTCGTTCAAGACTCCAAACGAATCAGTGGAAACGAAACTCCCCGCCGATCCAATATCAGTCGCGGTGATTGATGCCGGGAAGCAACTGGCAATCGGCTTTGCAGACAATCAGTTACGCCTTTTTCCGCTAACGATTGCTAAAACCACCCCACCTCCAGCAGCAAAGCCTACGCCAGAGCCTGCAACTCCGGCACCGACAACGCCTAAACCTGCAAAGCCAGAAGAAGCGAAACCAGCAACTGCAGCAGCAAAGCCAGTGACTCCTCCTGCTGCCAAAGCACCCGCACCCAAGCCTGCGGAACCAGCACCCAAGCCTGCAGAACCCAAACCGCCTGCGATTCCGACTCTGGCAGCTTCGGCGAATGCAATCGCCCTCGCGAAAGCGGACGGCTCAGAGTTTTTGACAGCCGGGGAAGACGGAAAGTTGATTCATTGGAAAACAGCAGACCGCTCACAAGTAAAGACCATGGCTCATAGCGGCCCTATTCATCATCTGGCAGTGGCACCGGATTTCACAACGGCTGCGGTATCTGGAAACAGTGAAGCCAGTCCAATTCGCATCTTTAATCTCGTCGATGGAAAACAAATCGCAGAAATCGCCCCTATTCAGCAGACCGCACTGAAAACTGCCGGGCTTGCGCGGGAATCCGCGATTGCCACCCGCCTGAAAGCTCATTGGGACAAAAAGGCTCCTGTTGCCGAAAAGGCATCGAAAGATGAGATGACCAAGGCGACCGAAGCCGCTGAGGCGATAGCGAAAGCACGCCGTGATATAGCAGCAAAAGAAGCCGCACTTGCCAAACTAAAGACAGTACTACCTGCACCGGACGAGGCAACATTGACCAAAGCTCAAGACGAATTGACCGCCGCTAAACGCACCCTTTCCGGGGCGGAACGCAATCGCGATCTGTCCGTTCGCCTGGCCGGTAACGCTTTAGCGGATCAGGCAGAGGCTCTGGCTTCATCGAAAGAAGCTGAAACTCTCATCGCTGCTCTGAAGGCAGAGACCGAAGCTTTGACGAAGGCTGATGCTGAAGAAGCTAAAAAGATCAAAACAACCGGACTGGCCTATTCTCCCGATGGATCAACGCTTGCTCAGGTATTACCAGACGGAACTGTCCGACTTTTCTCGACGAAGAATGGTGCCTGGCTCGAGAATTTTCCGACAGCCGGTGAGGTTCAATTTATTGCCTTTGCTGCGACAGATCGCGTGCTACTGACCGCAAGAAAGGACAAGAATCTCATTGCCTGGAATGTCCCCGGTGCAAGCTGGGCTCTGGCCAAGTCGCTCAGTGACGGGATCGCTACCGATGTCTTTGCGGATCGTGTTACGGCCCTCGCCTTCAGCCCCGACGGGGAGAAGTTAGTAACGGGTACCGGGGTTCCATCGCGAAACGGGCAATTGAAATTATTCAGCATTGCTGATTGGAGTGTCATTGCGGAAAACGCTGAAGCCCATGAGGACACCATCACCGCATTTGCGTTCTCACCATTCGGTAAGCGTATCGCCAGTGCTTCAACTGACAAAATGGTGAAGGTTTTCGATTCCGAATCTCTGGAATACCAAACGACCTTTGAAGGTCACACCAGTCATGCACTTGATGTCGACTGGAACGAGGATGGCCTCACACTGGTCTCAAGTGGAGCCGATCTACAGGTAAAAATCTGGGACATCGCCGAAGGCCAGCAGAAAACAAAAGTCGAAGGCTACACCAAGGAAATCACTTCAGTGGAATTTGTTGGCGGCACGGATACCACATTGACTGCCAGCGGTGACAAAGCAGTGAAACTGGCCAACGCCCCGCTGCCTGAAGCCGGTGACACCTTTCTTCATACGGCCACCGCAAGCGAAGACGGCTCAGTCATCATCGCCGGAGGGCAGGACGGAGTGCTCCGGGTCTGGGACGGAAAAGCGAAGAAACTTGTCCAAAGTTTCCCTGCACCTGAGAGCAGCGGAGTTGCTTCCAAATGAGTTTCGCCTCGTATGAAATTTGAGGGCCCGTTCCTCGACCTCACTTTTTCACCGCTTCCATGAATTCATCGATAGGCGTTGAAGTAGCTTCATCGTAGGCTTCCCTGACTAACTGGTGTTGATCTTCGGTGATCCACCCCCCACTTTCCAGAACAGCTGCAGCACCCCTTGAATCATCAAAGAAGGCAAAAGGAACTCCCGTTGCTACGATTCGGTCAACCACGGGGGTCAGGGATTCAATCCGATTTTTATCGCTCACATTTCGGACAAGAATCTGCCCGATACGTGAACCAAATTCTTCCGCAATCTGCGCATAAATCTGTGTGTCATGTTGACCGCTATCCCCGATCAACAACACGGGGCGATTTGGATACCATCCAAGGGCTTCTCTGATCGAACCGAGTTTATGATCGGAGTGACTTTTCTTGAACCATTTTTCGTGGTCGATCCCCCAATCCGTCATGAAGAAGGCACCTCCTGGAACCTTGTTCTCTTTGAAGATGAGGCTCAACAAACTGTGTAAGTTGAATGGCGAGCTTGTGACATAGGCAAACGGATTCTTTTCGTTCACGCCGGGCGTCACCCCCTTCCGGAGAGATTGATAGAGCGCCGGCGCACCAGGGAAGATTTGACGCGTAAAGGCATTTCCGAACAAGGTGGTGCCAATCATTTGGAAGAATTTTGCGGCATTCGAAATCAGGACCGTGTCATCGATATCGCTAATGATTACGTAACGGGACTGCTGACTTGATCGTCTCGGAACAAGCATTTTCCGTTTCGCGTTCTGACTCTCAGGCAACGATACTTCGATTTTCTGCGAGCTAGCCCCCTCCAGGGGAAGGGAAATCTCAAAGTAACCTTCATCGTCCGCTCGAATCGCCTCGACCGTTTTGCCGCGGACAACCCGCACCAGTGCATGGGGCCGTTCCGGCGTTGCCCAAAGTTTAAGCATTTGCCATAGATTGCGCATCGCGCCGTCGTCAGGACGCGGCTTGCGCCACTTGCGTATCTTCGAAATCCTACCTTTTATCGCTACCCCGGTGTCATGTTCGACAGCATAATAAATCTCAGCCGTCATTGGTTTCTTCAACTGGCCGGTGAGCCGGGCAATACCCCTATGGAAAAAATCGTAGATACTTTCGGCAAAGAGCACCACGCGCTTTGCGATGCTGACTCGGATCTGGCTCATAGGAGATACTTCTGACATTCAACAGTTAGATGCAAAATATATGCCGCTCCCGGCACATAAGCTGCGCCCTTAGTCACTGCAACAAATTCAAGAATTCCAGACTGACGAATCAAGGGACGCCAGTGCAACCTGCACGAATGGCGATACTCATTTGTTGCGAATTGACCACCGAATCTCATACCGCGACATCGGAATGGTGGATTTCCAACATCTCAACTCCTGATATTTCGGAAGTTGCGAATCGCATTAACAGCAACTACCCCTTCATCGGAGGTATGGCTTTTCGAACCAAACTATTTCTTATCGTGTTGACCACTGTTGGGGTGACATGCGGGTTCCTGTTTTGGTTAAACTTACAGAGTGCCTCGAAGATGTCATTCAGGCTGATTCAGGAAAAAGTGCTCGCGATTGCGGTTTCAGCAGCTCCACATGTGGATGGAGACCTTCATGAAACCCTAATCTCATCCGATCAAAACAATTCCCCTGAATATCGCACCATCCGGGATCGATTACGGGAAATTCGGGACGCCAACCAGTCAGGGGATCTCAACGTGACCTTCATCTATACGATTCGTCCCACAGCTAATCCCGGAGAATATATTTTCGTAGTTGATGCTGAAGAAGAGGGTGAAGACAAATCCCAAATCGGAGACGAAGTGGAATATAACGACGGAGCGGAAGTCCCTGAACTGGATTCTGCTCACGTTGATTCCACTCTCGCAGAAGATAGCTATGGCAAATGGCTGACGGCTTATGCGCCAATCAAAAACTCAACGGGTGACCATGTGGCACTGCTTGGCGTTGATATTGAAGCAGATGCCGTTCTCGGCCAGATAAAATCAATACAACAAAAAGGGTGGCTCGCGCTGGCCTGCGCCTTGGCAATCGCTGCTGTAGTTGCCCATTTCCTGTGCCGTTTGGTCTCGGCTCCTCTGGAGAAACTAGAAACCCACATTCACAAAGTCAGAGATGGCGACCTCTCTGCGCGCATTGAGTTTGATACTGATGACGAATTTGGAAGAGTGGGAAATTCTCTAAATAAAATGACAGCCGGTCTTCAGGAACGCGAAGCGTTGAAAGGAGCTCTGGTTCGCTACGTGTCGTCTCAAGCCGTTGATTCAGTCATCGAAAGTGATCTCGAAGCCGAATCTCAACGAAAGGTGACAGTTCTTATCGCTGCTCTCATTGGAACCAAAGGAATCACGCGATCAATTCCGCCCGACCGGATCTTTTCTCTCCTCAACGATTGGTTCTCGACCACCATCGATGTGGTTCTGGGGCACCGCGGGACAATCGAACAGTCAGAGGGAGAAGCGGTTTCGGCGCTTTTCGGAGTACCGCTACGAGACCCCGGACAGGAACGGAATGCGGTAGAAGCTGCACTCGCAATGATGCGCGAGATCAAAAGACTGCGCAAAACCTGGCAGATCAATAGTGATATCCCGTTGTCCTTGAAAATCGCTATTCATACCGGAACAACCTCAGTGACTCAATTCGACGCTGGTAATCAGCAAATAGACAGTCAGTCTCTGGCCAAAATCGAAGAGATTACGAGCTCAATCTTGTCAGCTTGCGGGGATAATGAAGGAATCTTTGTTTCCGGTAGAACCAACTCGGGCCTCCGTGGAACCATTCCCTTCGGTGAAAGCGAAATGATCTCGACTTCGATCGGGGAGCTTGAGATCATGCCAGTTGAGATGCCTATTTGAGGTGTTTAATTCCGATTCCCATGAAAATCACCCGCATCGTCGTCTATCAAGTCGACCTCCCTCTCCGCGAAGGAAAATACAACTGGTCCGGAGGCAAGAGCGTCTCAGTTTTCGACAGCACAATCGTAAAGATAGAGACTGACGACGGCATCACCGGCTGGGGTGAGGTTTGCCCTCTGGGACCGTTTTACCTTCCAGCTTTTGGTCAAGGAGCCCGTGCAGGTATTTATGAGCTTGGACCTCACTTGATCGGAAACTCCCCTTTAGAGCTGACAAAAATTAACCGGCGGATGGACGCGGCATTGAAAGGACACTCTTATGTGAAGTCAGCGATCGACATGGCTTGCTGGGATATTTTGGGAAAAGCGTCAGGACTCCCCTGTTGTGAACTTCTAGGCGGTCGCTATGACGATGATGTCGTCCTATACCGGGCGATTTCACAGGAATCACCTGAAGAGATGGCGTCGAAAGTCGCAGGTTACCGATCTGAAGGCTACCGTCGATTTCAACTGAAGGTGGGCTGCCATGACGTGGAGTTGGATATCAATAGGATACAGGCAGTCGCCGCTGAATTACAAACCGGCGATATCCTCGTAGCTGATGCGAACACCGGTTGGTATAAGCACGAGGCAATCCGCGTATGTCGCGGCGTTCGTGATGTCGATGTCTACATCGAGCAACCCTGCTTATCTTATGAAGAATGTCGGGCAGTCAGGGCGAAGTGGGACGGCCCTTTTATTCTGGATGAAAACATCGACGGTCTCGATCCCCTGCTCCGGGGACATGCGGAACAAGCCATGGACTGCGTAAATATCAAAATCAGCAAATTTGGAGGCCTGACAAAGGCCCGACAAGCAAGAGACTTGTGCGCTGATCTGGGAATTGCAATGACGATCGAAGATAGCTGGGGCGGAGATATTGTCACAGCAGCAATATCCCACCTCGCACACAGCACTCCTACGGAACTGCTTTTCACGAGTACAGATTTCAACAGCTACGTCACTGTGTCTACAGCCGATGGTGCCCCCCAAAGAGTAAATGGTCGTATGGTGGCTTCAACATTACCCGGGCTGGGAATTTCCCCAAAACTCGATGTGCTTGGAGAAGCACTGTTTGAAGTGTCGTGACCCGTATGGCAGTCGACCACTGGAAGAGGCCGACCCACTGGATATTTGTCTCAATCACTCACTGCGCTAGCTCTTCCCGGTCGCCGCTTTCCTCACGGCATCCTGATTAAAAAATGTTCCCATCCGCTCACGTAAATCGCCGTAAAAGGTGTCCGCGATTTCGTCCAGCATTTCAGCTCGTTTGCTAACCTTATCAGTCTTGGATTCAGCCAAATGGCTGCGCTCTTCGTCCACTCGATCCTGGAAGGACGAATCTAAATCCATGAGATTTTCCAGGAAAACCTTCGCGGATTTGGTTTGATCAATTCCCTCAATCAAAGCCCTCTCGAGCGGTTTGCTCTGAGTGAGGTGCAGAAGTTTTCCGCTCGAAAGTTCATCCATGTATTTATTGTAACTCTCAAGGAAAGCTTCCCGCTCACGAGCATACCGAACTTCTTCGCAATCAACCAACGCATCATAAGGGCCGGGCTTTGAGAAGAACTTCACGATCAACGGAATGGTGTCGACCAGCATGAACAACGCTGCCAAAATCAAATAAGCCCAGAGTGCAAACTGGCCGCCTTCCTGTCCGTTTTCGAACATTTTATGAAGTGCTAAAGTTTGAGTCAGAAGATCTCGGCGAGGCTCGTCTTTGATGGCCTCAATCCGCTCCTGTTCAAGCGCACCAATAGACGAAAGTTCCCCCTGAAGCCGAGTCATTTCAGCAAGACGGGTATCGATCTGTGTAGCGATCGTCGCACGAATCGTATTCTGCTGCTCAACGAACTGATCCGCTTGCTCACTCTGAACCTGACGCTTAAGGGACGCGACCCGTGAACGCTCTTCCTTTTGGCGCTCCGCCCGGTCTGCCGCAATCGCAAGAAACTCATTGAGAATACTGTCCTCTGTAGTTTTGATTTGATTCCGGAAAGCATTTCTCTGCTCGGTCAAATACGCCAACATCTCACCGGTTCGCTTAGCCTCTTCCCGACGCCATGCGAGTTGATCATCACGAATGCTGCGGGCGCGGGGTCCCAAACCAACGATACCTGAACGCTGACCATTCACCTCATTCTCAAATTCCTTCTGCCAATGGTCGAGTTCTGTTTGCAACTTGGTATACGCTGCAGTGAATTTTGCATCTTCAGCATCGATCTCAGCAATTTTGGCATGGAATGAACTGGTATCACTTTTCACCCGGGCATCGTGTTGCGCCTTTAAGTCTGGATCCAGATCAGCCGTTGGATCGGGTGCATTTAACGACGTGTCTTCGACCAGAAATTCCGCCTGAAAGGTCGATTCAAAATTCTCTCGTTGCTCTGCAATATCAGCTTCCAGAGTATCGATCTTATTCTCAACATTCAGTTTATCTGCAGTCGCCGCATTCCTTACCGCTGCCATTTCCACTTCCCGCTCTTCCTCAACCACAGAAGAAATTGTGTCGTTGAACAATAACAATGTGAGTGGGTGGGAAATGGTCAATCCCATCAAGACGGCGACCAGTATCCGCAGGAAAAATTGACTGACTTTTCTCGTGAAAGATTGAAATGATCGGTAAGTAGCGAGGAGTGCACGGTCAATTGTGAGAATAATTAGTCCCCAGGCGAGTGCCACAGGGATAATAATTTTCCAGTTTTCCGTGAGTGTGGAAAGCGCATATGCGCATGCGATGAATGCGAATACAGTCGGCACCAAGACGGTCGCCCCGAATGCGACATACTTTCGTTGCTCCCATGTCGGACACTCATCAAGGGTGTCTGCTCCAGCTCCGGAGAGCCAAAAGAAAAAATGTTTTGCTTTGCTGTTGGTCCGGGATGTCATGAGATTTTGGGAGGTTGAGTGACGTTGACGCGATCAAATTGCCACTAAATCTTTAGAGAATCCTGATAGTTTGTAAATGCTATAATTTGCTGGCCCTTTTGGGCTAGCTACAGAAAACAGCAGGGTACATCGCGATCTAACGGGGCTGAACGACGATCCGACAGGGTTAGTTCGATAGTCGCCCTTCACATACAAGGCAGGGAACAGCGAGTGCCTGAATCCGAGTTGACCTTTGCATCAGACTCAGACCACATGGCTCACCCCGGAACTCGGAAGGTTAGCTGAATACCGCAACGCTCTCCTTTGGCCCACTCGACCTAAAAAATCCTCACCGACCAGGTATTCAGCGGCGTGCGGCTAAGGTGCAATGTTTGAAGTGACAATGCATTCCGATAATAAAGCCCGGCGAGATTAGCGCCATCCAGGTTGATGTTTGGCGCTGTCATTACGAATTGTGATTCATTAGGAAACCTCGGTTTCTGAGTCTTCGGGTCTCGTTCGGCAAGGTACACCACAGACTTGATCCCTAAAATTGAATCGGCCGAACCCACCTGCCATTCGTGACGAAATAGATATTCCCTGGGTATCCGAATCTCCAACCGTCGCATATTTGCTGACACGGTCTTCAACACAGAAGGAATTCCAATGGGATCAAGACGCATATTATATCCGTTACCGAACACTCCCAGTTGAATACTCTGAGTCTCACCAGGACCATCCCGGAAAGGGACCTCGACCCGGATTTTCTCCACGAATCCAAAGGTCCGGACTTCGTTCTGAGGGCGTGCGTCGATATAGAATTCGGCCGCAAGCGAAACATCGTCACCCAGGTCCTGCATCGGGACATTCTCCAAATCAACCACCAGGAAAAGAGCGTTCGCGTCAGCATCAGCTCGCAAGGTCATACCCGCTTGTCCTTTTAAACTTGTCATTTCATCACGCGGCGGTCCTACTGCGTAGCGGCTATAGGGGGAAAACGCGACCTTTTCACCCAAGACAAGATCCTTCGAAGCTTCAAGCTCGCGATCGAATCGAAACTTTTTCCCGTCCACTTCCACTTCTATGAAGAGATTGCGCTGAAAACGGGCTGCACCAGCTACAGGCTGAAATGGAAAATTAGCATAGAATTCTTTGTCGCCTAATGGTGGCACAGAGAAACTGGCGGCAGGAGCAATCACTTCACCCATCCCAATACGATATTTCCCATTTACCGGTTTTTGAGAGCCGTTCACAAAGTTCCATTTCAACTCTATTGAATCACTAACGTTTTCTGTGAACCGGTTCTTCCACGAAACAGAGACAGGAGACAACTTGACTCCGCGAGGTTCCAATATCTCCGTCCCCTTGGTATCTGACAGAATAAAGGACAGGCCCATTTCAGAAGAAGTGGCTTCCCAGGGACCGTAGTAGTCAGAGCCATCCGGGTGCGTCCCAACAACCGGACGTTTGTAGAGAAACTCAATGACCTTGTTTTTTCCTCCAGGCAAAATAAAATCGATCTCGGAAATCACTGGCTCCAATTTCCCATCCCAATTCAGTGCACCGATGGTTCCGGTCCGAAGCTCATTGGTTTGATTACGAAGTGAAAGCGAGACTTTCACCTGGCTTTCACTCAAAAACTCGGCATTGCCGGTCAACGTGTAATCAGAAGTTTCCGGGCCATTCAGAAGATCTTCGAAGAGAGTCAACCCCATGTATTCATGAGCCTTCAAATTTGGGTGCAAAATTTCGCTTTTCACCTCTTCGCCCCAGTCCATGATTCTCCGCAAACGATCATGAACCAGTTCCATCGCATCTTCGGGATCCGTCCCATCGACCTGTGCTCCACCCCAGCGCGCCAGAGCTTTGCCCAAATCAACAAATAGCACTCCATTTGATTCAGCCACGTCACGAGCGGCCAGTGAATACGGTCGGGTCAACCCCCAGTCAATTGCCCCGCCCCCGGCATTCACTAAGTTGGGAGCCACTACGATAACATCCGATCGCCTCGATTTACATGCATCGATCATGTATTGCAGTGCCCGTTTGTACTGATCGATCGGAAGTCTACGAACCGCATCATTGATCCCGTAGTTGATCATCACCAGATCAGGATCATGTACAAAAACTTCCGTCGTTACCTTCTGCATCCCATCAACCATGCACCGTCCCGGCACCGCCAAATTCTCGAATAAGATTTCATCTCCCAGATGTTCCTTAATTTTCTCCGGAATCCCTTTGGGTGGGTTCAAAAGTCGAACCGCTCCCGGATAGAAAAACTCACTACTCAACCGGTCCAGAAATACCCCCGGATAAGCCAACAAGGAATTCCCATGATTCGGATCATTATTGAGGACTGACACCCCCCAGGTGACGCTGTCGCCAATGGACACAGCGTATACCGGTTTCCTGCCTTCCAATTTCTCAAATGTTCTCGGAACGTACTTTTTCAACCGCTCCCTTTGCTCCGGAGTTAACGGAAACGCGAAGACCGTGAACTTCGTCATTAGAAGCCCCCAAACCAACAAACCCATCACAACCTTGCGAAATCTTCTCATTATTAACTATCGAGAATTAGAAAAATTCAGGCGATATTATAAAATTTTACCCCCGACTGTCAAAATTTATCCCACCTTGGAACAATCTTTTGTAAAAAACAGCTTCAATTCACCTCTTTCTGACTTTCCTCCAGAAGCTCAAATTCGCAGACAACTATCTCGTGGTTACTGTGTTCCGACCGCTTCGTCTCAATTTTGATTGGCCGCAATTTTTCCGAAGCCCACACTTGATCGAAGCGCAGAACAGGGAATTTCGCAGGAAACGTGTTTCCACTCCCCATATTTCCAGAAACAGTAGCGTCCTCCAGGTTGGCATTTCTTAACATCCGAAAAATATCATCTCCCGGTGGGGTAAAAAATCCGCCACCCACAATAATTGGCGGGAGATCCGCTCCTTTTCCACCTGACTGCTCCCGATATCGCACCAAATGACGCAACGTCTTGCGGTTCGCGACCCTATTGTCAGAAAACTCCTGCACCACACCGCTCTTCCACACATCGAAACGGGGGATCGATGGGAGCAAACTTACGTTAGCGACCTCAATCACAAGTCCGTCCGGTAAATTAAGCTTCACCCGAAACGTCGGCTTTTGGGAATCGACTGGTTCGACTTTCCCGAACCGCCCCCTCGCGACGATTGTATTCCCGAGGTGACTGACATGGCTCCCCTGCCCTTCGAATAAAGCCCTTTGCAGTTCGACGATGGCTTCTTTATCCGGAGATTCCTGAAGAAAAACAATGTCAGGCTTGAGGCCAACCGATTCCATAGCAGCCGCTACCTTGCCGTTGTCACAATTGATCGAGACCACCCGGAAGGTTTTGGTATCTTCGGAGGTTGGCTCTCTTTTGCCTGAAATAGCCACTGCAAATTCTCTCCCCAGGCTGCGGGTTTCATCCGATCCAACCAAACCAAAGAGGAACCATGCAAAAAACAAAACGAAACAGGTGCGCGACTTAAACAATCCCCCAAACAATACCGAAAACCCCATGCCACCGATAGCCCAGATCCAGACGGGAATCAGCGTTACCACCACAACCGCATCCCATCGATTGAGGTAGCACATCGATACAAAAATCAATCCCAGAGCAATGAGTCCGGGACCGGCAATTGAGAAAAACTGACGAAGGATCCTTCGCATAAGAAAAACCGAAACGTCAGCGTCCCGGCCGAAGTTTCAAGTTCAGGTAACGATAAGAATAGCGGCTGATCATCTAAATCACAGTTCCATTGTTGGCCCTTCCAGGTCAGACGGTTTGATCTCAGTTTCAGATTCACCTTCCCCGGCCTCTACATTCGGGACCACTTCTGGTGCCTTCGTTTGTTTTCTCAGCGAGGCCCACGCCATGCCCATGTATTCGTGAAAAGCGATGTCCGTCTTATAAAGGTTGAACACTCGCGGGACAAACAGATCAGGGTTGTTGAAATCAAACGCGGTGAACGTTGGCCATGCCCAGTAATCGCAAGGTGCGGCAATTGGTCGATACCCCTGACTTCTGAACAGCGCCAGCGAGCGGGGCATATGGCTGGCGGAAGTGACGAGAATAAACGGATCTCTTTGCAATAAAGTCTCAAGATACTTCGGATGATCTTTAGTGTCCCGCGACTCAGATTCCTGAATGATTTTGCCAACCGGTACGCCGAAAGTTTCAGCCAGCTCAGCCATCCCCTTCGTCTCAGCAGGCCGACCGGTCACGATGAATGACGTGTCAGGAAATTTCTGATGCAGCCTGACCCCCTCCAATACCCTGGCCATTGACGGAGGCGCCAACTGTGACGTGGGCGACTTTTGTTCATGATACCGGGCGCCGCCCGCAAGGACTACGATATGCAATGGCTGTGGATCAAAACGTCGGGCAAACCCCGGATCATCCACTCCGGTCAGAGGCGGATACCGCTTCTCAAGTGCATAGACCAGCGAATCTGACACTGGCTTGATAGAACACATGTAGAGAAAGAAACAGCCAAAGACGACCATGAAAATCCCCAGATCACCTGAAGCTCGCTTGATTTTACGCCACCAGGGCTTCGGCTCCTTTTTCGGCTTCCGACGGGAGAACACCATCATAACGATTCCGATCACAATGATTTCCAACCCGATCGTAACCGGGTTCAAATAGATCGAGACGACCTTTTTGAAGGTGAAAAGAAATTCTTCCATCATGAAGTGTGCCGGAGTCTAACACATCGGATGGAATTTCACCTCCCACGATCCCTCCAACATAAGTGGAGGTGATGGGTCAGGAATTCGCCCGGCGAGCCACTTCACCGCGAACTTCGCGGAGAGCCTCAGGCAAACTGCTCTTGAGGGAATTTTTGATCATAAATGCAGGCACCGCGAATCCCGGCTTAAGCCCAAGCCGGTAAACCACCAGCGTCTTCTTGCCTTTCTCGATCGGGTAGAGCCTCCAGTAGCCATCAATCGCTTTCAAATCTCCGCTGTGGCGGCTGAAAGTCATTCCGTTGGGCGGGTTCGAAACGTTTTTGATCACGTATGTCACCTCTTTCAGCATCCCGATCTTCACAGTTTGCTCCACCAAGGCTGTATTCCCCTTTTGCTCAACGATTGTGGCATTCTTCAGATTCTTCACAAAGTCAGGTGCCCCCTCCTTGTCACTGATGACAGCCCAAATGTCTTTCAATGGAGCGTCCACGATAATCGCAGCGGTGGCAGCGTGACTGTCGTCCTCTTTACCTTCGCCCATTTCGTTCTTTAAAATAATCACCTTGTCACTGTTGAGCTTCTTCCATTGCTCTTTCGATTCGACAATATCATTCGCGGTCGTCTGAGCAGTCGCACATGTTGGGTCGGCAAACACAAGCAACAAGGCTGAGGCTGCAATTAAGGGTATAAAAAATCGCATTGGGTGCTGAAAGGAGGGAGCTGGGAGTCGATTTCTTCAATCCCACACCACAATCATGGGCGGCAGGAGTGAATAAAAGAACTGAATCGTTTCAATTCGGTCACCCACTTAGACGACAACATTTCCAGAATATTAGGAAATTTGTTAGCGACTATAAAATAAAATCCTTGAACGAATTCAGATTTATGTCGCGCAGTCTTCTTTAACGTCGTCCGGAATCCTTGCGTAGACTTTGGTATTGCGTAACGCCCCTGATAGATCAAAGCGCTCATTACGAAGCGTTCCCTCAAACACAAACCCGGCGCGTACAGCCAACCGCCAACTGGCGACATTCCTCTCGTCAGTGGTCAGAAACACACGGCTGGCAGCAAGTTCAGTCAATGCGCAATCACTAAGACACACCACCGCTTCTGTAATCAGCCCATTCCCACAGAATGAAGTCCGGCCCCAGTAACCCACTTCAAAATGCCTCAACTCCCAATCAATATTGTGAAGACTCACGCCACCCACAAGGGAATCACATTCTTTTCGGATAACGAGCATCGCAAGAACCTCATTCAGTAGAAACCGACCGTATAGCTTCCGGCACAAATGCTCAGAATCTTCAAGCGTAGGAAGCGGGGATACCCAATCCAACCAGAGTGAAAGCTCGTCTATTGAATCCCGGATCGCTGCATTAAACACAACCCCATCCCCCGGACGAGACACCCGTAAAATCAACCGCTCACTCTCAATTTGTTCAGGAAGGCTTCGGTTCATGTTCGATAATTGGTTATGAATATACCCGCCATATCTCATCTCCACAACGGAGCCGCCAAACGCAGATCGACACTTCCCTCCCCAATCTTAGAAGACCTCACAGCCACCGGTTTACCCCATTCGCATCCATGATCAGCGCCAGTTGACACAGGTGCCAAATCCCCCGCTACTATTCGATGAACCTCCGCCAGTTCGCTTTCTTTTTCTTCGTCCTCCTCCCTGTCGCCGCAGGGTATTCCCAGTCTCCTAAACCGGCCAACCCATACCGGGTCAGAATCACTCCAGACCGGACCGATGCCATGTATGAAACGGGCGAGACCGTGACTTTTCGAATTCTGGCTCAGGATGTAAACGACGGCAACCGCCCCCTGGACTACGGGAGCATTGAATTTTCTGTGATCGATGGTCTTAAAGTTCTCGAATCAGATACACTCGGAGTCACCGGCCAGCCGATCCATGTGACGGCAGAGTCAACCCGCCCGGGTTTCATTCGGTGTGAAGCATCCTTCATCGGGCCATCGCAAAAGTCGTCGCTCAATCGGGCCGTTGTCGCCATTTCGCCCGAGGGAATCTCGCCCAGTCGCGAGTTCCCTGTCGATTTCGAAGCCTTCTGGACCGAACAGAAAAACAGACTCGCTGAAACCGCGCTGGATTTCACGCTGACGCCACACGACTCTGAAAACAAGGAGCTGGAGACATTCGACACCACGGTATCCTGTGGTGATCTGGCTCGAAATGTCTCAGGCTATTTCTCACGGCCCAAATCAGCCGCCCCTAAAAGCCTGCCCATTGTCCTTTGGGTTCACGGTGCCGGAGTCAGAAGCGCCCTGGCATCCCAGGCTGAAATCGGTGCTGAGAACGGTTTCCTTAGCATGGATATCAATGCGCACGGGATTGAGAATGGAAAGCCTGCGGAGTTTTATTCCTACCTGGCTAAAGACGGATTCCTCAAAGCTTACCCCACTCAGGGCAGCCAGAATCGCGACGGATTCTATTTCCGGGGGATGTTTCTCAGGTTGGTTCGAGCCATTGATTTTCTCACCGCTCAGCCGGAGTGGGATGGCAAAACCATCGCCGTTGTCGGGCACAGTCAGGGAGGAGCTCAGGCCATCGTCGCGGGAGGGCTGGACGAGAGAGTCACCTTTGTAGGTGCAGGCGTGCCGGCGATGTGCGATCACACCGGGATGCTGCGAAAGCGCCTCCCGGGTTGGCCCCGCATGATTCCAGTTTCCACTGATACAGGAAAGCCCAATCCCGAAATCGCAGAAGTCTCACGTTACTTTGATGCCGTCAACTTCGCATCCCGCTACCATGGCGAGGCCATCTTGAGCGTGGGGTTCCTGGATATGGTCTGCCCACCTTCCAGTGTCTATGCCGCCTACAATGCACTGCGTGGTGAAAAGCGCATGATCAACGAGCCGACCATGGGACATGCCGCCACCGCTCCGATCAAAGCCGATTTCCTCGAGGCTATGAAAAATCATGCCGCCCGGGAAACCGGCAGTGAATAGCCGGTCGACCGTCGATCAACCCTTCTCGTATTCCTTGAGAAAGCCGATGAACTCCCGGCGGTGATCTTCCTCTCCAGAAAGCAGACCGATCGCCATGTCCTGAGTGACATAGTCAACCCCGTCGCTGATCTGGATGATCTTGTTATACTGGGAAATCGCACCATTCTCCGCATCGATCACCCCTTTGATTACAGCCACGATATCCGTGGTGTCCTCAAGCGGCTGTAAAGATTTCTGACTGCGCTCCAGTTCAAAGCTTCCAGGCACTGTGCCACCAATCGTCTTGATCCGGTTCGCCAACGTCTGGGCATGGGCGAGTTCCTCGGCAATATCAGCCGCCAACGCTTTCTTAATCACATCCGAGCGCACACCGTCCAGGTTGACTGACGCAGCAATGTAATTCTGCACGGTTTCAAGCTCCATGGCATAGGCCACCTTTAACTCCTCAATGATTTTCAAGCTGGGTTCTTCGTTCATAGTGGTTGTTAGTCGTTAGTGAATTTGAAAAGTTACGTCACTAATACGAAAAATGACGCACCGCAGGGCAGCCCGCCAGTTCGAATTTGCCCTCCATGCCCAAGTTTCATAACAGAGTTTCAGACGTTAAAAGATTCCAGTGCGTTCAGCGACACAGGCAAAGAGCACCACGATCCAATAGGGTCTGTTCGTTAAAGCAACCCTGTTGACTCGGGAAGACCATTCTCAGGTAAAACTCCCAGGGCACATAAGTTCAGCAGCGGACATCCAGCCCGGCCATTATCAAACGACTCTCCAATAGGGAAAAGCCTGAGTCATTCTCCCGACTTTACCTTAGCACTCGCCATAGAGCAGGTTCGGCCATCGTTTCGATCTGACCACACCAAACTCTCTGGATACAACTTTCTGGAGCTACGAATCCAAAGTATTATCCGCCGGCGCCTGGCACTTTGAATATAACAGCCAGGCGGAGCAAGTCCCTATCAGCCAGAAAAAGCCCCAGGGGGCGAAAGCCCGATAGGATGTTAACACAGCTTGCTGGCCAGCCTGGTTGTCAGGCATAAACAACTCTGCAGCCACTATGGCAGCTACACCTGCGAGAGTGCAGACAATAGCAATCGAGATGAATAT
The DNA here is from genome assembly GCA_048267005.1 of Verrucomicrobiales bacterium. GTDB lineage: Bacteria > Verrucomicrobiota > Verrucomicrobiia > Verrucomicrobiales > DEV007 > JABDJT01. The sequence continues at coordinate 58,609 of JBLWYI010000011.1, read as the reverse complement.
GAGTGCCCCCTTTCTGCTCGGTAGATTTGTTCTGAACTCGTTGAGAATCGTATTTCCAATCATTGAATTTCCCGGGTTAATATGAATGAGGAGCGTGTTTCGCGGATGCCCCCATCAGAACACGCTATGTATTCAATTAAACTCTATCTTGGACTCGGCGTCCATAAAAACTCAGCCCTCGCCCCGACGGCCTTTCCCGTCTCATGCGGTTCCTCTCCAGACTTCTAAATACGATGTCTCATCTCACGAATGACCATAAAATCGTACAGACACGATGTCTCAAGCCGGGAGTTACCTTCGACAATTTTGGACAGTATGTCTCATTTCGCGGGGTGACCATCAAATCGTACAGACATGATGTCTCAGGCCGGGATATACCTTCGACGACTTTGGACAGCGTATCTCATTCCGGGACTGACCAACCAATCGTACAGTCAACGTTTCCCATCCCGCGAGTGACTGAAAAATCGTACAGACGCTGTATCTCGTCTCGCGAACGACCTTCAAAAAAGCGCGACATTTTGACTCACTTTTTGAATTTCGGTTCATGGTGCGGCACAGCTTCAACCACCGGTACCAAACTGTCCACAACAGTCTCCCGCTGATGTCTATTTCAGCATCCCCTCGGGCTTTCCGTTGGTCGTCAGTACGTGGACTTCGTGTGCGCGAATCTTCGGATGAAAGAATTCCCACACCACTTTCTTGTCCGGCGTGATTTCGAAAAGCTTGGGCATGTCCCCTTTCTTCTGGCCGTAGCTGCAGATTACGGTATTTCCATTGGCGAGCCGCTGCCCGCCACAAGGATCGGCAAACCGTCCGCCCACATCTTCATTGGTCACTTTCCAGACGACTTTCCCATCGGCATCGAGCTCCACAATCTTGTTGCCATTGGTCAGATTAACGAGGGTATTGCCGTTCTCGAGTCTGATGGCAGTGAACGGCCAGTTCTTAGCCTCGCGTCCGCCGAGCTCTTCGAGGTCGGTTTTGAAGACTTTCACAACTTTGCCGTCCGGCTGGTATTCTTTCACCGCAAAGGCGAGCAGATGTGGCACCAGGTAGTTCCCGTTGGGGAGCTTCCGTGCCATTCGCGTCTGCATATGTCCATTCTCGGTTTCCGGTTGAAGCGGCACTTCCACGGCAATCTTTCCATCGGGAGCAATCTCGAGCAGACGTGGTTTCACCCCGCGCTCTACTACCAGAGTATTCCCGTTCTCCAGTCGAACCGCTGTGCCGAGTTCTTTGTTCTCTTTGGCCAGTTTGTAGCTCCACACCAGTTTGCCATCCCGATCGATCTCTTTTGCCACGCCGCCAATCGACACGAGCATGTTGCCGTTCTCCAGAACAAATCCATCGCGCGCGTAGCCCTTTGTTTTCCACTGCACTTTGTCATCTTCACCGACAATGACGCAGGTCGGTCCCGCGATCAGAAAGGAGTGCCTGATCCCTGACTCACTTTTTTGCTCACCGAAAGTCTCTGCCGCATTCTGCGCAAAGGCATTGAGTGTGAGGGTGGTGGCGATAGCGAACACAATGAATCGATTCATGCCTGGATCGTAGCATGGCGACCGGAGAATCACGCCGCAGAAACTGCGCAGAATTGTGCTATTTACCCGGGCCGTCGCGGCTGATCAGCATCGGGCGGATCAGCTCTGTGTAGGTCTTGCTGTCGAGATGAAACACATCATTCGACTTATCAAGGCGCCCGTAATAGGACGCTTCTGAATTGGACGGGGCAAACTCGAGCGTATGCTCGACCAATCCTTCTTCACCGATGGCAGGATCAAACTCTCTCACTTTGATTACGAACGTGGTCGACGGAGTTTCCAGTGCCTGATAAGGGCCGCCGAGCGACACCGCCCACTTCGTGGCGGACAGTGAACCCAGCCGTGAGCGCATCGTGGTCGCTGCACTTTCATTCAGCAGCTTGGTCACATCCTCGCCGTCTTCTTTCACTGTCCACTTGCCGAACTTCCGATCAAAATTCATCAGCAAAGTCGGCTCTCCCGGACGAATCCGCTTGATCTCTTCTAGAGTAAATTCGTTAAAGCTGAGTAGCTTCAGCGACTTCCAGTTGGAAATGTGTGTTGGGACAGCGATCTGCAAATCAGCGGGCACTTCGTAGATGTATGGCTTGCCAATGATATTCGCAAACAGCCGTGCTTCATCATCCGCCTTACGCCCGAGTTGGAGAACGGTGAGCGTATCCTCCGGCTTTTGCCCCTCCCGCGCGTAGGCCTGAAACGTGACCTGTGTGGCCGGGCGGTCCAGCCCGAACTCGGGTAAACGGGCCTGTGAATCGGATACGTAGCTGACGACTTTTGTGTCATTGATCGCCTGAATCATTCCCGCAATCGTTCCCTGATTGGCTGATTGAAGAACGCCGTTAACCATCACCGACCATTGCAATCCCTGAGCTGTCGGCGTCGAACGCAGATCAATCTCCGGCTGGGTCCGGCTTCGAATGATGATGCGCTGCTGCAAAAGCGGATCAATTTTTGTCAGATGCAGATTGCGGAATTCAGCGGCGTCCTGTGGAAGTTTATCGAGTAGATCCGAGGTGACCAGAAACCGTGCCGGACGATCAGAGATGATCGCTTCCAGAACAGGTTGCCCGTCATCTGATACAACGGCTTTGCCTCCATCGTAGTGCGGCTTGAGAAACAGATTCACCGCCTTTTCCACCCCGAAGAATCCCAGCTCAAACCCCAGGCTGTCATCAGGAATTGGATTGGGGATCTTCCCGGCATCCCCCTCCTCTATCACGTCAATCACCCGGATCGCTCCCACTCCTGCGACGAGCTGATCGAGCACTTCTTCATTGGCACGGGTCTCGGTCGGCTTCAGCAATACCCAGGGGTAGGTCGGCGGCGTAATCTTGCGCTGCACTTCGATGTCACCGCGTGCCGTCTTCACCCGGACCATCACGAGGCGATCCGGAGTGATTCCGAGCAGACGTTTGTCACGCAAACTGGAAACCGGATCGACTAGATACTTGCGGGGATTGCCATCAACCACAGCCACACCCTGATCCGGATTGTCGTCGCTGTCAGGCAGACGCGCGTATACCGCATTTGAAAGCGGGGCTTCCTTACCAATCAGCAGAGCGGTCGAAAACTCTTCGGCATCCGGGTCGGTCAGAGGATCGGAGTTGGCAATTTCCACCCGGATCAGACCGGCTGCATCCAGCCCCATGTCAGCGGCCGAAATCTGGTCGGTCCCGCCAATTTCATCCCGTTCGATTTGATCAAGCACAGCCAGGTGATTCAGTTGATCAAGCAATCCTGCCACAGCGGAGGGGTCGACGCGATCTTTAACCGGCTCAGTGAAGAACCAGTAGCCACTCGTGCTCTTGGTGAGCCGAACCGTACCGGAAGAACTCTTCACCGTGATCTCGTCGATCTCCTTCGGCGTAAAACGTGCCAGCATGGAACCCGTCTCACCCACCGGTTTGGCAGGAGCACGATCCACCCATCGGATCACTCCCGATAAGACGAGGGCGACTCCGGCAAGAACGGCTGTGGTGGTGATTCTCATGACAAATATTAAGCCCGGCGACGAAACCAGACGATTCCGCCGATAAAGAACGCAATCGCAGGCAGCACCAAAACAGTAAGCGTCTGAAGCGTGCCGTTTTGTGCCGGGGTAATGCTCAGGGTGAATTCAGAAGGCTGGCGCGGAGAGATCCCGGTGAGAGATTCGCGATTGATGATCCAGTTCAAACAGGCCATGGCGAAATCCGCGCTGATCTTGTTGTTCCCGCCCGGATCAATCACGTTGGCATTCCCGACCACAACAAGACGGGAGGTCCGGCTGCGCAAATCTGCGTCGCCCGCTTCCCCCACCTGGACCGAGGCCCCGACCCAGACTGGACGGCCGTTGTCCTGGTTCTCATCATACGCAGGGTCCGGAAGTTCGTATTCGGTCTCCCCCCAGAAGCCATCTGCCGCCACCATGACCGGAGACGGCCAGATATTTTTGGATCGGATCGTGGGATCCTGCACCAACACATTGAGCGACTGCGTCTGGCCGTTCAGCAACGTCGTCATCGCCGGCAGGTCAGGAGCCTTTCCGACAACCCCGAAATTCGAGTTGATGCCCACAGGCACATCCCGAATTTTCTTCGAAGCCAGCCCCGGTACATTCTGCACGGTCAGGACGCGGTCCCGGTTTGGCGCGACGCCATGCTCGCGCAAGATCGAAGTGAGGTTAGGGGTATCGGCCGATGGATCGAGAAAGATCATCAAGCCACCTTTCCGCTCCTTGAAAAAGCCATTCACCAGCTCCAGCTCACGTGTCGAAATGTCCACCGTGTTTCCCGCAAAGATCAGCGCCTCAGCATCTTCGGGAATGACCGCAAGTCCCTCCAAAACCAAAGTCTCGACTCGCGTATTTTGCACACTGGCAAATCTTTGGAACTGCGCGGATATCTGCATGACCTGATCAGCCGGTCGATCCCCGCCCACCAGATAAACTTTGCGCTGCTGCTTTTCAGTGACTTCCAGCAAAGCCGAGGTGAGCATCTCCTCCCCTTTGAATTCCTTCACCCGGTTGGTCGTAGCATCGCGGCGCACCAACTCTTCGGCATTGATGGTTTTGATACGCCCTTCACCGGAGATCAACACGATCTGGTCTCTCGAGAACTGCAATCCAAACTCATCGCGCAGCTCTGCGAGCCGGTCTTTGCTCCGACTCAGATCCAGAATCTCGACATTCACATTGTCACCCCCGACCTGACCGTAGCGAGTGACCAGTCCCTTGGCATCGAGGAACAATTCCGAACTTCCCAGGAAAGCCATCACAATTCTCACATCCGTCTCCAGACCTTTGACCACGTTCTTGGTCGTTTCCTGGAGCGTAAACTTCCGGTTCTGAGTCAGATCCCACGTGGCATGCCGCTTACAACTGAGATAATTCAGTTGGCCGAAAATCACCAGCACCAACACGATCTGGAACAGCACGTGCCCGAATATCCGCCACCGCTCCAACATCCGGGAAACGGGGATGACTTCTTTCTTGTTTGATTCTGGTTCGGATTCAGCCATTCGAAAAATTTACGCCTGCCATTTGCGATACTCGAGAACATGATGCGTCAGGACCAGCAATACGGTGCTGAAGCTCAAGTAGTAAATCATTGGACGGGTATCAATCAGACCGTCGCTCAACGTCTGCATATGTTCGACGGTGGAAAAATAAGTCAGCCCCGCAGTGAACTCCGACTGAGGCAACGCGCTCATGTGATGCAAATAGCCGAACATGTAATGCAACATCACCCCCACAAAGGTCAGCATCGCAGCGATGAGCTGGTTCTGCGTGACCGACGAGGCAAACACACCAATCGCGATATTCAACAGCCCTACGAGGAACAGGCACATAAAGCTTCCGAATAGCGCCCCGTCGTTAAAAGCGGCTGTTTCCCCCGTAATGACCTTGAAGATCGGGAAGAAAAGAAACAACGGCAGGATCAAAACCAGATAGGCGACCACCGTGGAGGCAAACTTCGCCAGCACGACTTCGGATGTCCTCACCGGAGCCGTCAACAACCCTTCCAGCGTTCCCATCTTCCGTTCCTCGGCAAAAAGCCGCATCGTGATCAGCGGAAAGAGAATGAAGAACCCCATCCAGAACCAGCCTGAGGAAAACAGATTAAACACGAGGCTTTGCGGGCTCACGTTCAGCCGCATCACTTTCACCATATTGGTAAAGAGAAACCCGCTCAGCAGAGTGAATAAAGCCATCACCACATACGCGAGCGGCGAGAGAAAAAATGATCTCAACTCTTTCCAGAATATTATAGTGAATGCGCGCATGAAATTTAGCCTTTACGATCCAATAGGGTTCGTTCGGTGATCAGACAGGGTTGGTTCGTTTCGTCTATTTCTTTTTGGTTTTCTTTTTAGGAGTCTTGGCAGCCTTCTCCGGGACCGGGGCTTTCTGGTTCACAGTCAGATTCACGAAGGCATCCTCAAGGGAGGCTGTCCGCTGCACGAGTTCGCGAAGCTGCCATTTCTTCTCCACCGCCATATTAAAGATATCTTCACACAGCTCGGTGTTGGCCTCCGTTTCGATCTCGATCTGAGCCCAGTCCTGACGGGTATTGACGTGTTTGACGGTCCGGACACCGGCCATGGCTTCGATAGCCACCATGGCAGCCTCGGGATTTCCTTTCACCTGGAGGTTCACTGCCCCCAGGGCCCGAAGTCGACGCACCAGATTCTGCGGGGTATCTGAAGCTTTGATCTGACCATGATCAAGAATGATGACACGCCCACAGGTCATCTCCACTTCGGGTAGAATGTGAGTCGATATGAGAATCGTATGGCGCTCGCCCAGTTGGCGAATGAGTTCCCTCACCTGCCGGATCTGATTCGGGTCGAGTCCGTTGGTCGGCTCATCAAGGACGAGCAAATCAGGTTTATTCACCAACGCATCAGCCAGACCAACCCGCTGCCGGTAACCTTTGGAAAGGGTGTTGATCATTTTACGCTGCACATCGGTCAATCCGCAGATGTCCATCGCTTCGTCCGTTGCAGATCGCGCTTCGCGGTAAGCCAGACCTTTCAGCCGGGCCCGGAAGTGAAGATATTCCTTCACCCGCATATCAAGATAGAGCGGAACGTTTTCCGGCATATAACCGACCCGCTTCCGCACTTTGATAGAGTCTTTAAAGATATCGAACCCTGCCACGCGGGCTTTTCCATCCGTCGCCGACAGGTAGCACGTCAGCATCCGCAGAGTAGTACTCTTGCCCGCGCCGTTCGGCCCGAGAAACCCGACGATTTCCCCCCGTCCTACATCGAACGAGATTTTATCGACCGCCGTCCGCCCGGCGTAGCGTTTGGTGAGGTTGGTCACGTGGATCATAAAACGAAACCACCGTAGCCCGAACAGAAGCCCGGAAACGACGGTGGTCCGAAATTTAGTGGAAAAACTGCGGTGAAGCAATTCAATTCCGGCGACCTTTTAGCAGGGCGATTTCCGCTCTAAGTTCCTCGATCGTAGAGCTCTGACGAATCACAAGGTCGCGGAGTTCCTCAACATCCTGCGAGGTCTCTGAATGCCCGCGTTCATGGGCTGCCAGCTGGATCCTCAGTTTCCCCGCCTCCCGTCGGTTCCGCGTCCGTTCAGCCAGGCGGATATTGTGCTTCAACATCTCGCACTCGGCCTGATGATCGAATTCCCCCTCACGAATTCGCTCTATCAGCAGGTTTCTTGACGCCAGGTTCTTGCGATAATGCGGCATTTCGTAGGCATAGTTGGCCTGCATTTGAGAGGGAGGCAGGAGTTTGGGGAGTGTATCAATCCAGTATTTCCGGACTTTTTCGATCGTGTAGGGAGTTGGGGAATCCACCAGAGGTTTGAATTTCACATCCTGAGCGTTCGAGTTTGCCGGAACCAGCACTACGAATGAAAACAAGAGAAGAGCAGTGGTCGTCAACCAGTTCATCTATTCAAGACGAACAGATTCCGGAGCTATGCGAAATTCCCACCGCGATCACTCCTCGGTCCCCTGCCACCGGCCGGAAACTCCGGTCGGCCCCCGTTTTCCCGGCAGCAGGCCGCTCCGACTCAAGCAGAGGCCGGTTATCACCACGGCAGGTCGCTCCGACCACGGAAGAAACGCATGATTCCCCTGTCACCTCGCTCCAGCCATGGATTTTATGACTTATCACCACAACAGCCCGTTCCGACTGTGGAAGAGGTCGATTATCACCACGGCCATTCGTTTCGACCGTGGTTTTTGTCCATTGCCGCCCTGATAACTCATTTCTGCTGTGGAAGAAGTCGATTGTCAGGAAGGTCCAAATCGAAAATCTTGGGTTTAACTCTCTTTCCGTAAACGAAAAACACGTTTTACACCGGCTAATTCCCCTGCTCCGGGGTCGCCCCCCCTCCGAATTCAGGTTTCCACGCCTCAGCGGCTCAGCGCACCCGCGTATGACACCAGTTTCGCATTGAATTCTTTCTCCGTTTGCCCGAACAATCCCTCTAATGAGCAACGTCCCTGATCACTTGAAATACGCCGATTCACACGAATGGATCGATCCCACTAATTCGGAATCAGCCCCTGTCGGCATCAGTGATCATGCGCAGGAGGAAATTCAGGACGTTGTTTACCTGGAATTGCCTGAACTTGGCCGAGTGGTGGAGAAGGGTGAAGCCATCGCCGTTGTCGAATCGGTAAAGGCGGCGAACGACATTTATGCCCCGGTCAGCGGAGAAGTGGTGGAAATCAATGAACCACTCGGGGAAGCGCCCGAATCGATCAACACCGATCCCTACGGTGACGGCTGGATTTTTAAACTGAAGATCAGTGATGCCGGTGAGCTTGATGGCCTGAAAGATGCGGCTGCCTATTCGGCGATGCTCGGCTGATCCTTTGTGACACACAGCTGAATTTTTTGAACCACAGACGCGGAGTGTCTGTGCAACCTGTCCCTTCCGATTCATGTCAGATTTCATCCCACGCCACATTGGTCCATCCGAATCTGATGCCGGAGAGATGGCATCCGCAATCGGATACGAAACGGTCGCCCTGCTCATCGACGACATCGTTCCCGAATCGATCCGCTCAGATAACTCGCTCGATCTCCCGCCTGCCGCGAGTGAAAGCGATGCGCTCGCGGAGCTGGAAGCGATCATGGCGCAGAACGAGGTGCGACAGTCGTTCATCGGCCAGGGTTACTACGACACGATTGTCCCACCGGTCATCCAACGGAACGTCCTCGAAAATCCCGGTTGGTACACTGCTTACACGCCCTACCAGGCAGAGATCGCGCAGGGCCGGCTCGAAGCTCTCCTGAATTTTCAGACCATGGTCTGTGATCTCACAGGCATGCCGGTGGCGAATGCATCGCTGCTCGACGAAGGCACCGCCGCTGCCGAAGCCATGGCCATGTGCGCCGCGGCACGGATGAAAGGCACGACCTTTTTTGTGAGTGACCGGTGTCACCCCCAAACCATCGACGTGCTCAAGACCCGCGCCCGGCCGATTGGTATCGCGCTGGAAATCGGCGACGAGTCAGCCTTCGACTTCGCGGCGAAAGGTGATGAATTTATCGGGGTGCTGTTGCAGTACCCCGCGACCGATGGCGCGGTAGAAGATTATTCCGCCATCGTCGAGCGCGCTCACGAAGCCGGTGGGCAGGCCGTGGTGGCGACTGACCTCTTGGCGCTTTGTCTTCTCAAGCCACCCGGCGAATGGGGAGCTGACATTGTGGTCGGCAGTGCCCAGCGATTTGGTGTCCCCCTGGGATTTGGCGGCCCGCACGCGGCCTTCATGAGCTGCACCGCCAAACACAAACGCCGCCTGCCCGGGCGCTTGGTGGGCATTTCAAAAGACGCCGATGGCCGGATGGCCCTGCGCCTCAGCCTGCAAACTCGCGAGCAACATATCCGCCGTGAGAAAGCGACATCGAACATCTGCACGGCACAGGTCTTACTGGCAGTGATGGCCGGATTTTACGCGGTGTATCACGGTCCAAAGGGACTGCGGCGAATCGCGGAAGGCATTCATGAGAAAGCCTGTGAAAGCTCAAGCGAAGGTGCATTCTTCGATACGGTAACCATTGATGGCAAACAAATCTCCTACGGTGAAAACGACGCCATCGAACCCGCCGGCACGACCACCATTCCTGAAAATCTCCGCAGGACTTCTGAATTCCTCACTCACGCCGTCTTCAACAGCTACCACACTGAGACGGAGATGCTGCGCTACCTGCGCCGCTTGGAAGGCAAAGATATCGCGCTGAACTGGAGCATGATCCCGCTCGGTTCGTGCACCATGAAACTGAATGCCACTTCCGAGATGTTGCCCGTCAGTTGGAAGACCGTGAACGGCCTGCACCCTTTTGCCCCGGCTGAGGAAACGAAGGGCTACGCTGAAATGGCCAGACAGCTTGAAACCTGGCTCGCGGAAATCACCGGGTTTCACAGCGTCAGTTTGCAGCCGAATGCCGGCTCGCAGGGGGAGTACGCAGGGTTACTTGCGATTCGCGAATTTCACGAAGCCAACGGGAATGATTCTCGAAAGGTCTGCCTCATCCCGACCTCGGCCCACGGGACCAACCCGGCCAGCGCCGTGATGACCGGCTTCAAAGTGGTGCCGGTGAAATGCGATGAAAACGGAAACATCGACGTCGAGGATATACGCGCCAAGGCAACCGAGCATAAATTTACCTTGGGAGCCCTGATGATCACCTACCCTTCGACCCATGGCGTGTTCGAAGAGTCCGTCGTCGAGATCTGCGAAATCATTCACGAAAACGGCGGTCAGGTTTACATGGACGGCGCGAACATGAACGCCCAGGTCGGGCTTTGCAGCCCCGGCGCGATCGGTGCTGACGTCTGCCATCTCAATTTGCATAAGACCTTCTGCATTCCACACGGAGGAGGCGGGCCGGGTGTCGGGCCGATCGGAGTCGCCGAACACCTCGCGCCTTTTCTCCCCGGCAAAGGGACTGTTGGTGCCGTGTCTGCTGCCCCGCTTGGCAGCGCATCGATCCTGACAATTTCGTGGATGTATATCCGGATGATGGGGGGCGGTGGATTGACCGATGCCACCAAGGTCGCCATCCTGAATGCGAACTACATCGCGCATCGCCTGCAACCGCACTTCCCGGTGCTCTATCGGGGAAAACGCGGCCTCGTTGCCCATGAGTGCATCATTGATCTGCGCCCGCTCAAGGCAGAATCCGGCATCGAAGTGGAAGACGTTGCCAAGCGGCTCATCGATTATGGATTCCATGCTCCCACGATGTCATGGCCCGTACCGGGGACCCTCATGATTGAGCCGACCGAGAGCGAATCCCGCGCCGAGCTCGATCGTTTCTGTGATGCGATGATCTCGATCCGTGGTGAGATCCAGAAAGTGATCGATGGAGAATTTGATCCTGAAGACAATCCGCTGAAGAACGCCCCGCACCCTGCGGAGAACGTTGTGTCCGATACCTGGGATCACAAATACTCCCGCGAAGTTGCCGCTTTCCCACTCGACTGGGTGCGCGATCGCAAATTCTGGCCGCCCGTCAGCCGGATCGATAACGTGTTCGGTGACAGGAATCTCGTGTGCACGTGTGCAGGGATGGAGGAATACACCGAGTCGTGATTGAGACAGGGCCACACTTACGGCGGGGGAATCTATCTTTACACTTTCCCCGACTGTCGTTAATAAATGGAGAGATTTGTACTCATGCCATTTATCGCCCGCATTTTCTTTGGCTTTTTGATCCCGCTGTCAATCGGGACGATTGGGTATGCCGCAGAATTTAAAGAGAAAACCAAAGGCTTCCTAAAAGAACATTGCGTGAAATGTCACGGGCCCGAAAAGCAGAAGGGCGACTTCCGGGTGGATACTCTGAGCGGCGAGTTCAACGACCAGGAGGCCATTGCGGCATGGATAGAAATTCGCGACCAGATCAATCTCGGGGAAATGCCGCCCGACGATGAGCCTGTGCCGGACATCAATGAGATCGAAGGCGTCTCGAATTGGATCGCCGCAAATCTCCGCGAAGCAGAACGCACTGCGTTTCGCAATGGGGGCCGCGTTCTTCTCCGCCGCATGAACCGGCATGAATACACCCACTCGGTTTCCGATCTTTTACAGATGAAGTTCCCCACCGGGGAGAGTCCGCTGGAAGTTTTGCCACCGGATGGAACCGCTGAGGGATTCGACAAAGTCAGCGCGGCCCTGCTGCTCGACCCTTCGCTGATGCAGCAATACTACGAGGTGGCACGGAAGATCGCTGACCGCGCTATCGTGGACGGTCCCCCGGAGTTTCCCACGGAGACCATGCGACTGGAGTTCGAAGACATCGCCGAGAACCGGGCTATTCGCTACCTCGTGACAAAGCTGGGCCTTCAACTGGTGGACGGTGGATTGCAGATGATCAGCGGAAGCACCCGTTCGTTCGGAACCTTGAAATACCCCGACACCTACAAAACCGCTCCCACCAACGGATTCTACCGTTTCACGGTTCGCGCCGGAGCGCATCAGGGAGAAGACGGGACCATTCCCCGTCTTCGACTTTCTCAAAGTCACCCGGACGAAGATCAGGTGATCATCATGGAGTTTGATGTGAAGGCACCGTGGGATCAACCTGAGGAATACACCATCATCGTTCCGCGAGACAGTCTGGGTGGGGAAGTTAAAGTCCAACTCGTAAACGAAACCTCGCTCTACATGGGGCAACGCCCCGGCGAAAATTTCATGCAGCGAAACAATGAGATCGGTAAAGAAGGTGATTACGCCGGCACCATCCGATTGGCGGGACGAAAAGTCGCAGAAGGCTGGGGCGGGGACCGATCCACTCCGGACCCTGCGAAGCTGGATATTACAAAATACCACCGGGTGTTCCTCGACTACCTCGAAGTGGAAGGGCCACTTTACGATCAATGGCCGCCAAAGAGTCACACCACCCTGCTTTTCCGGGGAGACAAGGCGACCGAAGACCTCAGCTACGCCAGGGAGATCTTTACCAGATTTCTCCCCCGTGCCTGGCGGCGCCCCATTGAACCGGCCGAAGTGGATCCCATCCTGACAGTAGTCAAAACCGAGCTGGAGAACGGCCAGACTTTTCACAACGCCATTCGAGTCGGAGTTGCGGCTGCACTTACCTCCCCGAAGTTTCTCTATATTGTGGAGCCGTCGACCGCTGAAGAAAAACGGCCGCTCAACGATTACGAACTGGCTTCCCGGCTGTCTTATTTTCTCTGGAGCTCCATGCCGGACGAAACGCTTTTCGATCTTGCGGCGAATGGAAGGCTGCGCGATCCCGATACCATTCAAAAACAAATCGACCGCATGCTGGAAGACCCCAGGTTCGATCGTTTTGTTGATGGTTTCGCCGCCCAATGGCTCCGGACCGATACCTTCCTGGCCTTCGAACCCGGACGTCGACTCTACACGGACTATGATGACGCACTGGGCGAGGCCGCCGTTCGCGAACCCCTGGAGTTTTTCCGCTCCGTGTTGAAACAAAAGCAAAGCGCACTCAACTTCATCGACTCCGACTTCGCCGTGGTGAATGCGCGGCTGGCACGACACTACGGGATCCCTGATGTGGAAGGCGACGATTTCCGCCCTGTGGCGCTGCCTGCTGATTCGCCACGTGGTGGGCTTCTCGGGATGATGGGAATTCATCTGGCCGGGGCAGACGGTGTCCGGACCAAGCCGGTATCACGCGCGGTTTATGTCAGGGAGGTATTGTTCAACGATCCGCCGGATCCACCGCCACCGAATGCGGGAGAAGTAGAACCCAACATCCAGGGGCAAAACCTCACCGTCAGGGAGCGCCTCATTCAGCATCAGGAAATCGAAGCTTGCGCCTCCTGCCACCGGTCACTGGATCCCTACGGGCTAGCACTTGAGAATTTCAATGTCATCGGCTCATGGCGGGAGCTTCAGGACGGCGAGAAGTTTCGCGGCTCCAACAGCCCTCCTATCAATCCGGCCGGCAAGCTTCCCAATGGTCAATCGTATGAAACCTTTGCCGAGTTCCGCTCTCTCCTGACAGAACAGGGCGACCGTTTTCGGCGCGGGCTGGCTGAAAAGATGTTGGTCTATGCCCTGGGTCGTCCCGATGAACCCTCCGACGATGCCATGCTCACGTCAGCCGTGAATTCCATGAAGGAAAACGGTGATACCTTTCAATCTCTCATCAAAGCCATCGTAACCAGTCGCCAGTTTCAGGAAAAGTAATTCCCCGGATCCCACCATGAATATTCAAACCCGATCGCCACTTCACCGCCGCACCTTTCTCCGCGGAGCAGGCTCCTGTCTGGCGTTACCGTTTCTTGAAGCCATGATGCCCACCGGCGCGCGGGCAGCTTCAACTCCGAAAATCATTCCCCGGATGGGAACCTTTTACTTCGGCACGGGAATGAACATGCGGCAGTTCTACCCCGACGGCTTCGGGCCCGACGCCAAGATGTCCCGCATCCTCAAACCATTGGAGAAACAACGCGGCAACTTCACTGTTTTGTCGGGCACCTGGCTGGAAAATGGCGGCGGACATGACGGGGCCTATCCTTTCGCCACCTCGATTGAAAAAGGCAGCAAGCAGATCGCTTCGCCGGATCAACTGGCGGCTGAACTGCACGGAAAAAATACCCGCTTTCCTTCCCTTCAGTTTTCCGTGAAACGCGGCACCGCTTTTGGCAGCCAGGCCCTGGCAACAATCTCGTGGAACAAACAGGGCGTCCCGCTTGCAGCTGAAAACGATCCCAAATCCATCTTTGACCGCCTCTTTCGGGCAACCAATGCAGAACAGCAACTTGAGCAGGGTCATGAGTTTCGCCAGCGGGGAAGTGTGCTCGATGCCGTGCTGACGGACGCGCAGCAACTGCAGAACAAGCTGGGCAAAGCTGACCGCGAACAGTTGGAACAGTATTTCAATTCCATCCGCGAAGTCGAGCTGGGACTGGAACGCGAAATCAACTGGTCGGACCGTCCCAAACCGCAACCAAAGTTGGACGGATTCGGAGACTACGAAAACGCCATCAGCCCTGAAGGCAACGGCAAGTTCAACTACGATGATTACGCGAAGCTGATGTATGACCTCATCGCCCTCGCCTTTCAGACCGATTCCACACGCGTCATTTCCTACGTGGTCAGGACCGAACTGGCAGGCGGAGTTTACCCGGAGTTCGGTGTCACCAAAGGCTACCACGAACTCACCCACCACGGGAACGATCCCAAGAATCTCGAAGACCTCGCCAAGGTGGACACCATTTACATGAAGCACTGGGACTACTTCCTTACCCGGCTGGGTTCCATCAGGGAAGGCGACGCCACCCTGCTCGACCACACCATGCTCGGTTTTTCCAGCGGGATGGGGATCGGTCACAGCAAAACCAATCTACCAACGATGCTGTCGGGCGGCGGCGGCCTGGGAATTCGACACCAGACTCATGCTCGACTGAAAGAGAACACTCCCCTCTCCTCCCTCTGGCAAACGATGGTCGAGAAAATGGGCGTTGAGATCAACGCACCCTTTCAAGACAGCCCCGGCATCATCAGCGAACTGGTTTGATGAATCTCCCCAGACTGCTTTCAGTTATCGCCCTGATCGTGGCATCCTCACCCGCTCAGGGAGATGAGCCCAACTCGATCGGGATGGAATTCGTCAAGATTGAGCCGGGAACCTACCAGCGCGGCTTCCCCGATGGCGAGAGTCATGACTTCGAGCTCAACCATCCCTACAGCAACTCACAGAACCTCAGGGGCGAATCATCCGCCCACACCGTGGAGATCACCCGCGCATTTTCGATCGGAAAGACCGAAGTCACCGTCGGACAGTTCAAAGCTTTTGTCGCCGCGACGAACTATGTCACCACCGCAGAGAAATCCGGGGGCGCGCTGGGTTGGTTTCCAGAGGAAAAGAATTACGTCGACCGCTTTCACAAAGATCCTGCCATCACCTGGAAGACCCCGGGATTCGAGCAGAGCGACGATCATCCCGTCGTCTGTGTCAGCTGGACCGATGCCCGGGCCTTTTGCAAATGGTTGTCTGAAAAGGAAGGGGCCACCTACCGCCTGCCGACCGAAGCGGAATGGGAATACGCCTGCCGCGCCGGCACTGAAACCTGGTATTCATGGGGAAAGAATCCCGACGACGCCTACGCCAATGCCAACGTGGCCGACGGCGCACTGGAAGCCGCATTCCCGATGACCACACAATATCAGCGGGCCGTAAAACTGGGCAAAGACGAAGGCGACAAAGCAATCTTCACGGCAAAGGTGGCAAGCTACCGACCGAATCCCTGGAAACTGTATGACATGCATGGGAACGTCTGGGAATGGTGTCAGGACCGGTGGAAAGCAGACCTCTACAAAAGCTACTTCGCAGGAGTGGCCCGACAGGATTGGAAATCAGTGAAGGTTACCGACCCGCTTTTTGAAGAAAAGACCAGCCAACACGAATATGGAGACTGGAGAGTGATGCGGGGCGGAGCCTGGACCTGCGCCCCTGCCGCCGTCCGCACATCCATCCGGACCTTCGCCGAGGCCGGAGACGCTTCGATCTACACCGGCTTCCGCGTGGTTAAGCAGTGAGTAAACCGGTTGGGAGCGTATCTTAAAATCCAAATTCAGACCTGACATCCCCGGCCCCACAAGCGCTGAGCGATTGGAATCAGTACAATGTCTGAAAAATCGCTCTTTTTTGGTGATGAATCTTCCCGCAAATTGAAATTGTCGCACTTTTTCTGCGAAGGCCTTCCTCACGTGAGGAAGGTCGATGTAAGTTTTTACAGTGACCTTCCACACGTGAGAAAGGGCGTCACACTTTTCTGCGGACACCTTCCACGGGTGAGGAAGGCCTCCGTAATTTCGACGGTGACTCTCCACACGTGAGAAAGGGCGTCGCACTTTTCTGCGGACACCTTCCACGGGTGTGGAAGGTCACTGTAAAAACTTACAGTGACCCTCCACACGTGAGAATGGTCTCCGTAATTTCGTGGAGACATTTTGTCACACCTGGAAAGGGGTCGCATTTTTTATGCGGTCACCTCAACGCAGGTAGAAGGTCGGCGTAATATCGGCAATCACCTTCAATGCGGGATGAATGGCATCACACTTCGATCGTCTCCCCCCTCAAGCCGGGGAATCTGACGCCTGGAATTTAAGGAACTGAAAAACGTCCCTTTTGATAGAAAACGAACCAACAGGGTAGGTTCGACGATCAGACACTGTTGACTCGAAAAATCACAGGCATCCGGATTCTCTGGGATGAGTGAAACTTGATTCGGAACGAGTGAATCAAGTGGCGGAGTGGACGGGACTCGAACCCGCGACCTCCGGCGTGACAGGCCGGCGCTCTAACCAACTGAGCTACCACTCCGCAGCGGTAGAAAATAACGCTCCACAAACCCTTGCGGGCGGCGGAGCGAGCCGGATTTTATACGCAAAGATTTCACCGCGCAACAAAAAGTTTTCAAGGAAATCGATCTCTGTTTCAACATTGACGATTTTGGTCCGAAGTCGTATGACTGGCCTCTAATATTTGACCCGCATCACATTCAAAAACTATGGGAGATTCAACCAACTTTTACGCCGGACTCGACGTCGGTGGCAGCACTGTAAAAACGATCCTGGTCGACGACGTCGGCGACACAGTGGGCGAAATGGTTGAGCTTCGCAGTCACGTGAAAGATGGCTATGAGGCCACTTTCGGCCAGTTGGACAACGCTCTTGATCAACTCTGTGCCGGAGGAAACATCCAGCGATCACAGATTAAAGGCGTCGGATTCGATGTCCCGGCTCCCAGCTGCGACGGCGTCGTCTGGGGTTTGGCTAATCTGGCGGAAAACTGGGTCGGCACCAATGTGCGTGACAAACTCTCCGAGAGGATCGGGGCACCGGTTTACATGACGAATGACGGGAATGCCGCCGCTCTGGGAGAATACGCGGTTCGGAGAAAACATCTGGGCGGCCTGATGCTGGTCGCTCCGGGAACGGGTCTCGGCGGAGGTTTGGTCCTGCCGGGCGGTCGCGCTTATGAAGGAGCAAACGGCCTCGCTCTGGAAGTGGGTCACGTATCAGTCCCTCATACTGAGGATGATGGAGGTCTGCCGACTTGCAGTTGTGGACTTAAAGGCTGTCTTGAAGCCTGGGTTTCCCTCGTGGCACTGCGACGCCGGATCGGTCTCGAGCTGGCTAAAGATGAGCACAAAGATCACCCGCTGAATGATGGCTCTCCCATCGAGGAAAAGGCGTTTCGACTCCGCGATTTCGCGCAGGACGGCGACGAACTCGCGATTTCAATTTTCCGACATCAGGGACAGATCCTGGGATACGGAATCGCTGACCTGGTTCGGGTTTTCGATCCCGGCCTGGTGGTCATCGGCGGAGGACTCGCTGAGAGCGAAGGAATCCGTGACGATTACATGGGCTGGATCAAAGAGGGATTCGCCGAACGCGCCTGGCCGATGTATTCACACAGCCCGATCGATCCGGATAAGCTGACAACCCGCTTCGAGTGGGCTCGCGGGGGTGACTCCGCCGCGGCGCTGGGAGTAGCGTTCACGGCGAGAGAAATGTTCCGCTAATCTGGACGATCAGCGCCGAAGTTTTACATCCAGCCGGTGATTGTTGGAAGGGCGGGATTTGCTGTCGCCGCCACCTCCTGATGACTTCTTCTTACTGGAAGAAGATGACGAGGAAGACTTTTTGCTACTGGAAGACGAGGAACTCCGGCCACTGTTCGACGAGCTCGATGACTTCGGCTTTGATGAGGGTTTTGAGGCGACCCGATGGTCCCGGTGATCATGATGATCGTGGGAGTTCCGATGATAATTATGATCGTGCCCATGACGGTGATGATCATCGTGGTAGTGTGCAGAGCGTCGAATCTCTGAATAACGCAGGCGGTCGTATCCCCCGCTGTTAAAGAACGGGCTGGGGGTGTTTCGATAGCCTGAGTAGGATCTCGAATGCCCATAGGAGCTGTCATAGACAGCGCAGGAGGTGAGCAAGATCGAGCTCAACAGGGTGATGGTTAGAGATAGGATTTTCATGTTGGGATGTAGGGTATGAATCAGGTGGGAGCTGGTTAATTTTTCTTTGAATGACGCGCCCGAATGGCAGCCCTGCGGATATACGACCGGCGCAAGCGGGATTGATGTGCGGATGAAGCCTTTCTCCGTTTCGCCTCGGCTTCCTCTTTTGCGGCTTCTGCGACAGTCACAGGCTTCTCATTCGGAATCGTTTCGCAGGCCGGTAACGCACAGAGGCTGAACGCAGCAAGCGGAAGAAGGAGTGAATACGGGGATTTCATGAATAAGATACGATCTGTATCACAAATCCTTGGGAATTTGAAATTGCAAGGGTTACAGGGCTACGGATTTCATTCGGGGAAATGCTGGAAACGCAATTCCGTCTCTGATTCGACTGGCTTACGCTACCGGTTTTTCTCCATGTTAAGCGAATGAAAACCGTATTCCTGTTCATCGCTGTAACCATTCTGATTTGCGATTCACTGCCTGCCGATGATCGGGTCTACGATATTACGACGTTCGGAGCGACTGCGGATGACGCGACTGATGATACCCCGGCCATTCTGAAAGCACTGGAAGCTGCGAAAACAGCGGGCGGTGGAGTTGTCTTTGTTCCCTCCGGTACTTTCACCGTAACCAGGCAGGGCTCGGAATCCCCGATCCTTGCCATTCCTTCGGATACCGTCGTTGAAGGAAACGGACCATCGTCGATCTTGAAATTTGCCGACACGGTGAACAACTTCTGGCGCATGTTCGGCGCTCCCGCCGAGGGGTGTAAGAACGTCACGATTCGCGATCTGCATCTCGATGGCAGCAACAAACTGGATGCCTATGTAAAAGGTGAAACACCGGAGCATAACCACGGGATTTTCTTCTCCGTGAAAGACGGCGTCATCGAGAATGTGATGATCCGCGATCTGTTGGTCGAGAATTTCAGCGGCGATTGTATCGCAGTCGGACGCGGTTGCCGAAACATCACGATTCGCGATGTCTCTCTGCGAAACTTCATTCGTCAGGGTATTCAGATGGGCGGGGACGAAAACGCCCGGGACTATTTAGTGACGGGTTGCCAGGATTTGGAACACTCAGTCAAACCCGGCGGGTCCACCATTCACGTCGAACACGCCCGCGGGCTGAAAAATGTGATCATCACCGGAAACCGATGTCGAAAATCGATTCTGGCCGGGGGCGTTGACGGAATCATCATTCGCGACAATGTGATCGACGGAAGGCTTGTCGGAAACGGAAATTCGAACGCGTTGATCCAGGGCAACGTGATTCGCGGATTCGAGGAAAACGGCAGCGCTGTCGTGCAATTTGGATTCTGCGAAGGCCTGATTCTGCGCGACAACATCGTCTCGAGCACAAACGAAAAGGCCAACGGGATTTATGTTTGGGGAGCGTCGCGATACAATCCCGAGCCTTCAAAAAACGTCATTGTGAAGGACAACTTTATCCGGGTAAAGGGTACACCGGTTTACCTGAATGGTGTGAACGGGGGGAGTGTGGAGGATAACTTAAGCGAAGGTGGAGTCGTGAAAGCAGTCGATGCAAAGCGGATTGAAAAGGTGGATTTGGATGAAGAGGAAAGTGACGAAGGGTATGACGCCTCTCGACTTTGAGAGTCGAAAAAACCCTGTATTCACAGTCACCAGTTTGTAAGATGTTGGACCTCACCCCCGTAGTTTAATTATGAAACAGTTTCCGGTTTTCTTACTGGCCCTCACAGTAGCTTCCTCTGCTCAGGAGGAATCCAACTTCACTGAGAAATTTGCTGAATTAAAAAAGGGTGCCGATCCTGCAGCGCTTCATAAATTCATTACTGAGTCTGAAAAAACGGAGGCTGAAAACCCGGACTTCTACGCACTCGCCTCCAACTACTGGTGGGGGCAGTCGCAGCAAATCTCAATCAACTCCAAACCAGCTGAACCGGGTGACTTTGCCATTAAGAAACTTGATGGAACGCAGGCCGGGAGTATTTCCAGCGTGGGGAAATCAAACCCTGCTATTCCGGAAAGGGCACTCACTCTCGTTCACACAGGGTTCGACAAGTTTCCCTCCCGTCTTGATCTCGGGTTTGGCCTTGCCACTCTCCAGAGAAAGCTTCAGAAGAAAGCGGAACTGGAAAAGACATTACTGAAGATCCTAAAGGTCGCTGAGAATCCTGATGATTTGACCTGGACGGAAAACAGGAAGTTGCCGGGTGAGCCATCGGTGTTTGTACCGCAATCAGTGCACCCCTACGTTAGATATTTCTTCGATCAGGAGTCGGAGGAAGATGACAACCGGGTGGATCGTTTGACCAAAAGATTAACTGAAGTTTTCCCCAAACATCCTTATGCCTGGAACATGCGGGCTGCTCTGGCGAGTGTGCGAAAAGATGACAAGGGCATCATTCTGAACCTTGAGAAAGCACACGAGTTGGCCCCTGAAGATGCACTGATCCTTCTTAACCTCGCTGATTCCTACAAGAAACAGAACCAGCCGGAGAAAGCCCGCGAAGCGGCCACCAGGATTCTGGCAATCGAGTCAGCCGCCGCAAGGCACAAGGACGCTGAAGCAATCCTGAAATCCTTGGAACCGGTTAAGAAATAACCGTTCCCTCCGTGATCTCCGGCTTTGTCTTAAGTGCATTCCACGCCTTCACGAAACGCTCTTCAGTGTCGGCAAACAGCGGGGAAACTTCGAACTTCACCGATGGAAGCCCTGTTTCATCCGTATCCACATCGATCCCCGCCGCTTTTGCCCAGCGGGCAAACTGGCGAAGCTGATCGTCTGCGCTGGTCCGGGGCGAGTCGCTGCCTTCGGCATTCTTAACGGGTGAAAAGTCATCTTCCCGCGCCGTTTCGATGATGACCGGGTTCTCAGCGAAAGGCAGCGCGTCAAAGACAAACATCTCGAACTTGTAGGCGTTGGGTTCTTCCGGCTCGATCTTTGCGCCGGTCGCAGGATCAATATGCGCGACCTTTTTGTGCGCGAGATGAAATGGCAGAGCTGTCTCGCTGTTCCCGGATCCCAGACGTTTCACGAGATCGCGATTAAAGACGTGAATGGCAATTGAGCCTCCCCGGAACCGCAGCTCTCCGTCGTCATCCCGCTCTGAAGCCAGGCGCTCCGGCATATCAGAGTATTCGATAACAACGGCTTCCCCGTTTCTTTCGCAAAATACGCCGACCTTTTCTGCAGCATCCCGCTTGGGTAATGCCTTGCTCGACAGCTCGGAATTCGCCAGTAGATGAAACCCGATAAACTCAGGATCAATGCAGCGCACCAGGGGATTATCGACCTGAAAATAGCTGATCGTATCAATCCCGAGCGATTCCATCTTATCAATCGCACCGGACCGGACCAGGGCACGCAACGACCCGCCATGTCCGTCAGGACTCAGGGCAATCCGGCCTTTTTCCGCCAGAAGAATCTTCCCTTCGGAATCAACCGCGGGCATCAGGCCCTGTGAAAAGAAGTGAACCTGTTCCGAGCCCAGACCGAAGTGGTCATGTTGCTTAAAAAAGGCCACGGTGTCGTCATGATTGATGACGGAGGTCATGATAAACCAGGGAATTGGCTGTTGCGCTTCGACTCCTGCATTGAGGATCTTTTCAGCAAACACCTGAAACAGTGACTTCCCGACGACCGGGGTCACTGGAAACGTTCCTTTAGGAGCATCAAAACCCAGCCGTGTCCCCTGCCCTCCCGCCACGGTGAACGCTGCGACGCGACCGTCCCGCAATGCCTGCTCGCCTGCTTCTCTCGCTCGCTTCCACTGATCTTGATTCCCGCCGTTCTGCGGCAGCGGAATAAACGGGGCAGGTTCGAGGTCTCCGGCAATGGCTTCGTTGCCACCTGATTCCGAACGGACCAATGTCTCAACCAGCCGGTCAATCTCCTCGAGATCAATCGCAGATGCTTCCCGCGTCAGTTGGTCCTGATCTTCGGGAGTAAGTTCGTCAAATAGCTGAAATACATGGCCCTGGCCGTTGTCTGAGAAATTTTCTCTGGGGTGAATCATATTGAATCAAGATGGCAGTCCTCGTGAATAAAAAAAGATAGGATTGTTAATAAATTGTCACTCGGTAACTGGGACGGTTGGTGTTGCCTGATATTACCAAAGGCGGCAATTCAGAGGTGCCTGAGCCTGAACGAACGCGCCACTTGAATGGAATAGAAACGACTCATACGCTTTGGAGTTATGACGAATCTTTCGCCCTCATTCCTACGCTCGCTGTCTGCATTCAACGAACGTCCGGGGCGCCGTGATTTTCTGCTGAAAACCGGCCATGGATTGGGTGCGGCCGCCCTCAGCTCGCTTTTCGCCAAAAGCGCCTCCGCCGCCGGGGCGAATGTGATTGATCCTCACTCGGCCCCTCCCGGGTCTTTTCCCAACTTCGGCGGGACGGCCAAACGGGTCATCTATCTCTTCATGGCGGGCGGACCTTCGCACATTGATACCTTCGACTACAAGCCCGAGCTGCGAAAGATCCACGGCATCGAGCTCCCCGACTCTGTGCGGAACGGCCAGCGGATCACCGGGATGACCAGTGGCCAGAAGAATTTTCCCTGTGTCGCCCCCATGTTTGAGTTCGAGAGATTCGGCAAACACGGTACCTGGGTGAACAAGGAAATCCTCCCACACACCGCGAAGATCGTCGACGACATCACCATCATCAAATCGATGAACACCGAGGCGATCAATCACGATCCCGCGATCACCTTTATCAATACCGGGGCTCAACAACAGGGCAAGCCCAGCATGGGATCCTGGCTGAGCTACGGCCTCGGGTCCGACAACGATGATATGCCCGCCTATGTCGTCATGATCTCCCGGGGTAAAGGCCAGCTCCAGGCCCTCTACGAGCGGCTGTGGAGCAGTGGTTTTCTCCCGGCCAAACATCAGGGAGTCAAGCTTCGCAGTGCCGGCGAGCCGGTCTTGTATCTTGAAAACCCCGACGGAATCTCCCGCGATCAACGCCGCGGGATGCTGGACGGTTTGGCCAAATTGAATCAGGAAAACTTCGAACGCTTTCGCGATCCCGAAACGCAGGCGAGGATTTCGCAATACGAAATGGCCTTCCGCATGCAGACGGAAGTCCCTGAGTTGATGGATATCAAAGATGAACCTGAGCACGTCATGAAGCTCTATGGAGAGGCCGCGAAAGAACCCGGCAGCTTTGCGCGCAACTGTCTGTTGGCCCGTCGCATGGCGGAGAAAGGCGTCCGGTTTATCCAGCTTTTTCATCGGGGATGGGATCAGCACGGTTCCCTGCCCTCGAAGATCCGTAACCAGTGTCTCGACATTGATCAGGCGGCCGCCGGACTGGTGACTGATCTCAAAAACCGTGGCATGCTCGATGATACCCTGGTGATTTGCGGCGGGGAATTTGGTCGCACCATTTACAGTCAGGGAAAACTCAGCGAGGACAATCACGGGCGGGATCACCACGGCCGTTGTTTCACCACCTGGATGGCCGGAGGCGGGGTGAAAGCCGGCTTTGAATACGGCAAGACCGATGACTTCTGCTACAACATCACCGAAAACCCCGTCCACATTCGCGACATGAATGCGACCGTTCTCCACACCCTGGGGATCGATCACAATCGGCTCACATTTAAATACCAGGGCCTCGACCAGCGCTTAACGGGTGTTGAAGAAGCCCATGTGGTGAAAGATATTCTCGCCTGAATCTGATGAACCGCGCCCTGCTCCTCCTCCCTGCCCTTTTTGTGTTCAGCTCAGGCCATGCGCTCGAGTATGAAAAGGACATCATGCCGTTTCTCTCTGAGAAATGCGGCGAATGCCACAGCAAAGAAGGCAAAGCCAAAGGCGGCCTGAAGCTCGATGATCCCGAAGGCTTCTATGCCCGGTTTTCAAAGAACAGCATTGTGGTCCCGGGAGACTGGGACGCGAGCTACCTCTTCGTCACCCTGTTCCGTCCAGCGGATCACGACGACGCCATGCCCCCAAAAGGCAAAGGCACCCGACTCACCCCAGAAGAAACCCGGATGGTTCAACAATGGATCGCTGACGGCGCACCGATCGCCGGAGAGAAAGGGGAAACCGGCCCCATGCCGAAAGAGGGCGAAGGAGGATACATCGCTGTCGCCGGAACGGCTGAAAAGATGGACGACACCCCCACGCCGAAAGTAGCCGCCGTCGAACAGGACTGGACCAACACCGAAGGCAAAACCATTCGCGCCAAACTGCTGCGGGTTGAAGGGGACATCGCTCTCCTGCAGTTGAAAAACGGGCAGGTCTATAAATACCCCATCTCGAAACTGTCAGAGAAGAGCAAAGAACAACTGCCTGAATGAAGAATCTATTTGTTGCTGCGGCAGCCGTATGCTGTGTCGCCACCAGTCTTTGCATAAACGCCAAAGACAATGATCCACTGACCAAAGCAGAATCTATTTTCAACGGCAAAGACCTCACCGGCTGGGAGCAGATCGGCACTGCCGAATGGCGCGTGGAAGACGGAGTGATCGTCGGCGGGCAGGATGGCGACCCGAAACGCTCCGGGATTCTGGCCACAAAGAAGTCGTATCAAAATTTCGATCTCGAGCTGGAATTTATGATCGATGAGCACGGCAAATACAACAGCGGTGTGCTCCTCCGCAACGGCCCCGGCGAAAGGAAACAGCGCGGCTACCAGATCAATATCGGACGCGGGGCCGCGAAAGAATACGTCGGTCTGCACATGAAAGAGTGGCTCGACAAAGGCGACGAGGACGACTCCATCCGCAAACCGAATGAGTGGAACAAAATGCGCATCCGTGCCGTTGGTCCGCACATTGAAGTCTGGCTCAACGGCAAGCAGATCGTCGATTACACCGATCCCGCCCCCAAACCGGAGCATGTCGCGACGGGAGTGATCGCCCTACAGACCTACGGAGCAGACGGGCATGCAGGATGGGTAAAGTTCCGGGGACTCCGTATTTTGGATTTGGGGGAGTGAACTTGCGTAGCTTCGACTACTGAACCAACTCTCTCCAACTATCCCGAGGACCCAATTTTTGGAGCATTCCTTCCTCATAAAGTTTAAAGAAATGCTTTCGGAGTTCGTTCTCCTGCTTTTCCTCCTCGCGCCTTTGGATGCACTTGGCTAACTTTTGCACTTCTTCGAGAATACTCTTATCAGCCCCCCATTTCTTCATATATTCATCAGGGCGTTCCAATGGCGGATCGATTAGCCATTCTCTACCCACTCTCTTTGCTTCCTCTTGTTCTTCGTCGCTTGCAGAGAGCCAACCTCCAATAACCAATCGCCATTCCAATTCTCTTTCCCATCTACCTTCCGATTTCTCTTTCATCCATTCAAACTCTTCGCGGCTGAGTTTTGAGAACTTCTGAAGATTAAGGTAAGCGTTGTTCGTTCGCAGAAACTCAAGTCGAGGAGTGAGCTTCTGATCGAGAAGTTCATCGACTCTTGTCTCAATAGATTTTCCAAGTCGCCCCGAAACTTTATCAGCTGGGATAAACTCCTCTCCACGAATTCGACCCGGGAAAAAGCAATAATAGATGGCTCGCTCTGCCATTCTGAAGAGTTGCCAACCAAATTTCAGATCACTTTCAGTTTCTGTCATCCATTGAGAGAGTTTCTCGTGAGGCGAGTTTCCTCCGTGGTAGAAAGTAGTGGGAACAAAACGGTTCTTCCCATATTCAGAGTGGAGGTAGCCCACCATCCTACGCTTTTCCCCCGGGGATAAAGTCACGGTTACGGTTTCTGGATTCCATGGAAAGTCAGGAAAATTGACGGAGGGTGGATAAAGCACTTTCCAGTTGTCGTCCCATTTAGGGAATTCGTCCGTGTATAAAAGCATGAGATCCAACGTTCGAGATTCAGTGTATTCTCTGAATTCGTGTTCATAGGACGAAACGTTGGTCACCATGCACTCAATCCGGAACCAGTCCCCTTCCTGAAGCACTTGAGTCAATTCAATTTCGAGTGGGGGTCTTTTTGCAATCAGACAAAATACGACGAACCCAAGAATTAAAACAACGGGTGCGATCTTCCATCGCAGACGCCATTGTTTAACTCTCGATAAAAGGGAGGTCATTTGCCTCACCCTAGCTTTTTGAGACTTATCGTCGAGCAAAAGGCCATCCGCATCCAAGTTGCGTATACACGATGAAGTCTGACAGAACGGCAAGCGAATCCATTCTCCAAAAGCCAGTCATCAATATCGAGAAAGACAAGGCATTCAGCGGCGGGAATCGGAGAGAATTAATTGGGGATCGATGACGAATTTCGCCGGGCCGGACTCGGGGATTATTCCGCCTCGACCCGGTAAAGGTGATACCGCGTGCGGAGAAACATCGCGTCCCCAACTACGGCCGGAGAGGCCATGAACCCTGGACCGCGCCGGGGATCATCCAACGGTGCGTCGGTGGCTAGACTGTTGGTCGCCAGCACTTTGAATTCGCGGTCGGGCTCGATCACCGTTGTCTTGCCATCAAGACCGAAAAAATACAGTTTTCCATCGGCATAGATGGGGCACGCCCGGAATTTACCACCTACCCGGCCCTTCCAGACGATCTCTCCGGTTTTCGCCTCCACACAGACGATAAAGCTGTCATCCATGGCGAAGTAAATCAGGTCATCCACCACGACAGGCGACGAATACTTGGGAAAGGATTTGTCTAACTTCCAATTCACATGGGTGTCGGTCACGACGCCGCGGCCTCCAGCTTTCACTGACATCATTTCCGCCCCCTTACTGAAACCTGTGACGATGATGAAATTCCCGTCGTGAAAGACGGGGCGTGGAGAAGCGGAATATGCCTGGTGTTCCACCCGCCAGAGTTCCTTACCCGTCCGGGGATCATATCCGTAGGCGGCCTTCGCACCGGTGCTGCACATCACTGGATTCCCGTCGATTGAAACGATCAATGGCGTGCTGTGCGCCTTGCGCCAGTCGCCTTCCTTGACCATTTGCTTGTCGATGTCTTCGTCGTTCCAGTCCACTGAGCGGTCCGTCTTCCAAACGGTTTTTCCCGTGCGCTTGTCGAGACCCACCACATACTGCAGATCCGCTCCGTCAAAAGTCAGGATCAACAGGTCTTCGAAAAGCACGGGAGAGGAAGAAGCTCCGCGGTAATGCCAGCACTTGAGGTCGTCCCGCTTCCAGATCACTTTCTTCGTCGCGGTGTCGAGACAGGCCGTTCCATAGTGGCCGTAGTGAACGTAAACGCGGCCTGATTCGATGACAGCCGACGGGGTGGCGTAGCTGTTGTCCTGCGCGCCATTACCCTGGGATTGCGGATTGTCGGTATGAAACAACTTCTCGTTGGCTAAAATTTTCCCGGTCGTCGCATCGACGCAGAGTGCATAAAAGTCGTGGCCATCAGGATCAGCCGTGGTCAGCCAGACCTGGTTGTCCATCACGATCGGCGAAGACAGACCAAGGAGCGGAATCTCAGTCTTCCATTTCACATTCTCGGATTCGCTCCAATTCGACGGCAACCCCGCGATCCCCACCTGACCGTCCTGGCTCGGCCCGCGAAAGTCCGTCCAGCTGTCCGCTGCGGAAAGTTGGACCGATAGAGCAAAACCGGCGAACGTGAAGGCGACAGATCGCCAAACCAAAGACAAGTCGAATTTCATGTCTGGAAGCTCCCGCGCCGGAATTGACCTGTCAACCGCAGTGGTAGGCGCGGACGCGCTTGTGGTGCCTGCATTACACCAATTTTGGCCTTCCATTTTCCCGAAAATTTGGAAGGCTCTTCCCCAAAACAAAATCATGAAAAGATTCACCCCGATCCTCCTCGCTGCCGTCACTCTCGCCTTCTTTGCCTCAGCACTTTTCCAACCGCTCACAGGTGCCGATGCGAAAACCAAGATCGTCTTTATTGCCGGATCGGTCAGTCACCCTTCCGGGCAGCATGAATTCAACGCCGGCTCGATCCTGTTGGCTCGCGCTTTGAATGAACAAAGCGGTTTGCCGGTCAATGTCGAAGTGGTTCACAACGACTGGCCGGAAGACGATTCCGTCTTTGATGGAGCTTCGGCAGTGATTATCTACTCGGATGGAAATGCCCGTCATCCGGTCAACGGCCATGAGGAAAAAATGGACGAGCTGATGAGCAAAGGCGTTGGCGCCATGTTCATGCACTACGGAGTGGAAGTCCCGGCCGGTGATCAGGGAGAGCGGTTCAAGAAATGGATCGGCGGGCACTACGAGAGCGGTTTCTCCACCAACCCTCACTGGACAGCTCCGGTCGAAGTCAATAGCGAGCACGCGATCGGAAACGGCGTTCCAGCTTTCACCGCGAACGACGAATGGTATTACAACATGCGGTTTGCGGATCCCAAAACGGCGACAGACATCATCACATCGACACCGACCCGCGAGCGGATCAACCGCTACATTCACTGGACTCCTGCCGGCGAAAAAGGCCTCGGTAAAAAGCAGACCATGATGTGGGCAGTCGAGCGGAAAGACGGCGGCCGAGGCGTAGGGTTCACCGGAGGTCACTGGCATCGCAACTGGGCGATTGATGATTTCCGCACGGTAGTGCTGAACGCGATCATTTGGACGGCCAAGATGGATGTCCCTGCTGAAGGCGTGAAATCAGAGCCGATCACCGAGGCACAACTGAATGAGAATCTGGATAAGAAAAAGAAAATGGAGCACGTTTCACTTCCGTCAGAAGCAGATCTCACCCAACCAGCCGCCGAGCCCAAAGACTTCGGCTGGCCGGGAATGAAGAAAAAGTAATTTCACGATCAAACAGGGTTGGTTCAACGAACCAACCCTGTCTGATCGAAAAGTGTCGGGAGAGGTCTTGAAAGAATGTCCGGGGGGTTTGAAAAAATGTCTGGGAGGTTTTGAAAAAATGTCTGGCCTACAGGTGAACAAGTTCACCCCGGCCCGCTGGTCGTCCCTCCCAGCTTGCGCATTTTTTGAGGCTTTCCTGCGGTCGTTTACCGTTCGTAAATGGGCAAAAGATCGTTCCCGCGGTCGTTTACCGTTTGTAAACGGGCAAAAGATCGTTCCCGCGGTCGTTTACGGTTCGTAAACGGGTAAAAGAACGTTCCCCCGGTCGTTTACGGTTCGTAAACGGGCAAAAGAACGTTCCCGCGGTCGTTTACCATTCGTAAACGGGCAAAAGAACGTCCCCGCGGTCGTTTCCCATTCGTAAGCGGGCAAAAGATCGATTTGGAAAGATGTCCGGCCTGCGGGTGAATAAGTTCGGCCCGGCCCCGCTGATCGGGCCCTAATCAACGGCCAACGGATTGGCCATCTTCTCCGGACTCAGCAAACTATCCAACCGTGTCTTGGAGATCCACCCCTTTTCCAATACGAGGTCATAGACACTGCGGTTGGTTGCGAGCGCCTCTTTCGCAATGGAAGCAGACTTCTCATATCCCAGCACGGGATTCAGGGCCGTGACAATTCCGATGGAGTTTTTGACGTAGTCCGAACACTTCTCGCGATTCGCAGTGATCCCGTTGACACAACGGGTCGACAGCACAATGGCGGCATTCTTCAACAACATGAGACTGCTCAACAAATTGTATGCCATGATCGGCTCGGCCATGTTCAATTCGAACTCGGTGGCTTCTGCCGCCATGGAGACCGTCAGGTCCGATCCGATAATCTGATAACAGATCTGATTCACCACTTCGGGAATAACCGGGTTCACTTTCCCCGGCATGATGGATGAGCCGGGTTGCATGGCGGGAAGATTGATCTCTCCCAACCCGCAGCGCGGCCCCGATGAGGCCCATCGCAAGTCATTACATATTTTCGAAATCTGAATCGCGGTCACTTTCAATGCTCCGCTCATTTCCGCAAAATCCGCGGCATCCTGAGTGGCCTCGACAAGATCGTGAGCCAGCTTCACATGGAGACCGCTCATCTCATTGATCTTGCGGGTGCAAAGTGCTGCGTACCCCTGCGGACTGTTGAGCCCTGTGCCGATCGCAGTCGCCCCCATATTAACGACGAGGAGCTCCTCCGTGATACGCTCGAGACGGCGGATCCCGTCATTCACCATCACCGCGTAGGCCGCGAACTCCTGACCGAGGGTCATGGGAACAGCGTCCTGATTTTCTGTCCGGCCCATCTTGATGACATCCGCGAACTCCTTCGCTTTCTCCTTGAGCGACTTTTTCAGAACTCTCAGGGCCGAGACGGTTTCGTGCGTCGAAGCGACCACCGCGATTTTCACCGCCGTCGGGTAGGCATCGTTGGTCGATTGCGAACAGTTCACATGATCGTTTGGATGACAATACTTATACTCCCCTTTGCGATGGCCCATGATTTCGAGTGCGACGTTTGCGATCACCTCGTTAGCGTTCATGTTTGAGGAGGTTCCTGCACCTCCCTGAACCATATCGACCACGAAGTGATCGTGGTATTCGCCTGCGAGAATGCGGTCACACGCCACACAAATCGCGTCGGCAATTTTCGGGTCGAGCACTCCGAGCGTGGAATTCGCCGTGGCTGCCGCTTTCTTCACGTAGGCAAACCCATTCACCAGATGCTGGAAGTGAGAGAGTTTGATCCCCGAGAAGGTGAAATTCTCCATCGCCCGGGTCGTCTGCACGCCGTAATAATGGCCGTTGGAGACCTCGCGGTCGCCCAGGGAATCGTGCTCGCGCCGGTAGCCGGTGATATCCCCTCTCTTGTTCTCGCCCTGCAGCAGCATTTCTGTTGTCTCACGGAGCCGGGAGCTGGTGCGTCGCGCAGCCCGGCGCAGGAAGTGGTAATAGGTTTCCGGCTTTTCCCGACGAAAGTTCTCGATGGCCTCTTTCGGAATGGCCCACACGCTGGCATCTTCCAGAGCCATACCTGAAACACTGTGGTCGAGGTCGTCGATAAAAAGCGCCTCACCAATGACTGCTCCCTCCGTCAAACAGGCGATCGTGATATTTCGTCCTGCCAGACCACGGAGCAGGTTGATCTTCCCATCCAGTACGATGCCGAACCACCGGCGGGGAGCCGACTCATGGAAGAGGTAATCGCCCTGGGGGAAAGTTTTCTCCTCACCGAGTTCTGCGAACTTTTTCAATTCCTCGAAGGACACTTCCATGTCGCCGGCAACACGTTCGATCAGTTCTCTGGTGATTTTCATGGGGGGAGCGTAAGTAACAAAGAGAACAAAAGGGAGCGGTGCCGGAAATCAAGCATTCCGGCGTATGCCAATCCTATCGAGCATTCCCGGTGAGTGAGTTGGGGATTCGTGTGATGGGGTATGTCGGGTAGAGAGACGGCTGGAGTCTGGATTTCATGCAAAACCGAATATGGATTGGGGGGATTCTTAAGACTTGAGACAGCCGGAACGGCTACCGCCAAATAGACCTTATGATCCAACACGGTCTATTCATCGGTCATACCCTGTTGATTCAGAACAGGATGTCAGGTGCACCCGGCAGCTCAAGCGACATGCATCGGTGAGGCGAAATGTTTCCTTCCGGCGGCAGGCTCTGACGGAATGCCATTCCGTCCCACGGCTTGGCTTGTGGGCCTAACCTACGATACCCAGCGCCGTCTTCACAGACTCCATCTGCTCCAAGGCTTGAGCACGGGTGTCCGCAATAAAGGTGATGTGCCCCATCTTGCGGCCTTCGCGGGCGGCGTGCTTGCCATACAAATGGAGTTTTGCGCCGGGGATCTCAAGCACAGGCGACCAGTCGGGCTCGTTACCGTCAGGCCAGACGTCTCCCAGCAAATTCAGCATCACTCCGGGTGAAACGGTCCGTGTTCCTCCGATCGGCAAACCGCAAATGGCTCGAAGCTGCTGCTCAAACTGAGAGGTCTCGCACAGGTCCAGTGTGTGGTGCCCGGAGTTATGAGGACGGGGCGCAATTTCGTTCACGAGGATGGTTTCATCGGTCGCCTCAAAGAATTCCACGGCCAGAATGCCAACATAATCGAGAGCCTCGGTGACTCGCAGGGCGATTTCCTTGGTCTGATCAGTGAGCGGTTGAGGTAGACGCGCGGGCACGATCGATACATCAAGGATGTGATTGCGATGGAAATTCTCAGCGGGATCATAGGTCGCCATCGCCCCGTTTTGATCTCGAACAACGAGCACCGACAACTCACTCTTCAGATCAACCAGTTCTTCCAGTACAGCACGGGGCGTATCGAAATCCGCCCAGACGGCTGCCGCATCTTCAGTCTTGGAAACCCGGCGTTGGCCTTTGCCGTCGTAACCGAACTCGGCAGTCTTTAGAATACCGCCGTCTCCGGGTAATTGAGCCAAGGCATCG
This sequence comes from Verrucomicrobiales bacterium, assembly GCA_048267005.1. GTDB lineage: Bacteria > Verrucomicrobiota > Verrucomicrobiia > Verrucomicrobiales > DEV007 > JABDJT01. The sequence continues at coordinate 25,901 of JBLWYI010000011.1, read as the reverse complement.
GCAAATGACTCTGCTGAATCAACCACAGCAAACCAGGCGCACGGAATACCGTTTCCGCGCAGAAAGTTTTTTTCCCGCTCGCGATGCTGGCAGGTTGCCACGGCATCGGCGTTCGGATAGAGCGGCATTTTCTCCGCCACTTTTTCCAGTAACGCGCGGGGGATGTTTTCAAACTCCACCGTGGCGACGTCCGCTTTCTCCAAAAACTCCGCCAGCCCGGCTTCCGAATCGAATTCGTCTTCGATGATATAATCCGCCGCGTCCGCCGGACCTGAATTGGGCCCGCCAATCCACATGAGGGACCGATATCCCATCCGCCGGGCTTCCAGAGCTAACATGCGGCCGAGCTGACCTCCGCCGAGGATTCCGATGCACTTTTCCATACTTCAGTCGTCAAGGCCGGGAAGCTCTGCCCCTTCCACTTTAGATCGTAGCTCGTCACGGTAAGCAGTGAGTTTTGCAGCCAGCCCGGAATCGCTGTTCCCCAGCATGGCCACAGCAAAGAGTGCGGCATTGGCGGCACCGGCTTCTCCAATGGCAAACGTTGCCGTGGGAATCCCCGCCGGCATCTGTACGATAGAGAGCAACGAATCGACTCCGTTGAGCACCCGGCTTTTCACTGGCACTCCCAGGACCGGCACAGTCGTAATAGCTGCGGCCATCCCCGGCAAATGCGCGGCGCCTCCCGCCCCTGCGATGATACATTTCAAGCCCCGCCCGGACGCCGACTTTGCGTAATCGAAAAGCAATTCGGGAGTCCGATGAGCGGAAACCACCCGGCTTTCGAATGGTATTCCAAAGTCGCGCAATACCTCAGCAGCCTTGCACAGGGTGGGCCAATCGGAAGTGCTGCCCATGATAATGCCGACCTGCGGCTGATTTTCGGATGTTTCTACGTTGTCGTCACTCATGCTTTTGGCATTCTTACGATCAAACAGGGTCGAGTCAATGAGGATGGGAAGGATTCAGGATTCGGGAATCAGGATTCAGACTGGGAAAGTGACGCTTTTTGTTACCAGATTGCATCAAAGATGTTCGATAACATCTCCCCAGTTTCATAGAATCCGCCCTGAATCCTGGCTCCCGATTCCTGAATCCTTTTATTATTAATGCGTCTTTAGAAAATGCACGATCTCGTCCGCGAGGCGCGGATTGATCCCGTTTACGGTTGCAAACTCCCCGGCGGTGACTTTGCGCATCCGGGCGACGGACTTAAATTTCTTCAACAATCGCTCCTTTCTTGCCTGACTGATACCGGGACAATCGTCGAGGATGGACTCTTCCACCCGCCGTTTCATGAGGATCTGGTGGTATCCGTTGGCAAACCGGTGGGCTTCGTCGCGGATGCGCTGCATCAGCTTCAGTGCTCCGGTGTCGTGAGGCAAAACGACGGGTTCGGAGTCACCGGGAAGAAAGATCTCTTCACGTTGTTTGGCCAACCCCACAATCGGCAAATCGTGAAGGCCGAGACGACGAAGCTCTTTCACAGCTGAGGAAAGCTGCCCCTTCCCGCCGTCGACAATCACCAGATCCGGAAGTCTTACAAATGGCTTTCGCTTCTTCTGTGAGTCGGAAATCATCTGCTCGCGTTCGATCCGACGCATCGCGTCCATCGGATTTTCCTGTGACTCGTCGGCAATGTCTTCTCCAACGAACTCGCGGGCCTCGAGCAATATCCGTGAATAACGGCGTCGCACGACCTCTGCCATGGAAGCAAAGTCGTCCTGTCCTTTCACCGTCTTGATCCGATACCTCCGGTAGCTGGAGTTCTCTGAAACGCCGTCACGAAAGCGAACCATGGAGGCCACGATGTGGTTGTCGGAGATGTTGGAGATATCGAAGCATTCCATGACCGCCGGTGGATCGGCCAGCTTGAGAGCATCCTGGAGTTCGATGACGTCTTCTTCGGGTTTGATCGCTTTCCCGGGAACGCCGCGCTTCCGGAACTGTCGGGTGGGGCGCAGGGTTTTGCGCAGGTTATCGATCATGTCACGGAGCTCGGCGGCGCGCTCAAAATCGAGCGCAGCGGCAGCTTCATGCATTTCCTCTTCGACGGAAGCGATCAGGTCTTTGCTATGCCCCTTGAGGAACTCGCAGGCCTGCTCAACTTTGGCCATGTAGCCATCACGATCGATCTTCCCGATACAGGGTGCGGAGCAGTTCTTAATGATGTCGTTGGAGCAGTGCTTGTAGTCTTTCTCCCCGGGCCGCATCGGGCTGCAGGCGCGGAGGCCGAACTCGCGATTCATCCATGAGATGGTGCGCCGCAAGGCACCGGAATGGGCAAACGGACCGAAATAGCGGGCCCCGTCATCTTTTTTCAGCCGGGAAAGCTTGAAGGTGGGCCACGGCTCCTCGGGGTGAATCTTCACGAGGAGGAATTTCTTATCGTCGCGAAATGCGATGTTGTATTTGGGCCGATATTCCTTAATCAACTTGCCCTCAAGCAGGAGTGATTCCGGCTCGTTGCGGACAGTGTGATACTCGAAGTCCCAGATCGATTGAATGAGAGCCCGGGTTTTATGCTCGGCCAGTCGTTGCCGGGACGGAGTGAAGTAGTTGGCCAGGCGCTTGCGGAGGTCACGTGCTTTTCCAACATAAATCACGGAACCGAGGCGATCCTTATGCAGGTACACACCCGGCTTGTGCGGCACGGTTTGCAGCTTTTTCTGGAGGTCAGGTTTGTTTGGTGAATTGGCCAAGGGATCGTGAATGTTCTATGAAGCGACGCCGTGATTCGTATTTATGACATGAACCGCATGATGCCAGCAATTAATACGGCATTGGAGGTCGGATTGATCCTCATTTTTGTGGGCGGGTCTTATTGGGCACTGCGGGGCGTGCGTCGGAATCGACATTCATGACAACTCTCATCGCTATTCTTTTATTTACAGACCACCGGCTCTCATCGAGTGGAAATTGACGGGAACTAAAGTTATCTTCCCACTTTGAAGCCAGTCACTTTATTTTCTGGAGAGGATACCGATTTTAAGCCATTACCTTCAACAATGAACCTCCTTGTAAAAATCATTTCCGCCGCCCTCGTCCTGTGGGTCGGCTCTTATCTCGCGCTCCGGATTTTCGGAGTCGATGAGCGTCCAAATTTAAACAAGGTGCTGAACATTATCGATGTGCAGTATGTAGTCGTTCCCGAACCACTGGCATCCATTGTTGGAATCTACGATCCACTGGTCGCGCTTGATGAAAAGATCACGGGAACCAGAGTGAAACTGGCGACACCGGTGAAGACTGGTAGCGAATGAAACAGCTAGCCCATCAACCGAAATGAGACCCGTCTATCAGTTTCTTCAGACAACCTTCGCCGTATTATTGATCCTTGGATGCCTTTGGGTTGGGACTTATGTCTGGCTGAGAGAAACTGAGACTTCTGGAATCATGCAGGGGCTGAAAGTAAAGCCATTTGGATTCCCTCAATCGATTTCGGTCGCAGAAAAGTTTCTTCCCTTCACAAAGATCTACGATCCCCTGATCTCAATTGACGAACATTATACTACTGACGATGTATTCTTCTGTGGCCCAGGCGGGAGATTTAATCTTACTACAGGATACCCGTTTTAAGATGAAGATGAAGCACATGGGCAATGTTTCCGCCAGCCTGCTGCTAGTCCTGACTTTGTGGGCTGGTTCCTACCTCGGGCTGCGACATTTCTGCGAAGGAATCCGTTTCAGCGGCGTGTGGTCCCACCGAACTATTGAAGTCCCGGATATCACATTGCGATATGCGGTCATCTATGAACCACTTCAGTTTTTGGACAAACAGCTCACAGGGCAAACGGTTGTGTTTCACAGTGATCGATTTCACATCGGAGCCACAGCGACATTTTAAGATCTGCGCTCACGCCGAATCCTGCCGGCCACGACGTATCCCAATGACAGGAGGCTCAGATAGATCAACATCAACAAGAGCCATATTCCTCGCCCCCAGTCCGTTGGCCGGCCTGAATCAATTGTGATTTCGGCATGATCTTTCAGCTTCTGGAAATGATAGACCATTCCCTCCACGGGGAAATTGACCGAGACCGACTGACGACCGCTGGCCCGGAAGGCATCACCCGCCGGGGTAACAACGACGGCTCCACCGCCCCCGCCACCCTGGGCATCAGGTCTTATTGGTCCGCCTCCCGGTGCATTAGTCGGCGCGGGCTGATTGGTCGAAGGCGGGGCCGCAAATGGATCAACCGGAGCAGGTCCTGATACGGGTTTTGTCGGCATCACCGCTCCTTTCTTCTTTGAGAGAGAAGAGCGTGCATTGGTATAGGTTTGAGACAGCTCCTGTTGTTGCTGACTGGATGGCTCTGCCTGCATTTGGTTTGGCCTTTGGACCTGCTGTTGGAGGGTATCGTTTTGTCCCTCCAACTGAATAAAATTACTTGAGTTTACCGTCTGGTTTCCCTGCATCTGTCCGCCCTGAAATCCACCGCCAACATTCACCTTGTCATCAGCGAACCCGTCCGCGTTTGCCCCTTGAAATCCACCGTGCCCGATCTGTGCGTAGCTCAGAATATTCAGCTTCTCATCCACTTCATTTGAAGCTGTTGAAGTACTGGAGAGCTTTGAGTTCTGATCTGCGACAGTCTTCCCTCTTTCCACATCATTTTTCTTCACCTGACCTTCCTGAACAGCGTAAGCGCTTGCGTCGTTGTTGAAGTATTTGTTTCCCAATGAAATGCTGTCATTCAATCGAACCTGTTTGCCGACTTTGTCTTTTTGAGCTTCCTCTTTCTTCTGAATCACCAGGTTTCGCGTTTCAAATTCCTCAGCGTTGTCCCCCCAGGTCACTTTGCCTTTCTGTGCCACCTTTCCGTTCTTTGTTTCAGAAATGGATTCCCCGTAATTGATGAAGCCATCGAAGTCGACTGCCTCCGGCTTGAGATCCAAATTGATATTATCCGCCTGGCGTGTGTCGAATTTGGGCATCTCGATTCGATTCTCTGTGATGATCAGTTTTTGTTTCTCCAACCCCTGTTTCAGTTGCTGAACCTCGGCATCATTCGTGCTGATTCCGCCCAGCTTTTCCTCCAATTGACTTGCAAGGGATGATCCATTCTGAAGGGCAAAATTTCTGAGAGTCACCGCATTGTCATCATCTCCAGCCAGATAGTTCAGTGTCTCCAGCTCGGCCAGATCCGTTCGCAATTTCTCAAGCGCGTTCTTCTCAGCCTGCACACGATCCATGTTGCCTTCAGCCTCTTCAAGTTGATGGCCCTCCGGCAAATAGACATTCCAAAGGGTCTTCTCCACAGAGACACCTACGATCTCCGGATCGTCGAGCCGACGTGAAAAATCATCAAGCGTCTTCCTGTCTTTTGTGATTCCATCTCGATTCCTGAATACCAGTTCAACATCATAGGCAAGTTGCCCCGGTTTGGTTTGAATAAGAGGAACCAATGCCACGGTTCGGCCATCGACTTCTCCACGGTCTGCCCTCACATCGTTCTGCGCAACTCTCACAGAAATCAATTCAGCTCCCTCCGGTAAGTCGACCGGGAGGAATTGTAGCGATCGATTCTGCAGATGATACGATGCTTTCACCCACTCTTCCCCGTTGGCACGAAATGCGGTGGTCAATTCGGCGTAAGCAATCGAAGCCTGATTGCCTGCCGATGTCTCGAGCTTTTCGATCGACACATCGACATTCCAGTCTGCTGTTGGTGCGCGGAACAAGTCCGCCGAGAGCAAAGTAGCGGGGGTGTATGGCAACAACGATTCCACAGTTGGCTGCACCCCTGAATGCTCGAGTGCCATTCGGTCGCTTGAGCGGTTTTCAACGATCAAATAGCGGGACTGCCGGCTCGCGTCAGCAAAGACCAGATCCGGCAATGTTCCTGTCCCCGCATGCGGAATTTCTGTTTCCAGGTTGAAATAGATCGCATCAGTTACAAATGTCTGAAAGCGGACTTCATATTCGCGTCGACCATCGATGATCTCTGATTTCACCTCCCGGACATCATCAGAGATCACGCGAAATTCAGGTACGGATTCAGCAGTCGAGAAGCGCACACGGTCAACTGCGGATCGAGTGATTTCAAGATCCGCCCGAATGGATAGGTCGAGCCATGACTCGTGTGCCCTTGCCAACATCACCCACGTGGAATCAAACTTCGCAGAGATAGGAGACAATCGAACCGTGCCGGAGAAATTCCCCCGCTCAAAGCGAAGCCCACGCTTTCGTTCAAGCGGAGCCAACACCTCAAAATCCAGCAACACTTCATCCGCCCCGACCTCTCTCACCACTTGCCGGCTTTGATCAAAATTTACCACCGTATCCTGAGTTACGTGGGTCACGACCAGTCCGGAGCCCGACACATCCTCCTCCGAAAAACCGGAGAGACCAAACGGGGACACAGTCATTTCCGTTGCATCTGTATCCAACTCCTGTGCAATGTACACTAACAGAGCCGTGACCTCCGGCGTCGGTCCCGAGAACCGCACAAACAGTTCATTCCCGGAACGCCACCAGTCGCGGACCCGGTTTCCTCCAACCGATTGAATCGTGCCGTCCCCGGGCAGTGTGATTGTCGCGGAAAGTAACGGGCTGTCCGGCGATCGCAGTTGAAATTGCCCCACTGTTTCCAGTTTACCGCGTCCCGCCTGAAAAACGTATTCCACCGTAGCTGACCGGTTCGATTCCCGTTCGCTGAGGACATACGCCAACGAATCATTGCCATTTGCCAGCGAGTAACTTGCCACCGGAACGAACCCGGCAAGATCAACGCCTGACTTTACGAACTCCACCTGACGATGATCGCTACCGGGACTGATCGCGACATCAAGATCAGACACCCGGACTATCGACCGAATTTGAACTACCCGGGCTGCATTCGCCCCCATCTCCGGGAAATTCCGTGTCTCGCCCATCGTCGCGGCAAGCCGTTCCCCGATCATCTTCACTTCCAATTCATCCCGGACCGGCTGAGTCAATTCGAACCGAAGTGAGCGCACCCCGGGCTTCTCATTCAACATTCTCCAGCTCTGCAGATTCGGTATCTCGAATTGCACAGGGGTGATCGATTCATCGAACTCAATCGTAAAGGCATTCTCCTCTTGTCCCTGGAAGGAAAGTTTATAGGTCGTTTCCAATCTCTCCAATCCCGACGAAACGAACAAATGAGAACCAATTGTGGCGACATTGGGTTGAGTCATACCCCGCCCTGAAGTTTTCAGCCTTCGCCGAAACTCGATCTTTTCCTGTTGTCCAAGAGCAGCCAAATACACTTTTCCGCTGGAAGCAGTATTGCCTGTATCGTCGAGTTGAGAAGTCACCCGGTTCTTCTTCACCTCTGCCATTGGCCAGTTGTTCTGCAACACCGGCTCAGCAAACTCAGAATCCATTTCGATTTCCAACAGAGTAGCGGATGCCTGTGGTATCGACCAGGTTGCCGCCTGATTCCGATCATCAAGGGGCAACTCAAAATTGACAAACACTTCATGACGACCCGGCTTCTCAATGAGAATTGCGCCCTCCGAAAACGACGCGGCCGCCCCGTCCAATTCTATTGACGAAATGTTCACACCCGCAAATTTCAACGGCACTTTCTGCCATGTCTTTCCTCGCGTCATAACTGACAATTGACCTTCCACAGTGAGCCGGTCCCGGGTCGAGTGGATACGATACAAGGCTGATGAGATGACAAAGTCCTCCGGCCCCTTATTCCCATCTTCTGCTATTTTCCGTCCATTCTCCCGGAAGGTCTTTGCCTGCCCCCACAGTTTCTGAAACGTTTCGTAGTCCAGATAATAATGATTCGCAGCCTGCTCTGAAATTGGCTTTGTGTGATCATAAGGAACCACAACGGTGTGTGACGCCGACAGCGCCGAAGTAGCCAGCGCGGGCTTTTTCGCCGCAGGTTTCTCTTTGGCAACAGCCGGAACCATCGCGAGGAATGTGAAGATCGGAACCAGGAGCCCGGAAAAAACTCTCCTCAGGTCGTCATGACGATCGGCAATTAACAACTTAACATTCATACAGCTACCTCCTTCTTCCGATCAGCCATATTCGCCCATCTCCAGCCGATCCAGATGACCGCAGCAACAAGCCACCCAATCAACAAGGCATTACAAAAAGCCAACAAGCTCTTTGAGATCACGAGCGGCAGAAACGTCAGCACGATAATTCCCAACAATCCGACCGCGATCGGTTTACCCAGTCGTCTATACGCTCCGAACCAAAACATGAGGCCTCCAACCAATATCCAAACCCAGGCAAACCGAATCTGACGTTCCCAATTAACAAACCGAAACTCAATTGGCTCCGGCGCATACAGCCCGGCAAACGAATAACTCCGACCGCTCTCCGGCAGGACAAAATCAATCGGCAAGCGCCCGATATCAGCCAGGTTGAAGCCTTTTAGATCGGCAGCCCCTCCCAGAAAGTCCCGTTCAAACACTTCAGCACGGGCAGCAGCATGGGCTTCGCGTGCTTCAACATTTAGAAACGAAGCGTAGTGACTTGCAACCGCCTCGAGATTGCCCCGGGTATTTCGCACGGCCAGCCGCCCGGTTGCTGGATTGTAAGCAGCACTGGACCCTGCGGGAAATTTGATCCCCGCTTCCTTCAAAACTCCCCGCGCATGGGCAAGGCGAACGTCTCCGTTTCCGTCGTTGATTTGAAACTCACTCACCGGCAACTCGATGAATATGGTCTGCATCGGTTCGAGGGTGACCTCTTTGGGAGCAAATGCGATCCCGTCAGGGGTTACCCGATAATGCGTGTCAGATGCCTTCGATATTTCCTCAAGCGCTTCGAGCACAGTCACGTTTGAAAGCTTGAGGTCGAGCTTGTTTTTCAGCGCCGGATCCACCCCGGAAGGACCTGACTTTTCTTCATCACGAATGACAAACGTTACCAATTTACTCCTGGATGTGCCGCCGTGAGTCCCAATTGGTCCAGCTTCAGCTCCTTCAGCCAGAGTCTTTTCCCGAATGATCCCAAGAGCTTCCTCAAGTGACTTCCCCCGCAAATCGAGATCATCCAATGTTATCTGCGAAAGAGCCACCCTGTTGTCTGAAACAACAACCGCTTCATTTTGAAATAGTCTTCCTATAGTTGGCACCTGATCCAGAACGGGAACGTCACGCCATTCGGGATTGATTTGATCGATAGCGCGTTGCCCGAAGAAATCATTGGTGGACTGATTCGCTCCATTCCCGATCTGATTGGGAAGTTCAGGTGGATCATATTCGGTGGGATTTCCGAATTCATTCAACGCATTCGGAGTTGCCGGAGTCACAGGGAGCACCGCTCCAAGCGGGGTCACAACCTCTTCCGTAAGTGCCAACTGATCAGGTGATGTTCTAACCAGCAGCTCACCGGTCCCGGGGTCATAAGAGGCTGATCCCCCAGCCGGAAACGAAACACCGGCACTTTCGAGGACACTCCTCGCTGTAGGCCGGGCGGAGAGGCCTCCCCCTCCACTATCAACAGGATCAGCAAAAGGGTCCGCTGCTGCCGCCGCACCTCCCCCGCCACCCATGCTTTGCGTCATGAATGTCTGAGGCACTTTATAACGCCGGGTCACCAGAGTTTCATCAGGCCTTGAAAGTGGCACAATCAAAACGGCGTTTGGTTCAACTTTATACTTCAGTTGAGCCAAAGAGGTGGTGTAGCGAATCGCTTCTACCAGTGGGACATTTTTAAGCTTCAGCGTGATACGCGTGTCTCCTACTCCACCTCCGATCCCAAAACCATTCCCCGCTGGAGCAGATCCGGCTGCAGGTGCGGCCGGAGGCGCTCCGCCACCAGCCCCCACGTCCAGAATGAAATTAACGCCCTTTTTAGCTGGATCAGATTCTGCAACATCCAATTCGACAGACCGTTGCTGAAGGATATTGAGGGCATCGATTAACGGAGTATCAGCAAACTCAACTGAAGGGAGAATGATTCTTTTCAGTTTATTTTCATTGTTTGCGACGCTGTCATTACTCAAAGCCAAGTCGGCATCCCCACCAAAAGCATCGCCCGCCCCCCCGGCAGGAACAGGTATTTCCCAACCTTCTGCGATTTCCTGCTTGAAAGTGGATCGTGTCTGGTTCCGGTGAGACTCAGCCATCGGTTCGGAAGGTGAAACCGACTTGCTCTTCGTTGCTTCCAACTCCCCTTCGGCCCCCACCCTCGAAAGGTCAGCACTCGACTCGTCCAGCGCTGAAGCAACCATCGTTGCCGGATAAAAACGCGAAAAATTCCCCCGCAATTCATCGCCGGCATATCCGAGCAATGTTCGGTCAACAACTTCGAATTCTTCGGTAAGATTCGATTCAAATTTCTGATAGTCGTATCCTTCGGGTAAGTGCAAAAACCATTGGGTTCGCATCACCGGAATACGATCCGCAACTCGAATGGGGTCGAGATGCTCTTTTCCTGAACCGCTCCATTTCTTACCGGGAGTCTGATAAATCAACTTCAAGTCGATAGGCCGATTGCTGGCATTTTCGTGTGCGGGCAGCTGAACTCTCAACGTGCCCGGTTCTGACCGCACAGGTTTCACTGGATTTCCATCGATTTTTAAAGTCCACAGCACTGCATCTCCCGGAAGACCTATTTCAAGAAACTGTTCGCCGCTCGTACGAAGGCTCATCGCCGCTTGATGCCGATCGTCACCGTCGGTTGAAACGACCGTATCAATCCGAAGGGAATCGATCACGGTCGAAACCAGTTCTTCATGAGCGTGACGAGTGCCGGCCAGTTTCAAGGACCATGCGTCGCCCCGGTATCGATAGGCCCCAATCACCCGGTGCCTCGGTTGATAACCTTCGACCTGCCCAACATGCAGAGAATCGACTGCGTCCAACCCGTTCGCTTCGAATTCCAGTTCGGTATCTGTATTGGCCTCCATCACCCATTCTCCACGCAATCTTTTTGCAGCGGGAATTTTTACGACAGGCAATGCAATCTCGAAACGCTTCTGCTCGCTGCCTTCAGTTACTTCCTCAACCTCAAACGGAAGGCTCATCCGGTACCGAATCCGCTGAACACCGATCAGTTCATCGTGAAAAGTCAGCGCCCATGTTCCTGAATCCGCATCGAGATTCTTGTGAGCGATCAAAGGAGAATCGAAACGCGCTTGAGCAGCCATGGCAGGAGGGAATTCAACGCTGATCCCGCCTATGGGGGTGTAGCGAATTCCCAGATCAATTTGCCCTTCGATCTCAAGGTTCGATGCCAGTGGCAGAGCATAAGCCGTATGCGCAGCTTCGATTTCAGTGGCGCGCCGACTGGCGTTCAAGGCCAGAGAATAGTCAGTCAGCCGAAACCACGCCAAGGTTCCATTGATCGGCGTGGTCCGACTGTCACGCGAATCCAACCCCTCCGCCGTAACAGTTTCCACTCGAAATGATTCATCAAATTCGATCACTACATAGCCGGATAACGCGTCCCCACCTTCGATCACAGCCGACTCAAATTCCAAAGCAATCGGTTCATCTCCCAACGTGAACCACCCTTCTGGATCTCGACGACTGGTGACTGTCAGCGTATCTCCACTCCCGGCCACCAACCCCGCTTTCCATTGCAATCGAATGGAATTCCCCTCACCTCTGACCCAGGAAAAATCCTGTCGAGTTCCATCCTTTACATCCAGTAACTCTTCACCAACAGGAAGTGTAAAATCGATTTCAAAAGTTCGTCCTTCGTCAGGAATTAAAGTCAATACTCGACTTAACCGGATAGATTCCCGCTCAAGGGCGACCAGAGTATCCATCTGAGCTTTAAACTTCTTTCCGATCTTCGAAAACGTCACTGCCGGGGCTTCCGCTGCCACCGGGAATCGAAACGCCGCCACATAGTGCGGGTGATTTGCAATCGCCCCCTCCACATCGTCGGGGATGGGGGCTGTGAGAGGACCTGTTGAGATATTTTTTACACGAACATCATCCGAACCAATCAAGGCCATCGTTCCGGATGCCCGGTGCACGCCCTTCACATCAACGAACGGCAATGCAACCGTAGCCTCATCTGCGCCACCCTGAATATTCACATCTGCTTCTGCCAGCACTCGCAAGTCAGTAACGTCCCTCTCACCGGGAACAAGCACAACCTCAACAGCCCCGCCCTCCAATCGAGTCCAGCGAAGCATTTCCGAACCCTCCACTGACAGCACCCGAACATCTTCCGGCATCTCGATTTCAAACCGGTTTGGAAGTTTCGTAAGGTTTGAGTTCAACACCAGCCCCAAATCGGCTTGAACTCTTGACGAATCAATTGAGTAGAGATACTGACAATTCTGGAAGACTGCAGCGTCGGGAATTTCAGCAACGTTTCTAGCTGTCCATCGAATTTCAAAATTCTGACCAGGCTGAGCGGGAAGAACAAACCTCGCCGTATTTGGATCCTTCTCTCCTGTCGTAAAAGGTAATGCCGAATCCAATTCAGCTCCCTCTGGCAATGTAAGGGCCAGAGAAGCGGCTGCTATTCCCGGGGAAGCCACTGAAATTGCATTTCCGGACGGAGACCGTTTAACCGGCAAATGGTAAATCGCCTTCACCGTGTGTTTTCCTCGCCCTTTCACGACCAATAGCGGACGTGGGTTTTGACCTTTAGACGGCGGTGTGACCCGCAATGCGGATTCAGCATCAACCTCAATGTGAGCCAATCGCGTTCGCGGAAGAGACAGAGGAATTTCCGCCCAGTCGTCTGTGAATGATTCTACCTGGTAATCAGCCGTCATCAAAACGACATCGCCGCCAATTTCGATCTCCCCTGTGAAATTGGCTTCGCGAATAACAACCTGAATCGGTGGCTTTGGTTTTGACTTTGATTCGGGGTGAGGTACTGCGAGCTGCGAATCTTTTAAAAGCAATTCATATTGCCCGGGTGTTAACATCACTGCCCGGGGCATTTTTTTCAGAACTGATTGTAAATGCTCTGTCGGAACCCACAATTCACGCTGATTCGCCAAAAGGACCGGTTTAGGAGGAGGGGGATCCGCAGTAAACCCCGGGCATCCCGCGACCAGTCCTGCCAGTAGAGCGATCCTAACCGGCAAAGGTGATAGCTTCCTGTCAGATCGCATGTGATTGAAGAACCAGTTTTTCATCGCTCGTAGACCGCCATTGGATCGCTCACACATCATCATCTTCGCCCGATTCAATGTCAGAATCGTCATTCGATGCCCCCTCGTCTTCAGGTTTTTCCTTCGCAACTTTGGTGACAGCCAGTTTCCTCGCTGCAGCCACTTGTTCCTGTTTCGCCGCCCTCAATGCCACAGCTTTCGCCTTGCGTTTTTCAGCCCGCTCCTGTAACCACTCGACGCCGGCTTTTGTACTCTTCAACACCTTATACGCGACCCACACGACCGCTGCCAAAAAGACACCAAGATAAATGGCCTGCCATACACTTGCTGCTGTCGGAATGACAGCGCCGGCAATAATCAACGCCCCCAAACCTACGGCTGCGAAATAGATGAGTTTCAACTTACGGTCCCGGTTCAATAGAAGCAGCCCGACAATAAATGCAGCAAGTCCGAGCAGGGCTTCCCAGAAAAAGGCAAAAGCCTGAGAGCGGTAACCGATCTTTACCTCGGAAGGGGCATCCAACCGATGCAAGTCGAATTGCCTTCCTTCGGTCGGTATTCGAATGTCAAAACCACGCTGCTGATTGGCAGGAAGGTTAGGTGGTTGAGACCAGCCATTTGCCCGTGAATTCGGGATCTGTGGCCCCAGCGACGGAATAAGCCAACTGAATGCATTGCGGAACCGATCCCATCCCCGGTTAGAGACCGGAAGCCTCATCGCACTCTTGAAACTCCGGTACACATAATCCTCCGGCAGATACAATTTCAGGTGACTCTGCAAAACCTCTGCATCGGTCAACTCAGCAGGAACAAAGGACACACTTCCCATCGCTCCTAACTTTTCGCCGGGACTCGGGCTTGGAACTTCATAGACAAAGCGAACAGGAAACACATCAAGGCCTTCTTCAACTGGCAGACGAATCAACACCACATCTTCATCCGCACGCCGCATGGGTTGTTGAGGCTTTCCATTTACATAGATGTCGCTGACCATCTTGCCGTCCTTCGGTAGAGAAACACTGAAAAACTGTTTAGCATTGTTTCTAACCCAATAGATCACCTCCGTCGTAATTGCTTCGTCACTGCTGATCACACTCGTGAGATTGGCGTAAGTTACCACCGCCTGGGGAACGGGCAGGAACTCGTTTCGGCTCACATCCAATGTCAATCCCAACGGGTGACGTCGGTATTTATAGCTCAGAAAGACTCCGGGACGGGCAAGACCGCCACGAAGCTCTTTGGGATCAATTGATTCTAAGCTGACCGGTTTGGAATCGAGAATCTCCAGGTTGTCGTCTTTCACCACAGCTATCTGGCCCGTTTCAGTATCAACACTCTCCAATTTAACTTCAGGTAATTTGATCTCAAAATTCCGACCATCTTTTGACTCGGGACCATCCGGCGCATCAGCGGGATCGTCTGCAGAATTTGCAAGAAGCGGTTCATCAAGCGTCAGCTTCAACTGATAATTCCCCATCTTTTTGTCCCGCAAGACAATGCCCCACAATACTCGCCCTTCACCGGCCACAGACGGATTCTCCACTTCAGTCGGCGGAGTGTAGTTCTTATCGACCTCTTTGATGAGGGCACCGTCATGACGAAGGTTTTCGGCGATGCCTTCAGGCAGACTGATCACAAACGTATCCACCCCGGCATACAGTACATTGTAGCTGATGGTCCATTGATACCGGATGAGTTGCTCTTTCACCTCAACAAGTGTGAACACTTCACCATTGACCTGGGGCTTCTTCAATGTGAAACCTATTGTCGCCGGAGTAGCCTCACCCCGATATCGAAAGCCAATCTGAAGGGCCCCGTTTCCGGGCACACCGACATTGTTCGACTTTGACACACCTAAGACATTTACGTCCTGCTGACGCAAGTCACCCTCATCCTTCGTCGACGGGTCCAGACTGGTATGGATTTGAATTCCTATTTTTCCTTCGTGGCGTTCAACATCCTGCGGTGAAAAGACTGGAACGATCGCATCCTCCGCTGAATTATCGCGAATTCTACGTCCGGTAATGGTGATCGAAAAATTCCCCTGAGATCGATTGTTGAACTTCACATTCAAAAAGCGACTTCCATCAACAGTCTCTTCGGAGAAGTCCTCAACATTTTGTCCGACCGCTTCAACCCCTTCAAAATTTTCAGGAATCTCAATTCGCGCGTCAAAGATCCCTACACGCTTCACAGAGTAATCGAGGCGCGCAATAAAATTCGCGGCATCAGGCTCGACCACAAAACGCGTCCAGCTCTCCACTTCCACAATTGGCTCGGCCTTTTTCACCGACAGGGTCATCGTGAACGGCATGGTAAGAAAACGGAACCGACCATAATCATTTAAAGCATATCCGATTTGAATATCGCCTCCGTTGATATTGATATTCCCGCCATTACCGACCTGAGCGAAATTTGCCTGCTGATTGACAATCACGTTTCCCTGCACATTTCCCTGCACATTTCCATTAATGATTGGAGACGTTATCATTGACTGTTGTGTCAGCCCCTCGCTGGAAACTGTTTCCAACTCTAACTCAGTTGAATTTTTCAACGAAACAGTTCCCCGCTGGCGAACGACATTGTCAGCCGCTACCTGAGGGACATCGAATTCCGTTGGCATAACTCCAAGTGCCTCTTCAAGATCTATAGTCAGAGAATAGGTTTGCTTCGCCGCAGAGTGCAGGCTCACTAAAAGCCTCTGACTCTCCCCCATATCCGAGACGTCCCATTCCTTGATGTTTTCTCCTTTTACTTCAAGGACCTCCTGCCCCTTTGGCACCGTCACTTCGAATGACTCAACCCCGGCACGAAGAATTCGGTAGTCCAACGTAGCTTTGGTTTGCAATGCCCCCGGAACCACTGTCGAAATCACATTGGTCTCGACAAAAAGCAGAGGAGTGAGTTTTGTTTCCTCTCCCTGTTTCTGCCATCCGATGTCAAAATGTTCAGTTTCTCCGAAGAAGAAAGATAATTGAGTGGTTCCATCCGGCTGATCCCGGGTCGTGTATGCTGCACCCGGCTGGATATCGAATTCCCATCCCGTATCGGGAACAATCGCTTCAAACTTTGAAACTCCCGCCTTGGGCAAATTAATTCCAACGGCATGTCGACCGCTACTCCGGTTAACCTTTCCGTAGAGCTTTAATTTAATCTCGTATTGCCCCTTCTTCGGTAAAATCAGCTCGTAACCATTCGCCCCGAAATGAAGAGTCGCGTCACCCGTTTCAGCTTCGGCGATATTCATTCCGCTTTTCAACAGAGGCACCACGGCCCATCCCTTTTCTTTGAAACTCTCTACGGTGAGAATGGCATCAATTGCCAACACTTGATTTTCGTCACCTTCGACCACTGCGGTGTAGCGGGCAGATGCCAACACTCCGTCAGTCGGCGGCTTATCCTCATCGTCTTTCTTGTCTTGAAGATTGATTTGATTCCACAGATCCAGAAATTCACGATAGGGCAGGAACACCCCGCGCCCATCCTGCTCAAAGACCGCTTCCAGATCTTCATAGGGAACATAAATTGAACGTTCTCGATTGACGATCTCCCGCTCAGACTCAGAAACCGCAGGCGCTGGATCAACAACTGGTGCAGGAACAACCGCTGGTAACTCTGTAATCTCTGGAGCTGTCGCAGGTGGAGGTGCCGGTTCGTCTTGAGCATTGATTTGGAAACCGGGCAGCGAAGTGCACACAAGGGTGAAAAGGAGCAGGAAGCGTTTCATGAAAAAGCTGAATTTTGCAAAATACGAGTCAACAGGGTTGGTTCATCAATATGACCCTATTGGATCGTGATGGCGAGACTGCCATAGATTAACCACGCGGTTGTCAGCCGAGTGTAAGGGATTTGTAAAAATGATGTAAAGGTGAAGCTAAACAATCTCCACTCCACTCAGGAAGCGCTCTTCAGCTAACTTAGCTGAGTTTTCATCGCGGGCATGAACACGTCCGAGCCGCTCCCCGACTTCGATGGATTCACCGACTTTCGCGATATTGGAGAATCCCACTGCGAAATCCACACTGTCATCAAATTTTGCGCGACCAGCTCCCAGTTGCAAACTCGCCCGACCAACCACTTCGGCATCCATTTTGGCAATTTTTCCCGGAACCGGAGATTCAATATCCCGAATTACAGGCGCAGGATGGACGCTTGAAAAATCTGCCAGATCAGAGGCCTCTCCTCCCTGACATTCCACGAGGGCCACAAACTTATTCCAGGCAGTTCCATCATCAAGCCAACCCGAGAGTTTCTCCCGATCAACGTTTGCGACCGCCTCACTTAAATCCAGAACAAGCTCACGCAAATCTTCAGGACCTTTTCCCCGGAGAATTTCAATCGACTCCTCCACCTCCAATGCATTCCCGACGGTCCGCCCCAGCGGTTGATCCATTGGATTTAAAATCGCACTGACTTGCACATCCATCTTCTCCCCCACTTCACACATCCGCCTGGCAAGTGCCTCCGCTTCAGTTCGTGTTTTCATGAAAGCCCCACTCCCGAATTTTACGTCCAGAACCAAGCGGTCGAGGGACTCGGCAAGTTTCTTGGACATGATCGACGCCACAATCAATGGCTGACTTGGCACCGTTCCTGAGACATCGCGAAGTGCATAGAGTTTCTTGTCGGCCGGGCAAATTTCACCGGTTTGCCCCATCATGACGACTCCAATTTTCTCCAGTTGTTTCAAAGCTTCACCCTCGGAAACATTTACGTTGAATCCGGGAATCGACTCGAGTTTATCAAGTGTCCCACCCGTGATCCCCAGACCGCGACCTGAAATCATCGGCACCCATACGGATTCGTCACAGGCCAGCAATGGAGCGAGGACCAGAGAGACTTTATCTCCGATCCCTCCAGTTGAGTGCTTATCAACGATCATCGGGTGCCCGTCCGGATAGGACATCACATCTCCACTCTCAAGCATGGCACGGGTGAGCGATGCCGTTTCCTCACTCGTCATATCCCGAAAGAAAATAGCCATCGCCAGTGACGACATCTGGTAGTCAGGAATATCTCCCGCAGTGAACCCGGCTACAATATCCCGGATTTCGGCGTCAGACAGCTCACCACCGTCGCGTTTTTTTTCAATGAGAGAGGGAACATGCATCGTAGCGAATAAAAGAATCAGAACATCACCAGGGACATGTGAATTGTGCCGAAATGGCGGAAAAAGGAAAGTTTAAGATGGTTTTTCAAGGTGCACTTTGTTTGAATGAAAGAGTGAGTAAGAAACCTGACAAGGTTGAGATTCCCGGGTCTCAAAACGCACCTTCTGAAAAAGTGGCACTTAGCCTGGCGACAGGGTTTGTGATTCTGCGCCATCGTAAATACAGGAGAAACCTTCTCTTCGGCCTCACGGCGTTGGCAATGTTTCTGGCTTTTGGCGGCTTCGTTTTTCTCGGTGACAAATTAATGGGAAACCCGGCCGGATTTATCGCCTTCTGGGGGATCGTTTTTATCCTCGTCGTTCTTGTCGTGTTTCTTGCAATCTACGACATGCTGATTGTTCGGAGGGAAGGACAAGCCCGGATGGCGATGCTTGATTTGGAACTCGAAGCCGCAGCGGAAGAAGCCAGACAACTGGCAGAAATTGAGAAGGCAAAGATTGCTGCAGAGAAAACCAAGATCCCCGGCAAAGAGAGCTGATGCCCAAATAATGAACGAGCCACACCGCCTGAAACAGTGTGGCTCGAATTATTTGGGCAATGTCACAAAAAACTTTATCCGCTCACAAAGACCAACTCACCTCCGGCTTCGTCGACTTTCACGACATCGCCATCTTTGAATTTTCCTTCCAGCAGATCGAGGCTGAGCGGATCGAGGATTCTTCGCTGAATTGAGCGCTTCAAGGGGCGGGCTCCGAATGCAGGGTCGTATCCATCTGTTGCGAGCAAGCTCAGAGCGGCTCCGGTCAAATCGAGATTAAGCCCCTGTTTCAACAGGCGATGCTTCACCCGCTCCAGTTGAATCGTGACAATCGACTTCAGATCCTCTTCGCTCAATCGATCGAAGATAATCGTTTCATCCACCCTGTTCAGGAACTCAGGCCGGAAATGACCTTTGAGAGCCCTCTGCACCAAATCGTCGCGATCCGCTGCATCGTCTGTATTCAGAATATACTCGCTGCCGATATTCGAAGTCATAATGATGACCGTGTTCTTGAAATCAACAGTCCGTCCTTGACCATCGGTGATCCGGCCGTCATCCAGAACTTGTAGGAGGACATTAAAAACGTCCGCATGAGCTTTTTCGATCTCATCAAACAACACGACTGAATAAGGTTTGCGCCGAACTGTTTCGGAAAGCTGCCCTCCCTCTTCATATCCGACATACCCCGGAGGGGCACCGATCAAGCGGGCCACGGCATGCTTCTCCATGTATTCGCTCATATCGATCCGAACCATCGCGTTTTCATCATCGAATAGAAACTCTGCCAGGGCCCGGGAAAGCTCGGTTTTTCCGACACCGGTTGGGCCAAGAAAGAGAAACGAACCAATCGGACGATTCTCATCCTGCAATCCGGCACGGGCGCGCCGGACCGCATTGGAAACGGCTTTCACCGCCTTCACCTGGCCAACCACACGGTCCCCTAAACGCTCCTCCATCATGACCAGTTTGCTCCGCTCGCCTTCCTGCAAACGTGACACGGGAATGTGCGTCCACGAACTGACAACCTCGGCAATGTCGTCTTCAGAAACTTCCTCCTTCAGAAGCCGCGACGAAGACTGCATTTCATCAAGACGTTTTTTAGCTTCACCCAACTGAGCTTCCAGATCCGGCAACTGCCCATATTGAATCTCACTGGCGCGACCGAGGTTCCCCTCCCGCTGAGCCCGTTCGAGCTCATTTTTGGCTTGCTCAATCGCTTCCTGAGCATCGTTTGCTTCATCAATGACAGCCTTTTCGCTAAGCCATTGAGCCCTCATCCCATCAGCCTTCTCTTTGGTGTCGGCAATTTCTTTTTCGACTTTCACAAGGCGATCCTTCGAAGCCGGGTCCTTCTCTTTATCCAGAGCCTGCCGCTCCATCTCAAGTTGCATCGCCTGTCGCTCCAATTGATCAATTTCAGTTGGCAAACTATCGAGCTCGATTTTCAAGCGGGAAGCGGACTCGTCAATCAAATCAACGGCCTTGTCAGGTAGAAACCGGTCCGATATATAGCGGTCTGATAATGTGGCAGCAGCCACAAGTGCACTGTCCAGAATCCGGACTCCGTGATGCACTTCATACCGCTCCTTGATTCCCCGCAGAATCGCGATGGTATCTTCCACACTTGGCTCCGCTACATTGACCGGTTGAAACCGACGCTCAAGTGCAGCGTCTTTCTCAATGTATTTGCGATACTCATCCAGCGTGGTTGCGCCAATCGTCCGAAGCTCACCGCGGGCCAGTTGAGGTTTCAACATATTCGATGCATCCACGGCCCCCTCGCTTGCGCCTGCACCCACGATGGTATGAAGTTCGTCGATAAACAGAATGATCTCACCATTGCTGGAGGTCACTTCTTTCAGAAAAGCTTTGAGCCGGTCTTCAAACTCACCCCGGTATTTTGCACCGGCAATCATCGACCCGACATCCATCACGATGAGTCGCTTGTTCTTCAAGGATTCAGGGACATCCCCACTCACGATCCGGCGGGCAAGACCTTCGGCAATGGCGGTTTTCCCGACACCCGGTTCGCCAATCAACACCGGATTGTTTTTCGTCCGGCGCGACAATATTTGCATCACCCGCCGAATCTCTTCATCACGCCCAATGATCGGATCAATCTTCCCACTCCGCGCAATCGCTGTAAGATCAGTGCCGTATTTCTCGAGAGCCTGGTATTTTCCTTCAGGATCTTGATCCGTCACTTTCTGGCTACCGCGAATCGATTCGATTCCTGATTTGAGAGAACTCTCATCAACTCCGTTTGCGCTCAGAGCACCCTTCACTTCAGGGGCAGCCTGGCTCACAACACCGAGCAAAAAATGTTCAACACTGAGATAGTCATCCCCCATCTTCTTGCGGGATTTCTCAGCGGCATCCATCACCGATTTTAGCTCCGAACTTAGATAAGTTTGTCCGCTTCCCCCGCTTGCAACTGAGGGTTTTTTCGCCAGAATGGCCTCCAACTCGCTCTCCAGAGCATCCGGGTTCGCCCCGATTTTTGTGAGAACCGGACGGGTCACCCCCTCTGGTTGTTTGAGCAATTCCAGAAGTAGATGAACGGAACTGAGTTCGGCATGATTCTTTCCTGAAGCAAGCCCCTGTGCGGCCTGAACAGCTTCCTGAAGTTTTAAAGTAAATTGATTGGGATTCATTTTCTTATAATTTAAGACGCGGTTGTCGTGGATATGTATCAATGGTTTTTATGTATGAGAACCGCCCAAATCCCCAAACGGAGCCAGGAGAAATCAGCGCTTCCATTTTATTTGACCATCATTACAACATTGTGTTCAAACAAAACGCTTGAGAAAGCATGATGAATTTTGATTCCACCAAACCGGCTTGATTGCTGGCTCTGATTTTTCAGACATCTCAGGTCGACCGCCCGGCCCATCAGGCATCGACCATCATCTCTGACTCGCTCAGTTCGTAAAGCGCCGTCATTTCCGCTTCGGGAATGTCATCAGGAGCGGCATCGAAAACCAATTTTCCTGCCCGCACCCCTACTAATCGCGGGAAGTATTCGTGAGCCAATTCCAGATTATGCAAACTCACCACCAGAGTAAACCCCTCTTCCTCTGACAGACTGGAAAGCAGCTGGACGGTATCTCTGGCCCGGGCGGGATCGACCGCCGAGACAGGTTCATCTGCCAGGATCGCCTCCGGTTTTTGAAATAATGCGCGGGCGATCGCCACCCGCTGCTGTTGTCCCCCTGAAAGCCGGTCCGTCCGGGAGTAAAGTTTCTCCTCAATCCCGACACGATCGAGAATTTCGTGGATCTCGCGGACATCAATTTTGGACGGAGCAATGATATCCCGCAACGAACGGATCGTCCCGCGCTTTCCTCCCCGTCCCAAAATCACATTTTGCAGGACCGACAAATTCGGCACCAAACCAAGGTGCTGTGGGATGAATGCAATGCGGGATCGCAATTTCCGGAAATCTTTTGCACCGAATCCCGCAATCGATTCACCAAACACGGAAACACTCCCCGATTCAGGCCCACGCATGGTGTTCAGCGTGCGCAGAAGCGTCGTCTTGCCGCTCCCACTCGGCCCGATCAAGGCAACACTCTCACCCGTTTGAATTTCCAGCGACACATCATCAACTGCGGCCAGGTTTCCGAACCGGCAGGTAATGTGTTTAAGCTGGAAGGCACTGGGCATCGATAAAACAGGGCCGACGATTAGCTTCGCCGACCCTGCAAATGTTTAAACCTGGGAAGTTGGAAACTTATTTTTCAAGGAGACCGACTTTCTCAGCAACAACTCTGATTCCATCAAATTCCTCGCTCTTAGCAGGAATAACGGCTGTGCGGTTGATAGCTTCAAGAACTCCGTCACCCTCTTTCGCTGCCACAAGCGCATCTTGAACTTTTTGAAAGATGTCATCTCCGAAAGCAGTCTTCGTATCGGGGTGAATGGTGAAATTGTAGTCAGCGTAATACGGAGTCGTCCAGATAATGCGGGTGTTAGCCTTAACCTTCTCATTGCTGGCGACTTCTTTGTCATAGGCTTTGTAGCTCAACGCTCCGACCTGAAAGGTTCCGTCAGCAACCGCGTTCGCTGTTGCAACATGACCGCCGGAAGCCTGGAAGTTCTCACCTTTGCTGAGCCATTCTCCGGGAAGTTTCCCGGTGTTTTCGAGAATGAAATACGAAGGCATGAGACGTCCCGAAGTTGACCCTGTTGACCCAAACGTAAAAGTCAGGTCTTTGATTCCTTCAGGAAATTCATCACCTGGCTCAATTGGAGCATCTTTGTGAGCAATGAAATAAGACTTGTACTTCGGATCTTCAATTCCCTGGGCAATGGCTTCTGCACCGGGAACTCCCAATCGAGCTTGAACGCCGGAAATACCACCAAACCAAACGAGGTGTGCTTCACCATTCTTGAATTTTTGCACGGCATCCGTGTAGTCCTTCGAAAATTCGAACTTGGCTTTGATGCCCAACTTCTCACTGAGGTATTCAGCCACTTTATCAAAGCGAACCTTTTGGTCAGTGATCTTTTCATCCGGGATCGCCGAGATGATGAGAACGGCGTTTGAATCCGCCGAGGGGGCTTCCGTTGCTGTAGTCGATTCGCCCTTATCGCCGCAGCTGATGAGAGTGATCGAAGTTACCGCTGCCAGACCGACGCGAGAAATGAGTGATTTCAGCATCGTGGCAGCCCTCCTTGATAGATTGGGGTCGAGATCATAGTGTGATTCGAGTCCTTTAGTGGGACTGTCGCTGTGAACCTTTCAGACAATTAGAAAAATCTCCAGCAAAAAATTGCGCCGTTTTCCGTAAGACAACTCGTTCGAACTGAAGAATCAATTCAATGTCAGGTCAGTATCCGCCTCCTGAGTGATGAATACGGCACGGTCGGTGTAGCTTATTTTAAAACGTCTCCCGTCCCGACTCTCAACGATCTCATCCGGGTTTAAAAACCGCCCCTCGATCTCGCTCGCAGTCAACACTCGCAGCGACTCTCCCATTCTGGAGACAACTCCCTCTTCAATTTCAAGCCTGAGTTGTCCCGCCAGTTTTGCTTTTCCTGCGACGGCAAGCTCACTGATACCCGCCCCGGTCACCGGAATCGTAAAACCAGCACCAATGGACTCAACATAGTCCTTACTCACGTGTATTCGCATCGCCTCCCCCCTTTTATTCGTGGCAAGCTTCACCTCCCCTTTATTATAGAGCGTGCCATCAATCTGCCCCTCGCCTTTTATTAGCGCGCCTTCACCAACCTCAATCCAACGCAGCGATGACACCTTCCCTCCCTTGAGCGTCAGTGTCGCATTGTCTGAAAACCGAACTTCATTGCGTCCGGAGAGATTTCCCTTCGGCCCGATGACGATCTCAAACTGCGTTGCACCTGAAACCTCCACGCCCAGAAATTCGAGGCCGTTGTCAATTTTGACCGAACCAACTAACTTAGAGCGATGGCGAAAATCTGCGATCCAGGACGCCCCCGGAGCCCCTTTGTCCTCCTGGTAGACAATCCCTTCGTTCTCATAAACGTAGTCCGACCAATTATCCGGATCCGCCACGGATGAGTTCTTTCCCCGGATTCCCGCTGCCCATTTATGATAGGTATTGGCAAACCCGCGAGGCTCGTCGACGCGCTCTCCGAGCAACAGTGCTTCAAGCTCATTTACCAGCTTTTTGTTCTTCCCTGCGAGATTTATTTTCTCAGCCCGGTCCACGTCAAGATCATACAGTTGCAGTCCTTTCGGCGTGCGAACCAACTTGTCTTTTCCGCGAATGATAGAGGAACTCTTCCCCGCCTCGTGAATCAAAAACTCCCGTTTTCTTTGCTCCCCTGCTCCGGTCAACAGGGGAGCGATTGAGACACCGTCCAGTCCTACCGGCGTCTTCACTCCCGCGAGTTCGCAAAAGGTAGGCAGGAGATCAGAAACATCGACCGGCCGATCATTCACGGTGCCGGGCTTGATCTTTCCTGGCCAGCGCATCACTGCAGGCACACGAATTCCCCCTTCGGAAATACTTCCCTTCACCCCACTGAGACCGCCGTTGGCATCAAGCTCAGTGTTGTTCTTCCCGCCCGGACCACCGTTATCCGACATGAAAATCACCAACGTATCATTCGCGACCGAGTCGGCATCATCACCATCCCCGTTCGGATCATCCAGTGCCGCCAGAATATTTCCAAAATGCGCATCAATCCGCGTCACCATGGCAGCCCATTGCTGAGACTGTTTAGCCAGCTTCTCAAAATGCGGGTCATCTGCGTAGGCTGACTCCCAGCCCGGCAGCTTCGCGATCTCATCAAAGGGCGCATGCGGGATCTGCACCGCCAGGAGACCAAAAAAAGGTTTACCGTCCTTGCGATAACTCTTTGCCTGCGTCCGGACAAAATCCAGCGTGGCAAATGCGTAGGCATCATCACAATACCCCACGACCGGGTATTTCGGATCGGCGTGATTCGACGGTTGGGCAGGATACATAGCGTTGCCCATATATTTACTCATGGAATTCGGCACCAGCTCAAGCCCTCCCTTTGCACTGGACGGAGCACTCCACAAAGTCGGCTGGAAAAATGTGTGCGCCCGCACATGATGCAACTCCACCAACGCATGCCTGTATCCATGCGAAGTCGGTAGAGTCTGCACATTCAGGATCTCAGGATTCTTCATATCCTTCGAACCACCATATCCCCACTTGCCCCAATAGCCGGTCTCGTACCCCGCTTCTGACAAGGCATCCCCCATTGTAACGTCGTCCCTGCGAATTGCTTTTTTGGCATTATCAGGGTCATTCCGGTCCGCAAAAGTATGTCCCTGATGAAACCCGGTCTGCTGCGATGAACGTGCCGGCGAGCAAACCGTGCACCCATAGGCACGCGTGAAATTGATCCCCTCAGCCGCCAGTCTGTCGATGTTCGGCGTCTTTACATTGGGCAGATTCTTCGTTCGCCGTTCTGCCTGGCCGTTCGGACCGATAGATCCCCAGCCCATGTCATCGACATAGAAATACAAAATATTCGGTCGGAGCGCATCGGCTGCGGAGCCGAGGACACAGAAGGAGGCTAGAACAAGAGCGAGAAATTTCATTCGATTCGAGGATAGAAAGACAACCGGGAACTCGCAATCACACGATCAACGTTTACCCGCCACATACTCCTGATCAGTTTCGGAAAAAATCTTAAGCAGCAACTTTCCCCTTTTCCCGTCAGCCTTGCGTTCAATTTCGATCTGATCCCCCGCTATCC
>JBLWYI010000010.1:0-224379 GCA_048267005.1 Verrucomicrobiales bacterium | reverse complement strand
CCATCCGCCGTATAATACCAGCCACGACGACGGACTTCCCGATACACATCCCCCGTACGCTCGACCTGTGGCGGACCGGGCACTTCACAGAACGAACCCACCTTCAGCTCACCCGGACCTGGTTATTTCTCAGATTTCAATCCGGCCTCGCTCCAACCTAGAAAGCCGTCACTCATGTGCAGAATGGATTTGAATCCCTTCTCTTTGAAAGCCGCCATGGCCCGACCACTGCGACCGCCACTTTTGCAATGTACGACATAGGTTTTGTCACGATCCAGTTTATCGATCGTGGCCTCAAAATCATCTGCCATGAAATCAATATTTACTGCTTTTGCAAGGCGACCTTCCTTAAACTCTTCCGGAGTGCGAATGTCCAGGATCACAATTTTCTCATCCATTTCAATCGCAGCCGAGATATCTTTAGCTTTCAGGTTCTTCACCGGTTCATCGGAGAAAACGGAACAAGCCGCGATCAGGCTGGCGCAAATAATGAGGCGGATTCGTGGGTCTATCATGCTGAGTGAAAACTTGCCCGCTTTCCTATCACAGTGCAAGTTTCGAGAGACCGGATGCATTTCGTTTTCTTAGCCATTTTTGCCGTTACCCTCGCCCTCACCATGTGGGGACGCGGCCGATATCGCAAAGTATATGAAGAGGAGCGCAAACATCAGGTCAAGCTGGGGATTACTGGATCGGAAGTGGCGGAGAGAGTCCTCCGGGAAAACGGAATCAACGATGTGAAAGTGGTGCCGGGTCGTGGGCTGTTGGCGGACTTTTATGATCCGGAAAAGAAACGACTGTCACTCTCGCCGCAACATTTCAACGGCTCAACCTATACAGCCATCGGCGTAGCCGCGCACGAAGCCGGGCACGCACTCCAGCACAAAGACGGATTTCGCCCATTGTTCTGGCGGGTGTCAGCGATCAGGTCCACCATGTTTCTCAGCCTACCCTTGGTTGTGGTCGGCGCAGGCATGCTCGCGGTCGGAATGGGAAGAATCGGTTCAGTTTTACTCGCTGTGGGTTGGCCACTGATCGCGCTGTGCAATCTGGCAACCGTTCCTACAGAAATGGACGCCACAGAAAGGGTGAAGCGTGTCCTTGCCGATCTAAAACCCTGGCGCGGCCTCGACGAAAAAGTAGGAATTGAGCGCGTCATGAACGCAGCCTGTGCCGTCTACATCGAAGGGGTCTTCACAGCAGTCTCATGGTTCGGATCGTTCATTCTCCCGTGGATGGGTTCCTCAGAGGAGAAACCCGGGAAAGAAACGTAACACCGGCACCCGAACGAACCAACAGGGTCTGATCGTCGAACCAACCCTGTTGACTCGTGAAGCCTCAGTATTTGCCGCCGCCGGCAATGCTCGATTCAATAGGGTGCCAGGTTGTCTTCACTTCCTGAGTCGCCAGAATCGCATAGGGCGATTCAGTTTTGGCAATATCATCCCGGTGAATCACAACCCGTTTCAGGTTCGATACGGATTCGCCACGGACCGCCTCTCTTTCTTCTGCATTGAGATCAGACGCGACCACCGAATTCACATCCATATGATTCGCCATGAATGGCAATAACTCGCTGCGGCTACCAGTCAGAATATTCACGACTCCTCCGGGCAAATCAGAGGTAGCGAGCACCTCAGCAAGAGTAACCGAGCACAACGGCCGGCTTTCCGAAGCAAGAACAACACAGGAATTTCCTCCTACGATGACAGGTAGAACGGTCCCAAGCAAACCCAGCAACGATGACTTTTCCGGAGCAACGGCCGCCACGACTCCGACAGGTTCATAGACCGAGAAATTGAAGTGTGAACTGGAAACTGGATTCACGGACGAGAACACCTGCTGATATTTGTCGCACCAACCGGCATAATAAACACAACGATCAACTGCGGCTTCAACCTCGGCTTTTGCTGCAGCCGGAGAAATCCCCTGCTGTAGCAATTCAGACTCAAATTGCGCCCGGCGCCCCTCTAACATTTCACCAATACGATAAAGAATCTGACTGCGATTGAAAGCTGCCCGGGTGGCCCACCCTCCCAAAGCCGACCGGGCCGCCACGACCGCATTGCGAAAATCTTTTCGCGAGCTGAGGCAGATATTTCCAAGCGATTTCCCTCGCCTGCCCTTCGGGGTGTAATAACGACCGGATTCAGTCCGGGGGAAGTTTCCGCCAATGTAAATTTTGTAAGTCTTCAAAACGTCAAGTCGGTCCATAGATCAAAGAAGGTTATCGGTGGCGGGCATGGTTAGAAAGAGAGATAGGTAGCAAGCCCGTGTAAGCCGCCTTCCCGGCCAAATCCGCTCTCTTTGTATCCGCCGAAAGGCGAAGCGGGATCGAACTGATTGTAAGTGTTACCCCAGACTACCCCGGCATCCAGCGCACTGCTGACCTGAAACAGGCGGGCACCTTTGTCGCACCACACTCCTGCAGATAATCCATAGGGAGTGTTGTTTGCTTTTTCAATGGCCTCCGGTACGGTTCGGAAAGTTTGCACGGCAAGCACCGGGCCAAAAATCTCCTCCTGGGCGATGAGTGAGGATTGCGCCACATTCGTGAACACGGTCGGCGGGCACCAGTTTCCTGCAGCAGGCAAATCACATTTGGGCTGAAACATTTCCGCACCATCTTCAACTCCAGCTTTGAGATACTTCTGAATGGTCTTGAGTTGTTCTTTCGAATTGATCGCACCAATGTCGGTGTTTTTATCGAGCGGATCCCCTACGGTCAGAGTTTCCATTCGGCGCTTCAGTTTCCACATGACCTCTTCGTAGACAGACTCCTGAACAAAGAGACGCGAACCAGCACAGCAAACGTGCCCCTGATTGAAATAAATTCCGTTCACGATTCCCTCAACCGCCTGATCAATAGTGGCATGTTCAAGAATGATATTAGCAGCCTTCCCACCCAGTTCGAGCGTGGCGTGCTTGTCTGTTCCGGCGATCGATTTCTGGATCAGCTTTCCGACACTGGTTGAGCCAGTGAAGGCGATTTTGTTAACATCCGGATGATCCACAATCGCCGCTCCGGTTTCACCAGCGCCAGTGACGATATTCACGACGCCATCGGGCAGACCTGAGTCGGCAATGATTTCCGCTAGTTTCAGACAAGTGAGAGGTGTTGTCTCAGCGGGTTTCAAAACAACCGTGTTCCCCGTCGCCAATGCTGGCGCAATTTTCCATGCCGCCATCAGCAGCGGAAAATTCCATGGGATTACCTGACCAGCGACGCCAAGCGATCTGGCCGGGCGATTTGGAAATGCATACTCCAATTTGTCAGCCCAACCGGCATTGTAGAAAAAATGATTAGCAGCGAGCGGCACATCGACATCCCGCGATTCGCGAATCGGTTTACCGCCGTCAAGCGTTTCAATGATGGCGAACTCACGGGCTCGCTCCTGCATCAGGCGTGCAATGCGGTAAATGTATTTACCACGTTCCCGACCGCTCATCTTTCCCCAGGCCCCTTCGTAGGCAGCCCGGGCAGCTTTCACTGCGAGATCGACATCCTGTGCACTTCCATCGGCAACCTCAGAGATCTTTTTTCCTGTCGCCGGATTGGTTGTCCGGAAATAGTTTCCGTTGTCCGGCTTCACCCATTTCCCGTTGATGAAATGATCATATCGCCTGGCGATGTTGGCCTGCTTTGCCGCTTCAGGAGCGGGTGCGTATTCCCACTCAGTTGATTTCAATTTCTTCGCCATTGATTGAATGGTTATTTAGTCCTTCGAAAAATACTGTGGGGCCTGATAGAGCCCGCTTTCCTGCTTCGCAATTTGCATCAGCACATCATTCGCCAGGCTGCTTGCCCCGAAACGGAACCACTCGTTGGTCAGCCATTCCGGCCCAACGGTTTCTTTCACCATCACGAGATAATGAAGCGCCAGTTTTGAAGTGGAAATTCCACCGGCCGGCTTTATCCCAACCATTTGACCGGTTCTAAAATGGTGATCTCTGATAGCCAGAAGCATGACCAGTGTGACAGGAATTGTCGCAGCTGATGCGATTTTACCTGTCGAAGTCTTGATGAAATCTGCCCCGGCATGGATCGCAATGTCGCTGGCACGACGAACGTTGTCGAGCGTAGCAAGCTCCCCGGTTTCGAGAATCACCTTTAGCCGTGCGCTACCACATGCCTCCTTTACTGCTGCGATTTCATCAAACACATAATCATATTCACCGCTCAAAAAACGTCCGCGGGAAATTACCATATCGATTTCATCTGCTCCATCACCGACAGCACGTCTGGTTTCTTCAAGCTTTTGCTCGAGAATGGCGTGCCCGTTTGGAAACGAAGTAGCGACTGATGCAATTTTTACAGGCGAGGAATTCCCAAGTGCCTCGCGCGCGACACTCACAAAGTTTGGAAAGACACACACTGCCGCCGTGGTCGGTAGGCCGAGAATCGAGTCGTGAAGATGCTCGGATTTATAACAGAGTTGCCGGACTTTGTTCGGCGTATCAGCCCCCTCCAATGTTGTCAGGTCAATCATGTTCAGGACCATTTCAAGCCCTGTCCGTTTGCAATCGCTCTTGATGCTTCGGGTCGTAAAACGCGCGGCTCGCTCAGCAATCCCCACCTGATCGACCGGTGGGGATGTTTTATAATCGCAGCGATGGATACTGGCGATTGGTTTGGTCTTCGACATCAGGTGAAAGGAGTTTTTGATTCAACATGGGCGAATTCGTCGGTCAGCGCGGATTGAAAAACGAATTTGATGATAGGTTATACCAGCAACAATCGAATTACTCTATTCAAAAACATGCCTCATGCCTTCCCTGCCGATCGGGAGCGCGAAGACGGAATGGATTTGGCCGAAGACCAATGGCCACAAACATATTCATCTCAATTTGAGATGACTTAATCATTCTTTGCCGGTTGAATTCCCCGGCCAACTCCGTGGTATTCGAATCCTAGGCTTTCCATCGATTTCGGGTCCAGAAGATTCCTTCCGTCAAAGATCAAAGGAGCAATCATTGATTCCCGAATGGCTGCAAAGTTCGCATTTTCAAATTCCGGCCACTCTGTCGCAATGATTACGGCTTCAGTTCCTTCAGCCGCCGCTTCCGAGCTGTCGCATAATTTAATTTTTGTCCCCAGGTCGGAATTGCGAACATGCTCCATCGCTTTGGGGTCGTAGGCAGAGATCTCGGCGCCTTCAGCTACCAGTTTCTCAACAAGCTCGATAGCGACAGAACTGCGAGTGTCATCAGTATCCGGCTTAAAGGAAAGCCCCCACACCGCAATTTTCTTCTCCTCAAGAACCCAGAGCTTTTCACGGATACGTTTAATGAATCGCTCCAATTGATCGCGATTGATCTTTTCGACCTCTTTCAAGAGGGTGAAAGGCACTCCAAGATCATCGCTGATCGCAATAAAAGCTGCGATATCTTTTGGGAAACATGAACCTCCGTATCCAAGACCGGCGTTCAAGAACGAGCGCCCGATTCGTTTGTCCATTCCGATTCCTTCTGCCACAAGTTCAACGTCCGCCCCGCTCGCTTCGCAAATCGCAGACACAGCATTGATGTAAGAAATCTTAAGCGCCAGAAATGAATTCGCGGCATGCTTGATTAACTCCGCGCTGTTGATGTCGGTAGCAAGAACCGGTGCACGAAACGGCTCATAAATTTTCTGCATCAGAGCGAGCGCCCGGTCGCTGTTGGCTCCCACAACGACCCGGTCAGGGTTCATCAAGTCTGCCACAGCACAACCTTCCCGAAGAAATTCAGGGTTGGACACCACATCAAACTCGGCATCCGGAGAATACCGTGAGATGGTTTCTGTAACCTTCTCGCCTGTCTTTACAGGCACAGTCGATTTATCGACGATGACCTTGTATTCGTGGATAGCAGGTGCGATCTCCCGGGCCACTTTCTCAATAAACTTCAAGTCCACTGAACCATCTTCATTTGGAGGCGTCGGAACAGCGATAAAAACAACATCCCCGTGGTCAACTCCTTCGGGTGTGTCAGTGGTAAACTTGAGACGTCCTGCAGCGACATTCTTGGTGACCATTTCAGCCAAACCGGGCTCGTAGATTGGAATTTCCCCCCGGAGCAGAGTGGCCACTTTTTCAGCGTTGTTGTCTACGCACATGACCTCATGACCGACTTCGGCAAAACATGCGCCAGTGGTGAGCCCAACATAACCGGATCCAATGATGGTCAATTTCATGCCGCCGAATATGTAGCGGTGCTCCAAGTCCGCCAGTGAAAGTTTCGGGATATTTCCCCTGGAAAACAAAAAGCGCCGATAAATCGGCGCTCTTTAAAATCTTCCGGTCTAACTTTGCAAATTATTCAAAAGCTCCACCACCGGGCTGGAAATCAAGCGGGACAGATACGCGAGGGAAAGCTTTGAGCGTCAAGCTCATCAGAACACCCCACTCATCATCACCGTTTCGATTGTTACGACTGATAGCTCCGAGGCTGGCTGTCCAACTGGCCAGATCCCGATGAACCTGATACTGCTGGTATTCCAAGGTTCCATCCTCCGCTTCAAATCTGTGATTTGTGCTGAATCCCCACTGATCACTCAAGCGAGTGTAGGTTCCAAAGGTGTAAAGATCTGCATCCTGAAAGAATGGATGATCGCTAAGCATGTAATGACCGACATTGAACCGGAACCAGTTCGTCGGCATAAACGACACATCTGAATTAATTTCAGTAAAGTCCATTTCTTCACCGAACACCGGCAGTTGAGCAGTAGTGCCAGCGGAAAGCCATGGTAGAGGATTCCACCGAACCTCGTTAAACAGGTTGGAAAAATCACGATCAAACTCAGGATCGGTCAGGTAGGCTTCAAAATAGTTGTTCAAAGTCAACCACTGATGGTTTCCACCGTTACGACGAGTGATCCAGCGATTGAAAGCACCGATGCGGGCGATATTCCAGTCCTGCAAACCGTCAACCGAGGTGAACAGAGGAACGTCGATTGGACGAAGGCGGGTGGTCGGGGTGATTCGATCGATTGGAGTGAAATTAGTTCCAATTTCATCTGTAGCCACATAAGAGTAATTTATGTATGGCTGAACGACATGCATCATCCCATCAATTCCGAGCGCTTCATTGAAAGCATCAGTATTCTTACGTGAAAACTTAAGAGATATATCCGTTCCGGCATGGAAGATCGACCGGTCAAAGGAACTGGTCCCGGGGGCTTCTATATCTGAATAATTTGTGTATCCAGCACCTGCGCGAGGCACAACGGAGAGGAAACCTCCCACGGTGGTTGGGAAAAGAAATTCATGATAGGTATCGAAGCGACCGTATCCGCGAGGATCAAGCTGACGCTCAATATCTTCAAGAAGTGAGTCAGTTTCCGTCAGATCGTATGTGGCGGTATCCACCACAACTCCATCAGCATCCACCAAGTCACCTCCGGAGATGGAGAGGAAACCGTCCCTGACCATTTGGAGCTGCTCTTTTCGGGCAATCAAATCAGCCCTTTGATTATCGCCAAGATATTCATCAATCACCCCGGCAGTCGTGTATCCGTTGTAAAAGAAGCCAGATTCACCAATGGGAGTGCGAATGAAGTCGAGGGCCAACTCCGTGCGCTCATCCGTGGGGAAGAAATCATTGAGCTGATAGCGTCCGGTCAATGAAATCGTTCCGCGGTCATGGCTCTTAACCAGATTCAACACATTATCAGGTTGAGGGTCAGTCCGATATTCAGCAGGAAAGAAATCCTGATAAAAGAACTCATCACTCAACTTGTTGATATCGATATCTAAATACAGGGTGCTTTTCTCGGGTCCAGGCAGATAAACCCGATGCTGAAGATTGATCCTGTAACGTTCATCATCAATCGTCCCGGGCTCACGAAGCCGCCCATTGAAAGACTGAAGCGGATCCTGATCCTGAGCGTAGTAAAGATTCAATCGCCCAAAGTTGTCATTTCCCCGGTGACGCTCGGACTTAAATTCAATACCACCAGCAACCCCACGTTCACTTCGGAAATCAAGGTGAGCCTGAGCCAACGTATGGTCACCGATCATGAAGCCATATTGATTGAGCAAAAATGCCCCCCACGTTGAGTTGTAACCGGGAACAAAATAGTACCCCAACTCATCGTCCAAAGGTTGTGAAAGATACGGCAACCAGAAGATAGGCTTGTCTCCAGCGTATAACTTCACACCTTTCATCACCACCTTCTCCCCTGGAAAAATCTTCATCCGTTTCGCCTGGATGCGATAATTTGGGTTTACGGCGTCATGAGTGGTGAAGAAACCGTTATCCATCGCAATGGTAGGGTCATCCCCTGTAGGAACTTCCACTTCTGCTGCGTTGTAGAAAATCGGATCCAACGAACCACGCAGATCCAAAGCAGTCATTTCACCCGTCTCGGTATTGTAAATTATTTCATCACCGAAATAGTTACCATCCGGCTTGAAAACGGAAACATTTCCGCGGGCAAAAACTTTCCCTGAAGATTGATGAAACTCAGCTTCATCCGCTTCGATAGTCACCTCACCATATTTAATCACCACATCGCCCGATGCTTTAGCAATTCCCAAATTCTCATCGAAAGTTGTGTAATCGCTCTGAATATCAAGGTTTTCAGCCGCATCTGAAGCACCGCTCAGTGCCTCACCTAGTTGAGCATACGAAATATGACCTGCCATTAAAAAGCAGACCATCGCAAGCTTGAAAGAAAGCAGTCGTGGCAAAAAACTCATGTCCCTTGAAATTAGAAGCTTCAAAACTATATCAGTTATGAAAATTAGCAAAATCCTTTTGAGCGGTTTCGCTCAAAGGATACAGGCTCGGCATCATTAGCAAGTTCCGAGCAAAAGACCAACGAAAAAACAGCGAATTTGAGGATTTTCTTCATCTCACGCAATACCGAGACTAATTTTTGCTATTTCCTCAAAAACACAAGGATCAAACGGATTAGAAACGCCGGATAGCCTTTGATCAGATTTCAAATTAGTCCGCTTTCACGGAAACTGTAATAAGGCTCATCACTGGAGACAGATTCAGCCCCAACTATGACATGATCGACGAAATCGATCTGCATCAACTTTGCAGACTCACGCACGTTTCGCGTGACTCTGTAATCAGCTGAACTGGGAGATGGATCACCGGAAGGGTGATTGTGAACCAAGACAAAGCTCGAAGCTGAAAACTGGATCGCAGGTTTGAGGATATCCCTTGGGTGGGCAATCGCTTGGTCGACAGTTCCCCTTGAAACCTCAACGACCTGAATCAGGCGGTTTTTTGCGTTTAACAATACCACTCGTAGCGACTCCTGATCTAGACGGGCCATCTCCGGTCCCACCAATTCAAATATTGCTTCCGGGGAATCAAGGGGCTCCGAAGTAAACCGTTCACCGGCCAGCCGGTTCCCAAATTCAAATACCGCAGCCAATTGCGCTGCCTTTGCAGGACCGATCCCATTAATCGTCGACAACTCTTCAACAGTAGCTCTTGAGATTCCCTTTAATGAACCAAAACGTCTCAGTAGTTCTCGCCCCAATTCGATCGCGCTCATTCCCGGTCTACCCGTCCCGAAAAACAGCGCCATAATTTCTGCATTCGACAATGTTCCAGCTCCTCGTGCCAGAAGCTTTTCGCGGGGGCGCTCCTCTTCAGGCATTTCCCGAATCAACGGCGTCTTCGACAGTTCCAACTCACAGTTCAAATTCACACTGTTATTTTTAACAATAAGCAACTGCTCCGCAAGCAAAAACTTTATCCGTGCTTCCATTCCACGAAAATCGCAGCGGCGAACCTGCAGGAATTTAACTTCGACCTACGTTTATCCGACTACTTTTCGCAAACCACGATGGCGCAATTGCCTGGAATCACAATCATCGTCATCATCCAGCATGATCATCAGAGCTACACTCACTTTGTTCCTGCTACTCCCGGCTTTTCTCTCCGCTGGAGAAAAGCCCCACATAGTCCTCGTCATGGCTGATGACCAAGGCTGGGGAGATATGGCCTTCATGGGACACCCCAAAGTAGTCACGCCAAATTTCGACAAGGCTGCTGCGACTGGAATTCGATTCGACCGGTTTTATGCCGCCGCCCCGGTATGCTCTCCAACACGAGCCAGCGTACTCACCGGCAGAAATCCAAACCGGATGGGAGTCTACAAATGGGGCTACCCTATGCGTCCGCAGGAGACGACAATTGCTGAAGCGCTCAAATCCGCAGGATACTCCACCGGGCACTTTGGTAAGTGGCATCTCGGATCAGTCCGCAAGACGAGTCCTGCCAATCCGGGCGCAAATGGATTCGACCGATGGGTAAGCGCACCGAACTACTATGACAACGATTCTCCACTCTCCGATGAAGGTACTGCTATTAAACCGGAAGGTGAAAGCTCAATGGTCGCTGTCGATTTCGCAATCGAGTGGATGAAAGAGAAATTAAAAGAAGACGCTCCAATTTTCACTGTGATTTGGTTTGGGTCTCCCCACAGCCCTCATCGAGCCGCAGCCGAAGACAAGGCACACTATTCAGATCAACCGCAAAACCGGCAAAACTTTCTCGGAGAAATTACTGGAATGGACAGGGCCTACGGCAAACTCCGTGACTTTCTCAGTGAAATGGGAATCCGCGACAACACGGTTCTTTGGTACTGCAGTGACAACGGAGCTCTCCCTAAAGTCGGCAACACTGGTGGACACCGCGGTCACAAAGGCAAGGTGTATGAAGGCGGCCTTCTCGTTCCGGCAATTCTGGAATGGCCAGCCAAAATCAAACAGCCGGTTGTTACCAATGTCCGCGCCAACACATTCGATATTTACCCTACCCTACTCGATATCACAGGTGCCAAAGTTGAGAACCAGGCTCCCCTCGATGGTATCAATCTTGTTCCACTGATCGAAGGAAAAGTTCAAAGCCGCCAAAAACCGATGGGATTTTGGGATGTGGTTAGAGGGGGGATTTCAACGCCTTCTGACAAATGGATGGCGGAGTTGTTGGAAGCTCAAAAAGCCGGCAACGATTTACCGCCGCCAACATCCAGCGCTCACCCCGACCAACTTCCCTCTCCTCCTGAAACAATCGAAAAACTTGCCGGTCACGCAGCCTGGATCGACTCTGACTGGAAGCTGCACCGAATTGTCGACAAAAAGAGAACTCTTACCTGGGAGCTTTACAATCTGGCTGATGATCCGTTTGAAGAAAAAGACTTGGCAGGAAGCGAAGCTGACCGTGTCAAGGCAATGCAGTCAGAACTGGAAGCCTGGCTGAAATCTGTGACTGCCAGCTTAAACGGTGCAGATTATTGAAAGAGCACATTTGATAGTTTCGTAATGGGCAAATGCCTCTGTTGAAGTTTTTTACGAAACCTTTTAGACGTCGAATTCAAAGAATAGCTATCTCCCTTGTCATATTGGGAATCGCCTCGTCGGGAGCCGGTATTTGGCTACTGGCTGAGAAAATGGTCACCCCAAGGAGGCGCGCTACCAGTGAGTGGCATGAGAAAATTCTGGCGGCTCCGGAAGAATACGGGCTCACACTCAGTCCTTTCACCGTTGCATCGACCGATGGAACCAAACTCGAAGCTATTTTGGTCAAACCCACGTCGGTTCCCGGCACGGCCAAAAAGCGGCGGGAAATGGAACGGCGACTTTCGAACGCGGGGTTTTCGACAAACAACAAAGGATTGGTTTTGCTTATCCATGGGCGGGGAGGCATTAAAGAAGATGCCCTGCCCATTACAGAACGATTTGTAGCTGCCGGTTTTTCGGCGGTAATATTCGATACGCGTGCCCACGGACAAAGCGGCGGGAGATTTTGTACATACGGCCAGCTTGAGGTCGACGATGCTCTTGCTGTTCTCGAAGCGGCCCGGGATAAGGCAGGTTTCGACGAAACCATTCCCACCTACGGCTTCGGCTACTCACTTGGAGCATCAGTGATGATTCAAACTCTCTCCAAGACCGATGACATAACGGCGTCTGCAGTGGTTGCCCCCTTCGGTGATCTGGAACAACTCGTTATTTACTCCGGAGGTAAGTTCTCCAAGAGGCAGTTCCCTCACTGGATGGCTAAATCCGTGGTTCGCCTCAGCGAGCTTCGCGCCGGATTTAAATGCTCCGAAATCGCTCCGCTAAAAGCCGCAACATCCATCAACGAACCCATGTTTGTCGTTCATGGGAAACTGGACACCGTAATCCCGATCGATCATGGACGCCGTATATTCGATGCGATTCCTCACTCGAATAAACGCTGGCTCGAATCAGAAGATGCTTACCATGGCGATGTGTTGGCAAAAGGAGGCGACGACTTGTATCAGGAAATCCTCGAATTCTATCTGTCGTCATCCAGCCAAGCTTTCAGAAATCATTCCCCGAAAATCAGGTAGTCGACTTCATCTCTCCGGGAAGAGGTGGAACCTCTTTCGATTTTTCACGAACCACCCGCCCTTTTACCGAACGGTTTTTGAGATCATAAGTCATCAGGTAAACGCAGGGCACCAATATCAAAACAATGGCGGTTGAAAACAAAATGCCAAAACTCAGCGAAACGGCCATCGGAATCAGGAACCTGGCCTGAATATCCGTCTCCATCAGCATTGGAGTGAGACCTGCGAATGTAGTCAGAGAGGTTAAAAGAATGGGCCGGAAACGGGATGCCCCGGCCTCTCTGGCAGCTTCCAGTATCGTGTGGCCGGACTTCACATATCGATTCACGTAGTCGACAAGCACGAGCGAATCGTTCACCACAACTCCAGCCAGCGCCACGAATCCACACATGCTCATGATACTGAAATTAAAGCCCATGATCATATGCCCGATAATTGCTCCCACCAGTCCAAACGGAATGACAGACATGATGATGAGAGGTTGGAAATAAGACCGAAGCGGCACGGCCATCAGCACATACATCCCGAGGAGGGCCAGAACAAATTTCGCCCCCATCTCCTGGATTGATTGAGCCTGATCTTTCTGCTCTCCTTCAAAACTATAAGTGACCCCGGGATATTTGTTTTCAATCTCCTTGAGAGTCAAAATATCACTCGCCGTCTCAGCTTCCTTCTTTTCAGGCATGAATTTCTCAATCAGGCCGGCAATCACACCTGCCCCTCCCATTTTACCGCTCTTCCCCTCAGCAGCATTTTCCTCCTCAACCTCATCGCTTCCAGTCAGGGCAGCGACCACCTCGGTTGCATTGACTCCTTTGGCTTTATCGACGTCTGCCGTCACCTTGATCGCCCGCTGCTGGTCGGTGCGTTGAATACTGGAAGGACTGCGCGAAAATGTGGCTCTGCCCACTTCTGTAAACGGCACTTCAGTCCCATCAGGCAACCGGATTTTAGACCGCTCGATATCTGCAAGCGAACTCCGCTCATCCCTTGGGTAACGCACAAACACTTTTACTTCGTTACGACCTCGCTGAAGACGCTGAATCTCTTCGCCATAAAACCCCTGCCTTACCTGACGGGCCAGGTCATCAAGGCGCAATCCGAGAGCCTCTGCCTGCGGTAGAATCTCCAGCTTCAACTCGCGCTTGCCCTGAATATTGTTGTCAGCAATATCGATGACTCCATCAAACTTTGCCAATTGCTCCTTCACATCTTCAGCTGCCGCATCAATTGACTCCAGATCGGGTCCAACCAATTCCAGGTCAATTGCATTGCCTCCCGCTGCAGCCTCCGCCATAAAGATCAACTCTACCGTCCCGGGTATGGGACCGGTCAATTCGCGCCACCGCGAAATAATATCGATCGCAGTCATCGTCCTGTTTTTGGCCGGTTGAAGCTCCAGCGTCACTTCCCCCAGATTACTGTCTTTCGGATATCCGCCACCGTTGCCGAACCCCATTACCAGCGGCTGGGAACCGGCGCTTGCAAGCATATGCCGGATGATCGGATTACCTTCGCTGTCTTTAAACTCGTCGTTCAGCTTGAATGCCGCGGCCTCGATTTTCTTGACCGCTTCAAACGTCTGTTCGTAGGACACACCACGTGACAGCTGTAGCCTCGCAGTCACCACATCCGTTTCCACTTCCGGGAAAAACTGGAACTTAATCCGACCCGTCCCGATAAGGGAAAACACACAGACCAACAAAGCGATAAATGAAGCAAGCACTTGATACCGATAGTTCAGGCAGAACTTCAATGTCGGCCGGTAAAAACGATCAACGAACTTTTCAAGCCCCCGCGAGAACACATGCTGAACCTTCATGATAGGCCCCGGCTGTTCGTCGGGGTTGAAGGGTTTCAAGTGTGATAAGTGCGCGGGCAGAATCAGCTTTGACTGCACGAGTGAAAACAACAAAGTCGGGATGACAATCAAAGGAATATTGGGCCAGATCTTTCCACTCACCCCGGTGAGCCCCAGCATTGGAGTGAAGGCCATCGCAGTGGTCAGGACACCGAAAATAACAACCACTCCAACCTCATGTGTTCCCTTCGGTGCAGCGATTTTCGGGTCTTCCCCCTTCCGCATGCGACTATATACATTTTCCCCGACAACGATCGCATCATCCACCACAATCCCCAGCACCAGAATGAATGCGAAAAGGGAAATCATGTTAATCGATATCCCCGTATACGGCATCATCCAGATCGCTCCGGCGAAAGAGACCGGGATTCCGATCGCAACCAACAAGGCAACGCTGGGACGCAGAAAAAGAGCCAACACAAGACCGACCAGGATCAAGCCGCCCAGGCCATTTCGTGCCAACAGATCCAGACGTCCTTTCAGATACAGCGAATCATCCTTCCACACCTCGAGCTTGACGCTGTCGGGAAGAATGGTCGGTGCGTATTCGTAAACAAACTTCTTCGCTGTCTCCGCAAGCTCCAGAGTATCCTCGTTCCCTACCCGATAGACGTTCAACAACATCGCGGGGCGACCATCAAACCGTGTATCGAGATCCTTCTCTTCAAACGCGTCACGAATCACGGCAATGTCAGCCAAGGTCACCTTCGATCCGTCTTCTCGCGTCACAACCGTGATCGGTGCAAACTCTTCAGCCGTGTAACGCCGTGACTCTGCCCGAATCATCACTTCGCCGCCGGTTGTTCTCACTGATCCACCAGGTAGATCGAGAGAAGATCGCCTCACCGCATTCGCAACATCCGTAAAAGTAAGTCCATACTCCCGCAGCGTTTTTTCAGATACCTCAACCGAAATTTCGTAATCACGTACACCCGCAAGTTCGGCCTGCGTCACAGAGACCGATCCCCCCTTGTAAGTTAGAAGCCCGGTCCTCACCCGCTCAGCGATACCACGCAAGGTTTTCTCGTCAGTATCGGCTGACACCGCAATGCTCATCACTTGAGCCCGAATCAATAATTCTTCCAACAACGGTTCCTCCGCCTCTTCCGCCAGATTCTGAATCGCATCCACCCGTGTCTTCACGTCATCCATGACATCGCGGGTTTCAGTCCCGCTCACCACTTCGACCAGCACACTGGCCATTCCCTGAGCGGCCGTTGAACGGATTCGCTCGATGCCATTCACATCCTGAATCGCTTCTTCAATCGGGACGACAATTCCTTTCTCCACCTCTTCCGGAGTCGCGTTCGGATACGGCACCTGAATCGAAATCATATCGATCGCTGTCTCCGGAAAAATTTCCTTCTTCAGTTTTCCCCACGTCTGGAGCCCGAGCACCAGCACGATCAGCATCAGAAAATTCGCCGCGACGTGATTCTTACTGAACCAATTGATTGCACCTTCCATGTCTTTCTCTGTTTACTGAATTTCCTCTCCCGCGATCCACTCAAGGCTTCACGGTCTCTTCCAACTCCGGCGTTTCCGTCCCGGTTAATACCGGAGCCGCCCCCACTTCCCGGGGATCCACTTCGCGTCCTTCAATCATATCAGCCAGTTCGGTCAGGCAAACCCGGTCCCCGGCTTTTAAGCCACTCGAAACCAGAACGACATCGCCTTCACGCCGCAGTATTTCCACCTCGCGAAATCGCAATTTGTTGTCAGGATCAATCAAGGTCACCCGGTTCAGATCCACGAATGCCGGAAACGGAACCCTGGCCACATCCGTAACTGTTCGCCCCTGGATCTCCGCCTGAACAAACAACCCCGGTTGCAATGGGAGCGCTCCGGTTCCGGCGCCATCCCTGACACCACTAATCTCTGCCACCAGATGCATCGATCGACTTGTGCGATCAATTCGACCTTCGGACCGGACGATTTTGGCGTCCCACCCCCTGGTATTGGAGTTGATTTCAACATCGCCCATCAACTCACCTTCCGCATTCGCCTGAACAAAACGAGCATCATCCAGCGAGACCGGAAGCCGCACCTCAAAAGGGGCATTCTCAAAAAGGTCAGCCACCGGCGTCCCCGGAGCCAGATAACTCCCAAGCTCCGTGTTGATCATCTCAAGCGTCCCTGCGAATGGGGCGCGGACCTTCGTCCGTTCCAGATCACGTTTCGCTTTCTCGACATCTGCCTTGGCTGCTTCGATCCCGGCTTTCGCCGCTGCCAATTGAGGCTTCCTGACGGTTAGATCACTTGGCTGACCTCCACCGCCCAGCTTCTTCCAATCTTTCAAAGCCTGTTCCGCTCGGGTTTCTTCGGTGGCAAGAGTCAACTCCGCCTGAGCCAAC
Source organism: Verrucomicrobiales bacterium (assembly GCA_048267005.1). Lineage (GTDB taxonomy): Bacteria > Verrucomicrobiota > Verrucomicrobiia > Verrucomicrobiales > DEV007 > JABDJT01. The sequence continues at coordinate 207,839 of JBLWYI010000010.1, read as the reverse complement.
GCTGATTCGGTCCGCGCCAACGCCGCCTTGTAATCCGCTTGGTCAATTTCCAGCAACACCTCGTCCTTCTCGAACTGCCCGCCCACATCAAACTTGTCAGAGACCATAATGACCTTTCCTCCCACTTCAGCGGCAAGGCTTGTGGTCCGCGCTGCCTCCACCATCCCCTGTGAAGGGACCACTACTGAGACATCCTCAATCGCGACTTTAACAAATTCGACAACCGGTAGCGGTACCGTCTCCGTCTTTTTCTTCGCCTCCGGCTGGGTCATGATCATGACGGCAACAAAAAGCCCGGCCCCCGCAAGAATTGCGAGTCCGACAATGACTCTCATAAATTTTTTCATCGTTTTAATAAAAGGGTGCAACCCAAACCAACATCGTTAGATCACCGATTAGACCGATTGAGTTTGTTAGACGCAGGTTTGGCCGGTTCAGGCGCTATTTCGTTCTTAGCCGGTTGACTTTCGAAGCTTCCCCCAAGGGCAAGGTGCAAATCCACACGGTTCTCAAGACGCTGACGGCGAATCGCGATCGCCTGGCTCTTCTGGGAAAACGCTCTCTGCTGGGCAGTCAACATCGTCAACAGATCGCCAGTCCCTGCGCCGTATTCTTCCCGAGCCTGCTTGTATGCTTCCTCCGAAACCCGCGCAGCTTCCGTCAATGATACTTCCCGTATCCGCAGATATTTTTCGGCAGCAAGGGCATTTTCGACTTCGCCGAAGGCAGTTAAAGCCGTTGATTCGAATTCAGAGATTGCCACTCTCAGCTCGGCTTTACGAAGCTGGATGCCGTTTTTCACGATCCCTCCACTCAGGATTGGCTGGGCCAGATTTCCCGCGAGACTCCACACACTGAAATTACGATCGAGCAGATCGCGAATGTCTTCACTCGAAGTTCCTCCGCTCGATGTCAGAGAAATTCGGGGGAGCGCTGTCCGTTTTGCTTCGAGAAGAGTCCGATCCGTAGCGGCCAGCCTTCGCTCAGCTGCAGCAATGTCCGGCCGACGGTCAAGCAACTCCCCGGGCATTCCCGCCGGCGGCGTTGAAGACAACCGTGGAAGCCGCGCATTCCTGGCGGCTTTACCCGCCGGATATTCCCCTGCCAGAATCTCCAACTGACGGGAAGTCCGCTCCACAAGCTCCTGCCTTGTTGCCAAACTGTCCTTCGCTGTTGCGACATCCGACTCAGCCAACAACAACTGTGAACTGAGCGACTGTCCCCCTTCGTCCAGCCCGTTTTTAAACCGGTCACGAATCACGCTTTCGGTGTCTCCAAATGTTGCCAGCGTTTTCTCAGCCAATGCCACTTGCTCCCGGGCTTCAGCAATCGCAAACCAGGCCTTGGTCGCCTGCGCCGCAAGTGACAACTCAGCGGCTGACCGGTCAAAATCAGATGCTTCAAATGTGGCGATCGCGGCAGATTGTGCCGCCCGCAACCGGCCCCATAAATCAAGCTCCCAGCTCAAATCCAGCGACAGACCGAATTGATTGGACAGCGAACTGGCCGGTCCCGGATCAACAGCCGGTCCATCACCTCCCCCGCCGAATGGAAAACCGATAAAATTCTGTTTGCTGCGACGTCCTGAAAAGCCACCATCCAGTTTGGGGTAAATATCAGCCCCCGCAATCCGGGCATTAGCCCCTGCCACTTCAACGCGGGCCGCTGCGGTCTTCAAATCCAGATTCTGCTCGAGAGCCTTTTCGACAAATGACGAGAGCTCCGCGTCGTGGAAACTCTCAACCCAGTTCCGATCCGCCATCGAATCGTGAACCTCACCTTCCGCAGCTACCCAGTGTTTGGGAAAGTTGACTTTTGCGTGATGACTGGCCTTGGCAGGAGACTTCCCTGCGCAGCTCGACAAAAGAAATGCCGCAGCCAGCCCTGCTGTAATGAGCGCCGACTTTGCCTTTCGAGGTTTAACCGGTTCGTCCTCCACGGCCGGGGCTTTCAGCCCTCCTGCAACAAAAGTCACCAACTGCTTCAGCGTCTGCTCCCCGTCATGCATCGCACTCAATTCCCCACCGGAAAAGGCAAGCAAATGCTCATCCTTCGTCAGCATGTAAAGCTTGGTTCCGATGGCAAAATGAAACCGCCAGGTCAGATCGGTCTGTTTCAGATGGGGCAGCGCATTCCTGAAAGCCGCCATAAACCGCTCAATCGTGGTCTCAAAAATCTTCATCATCGTCTCTGTCGAATTTCCGTAGGTCTCCCCCATGCAACGACCGGACAACTTCAGAAACACCTCCCCTTCCCGCCCCTCTTGCGCGAGCCGTGAAATCACCGGCCGGTACATCGCATACAGAACGTCTTCGATCGTGGCCTTTCCCTCCGGAGCATCTGCCTCGGCAATATCCAACAGGCGAACCCGCTCCTCGTTGATCGGCGTTAACATTCTCGAAAAGACTTCCGTGATCAGCGCATCTTTCGAACCAAAGTGATAGTTCACACCCGCGAGATTCACACCCGCTTCAGATGTGATCTGGCGAAGAGAGACCGAATTAAATCCGTGATCTGCAAACAACTGCTGCGCCGCATCGAGGATACGATGGCGCGTCTCTGTTGCCGATGACTCGGACTTTGTAGAGGAAGTTCCCATTTTGAGCGTGTTTCGAGTTTCAAACGCACGTTTCAAACAACCGTTTGAAATTGCAAGTGAAATAATATGCCCAAAGTCAATACGTCTGAAACGGGACGACGATCACGTATTTCGTTGAATCTATCACAAATGCTAGCATTCCGGATGAAATTGATCAGTAGCTTCATTCTGACGCTTGCTCTGTCAGCTCCGGTGTTCTCTCAACAAAACAAGAAAGCGCCCCACCCCGGCGGCCCCCCGACTTCGATTTCTCCTGAAGTGGAAGGGCGACTCGAGGAATATAAAAACGTCGTTTACGCCACTTATGGTGATCGCGAGTTGGAACTCGACTGGTATCGGCCAAAGAATGCGAAGGGAAAAAAGCTCCCGGCGATCGTCTGTATCCATGGCGGAGGCTGGTGGCAGGGAAACCGGCAAAATCACGCCCGATTGGCAAAAGCTGTGGCAGACAACGGCTTTGTCACGGCCACGATCTCCTATCGGTTGTCGGGTGAGGCGCCTTTCCCCGCCGCCATTCACGATTGCAAAGCCGCGGTGCGCTTTCTCCGCGTAAATGCCGATAAAATGGGAATCGAACCTGAACAGATCGGCGCCATCGGTCTGTCTGCCGGCGGACATCTGACCGCTCTTCTCGCGGCATCAGGCGGTGTCGCAGAACTGGAAGGCGAAGGCGGGAACGCCGATCAAAGCAGCACCATCCAGGCCGCCGTTCCCATGGGAGCCCAGGCCGACTTCTCCTACGATCACATTCAGGCTGTGAAGCGCACCCCTCCACCCAAAGAGGGCGAAAAGCCAAACCTCTGGACCCAGTTTTTGGGTGGCCCGCCGGGCGAAGTTCCCGAGACCTACAAGCTCGCCTCCCCCATCACTCATCTCAATGCAGGCGATCCCCCTTGTCATTTCATTGCCGGGGAAAACGACAACGATGGCACCCGCGCCGCCACCTTTCGCGACAAAGCGAAGGAACTTGGGATTGATGAAAAACTCACCATCATCCCCGGCGCTCCCCATGCCTTTCCCGGTCGCCAGAAATACTTTGATCAAGCGGTAGTCGAGGCAGTCGCCTGGTTTGAAGCGCATCTGAAATAAGTTCCCGTCAGCCACGGCACATCAGAACGGGGTTGATTCATCAATCAAACCTTGTTCATTCGTGCCAAAACTATCGTTCGTGCTGGACCTGAAACTCCCCGGAAACAGCGTCCACGAATCAACAGGGTTGATTCGGCGAACAAACCCTGTTGACTCGTAATCCACCTGACATGGTCGAAAAACTTCTCTCAATTCTCAAAAATTCAGCTTCACCTGAGGCCTGCGAATGGTTGGAATCCGAAATCGCCGCCCTCCGTGAAAACTTTGCTGAGCGGACTTTCTATTACGCCTTTTCCGGCGTTTCACGTCACTTTGATAAGAAGGCGCTCGTCACGGCAACGGATGAAGACCTGCACGCCCTCGATCTGGAAAAGCCCGGCTTCACCATTGCCCAATGGGATGAATTTCGTCTCGCCCGGGTCATCCTTCTCCTCGAACTGGGCAGCCTCGACAAAGACGTTTATCTGAAATGCCTGAACGCAGTGCTGAACACCGCAGACATACGCGAACAAGTCGCCATCTTTTCCGCCTTCCCGCTTTTGCCCGAAGCCGAGGCACTGGTGCCACTCGCTCAGGACGGACTGCGGTCCAACATCACCGAGATCTACGACTCCATCGCGCTCGACAACCCCTTCCCCAGCGAGCATTTCCCCGACGAAGCGTGGAACCAGATGGTTCTGAAATCATTTTTCATCAACCGCCCTCTTTACCGGTTCTACGGAGTCGACTACCGGGCCAACGCCACGTTGGCGGAAGCCCTGTCAAACCTCGCCCACGAACGCTGGGCCGCGGGGCGCTATGTTTCCCCCGAGCTCTGGCGCAGCTGCGCAAACTTCATTTCGAATCCACAAATTGCCGAAGACCTCGCCCGGGTGGCGGGAACAGACGAACCCGGTCAACTCGAAGCCGTCGCACTAATCGTGGCGAAGGACGAAGACGGCATTCTTGATCATCTCAGAGACGCGACGAGAACGTTTTTGGATGATGTTGCGGATGGGAGACTGACCTGGCGGACGTTGGGTGAGCAAATCTAGCCGTCTCTTACGCGATCAGTTTCTTCACCACATCCCCGTGCACGTCAGTGAGGCGAAAATCCCGCCCGCGGAAACGGTAGGTCAGCTCTTTGTGATCAAATCCGAACAGGTGGAGAATCGTGGCGTGCAGATCATGAATGTGCACTGGATCTTCCTCCACTCCCCAGCCGATTTCATCGGTTGTGCCGATGGTTTGTCCGCCTTTCACTCCTCCCCCGGCCATCCAGACACTGAATGAATAAGGATGGTGATCCCGTCCGGTGACGGTCTTGAATCCGGTCCGGTTTTCGCCCAGCGGAGTTCGCCCGAATTCCCCGCCCCACACAACCAGGGTCTCGTCCAGCAAGCCGCGCTCCTTCAGGTCCTGTAGCAACGCCGCCACCGGTTGGTCTGATATCTTCGTATTCGTTGCCAGAGCCGAATCCAGATTGCTGTGCTGATCCCAGGTGGAAAGAAACAACGTCACAAACCGGGTGCCGCGCTCAACGAGACGTCGAGCCAGCAGGCAATTCCTCGCGAATGAAGCCTGAAAGCCGGTCTTGTCCTGCCGGTTCAAACCGTAGGCTTCAATCGTGGACTTGGATTCCCCGCTCAGATCGATCAAATCAGGCGCAGCGGATTGCATCCGGTAGGCCAGCTCGTAGTTCTTGATCCGACTCTCAATCTCCGGGTGCTTCACCCCGCTGAAACGCTGGCGATTCAGTTCGTTCACCGCAGCAATCGTTCGTGACTGCATCGCCGGGGAAATGCCGGCCGGGTTCTCAAGGTTCAAGACCGGACTGCCTTCATTGCGGAACAGCGCCCCGGAATAGTTCGAGGGCAGAAACCCACTCGACCAGCTGGCCGCACCACCGGGAAGCCCACGCCCCAGAGTGGTCATGACCACATAGCCGGGCAGATCGCTGGATTCACTTCCCAGTCCGTAATTCAACCACGACCCAAGCGTCGGCGCACCTCTCAGAGGCGATCCGGACAACATCAGCAACTGACCGGGCAGATGGTTGAACTGGTCGCCATGCATGGACCGGATCAGGGCAATGTCATCAGCATGCCGACTCAGATGAGGAAGCAAGTCCGACATATCCATGCCGCTCTGGCCATACTTCTTAAACGTCCGGGGACTGCCCAGGAGACGCGCTGTATCCTTGTTCGTGAAAGAAAACTTCACCCCTTCGAGCAACGACTCCGGCATGGCCTGCCCATCCATCTCATTGAGCTTCGGCTTCGGATCAAAGAGATCCATCTGGCTGGGCCCGCCCTCCATAAACAGATAGATGCAACGCTTCGCCTTCGGCGCAAAATGAGGCGCACGTTTGAAAGTCGAATCTGCCCCCAGCAATCCATCTTCACGAAGCATGGACGCCAAAGCCAGAGTCCCCAGGCCATTGCCCAGAAACCTCCGTCGACTCGCCATTTGTTGGAATTGATCAATCACGGGAAATAAATTCGTCGAGGTTCATAACGACCCGGGCGGTCGCAATCATGGCCATTTCCTCCGATTTGGAGGCATTTAGAAAATCGTGGTGAGCTGACTCAATCGTATCCAGTTCTGCGGCGCCGGGCTCGCGATTCAAACATCGCTGATAGAGCTCACGAATAGCAGTGTCAGTCTGCTTCCCGTGGGATTTTAAAACACTTCGACCCAGGGTCTCCGCACATTCGAAAAAGACCGGATCATTCAGAAGTGTCAGCGCCTGCATCGGCGTATTGGTCTGCTCACGTCGACTGCACGATGCACTCGTGTCAGGAGCATCAAAAGTCGTCAGCATGGGATAAATCACGGTGCGCTTCAGAATGATATACATTCCCCGCCGGTATTTTTCCGCTCCCTGACTCTCCGGCCACTTCACACTCCGGCCAACCGCCGTCACAAATTCCGGAAGCGGCGGCCGAATCCCCGGGCCTCCCACCTTGGGAGAAAAAAGACCACTCGCCTTCAAGTGAACGTCACGTACCAGATCCGCTGCCAGCCGGAAACTGTTCTGCCGCCACAACAGGTCATTCGACCGCTCCGGATGCGTGTTCACAGACGACTGACGGTAAGTCCCGGAATGTACTATTTCACGAATCAGCTTCTTTCGGCTCCAGCCGTTCTCTCGATACTCCGTTGCCAGCCAGTCAAGCAGATCAGGATGAGTGGGGTCTTCTCCATAGGTGCCAAAATCATCCGGAGTCGGGACAATCCCCACCCCGAAAAGCTCCTGCCAGATTTGGTTCACCGCCACCCGTGCCGTCAGCGGATTCTTTTCATCAAACAACCACCGGGCAAGCGCCAACCGGTCCGGTTCCTCCGCATCCAGTGGATTCAAAATCGCTGGTGTCCCCGGAGTCACCGCCCCGCCGTCACGCATGTAATCGCCCCGCACATGCACAAACGACTTCCGCCGGTCCTTGCTGCCCCGTTCAACCAACGTCTGACCTTTCGTCGACGGCTTCGCTGGCGCCTTTGCCAGATGTTTCTCGACGGCCAGACGAGCCGCAGCGTAAGCAGGGTCAATCGTTTCGGACCGGGCTGGCTCCAATGCTCCCGCCTGACTGGTTGTCGAAAGTTTGAAATGACGAAGTGAATCGGCCGGCCCCAGTTTGTGACCCAGAGAAAACTTCAACCGGCTTCCCGCAGGAAGCTCGACAAGTTCTTCCAACTCAAAGACGATTGAATGATTCTCATAAGGTCGGGTCGCCACCCGCCAGCCATTGTTGGTTGGCAGAATGGTTTCGTTCACGGCGGATCCTTTTCCCTCATCGAAATGATCTGCTTTGGCGGAGCGAAGCTTCAGGCGACGCGCTTTGCCATCGACAATCAGATCCGGGAAAAACATCGACAAAGTAAACTCCCCCGCTTTTCCCCGCCCTACCGTTTCACCCCGGGATCGATCTTCCCCAAAATGTCCCAGTGCTTCGAGACGAAACCCGGTGACCGTTTGAGTCTTTCCAACCGGAGACTCCACAAAATAAGTCACCGTGGAAGGAACCTTCCCTGATGCAAGAACCGAACCGTCCTTCTGAATTTTCAGATCGGTCCCGCCTGCTTCAACCTTGTCCGGTACAAGAAGGTCCCACGCATTTTCCTGCGCCTGATCGTCCCCGCCGGATTTGATTGGCGGAACTTTGGCAAGCAATGCCTTCAATTGGGATTCCCAGGTGCCCAGCTTCGCTTCGTAGGCCTGCCATTCCTCATCGAGTTTCACGCTGATGTCCGCATCGTTCGTGTTGTTAAAAAACGCATACAGTTGATAAAACTCGCGTTGTGAAATCGGATCGTGCTTGTGATCATGGCACTCCGCACAGGCAATCGTCAGCCCCAGCCAGGTGGTTCCGGTGGTGGCAACCCGGTCCACGATTTGTTTCGTCCGGTTCAATTCCAGATCCGATCCCGCCTCCGTGTTCTTCAGGTTGTTCCGATGAAACCCAGTCGCAATTTTCTGGCTCTGGGTGGCATTCGGCAACAGATCCCCGGCCAGCTGTTCGATTGAAAACTGATCATAAGGCTGGTCGCGATTGATCGCATCAATCACCCAGTCCCGATAAATCCACGCCCATTCCCGCACGCTGTCACCCAGATAACCATCGCTGTCGGCATAGCGGGCCAGATCCAGCCAGGGGCGGGCCCATCGCTCGCCGAAATGAGGTGATGCCAGCAGGCGATCCACCAGCGCCGAGTAGGCTTTCTCCTGATCCGCCGCCCATGCTTTCTCAAATCCGGCCATTTCATCAGGGGAAGGCAGAAGTCCCGTTAGATCGAGATGCAACCGTCGCAGCAACACCAGCGGTTCCGCCTGCGGAGACGGTTTCAGACCTGCCTCAGCCAGCCGCGCCCGGACCATGGCATCAATCGGCATGACGGAAGGTTCCCCGGGCACAGCCGGACGAACGATCGGCTGAAACGCCCAATGATCTTCGTCCGCAGCGCGAATCGCGGCAGTCGAAAACAGAGCCAACACCGCCGCAATTTTACAAAATTCCCGAGTCATATATTCGATCACCAGTCTTTAGAGCAGTTTCCGGTTTGAAACAAGGTCCGGCCATGCGGGAGGGAGCCGGTGTTTCATCACATGACCGGCCTTCGGAATACGGACCCGCCCTTTGACTTTTCAGCTTCCCTCCTTTTACTTTTCACTGCTTTCAGTCTGACCACTGAAAAGCTTCTCCTAATTCCCCCTCATCAATGCGCTTCTTTGATTCCCACGTTCACATGGTGTCCCGTACGACGGACGATTACCAACGCATGGCTGCTGCCGGCGTCACCGCAATCGTCGAACCCTCTTTCTGGCAGGGACAGCCGCGCACGGAAGTGGGAACCTTCAAAGATTATTTCAACTCGCTGATCGGTTTCGAACGTTTCCGCGCCAGTCAGTTCGGTATCGCGCACTACTGCACAATCGGGCTGAACCCCAAGGAAGCCAACAACGAGCGCCTCGCCGAGCAGGTGCTGGAATTGATGCCGCTTTATATCTGTAAAGAAGGGGTCGTTGGAATTGGGGAAATCGGTTTTGATGATCAGACCCCCGCTGAAGAAAAATACCTGCGGGCTCAGGCCCTTTTGGCCCTGGAAGCCAATCTCCCGATCCAAATTCACACCCCACACCGGGACAAGAAGACAGGAACCATCCGCACGATGGACGTGCTCGAAGACGTCGGAGTGGATCCGTCCATGGTGGTGATCGATCACAACAACGAAGAAACAGTGAAAGCCGTGCTGGATCGCGGTTACTGGGCGGCGTTTACCATTTATCCGCACACCAAGCTGGGGAATCAGCGCATGGTCGAGATTATGCAGGAATACGGAGCCGAGCGGATCGTGGTCGACAGTGCCGCAGACTGGGGAATTTCCGATCCACTCGCCGTGCCGAAAACCGCCGCTTTGATGAAAGAGAGCGGACTGACCATGGAGCAAATCGAGCAGGTCACCTACCACAATCCACTGAAAGCCTACGGTCAGAGCGGTCAGGTCCGCGAGAGTGACTGGGAAGGCGCCGAAGGCATTGATCCGACCTCGCTCTTTGGCGGAAATTCCATCCTCCGCGGGGGGATGGATGTAGAGACTGCCATGGGGCAGTATGTGATCGAGTGACCGGCCGACAGACCTGTGTAACCTCGACTGATCGACCATTCGGGGGCTTTACTTTGGTGAAATCAAACCGGAATGTTACCTCCGGGTAGCGCCACCGGTGCCAAAGATCCGCCAAACCTCATCATTCAGGCAGATTCGGAGAAATTTCCGGCCAAATTACCCGTTTTTTCACCGGATTCGCGCAAACTGTTGGAAATGAGTCCACTGCAAAAGTGTGAAGACACCAAAAGGCAAGCCTTTTGGTAGGTGCACGTTTCCGTAATGACCAAAATGAAAGCCTTTTGGTAGGTGCACGTTTATGAAGGCACCAAAATGAAAGCTTTTTGGTAGGTGCACGTTTTTGAAGTGAGCAAAATAAGCTTATTTTGCCACCTACGAACTCTTGCAGTGACCGAAATAACGTTATTTCGCCATACTCCAATCTTTGCACCCCTCTAAATATCAATATTTTGCGATTTTGCAGGCCAGGCAGTGAAAATTCAGGGCCATTTGCCCAGTTTGAGGGGGCGGAGGTGAAAGACGTTTCCCCGGGATTGAGTCCCGATTTGCGCGGTTCGGGACATTTTCTGCGCCGAACGATCAGACCCTGTTGCCCTGGCGAACAGACCCTGTTGGATCGTAACACAAAGCGTGAATGGGATGGCTGTTAGAATTAAGGCAAGCGCTGCCCCAAAATACAACATCAGTAACCTCGACTTCAATCGGGTGCCATGCAAGTGCTCGCCGCTACCAGCCTCGACTGCAGACCGAAGAGTTTCGTCCACTTTCCTTCTGCCGAATCATGTTATGACCCCCTTCGATCACCTCCGAAGACAGTAAACGGCTCAACTGGACGTTTCGCCCCCTTTGCCAGCAGGAGATCCCCAACATCTGAACGCAGCAACAAACTGCAAAACAGACATCTTTTATCGTAAAACGATAAAAAAATACCTTGAAAGAGTGTTTTACTGCTGATATTTAGTTTCATCAACTCCCGGAGAGATCTTCTGAAGCCCGAACTTGGGAACGCGAATAATCCTAACAAAAAGAACACCATGAAAACCGAATCCTTCCCCTATCAAAAAAGAGTCCGCGCTATGGGCACGGCTCTTGCCCTTGTCTCTTCCCTCGGGCTTCTCTTCTGGCTACTGGTCGCCCTGGCTCACCTCATTAATCCAACCTGGTTTCTCGGGTTCGAAGAGAAGGAGGACCTCAACTACTTCGAACAGTTCATGGAGGAAGACGCTCCCGACCCGAAAGTTGCTAACGATAATGAGCTGAAGAATCACTTCGAAACTCACTTTGCCAAAGCCAAATCCGATCTACCGGATGGAGTCACAAAGGAGATCTACACCAACACCATGTTCTACTTCACAAAGCTGCGGGCGGGTGAAGTGATTCAGGGATTTATGCTCACGGACGACTTGATCGAAATGGAGCCGAAAACCGATCGCTTGCCCGATACCAACTCTGGTTGGGACTTCGATAACTTGTCTGGGGGGATGACCGCAGATACTACCGTTCGCGAGCTGATTCTCAAAGATCGCGCCTTCTTCGAAACTCACAAAGCGATCTACCAACTTCTTGTCGTCATCACGGCTATTTTCTTCGCAACCGTATCCTTTGTTATCCTCCGAATGGCCCTTTCCTGGCGGCGGGGCGACCCGTTCGGACCGGGAACGATTCGTGGTCTCCGCCAGCTCGGAGTTCTCTTTCTCGCCCAGTTTCTCGCTGCCTTCGCAGTCGTGCTGATCATTCCCGAGTCGGGATTCACTGAGTTAACCAGCCACAGTATGTTGTTTGAAGATCTGGCCACCGGTTTCGGTTCCGGAGCAAGCTTGTCGTGCGGAATTGTCTTTCTCACTCTGAGCTGGGTGATCGAATACGGTCGGAAGATGAGAGAAGAGCAAGCTCTGACCATCTAGTCTCCAAAATGCAGCACGATCGAAAAGAATCTGATTTAGAATTCACCCCTGTTTGTTATGTCAATCATCGTCAACCTGGATGTCATGCTCGCCCGGCGGAAAATGAAGCTAAATGATCTGGCTGAGGCCGTCGGAATCACGCCACAGAACCTGTCCGTCCTCAAGACTGGAAAGGCGAAAGCCATTCGCTTTTCGACCCTCGAGTCAATCTGTCGTCATCTGGATTGCCAGCCGGGCGACATCCTTGAGTTTCGACCATCCCCGGAAGGGGAGGAACGCTGATGCCTCCGGGCCGGGGGTCAACCGCCCCAATTCGTTCCCTCATACTCTTCAGCGATCAATCGACGGATAAGATTCAGGATTCTCTCAGTGTCCTGTTCCGTCGTGAACCGAATCTGCATCCAGCGGGATTTTTTCGAGCGGCCCGGATGATACGCCGAGTCGGCAAGTGGAGACAAAGCCTCCTGTTTGATGAATGGCTGTGACATCCGGATATCGATTTCCTGATGATCGTGGAAATGGGCAATTTCCTTTCCGCGATAAAACACACACATCAAGTCTGTGTCCTTCCACAAACTCACCGTGACGTCGGGAAGTTTCCGCAACCTCACTTCCAGCCGGGGTTTGAGTGATTCATTCATAGGACTCCTGATAAATCGGACGAAATTTCAAAATACGCTCACTGCCTCGTTACACTACCGTTTAATTTACGTCGGCACACGTTGCAGGATGGTAAATCATTCCATCTTCGACACATTTGTGGTTTTCCATTGACTCCCCTGCTCGATTCACCTAAAACCATATCGGAGCATAAATAAAAGGAGCATGAGGAACCTCACCATTAAGGCGGGATCTATAGATTGTGTAAATCTGTATTCTTTTTACAGGAACACAGCGGAGCGCAGGTCATTCCACCAATCTTCCGACCATAGGTCAGGTCACCCCACGCAACCGGGAACTCTTGCGTTTCATGCTCCACGTTTCCACCCAACCTTCTAAACCAAACGTTTTTCCTATGAGTTATATACAATATCCGAGGCTCCACTTTTCAGGGAAGTTCAAAGCCAGTCCCTCCACGATTAACAATGCGCCCGATAACTACAGTGAAAAGGTCTACCCGGAACCTGATGCACTGGATGGCGTCGAGCTTTACTGGAACCCCAAAGGGGATGGTGGTTTTGAACTGGATGGCTGCACGGTGACGCGGGTGGATTACGATGAAAACCATTCCGCAACCGACGCATCTCAGGATCCGATCATCGGTCAGCCTGTCCTCGCGGTGAAAGGGAGTTTCCCGCTTCCGGCTGCAATGGTGGATTTAGATCCCTACCAGCAAAACGTCTCCGAGATCTGGGCGATGAGTTTGCAGATCGGTGGCGCATCGGCCAATGCGGTGGGTGCGTTTTCCCCCATCTCTTTCAATGCCATTTGGGGACAATGTCAGTCGGCTGATGCCCCGCATTCCTCTGCAAGTGGCTCGGGGGTGTATCAATCAACGCTGAAAGGTGTCACCACAAACGGGGACGACGTTGGGTCGAGCCCATTCCTCAAGCTGCTTCAGGACAACCCGGCTGCGGAGTTGTCGGTCAACTTCAACGTCTACAAGCACAACAATAACCCGCCGATTTATTCCTTTAATGCGAGCACATTTGCAACAATGGCGGCCGATCCCAATCCGGTCCCCCAAACGGTGCTCGACCAGATGATGCCTATGCAAAAGTGGGTGCAGAACATCGGAAGACCGGGAGGCGATCTCCCGACCGAAGAGTTCTCTGTATTCATGCTGCAACAGCTTCTGGAGATCGATGATTACAACGCGCATGTCGACAAGATCATCGCGACAGCCAAACAGCCCTATCAGGGCTCGACGCCGGAAAACTTTCTTTATGGGGCAGTGACGGGGACGGTGGGACAGGCCACTTCGGGGTCATCGGATTACTTTGTGAATTCCAGGATGCTGTGTCCTCAACCTTCAACCGCCGACAGGTCGTTGTACTTTGCACCGTTTGTCCTCGGAGACGGGGGAACATCCATCAGCCTGAACCTGGGGAATGCGTTACCGACGACCACACCGGATTTCACTCCCTACACCGAAAAGTTCGGAACGCTGGAGCTGGTCGCCTTTCCGGGTGGGACGATTGATTTAGCCAATGCGGTCAGTTTGGCCGGAATTCCGTATGAGGACTCTGACTTTATCCAGAAGCAGGCCGGATTCTTTACCGCTTCGGGATTCAGCATGGATTGCAGCCAGATCCCGCTGGGCATCACCAGCACCACTTCATCGGGAACTGAAATCGTGGCCAATGAGAATCCACTGGGTTACTACATGCGGGCCGATCAATTTGTCTACCGAATGAACCCCGGTGAAGAGACCGGCCCGACCAACCCGCGCGGGTCAACCAACAGCGCGGCGATTCATGTCACCCAATGGGGAAAGCCCGCCCCGGAGGGACTGGAAATTGTGGTCAGCCAAATGCTGCCTGAACCGGCTCTCGAATATACGTCGAATACAGTTGGCACTGGAGGCACCCGTGGCATCACGAACGTCTCCTGTCCGCAAACCGTCGTGTCCATCAACGGGAACAAGGTTGAGAATGAGGGCGAGAGGCTGGCGGTCACCTTGAAAACCGACTCCAATGGCGTTGCCACTTTTGAACTGGGATGCACGCCTCCCGGCAACCCGAGGAAGTTCATTGACGGTCAGGTTTACTTTCTCGAATACGAGTTTGGAGACTCTGCGATTCAGAAAACCTTTGTTCAGGACGTGAACGACAAGATCAGCATTCTTGTTTACGACGAAATCACAGACATGGCCGGAGCCGACATTCTTGCGAAGTGGGGGCGCCTTTATAAGATCATGTATTTCCTCACCGACACCGAGAAGATCACTGAGATCAGTTTCCGGAACATCATCAAACAGATGCTCGAGAAGCCTTTTTCTGACGTGAAACATATGCCCCTGACCCGTGACCTCGGTGAATCCGCCCGAAACACGGTCATTCAGTGGATTGATTCACTGAACAATCCTACCCCACCACCTTCCACCTAAGATTATTATGATGATGAACCTTTTTGATCACAAATGTAAACTCGTTGCGTTGACCGCTGTCCCGATCCTTTTCAGCCAGGGATGTAAGAAAGCGGAGGAACCAAAAGAGCCCGCCCCGCCTGAGAAAGAGGCCATTTCACTGAAGGCGGAACCGGCCCCGAAAGCGGCTCCGGCCGTAGCCACTGACACTCTGGATGTGAAACCGACCTGCACGGTGACACCTGAGGAATTTGCCACCTGGTTTTCGAGCGGAAAGGTGACTGAGAACGGCGTTGTCAATGCGGCGGACAGTCTGGTGGATTTCCAAACTGCGGGAGATTTCTACAAATGGTCATGGCAAATGTTTCTCTGGCAGACTTCACCTAATCAGGGCGGCCTTGTCTTTAACACGCCGCCTTTCTACGATTTGGAGGCGGACGGGACGCTGACCAGCAACACGGCCAACCAGAAGAAATCTCTTACGAGAATGAGCGGCATCAAGCCGACGGTTGCCGCAATTCCAAAGGCCACGGCAAACCCGGCGGCTCTCGAAAATGTTGATGGCACAGGGCAGGCCGGTGTGATCAGCGGCGTGCTGATGACTCAGGATGTCGCCCTGACTCCCGGCGGCTCACTCGTGTATTACGCCATTCATGTGAACGATGTCTATGCCTACATGGCATCCGGTATCAACAGCAATCAGCTGACCGGATTGAACCAGTTTCCCACCACACCGGAGCAACTGGACAAGATCACGGCATATGCCAAGCAGGCTTATGGAGTTGATATCAAGGACGGCAATGCCCTGACCCTGGAGCTCAAGAGCAGCTGGGTGAAAGCAGATCCGGGAATGGATCTCAGTAAGTTTCTCACGATCGTCGCCGATGTCCCTCTTTATAAAAAGGAAAGTGACGAGAAGTGGACCTGGGACGGAACCACCTCCGAAGAAGTGACGCTGGCATGCATTGGATACCACCTCGTGGGGCCTTCAACCAATCATCCCGAAATGATCTGGGCAACTTTCGAGCACGTTTCCAACGCGCCTGACTCCAACTTCTACTACACGAACACCAGCGACAAAGTCGCAGAGAAAGTGAACTGGAATTCTGACGGCACTCCCATAGAAAAAGACTGGCTCCTGATGAGCGGTTCAGGCACGCAACAGGCAACCGATGAGATGCACATGCAGATGAGCGGGAATGAAATCGTTGCCACTCCCGGGCACACGATTTCGCCGAGCGATACGAGCCGTACCCATCCCTGGGGAGGAAAGGCGGACCAAAGCAGTGCAGTCAACAACACTGACATCATCTCTTTGAACCAAAATATTCAGAGCATGCTCGATCAGGGAGATCCCCGCAGGAACTACTTTCTGGTCGGAGCGACCTGGACGAAAAACGGGGTTCCCGGCGTTGGTCTTCAACTCCCGGAAGTTGCAGGATCATTGACTCTCGCGAACTCCACCATGGAAACTTATTTCCAGTTTAAGAACTGTTTTGATTGCCACCAGGGCGGGGAAATCAATGGACTGAGTCATATCTTCAGCACCATCAAACCCCTGCCGGTAAAACCTTCGAACTGAGCTCTATTGAGTCGATTGGAATCCCGGGGGCTTTCTTTTTCGGCGGGAATGACTTTTGTTGCGGGTAGATTCGTAGTCTACCCCGCATGCCTCCCGCTCAACCAACCATCAGCGCCACTGAACGCATCCGCGAGATCGTGCAGCGCTGGTTTTTATCCGAACCGTTGTTGTTCGGTGCATGGACCACTCACGAGCTGAGGTCTGCGCCTCATCAGGTGCGAACCGTTCGCGTGGGGCGTGGAGTTATCGAGTTCAATCCTGCCTTTGTGGACAGTCTGAATCACGAAATCCTCGCTGAAGTCATGCGCTTCGAAGCGGTCCGTATCATTCTGAAACACCCATACGAACGCCGGAAGCAACACTCCGGGGCGGCCTGGCAGGCCAGCAACATTGCGATTCAGGAATGTATTGGCAGCCCCATCGATATGCCGCGGGCCAGAGATGTTTTCGGAAGCGACGAATACAACCGGAAGTTCTATGAGTTCTACTACGGCTTGATTCTGGAACAGCAGAGCCGGGAGATGGAACCGTCTCCGCCCACTGAAAGCGAAAAGCAGGAAGAAGACGCGGAGAGTTCTCCTGACAGTGACGGCTCAACATCGGAAGACGATGCCGGTGACGGGAAGCCGCCGCCGGAAAATTCAGGGAGCGACGGCGAGGGTGACAGCAATGATGGCAGCGAGCCAGGTCCGGACGAAGCTTACTTTCAGCCCACCGAAGTCGGCGCAGAAAACACGGAGACCTGGGAGGCGGACGAAATGTTGTCTGATCGTATCGATGATGTCATCAACGATGTCCGAAGCTCGAGTAACTGGGGAACGCTTGCGGGGGAGGCTCAGGAACTAATCGAAGCCACACTGAGGCCACGGCTTGATTACCGGCGGGTGCTTCATGCCTTCCGGGCCAGCGTGATCTCGATGCGACGCCGTCTCACGCGGATGAAGCCAAGCCGTCGCTACGGGTTTCAATTCATGGGGAGTAAACGGGAATACTCAACACGCCTTTTGTTTGCGGTGGATGTGAGTGGGTCCGTTTCATCGGAAGATGTGGCGCGGGCTTTTTCGATTGTGAATCGCTTCTTCAAGTTCGGCATCGAGCAGGTGGATGTCATCTGGTTCGACACCGAAGTGAAGAACGCTGACCAGCCGCTTCAGCTCCGGAAAGCGGCGCACAGTATCCGGGTCGGAGGTCGTGGCGGTACGAATTTTCAGCCTGTGGTTGATTTTGTCGAAGACCATCCGGAGTATGAAGGGCTCATCGTTTTTACGGACGGGATCGCCCCGACTCCTAAACGCAGCGGAAGGAATCGCAAAGCGCGGATCGTGTGGCTGTTCAACACCGAAGCCAACTGGAACCGTATCCATAAGAATCTGGAGGGACCGGGGATGTGGAGTGCGTTTGTGGAAGCGGATTGATCGCGACAATTGCTGGACTAGGTTCCAGTGCTTTGCAAAAGTCACCCACTATGTCCTGGTCAGATTCGATTCGCACAAACTACCTCTCAGGAGCCACCAACCAGTTTATTCTTCACGGAAATGTGAACGACCGTCTGCTGCTGCCCGCCGATGCCTCCGACATGACCGGAAAAACGTCGAAGGCCCGGGTGGGGAATCTGAAAGACTTTCTTGTCGGTCATCAACTGCAGAAGTTCGACATCGTCCTCTCCTACGAATTGGGATCAGGGCTTCGTGTGGAGTCCGGACACGAGAACTTCAAGAAACTCAACCCGCGGGAGCTGCCGAAGAACGATCCGGTCCAGGGAATCGGCTACCTCGACTACTTTCTTCGCTACTGCGCTAATCTACGCAACATCAGCCCGTCGGAGCGTTCCGCAGATGAAGCTCCGGCTGTGGCAGGAAAGAATTACCACATCGCCTTTGTGATTTTCGGAGCAGACATGATTTTCCCCATGTCGAAACAAACCCGTGATTACCAACTGGGCTCGATGGCTGCGGTGGTTCGCTCATGGTCGCGGGAAACTCACTTTCTGGAGCAAAACCTGGCCGTCTTTCTGGTGGCAGAAAACCTCAACGACTTGCATCCCCTCCTCGCGGGAAACCAGCGGGCCACAAAACTGGAGATCGAGATGCCTGACGCGGAGGATCTGTCGGGTGCATTTGGATTCTTTGCCGAAGAATACCCCAAAGCCCTGACCAACTTCAAAACGAATCCTCAGCTCCCCGCGGAACGCCTTGCCGGGGCCAGCCTCGGGTCTGTCGAGGGTTTGCTGAAAACCAGAGAGTTTCTCGATCAGCCATTGGTCGAGGATGACCTCGCGGATTTGAAGAAGAAACTTGTGGAGCAGGATTCGCAGGGACTGATCGAGTTTCTCGAACCCACCCGCACCCTCGATGATGTCTACGGGAGTGATGCGATCAAAAAGTGGATGCGTCAGGATATTGAGCTGTGGCAACAGGGAGACCTGGAGGTGATGCCAATGGGCTATCTCCTTTGCGGCCCTGTCGGCACGGGAAAGACTTACATTGTCGAATGCCTCGCCGGAGAGGCCGGAGTTCCGGTCGTGAAGATGAAGAATTTTCGCGACAAGTGGGTGGGCTCGACGGAGGGAAACCTGGAGAAGATTTTTAATCTCCTGCACGCTCTCGGCCGGTGCATTGTATTCATCGACGAAGCGGACCAGGCCCTTGGGTCACGGGACGCCGGATCGGGAGACTCCGGAGTTTCGGGCCGCGTTTATTCGATGATGGCCAAAGAGATGTCTGACGGCCGCAACCGCGGACGGATTCTCTGGATCCTGGCCTCGAGCCGGCCGGATTTGATTGAGGTGGATTTGAAGCGCCCCGGCCGGGTTGATGTAAAGATCCCGCTTTTCCCCGCTCACGAAAAAACCGAGGCCTACATGTTGATCCGGGCTCTCTGTAAAAAGCATGATCTACAATTGCCGAAAGAGACTCCTGCGGAACTGATTGATTTGATCCCAACGCTGGTGACGCCCGGCGCAGCCGAGTCGATCGCCATCAAAGTGTATCGAGTGGTCAAGACGCGAAAGGTCGATCCGCTCGAAGCCTTGCGTGACTGTCTGGATGAGTATCAGAATCCCATCCCGAAAGATGTGATGGACTTCCAGATCGGCATTGCAGTGCGGGAAGCCAGCGACCTCGATTTCGTACCTCAGGAATTCCGAAGCTACGGGGAAGCTTGATGCCTTTAAACGATCCAACAGGGTTGGTTCGACGACCCAACCCTGTCTGATCGTCACTCCCAGCTTGCGCATTCCCGGGGCTTCCCGCAGTCGTTTCCCATTCGTAAACGGACAAAAGAACGTTCTCCCGGTCGTTTACCGTTCGTAAACGGGCAAAAGAACGTTCCCCCGGTCGTTTACCGTTCGTAAACGGGCAAAAGAACGTTCCCCCGGTCGTTTACCGTTCGTAAACAGGCAAAAGAACGTTCCTCCGGTCGTTTACCGTTCGTAAACGGGCAAAAAGACCGTTCCCCCGGCCGTTTACCATTCGTAAACGGCCTTCCGGATTGCCAATCGAGACCTCGCCCGATTGCGTTGGTGCACAACCGAGAGCTTTTGGGATGTTGGACGGTGTTTCCCAAAGCCCTACAATTCTGTATTTTGTGTGCCGCTGCTCTGGCTGCATCACAAAGTCAGTCCGCCGACTTCGAAAAAGACATCCGTCCTTTTCTCGATAAACACTGTCTCAGCTGTCATGGCGGGGAAAAGGTGAAGGGCAAAGTCGACTTCTCGGGGATCCAGACAATGGCCGATGCCGGCAGTTTCAATGATCTCTGGGAATCGGTTTCGTTCGTATTGGAAGATCACGAAATGCCGCCGGAGGATGAACCTCAGCCATCGGATTCAGAGCGGCAGGTCTTTTTTGACTGGTATGAAAATGTATTCCTCGGCGCGGTCGAATCGACACCGGGTGTTTTCAAACCACGTCGGCTTTCGGGACCGGAATACCGCAACACGCTGCGCTCGCTCTTCGGGTTTGATCTCGAAGTGAATGTGATCGAAGCCGAACAAACGGTTTCTGAAAAATCACTGGTCCTCAAGTTGCTGCCGACCGATCCTCCAGGCGCCAGCGGTTTCGTCAACGATACTCACACCGCCCGGCTTTCGACGACGATCTGGAGTCAGTATTCCTATCTCGCAGACGCAGGCCTCGAACAGTACTTTGCTGAAGATAACAAGGATCTCGATCCTGCTGCTACAGAGGCGCTTGTGCGGGATTTTGTGACCCGTGCTTTCCGACGCCCGGTTTCCAACGAACGGATCGCTCCGATCCTGGCCAATCTCAAAGGCAAAACCGGTGACGAGCTGACAGCCGCTCTCAAACTCGAATTGAAAACGGTATTGATGTCACCGGCGTTTCTTTATCGCGGTTTCCTGATGCCGATTGATTCAGAAAAGGATCGTCAACCGGTCGATCAGTTTGAGCTGGCAGAGCGGCTCTCCTATTTTCTCTGGGAAGACATGCCGGACAGCAAGCTGTTCGACCTCGCTGCGAATGGCGAATTGAGGAAGCCGGAAGTGCTCGCAGCACAGGTGAATCGCCTGATAGATTCTCCCCGCTCCAGAACTCTGGCGGATAGTTTCGGCTCGCAATGGTTGCTTCTCGAGCAGATCACGCACGAGCGGAATGATCCGCCCTACCTCCATGCCCTTCGTACCCAGCCTCTCGACTTCATACACTACCTGTTCACGGAAGACCGGCCCGTCATGGAATTGATCGATTCGAAAGTGACCTTCACCAACTCACTGATCGCCGGTCACTACGGCAATGATCGCAAACAGTTGAAAAAGTTTATCAAACCGAAGGGCGTCGAGAAAATGGCGATGCCGCTTCAGAAGATCAATCTCGTTGCCTCTGCCGGGGAACGCGGCGGGATTATGACAATGCCCGGAGTTCTCGGGATGAATGAAGGCCCGATCTTACGCGGGACCTGGATGTTGCGACAAATCCTAGGGGAACATCTCGGCGAGCCTCCGCCTGACGTTCCACCTATCAAGTCCAGTCCCAAGGGGCAGAATCTGACCTTCCGTGAACGCTTCGAGCAACACCGGGCCGACAAATCCTGCGCCCTTTGTCACGACAAGATCGATCCCCTCGGGTTTGCACTGGAAGGCTATGATAAACATGGCAGCCTCATCACTCAAAAATCAACGAAACCGGACACCAGCGGGCAACTCCCCAACGGCCGGAAGTTCGAAACATTCGCCGAGCTAAAAGCCATCCTCATCTCAAGCGAGCGCGAAAAGATCACCCGCAACGCAGTGGAACAACTATTGGCTTATGCGCTCTGTCGAAAACTGGAGCGTGCCGACATTCCAACGGTGGATTCGCTGACCGCTCAACTTGTGGCAGAAAACGGAACCTGGAGAGATTTGGTTCACGGGATCACTGTCAGTGTGCCTTTTCAAGAGATGCTGCGATGACCCACACACACTCAGATACGTCTTGGACACAGACAGCCGCTTCGCCTTAAATTTTACAATCGTATGACAAGATCCTGGAACACTTCCCGACGGCATTTCCTGCGTGGAGCAGCCGGAGCCCTGGTCCCGCTGCCTTTCCTCAATTTGATGGAAAATGCGGCGGCCAAAAACCTGGCTGGCGACGTCGAACCGCCGCTGCGGTTTATGACCTTGTTCAAGCCGAACGGAGTACACCCTCCCTCGTGGAATATCAATGGCGGCGCGGAAACAGACTTCCGGATGTCTCCGCTGATGGCGCCTTTCCAGAAACATAAAGATGACCTGATCATCCTCGATAACATGGGGGACTTCGGATTCTCTTCTCACACGAACTCTGCCCGGCGGTTTCTGGCGGGGCGAAGTGACAATGTGAAGACGGCGTCGATGGATCAGTTTATCGCCGATAAAATCGGGGGCGACACCCCGCAACGTTCACTGGAGTTAACGACCGAGGGCCTGTTCACCAACCAGATCGGTTGCAGCTATATCTCCTTCGATCAAAAGGGCGATCCCCTGCCCCGGGAAAGTGATCCTCAATTGATCTTCGACCGGCTCTTTCGCAATCCGATGAGCGATCCTTCCCAGCGGAAGAAGATGACCAGCCTGCTTGATCGTGTTTCCGATGATGCGAAAGCGATCCAGCGAAAGTCCGGCCGGGAAGACAGCGAGACGCTCGATGAATATTTCACGGTGCTGCGGGAGACGGAGAAACGCCTCGAAAATATGGGCGATACCTCCGCGGCGACGAAGGTGGATTTCACAAAGCTGAAACGTCCGATGCCTGCGGCGAACCTCAATGAGCAGGTTGAAACGATGCTTGATCTCATCGCTCTGGCAATGTGGACAGACCAGACCCGTTGTGTTTCCTACATGCTGGGGAACAGCAATTCGCGGATGATCTTTGACTTCCTCGGCGTCACCGAGCAACACCACTACCTCTCCCATTTCTTCCGCAACTTCAGTCGCCACAATATTGACGGGCTTCTGAAGATCAGCCTGTGGCACATGGAGAAGTTTGATTATCTCCTCACCAAGCTGAAGTCCTACAAAGATCACAACGGCACTCTGTTGGATCACTCAGTTGTCCTCTTTGGCTCCGGCATGGGACATTCCGACAACCACACGGCTCAGCGAATTCCGATCGTCCTCGCCGGTAACGGCGGAGGGCGTCTCAAGACGGGGCGATACCTGCGCTATTCCAGCAATCAGGATCTCAGTCGCCTGCACCTCTCATTGATGCAGCAGTTCGGCGTCGATATTTCCGAATACGGTGGTGCCACCGAAGCGCTGCCCGGTCTTGACGGGGGCGAGTTTGATGAGTTCCGGGAACGACCGTTCGAAAGCTGGACCAAGCTGAGCGGTAATCAACTGACGGCCCAGGGCCGTCTCCGCATGTCGGAAAATCTCGATGAAGCGAAGGTTTTCTATATCGATATCGCAGGCAAAGATCCCGTCAGAATCGAGATCGAATTCAAAGACTTTCACAGCTTCAACTTCCCCTACCATGTGGGGACGCCCATCACATTGACCGGCACGGTGTCGGAGAAAAACGGACGTCAGGTCATGAACAAGATCACGAGCTTGAAATCTGTGTTCGGAAACTCGAAGCCCGGAACACGGAACGGCTAGATTCCTGAGTGATCACCGGACCGACTCCGGAAACTCGAGCAGGACCTGGCCCTCAGCCGGCATGGAATCGAGAGCTTTCTTGAGCTTCCCGTATGGGACAGCGTCTGGACCATCCGGCTTAATCTCCGCCTTTTCATCGGGATCACTCGCGACGTGATAAAACCGGCCGTCGCCGTAGAGCTTCCACTCTTTGTCGCGGACAAAGCGGCTCGGCTCTGTTCTCTCGGGCCGGGGATTGTAGTAACAAAACATCCAGTCCCTCGGGTTTCCTTTTTCTCCTTTCAGTTGCGGTAGGAAGCTCCGTCCATCCAGCCCGGCAGGAATCGGGGCGCCTGCGACCTCTTGAAAAGTCGGGACAAAGTCCGAGAAATCGACCAGATCACGGCACACGCTTCCGCCTTTAATGGTTCCCGGCCAGTAGCTCACCAGTGCCACCCGTGTTCCGGCGTCGGTGGTCTTTCCCTTGCCGCCTCTGATGATCCGATCACCCAACTTCGACGTTATCGCCTTGTTGGTTCCATTGTCTCCCGTGACGAGGATCAGAGTGTCCTCCGCAATGCCCAGCTCTTCGGTTCGCTTCACGATCCTGCCGATCAGGTGATCCATGTAGGCCACCATGTCTTCGAAGTTCTTCTGCTTGTCCTTTGATTCCCGCGACTCACTGTGTGGCGTGGGAAGAAACGGATTGTGGACCAGGATCATCGGATAGTAGACAAAGAACGGTTTGTCAGACTCTGCCGCCATGAAATCAGAGATGGCATCAACCGCGATGTCAGGGCCGTAATCATCTTTCTCAAACTGCTGATTCGGGTCAGCCGACTTCTCCTCCCCGTTCTCAATCCACAGCAGTGGATTCCAGAACCGGTCTCCCAGTTTGTCGACCTGCCACAGGCAGGCTGAATCGAACCCGGTTTGCATCGGCCAGCTTCCTTTCATCCGGAACTGCTTGCTGTAATGCTCCGCCCCCAGCAACTGCCACTTCCCTGCGACCATCGTGCGGTAGCCCGCCGCCTGGAGATGATGGCCGAAAGTTTTCTGGTCCGACCGCAGCACCGAGAACCCTGCATAATTCCTTACGATTGAAATCCCCGTCATGATCTTCACCCGGCTGGGCGTGCAGAGGGGTTGCGAGTAACAATGCTCAAACTTCATCCCGTTGGCCGCCAGCCTGTCGATGTGCGGAGTAGAATACTGCTCACTCCCGTAACAGCCGTAGCACTCGTAGCCGATGTCGTCGGCCATGATGAGAATGATGTTAGGTTGCCCGGCTGAGCTGAAATTCGTTACAAATAAGAGACACACAAAAGCGGCGAATAGAGAATGGCGCATGCCCTATTGAAAAGGATAGGTTCATCTTATCCCATGAAAATCTTTCGTCTCTTTCTTCCCGCAATCCTGCCAGCGCTGGCAACATTCATGGCAACCGCCGCGCCGCCGAACGTCGTTATCCTCTTTACCGATGATCAGGGAACGCTGGATGCGAATTGCTACGGCTCAAAGGACCTGATCACTCCCAACATCGACAAGCTGGCGGAAACCGGGGTGCGTTTCACCCAGGCCTATGCTCACACCGTCTGCTGCCCGGCCCGGGCCGCCCTCATGACCGGGAGACACCCGCAGCGAACCGGCCTTCATTATTGGGCACAGGGAAACATGCATGCCAAAAACGGGCTCAACCTGGCGCTCGAAGAAGTCACCATCGCGGAAGCTCTGAAGTCCGCAGGCTATCGCACCGCAATCTTCGGGAAATGGCACCTCGGCGCCCACCCGGACCACGGGCCTAAGAAGCAGGGCTTTGACGAATTCTTCGGGATTCGCGGCGGCTTCATCGACAACTACAATCACCACTTCCTCCATCAAAAGGGTTTTCACGATCTCTACGAAGGCACCACGCCGGTCACGGATAAAGACGGGAAATACTTTCCACAGATGATGATGGACCGAACCCTCTCATTTCTCGAAGAAAACAAAGACGCCCCCTTCTTTCTCTACGTTCCTTTCAATATTCCCCACTATCCCGAGCAGGCTCTGAAGCAGCACGAGGAACTTTACAAAGACATGAAAGATCCGGCCCGCCGCAACTACGGGGCCATTGTTACGACGACCGATTACTACATCGGGCAGGTGGTCGACAAACTGGAATCACTCGGTCTGAGGGACAACACCGTCATCATCTTCATGAGCGACAACGGACACTCTGAGGAGACCACCAACAAAATCAGAGTGGACGATCACAAAAGCGGATTACCAAAAGATCATTTCTATGGAGCCAACGGTGGCGGCTACACCGGTAAATGGATCGGCCACAAAGCTGATTTCCTGGAAGGAGGTATTCGGGTTCCCGCCATCATCAGCTACCCTGACAAACTCCCCAAAGGCGAAACGCGCGACCAGATTATCACCGCGATGGACTGGTTCCCGACGATTCTCGACCTGTGCGGAATCGATACGACCGGCCGCCCCGCGTTCGACGGGCACAGTCTGTTACCCGTGATCGAATCAGCGGAGGCGAAGTCAGCCTACAACGGGCTGCTGCACTATCAGTTTCACAAACACTGGATGGTTCGCGAGGGAGACTGGAAACTGATCGGCCGTGACAACACCCCCGGCAAATATGCGCTCCACAATCTGGGCGACGAACAACCGGAAGTGAAAAACTACGCAGACGAAAAGCCGGAGCTGGTCGAGCGACTCAAGAAGCTGCACGATGCCTGGGCCATCGAAGTCATGCCTGAGTAGACAAACCCGAAAACCGATCGAACAGGGTTGGATCGAAAGCCATACCCTGTTGGATCGAAAAACGGCTCAGACGATCTCCAGCAATTCCCCGGTGCTGTCGACGAATCCATCCGTGGGAACTCCGAGCCGGTTCAGCATGGTGACGTAGAGATTTGAGAGCGGGACGTTCTGTCCGTATTTGAGAAACTGCCCGTGCTTCAATCCCAACTGACTACCGCCTGCCAGAAGGAGCGGATAGTTTGTGTTGTTGTGAGTGTTGCTGTTCGAGCTTCCGAAAAACACCAGCGTGTGATCCAGCAAATTGCCATCCGCTTCCGGCGTGGATTTGAGACGGTTCAGGAAGTGGGTGAGTTCCTGCGCCAGGTACTGGTCCCATTTACCGAGTGCCTCCGCCCCGCCTTTCTTATTCCATCCGTGAGCCAGAGTGTGCAGGCTTTTGCCAAACCCAAGAAGGTCGGCAAACTTCCCGGCGACTGATGTCGCACCGTTCATGTTTCCGATCTGATAGGTTGCCAGCCTGGTTGTGTCTGTTTGAAAGGCGAGAAAGATCAGGTCATACATCGTGCGGATGTATTCAGCCGGTGAATTCTCGTCCGAATCGAGATGAAGATCGCCCGCATCAACTTCAGGCTTGGGGATATCGAGCCAGCGCTCTGAACGATCAATCCGCTTTTCGATCGAACGAACCGAGTCGAGATACTCGTCGAACTTAGCCTGGTCCTGATTACCGAGATTCCGGCGCACCGACTTTGAATGATCCATCAGGAGATCCAGCATGCTGCCGGAGTTCTGGAGATCCTGCCGCTGTTTCTTCATGGAGTCCGCATTCACCCCGAACAACCGGTCGAAAATCAACCGGGGCCGGTTGTGTGCAGGAATCGGCTGACCGTTCCGGCCGAAGGAGAGGGTGCTGGACCGGGTCGGCTCCCCCACCCCGCCGTCAGTCGACATCGTGAGAGATGAATAACGCGTCGCCTCGCCGAAATGTTGCGCCGCCACCTGATCAATCGAAATGGAATTGCGAAAGGTGCCGCCTTTAAACTGAGCTCCGGTCAGCCAAATATCCGCCGTATCATGGCCACCCATCTTACGTCCGTTGGGATGGGACAACCCTTCGAAGATCGTGAGATCGTTCCGCAAAGGTTCGAGCGACTTCAGGCTTTCATTGAACTGGAAATCCCTTCCCTCCCCGTTCGGCATCCAACGCCAGTGGGCGAGTTCGTGATCGGTCTTCGGCAAACTCGCGCCGTAGGGGAAATACACCGAACACATTCTTTTGGGACGGTCGGTCGATACCTCGCCCACTCCCATGCATTCGAGAAACGGAAGCGAAAGTGACACACCCGTTCCGCGAAGGAAAGTGCGCCGGTTGAGATGCCAGGGTTTCGTAGTCATCGAGTGGGTTCTATTTATTCTGAAAGAGTTCGCTTTCGACAATCGCATGAATCAGCGGCCGGATACGAAAATCCTCCGCTGCAAATTTCTCCGTGAGCTGATCAATCTCTGGTTCGTCGATAAACTCAAGTGAACGTCCCAACGCATAACTGGTGAGCCGCGAGACAAACGCCCGCGCGAATTGATCCTGCTTGTGATTCTTCAGGTAGGCCTTCAGATCACCGAGACCATCAATGGCATGACCGCCGGGGAGTTCGCTGGTTGCTTCAACGGCCTGCGACACAAACTTCTTTCCGTCTTTTCTGCGAATCTCGTCCCGCCACAGCCCGATCGCATCGAACTGCTCCAGCGCAATCCCCCAGGGATCGATTCCGCGATGACAGTCCGCACACGCAGGATCCGCCCGGTGCAGTTCGAGCTGCTTTCGAACGGGCAGCTTCGAAAAGTTCGGGTCTTCCGCATTGAGGACCGGCACATTGGGCGGCGGAGGTGCCGGGGGATCATCAAGAAGTCGTTCACGAATCCACACCGCCCGCAGAATAGGGTGTGAGTCTTCTCCGGTCGAATTTCCCAGCAATACACTCGCCTGTGCCAGAAGACCGCCCCGGGACTTTTCCGCAGGCAGCGTCACTCGCTCGAATACGCTTCCTCGCGGGCCGTTTTCGATTCCGTAATGCCGGGCCAATGGCTCATTCAGCATGGCGAACTCCGAGTCGATAAAGTTCAGAGCGCTGAGATCTTTCTTCAACACTTCGGCAAAGAAATGCCGCGTTTCATTCTGCATCGAAGGCTTCAGATCATCGTTCCAGTTCCCGTAGTATTCCGGATTCACCGCGACCCGGTCCACCGCACTCAGGTCCAGCCACTGATCTGTATACTGGGAAACAAACTGCCACGACCGATCGCTTTCCAGCATGCGATCGATCTCCGCCCCGCGTGCCTCAGGGTCCTGCAATCTCCCGGAAGCGGCCGCTTCAAAAAGGTGATCATCCGGCATGGTCGACCATAGAAAGTAGGAAAGCCGAGAGGCCAATTCGTAATCCGTCAGCGGAATCTTCTGATCGCCATCCTCCGGCTCAATAAGGTAGAGGAAATCCGGCGAAACCAACACCAACGCAAGCGTCTCCCGGATCGCTTCCTCAAACGTATCCACCTTTGGCCGGATCTTTGTAAAAAGACGTAGCATCGACTTTACCTCCGCGTCCCCGACCGGACGGCGGTAGGCCCGCCTCATAAAGTTTGCGACCACCTCATCAGCATAGACCAGTTCACCCGCCTGCTCCTTGTCGGAAGAAATCAGGATGCGGCGATGATGTTCCGGGGGCCAGCTTGAATAAACCGGCCCTTCGAATTCTACCGACTCAACGATCACCTTTGGAAAATCCGGGTATTCAATCCAGGCCGGCGGCGTGTTCTTCTTTTTTTGCTTCGGATCTTTCTTCGCCTTTTTCTGAAGCGGTCGATCCACCCCGTCATCATAGATGTTCGTGAGCCAGATCAGTTGGCCGGGATATTTACTCTGGGTGCGGGATTGACGGGGAAACTGCTCCATCCGTCCTCGAAAGGTATACACCTGTGACTCCTCCGTCGTAATATCGATCACCCCCAATTCGTTCGATGGAGCCTGCGTGTCAGCCCGGTATCCGAACATCGCCTTCATCTTCGGATACCCCTGACCATCGACCAACTCCGCCCGGGCTCGCACCCGAACCACAAACTCCCCGGCATCCGGAAACTCCTTCACCCGTGCCACATACACCCCGCTTTTCCCGAGACGGTTGGTGTAGTTTCCCCTGGTTTTATCTTTATCGGACTTCTCAAATGAAGCGGACAATTTCGGGGGAGCGGGACCCGTCACGATCGCCTGAGCCAGCCCTGCCCGGGCGGCCTCCAGATAATATTCCAGCTGCATCGGCGACATACTGAGTGCCGCGCCATTGTTTTTGAAGCCCTCTTCAGATGGCGTGTCTGGCGGGAGATTCGCGTCGTAGTTGGCCTTGATCCCCAGTAGATCACTCATCGTGTTCCGGTATTCCACACGATTGAGACGGCGCAGGATCACTTCACCTCCGGTGGACTTTTGGGCGGCGATCGCCTGTTCGATTTTGTGACCGATCCAATCGGTCAGAATCTTGCGTTCGGCAGAAGAAAGCCCGGGCTCATCATCCGGCGGCATCTCGCCAAGGTTGAGGGCATCCAGTGCATCGTGCCAGGTTTCCGCAGCCGCCCGCTCTTTCACAAAATCAGTCGGGAGAGTATCAAACCGCACATCGGATTTCTGTTTATCCGGCCCATGGCATTTGAAACAATGCGTTTCCAACACCGTTCGAACGTCCTTTTCATAATCCGGCAACGCACTGGCTGAGAGCGGGAAGAATGTCGCAAAAATGGCAAGCTGTAACGGGAGCTTCAAGATCGCTAAGACTCTGCGCGTAAAGGATTGATTACAATGGCGCAAGCATGCTCAAGACGGAAGCGTCTGGCTTTATTCACGCATTTGAACCCTGATTCAATTCCCAGGCCCCGCTCTCCAGCCCCATAAAGGTCGTCATCGCATCCACTTCTGTTTCGACCGCGATTCGAAACGCCTTCTCCCGGGGACGTTTGCCCACGTATCCAATATCAACCTCCAAACGCTTCCCGTTCACTTTGGCATTGGCCCAGCCGATGACATTCTCCCGCCAGAGCAATGGCATCGCGTAATAACCGCGCTCACGCCGTGCCGCAGGCACATAAGCCTCAAATCGATACGGCCACCCCCAAACCTGCTCGAAACGGGGTCGCTCCCGGACGAGCGGATCAAAGGGAGCCACGATACGCACGGCTTCGCTCACTTCTTCCTGCTGCCATTCATCACGGATCCACAGATACAAAGTCCCATCGACCTCCACCTCCGCCAGTTCTCCGGAGGTCACCAATTCATCAATGACACGCACCCTTTCACTGCGCTTTGGAATCATGTGATTCAAAGCACCCAACTCCGGAATCAAAAAACGCTTCGCCGTTGGGCCAAACACATGCGCCGTCGTCATCACCAGCCGCGCATACCGTTCCCGGGGATCCACCTTTCCATTCTCCGGAGAATCCGGGACTTGATACACTCGCACACCGTTTTCCCGCCGACTGACCCGCAGGAATCCATCATCATGCAAGTCCTCCAAAACCCGTTTGGTCTGGCGGGACTTCCCGCCCCAATAATTTTTCACCGAACGCCGGCCGAACTGTTCATCCAGAGCACGGGGATGGACCTCTCCCTGCTCCTTCACCGCAGCGATCACATCGCGTTCCAGGGCCGTCAGTTTTCCTCTTGGCCGCCAGCGGAGATCGCGCCAGACTTCCGGCCTCATAAAACCATAGGCAAAGAGAAAACCTTCCTCGGCTTTCAACCCGGGATACTCCCGCTCCAGCTCGCCAACACCATACCCGTCCACCCGCTGTCTAAGCATCAAATCCTGTGCCCGTGCAGGCGAACGGATCGGGTCAGCCTGCACAAATTGCAGGCCCTCCAGCGCAGCAGCTAAACTTGAGTATTGCGGAAAAGATCCCGCAACGATTCGCCGTCTGAATTGTTTGAGGCTCAGTTTCTCAGGAATCATGATCAATTGATTATTCGCTTGGACTGGCAATCAACTGCGCGTTCAACTGGTTGCCCACATCCCGACCGGGGAAGCATTTCGCCAAGACCATACGACCACTCCTCAATGCGAGTATGATTCCTCTACTCTTTAGCATTCCCGGCACTATTCAGTGATCAACTCAATTGTTCCCTTCGTTCCCTTATCGTCTCGATAGGTTCCGCTCTTTTTATCGTTGCTAAACCGAAGTGTGATCCTACGAAAAAGCCCCTGATAAGTCAGAGAACCGGCCGGTGTAACCTTGTAGTCGAAAAAGCGGGTGTCTGTGGAAGCCTTTACCTTTTGTTTGAGTATCACAACCTCATAGGTGTCCAGGCTCTCTCTGACCACCTTCCATCGCGTTCCAATAAACCACTTCTCGTCCAAGTTTTCCGAAAACCCTTCAAATACGTCATCGGAAATCCCTTCTTTCAATTCTTCAATTTCTTTTCGGATTGCGATAGCAACATCAAGATCGCCCCGCTTGGTTGCTTCTTCCATATGTTGCTCAAGTACTGTGACAACTGACTTTCGCTTCTCTTCGATCTCCGCCTTCAATTCATTCTGCACTTCGACTTCCCATTCCGCCAATTTCTTGAGCAAAAGAGTAGAGTCATCGGGTAGCTTCTCTGCCTGACCAAAGGCAGTTCCTGCAAACAGTGCTACGGTGATTACAAGGAGTAGAATCGTTATTTGCATGTGGTCTTACAGTTTGGTCTGCTGAAAGACCATATCGTAACAACAGCATTCCAAACAAGGCAAAATCTATCAAGGTCTCTGTAGATGACTAGGTTAGGGATTCGAATCAGGGAACTTAGTTAACTCGCACCGGGATCGGGCTCGCCGGCGGTTGACTTGTTCGATGCGGCGCAGGGAATCGCGCAATTATGGGTACAAAATCATCTCGGAGCGAATTGGGAGGCTGAGCAAAC
The DNA here is from genome assembly GCA_048267005.1 of Verrucomicrobiales bacterium. GTDB lineage: Bacteria > Verrucomicrobiota > Verrucomicrobiia > Verrucomicrobiales > DEV007 > JABDJT01. The sequence goes on along the minus strand of JBLWYI010000010.1, from coordinate 175,777 downwards.
TCTATGAAGCAGCCTTTTCGGGACAAATTTCACTTCGAATCAGCCGATTCCGTCTAATTTCTCGCAAGTAATTGACGATAAAATCATTGCAAAAGCGTGAAAGCACCAAAAGGCTTGCCTTTTGCTATATGCACGTTCTTGCAATGACCAAAAGGCAAGCCTTTTGGTGGGTGCACATTCTTGTAATGAGCAAAAGGTTAACCTTTTGGTGTCTTCACATTTCTGCAGCGACCAAAAGGCAAGCCTTTCGGCTGTGCACGGTTTCGAACAATGCAAAATAAGATCATTTTGCCATACTCACGTTTTTACAGTGACCAAAATAAGAGCTTTTCGGTCAGTGCCCGTTTTTGAGGTGAGTAAAATAAGGTCTTCCTGCCACCTGCAGCTCGACACGAACTGTTTCGAAAGCCGGTTTTCGATCCAACAGGGTTGGTTTGCCGATCAGACAGGGTCGGATCGTGGAGCCTTTTTCCGGTGGGGCACCTATTGTGGATGCTTGACGCTTAGAACGTTTCTTTGGTATTGAAATGGTTGATCAGACTGTTCCCGAACCTCGGTGGCTGAATTGATCACCCCTCCTCCCCTGGTTTCTGCGACTTCTTCCCTCTGTATGTATCTTCCCCCCGCTCATATCAATTTCGGGAAGCGGGGGGCAGCCCTGGTTGCCGTTTTGGGAGTTATCGTGGTGATCACGATGCTTTTGATCGCCCTTTTGAGCCTGGTGAACACGGAGAACCGTTCCACCCATGCTTTCGGCGACAGCACGGAAGTTCGCTCGCTGGCAGAATGGCCGACGAATCTGGTGATCGGGCAATTGCGGGCCGGCACGGACAGTCTCGACGGTACACGGACGTGGGCATCGCAGCCGGGGATGATCCGGACTTTCGGAACTAAAACCGATGCGATAACCGGCCGGGCGAAGCTGGATACGGCTTACAAATTGTATTCCGCCCGCCGGATGATTGAGGTCAATGAATTTGATCCTGCGGCCGAAGCTCCCCCGGCAAACTGGAGATCACAGGAAGCGCATTTCGTTGATCTGAATGAGCCGGTTTATGTGGAGCGTGACGGGGAGCTGGTTCAGGAATTCCCCATCATCCACGGGAACGCCGTTCAGGCTGAGATCGATGGCTTTTCGGTCGAGAGTGCTGTGGGCGCGACGGGTGATCAGCCGATTCCGATGCCGGTGCGTTGGATCTATGTACTGGAAGATGGTTCGATGGCGATGCCTGACCAAGGGGGAGATGGAGAGGAGGCCAAATTCTCGGGAGACAACCCACCGACCACGGATAACCCGATTGTGGGCCGCATCGCTTTCTGGACAGATGACGAGAGCTCCAAGGTAAATATCAACACCGCAAGCGAAGGAACCTACTGGGATATTCCACGAGCGAACACCCATTTTGACGCCTATGTCTATGCTGACCGGCAACCGGTTCGAAACGAATTCCAGCGGTATCCGGGTCATCCTGCGACGACGTCGTTGAGCAGTGTGTTGGGGCCGTATCTCGGTATCAACCCGGAAATCTATACAAAGCTTGCGCCTTTCGTGGAGCATGGGGGATCGCGTAGTGGCACCAAAGAAGTGGATGGGAACACCCCGCCGGTGACGCTCGACTCCGACCGGCTCTATGCCTCGGTCGATGAATTTTACTTCAGCGCGAGAGGAACACTCGGCGATGGCAACCGGGAGTTGAACAGCGAAAAGATTGCGGCGGAGGTTTCGCTCCAGCCGGAACAGTTTCGAAGTATGCTGGAGGAAACCCGCTTTCTGCTGACGGCTCACAGTCGGTCGCCGGAGGTCAATTTGTTTGACCGGCCGCGTATTTCCCTGTGGCCGATCCAGCACGATGAGGGGGACCGGAATGTGGTGGATCGGTTGTTCGCCTTTTGCTCTGAAACCCGGCAGAGCGGTGAGGATTCCCGACTGCCCTATTACTTTCAGCGTCACCGCACTCACGACCTTTCACAGAAGGATCTCGAAAAGGGATACGGGAGCAGCCAGAGTCCGACTGAAGATTTCGAGAATATCCCCCGCAACCGCGAGCTCTACGACTACCTGACGACGCTTACGGAAAAGAACATTCCGGGGTTCGGTGACAATTTCAAAGACAAGTATCCGCTCGATCAAGAGCAGATCCTGACCGAAATGGTGGACTACTGCCGTTCAGGCCTCAATACGATGGCGCTGGGATTACCTACGGACAATCATGAGGACGGCTACTTCTACGTCCCTCCACGACAAGTCGTAGGAACCAATGCTGTCGCGGGGGAAGGTCAGGTGTTGCCGCTCAAGATTGAAGAGACGATGGGCTTCGGACGCAGCGTCACGATCACGGAGGCGGCGCTTGTCTTCTATCCATCGAAACGGGATGAAGAAAAAACGATCCGAGTTGATTTCCCGGGCCGGAACAAAAACCTGCCATCGGGGTATCGGGCAAGTGAGGTGAAAGCTTTTCTCATGCTGGAGTTCTTCACCCCGAGCCCGGGGCTACCGGCCTGGAGTCCTAACATTGCCATCAGAATCGAGGGGATGGAGAACTGGACTCTGGATGACAAGAACATGAATTTCCCGAAAGATGCGACGCTGATTTCGAACGCACTGATTGGCCTGATGGGAGGCGTGAACGGGGCGGGTCACACCTGCGCGCACATGAATTTGTTTCAGCCGTTCTTTTACACGGCCCCGAACGAAAAGAACAAGAAGCGATACACCCTGGTGAAGCGGGACATGGATTCGCAGGATCCGATCGAAGGTTACGCCTGGCACTCAATGGCGCCGATCACCATCCCGGTGCCTGAAGGGGAAAACACCAAGCCGCCGGAAGATGATGATGACACGTTGGAGTTCGGCGGGGGACCGATCAGGATTGTGATTTCTGATCCGACGGAATCGGAAGTGGTTCAGACCATTGAGATGAACTTTCCGGCGACGGAAATCCCGGTGCCGTATGCGTGGAGCAAGCAGGGCGGGGAAAAACCGGCCGCGCCACATGCGATGGAAACATCCCTGAACCGGAGGGTTTCCCAGGGGCACAATCCGAATGCCGTGGGACGTAACTCGAACAACTTCTGCGATTACCTGATTCGCCCCGGGGATGTGGTGCGATCAATGGAAGTGACCAGCGCACTCAAGGGACCGGGATCTGAACGGCTGCCGGGTGGCGATTTAAGGATTTATGCAGCGACTCCCGAAGTTCCGGAAACCTGGTTTCAGCCGGGCGGAGAGCTGCCGGAAGACGGCGAGGTGAGTCCCTACTTCCGCCCGAAGCGCCGGTTCGCAATGGGACTGAGAAACGGAAACTACTGGCAGTATTGGGGGAATTTCCGCGTGGAAGACCGGAGAGAACATGGACTCGATGCCATTGCCGGAGGGCATGATTTTCATCCCTACTTCCGCCAATCAGCTTACCGGACGGCCGGAGCAATTCTGGAACACACCAGCGGCTATTCCTTTAAAGACAATGATCCCAGTGTGAAAGATACCAAGTTGTATCGGGATGCCCACCCGCTCTGCGCCCGTGGACAGGTGGCGGCTTTCCGCATAGACATGCAGCCTGGGGACTGGGACCAGGGTGTGGGCAGCAATGAAGACGGGGCGACGATCAACAAACCGGATGAAACCAATTCGTCGCGAAAGTATAAAGACTGGGGACCGGCTCAGCGCGGCGGTTATTATCAAAGAGGCTATTTCAATATCGATCCGAACGGAGTCAACTACAGCCCGAACCGGCAGATTGCGTCGCCGGTGATGTTTGGATCACTCTCGACCGGGATCAAAGCGATTCGGCCGTGGGAGACTCTGTTGTTTTGTCCGAATCCTGCAGGAAGGGAAACTGAATCGGGGACGTATCCAAACGGGGATGATCACATCGGCTTCTCATTTCCGCGCGATCACTTGTTTCTCGATTTGTTCTGGATGCCGGTGACAGAGCCCTATGCGATCAGCGAACCGTTCTCCACCGCTGGTAAGATCAACATGAACTACGAGATCATGCCGTTTCGATACATCAAACGGAGGACTGGGATCCGCGCGGTGCTGGACTCGATTCACATCCTGGCTATTCCTGAGATCGCTCTGGCGCGCCATCCCCACAATTGCATCAAAGGCGGGCGGGACCAGGCCTACCGCCAATCGGTTCGCTACGGCATTTCCACGAATACGGAAGACGGTACGCTCCGCGGCTTTGAGAAGCGATTTGAAGAGGGGGATGTGTTTCGTTCTGCTTCGGAGATTTGTGACATCCAGCTGGTGCCGGAGAAGTTTCAGAGACCGCAGTTCCCCTACCCCGAGACGAAAGTGAAAGCCACCTACGACACCATGACAAAGTGGTGGCGACAGTTCCGGGCCACCGGCGACAATGCCCGCGAGGCCCCCTACAATCATATCTTTCCCCGGCTGACGACGCAGTCGAATGTCTTCCAGGTTCACTACCGGGTTCAGCTGCTGAAGAACCCGCGCGACCAGGCTCCCGACCAGTGGAGTGAGCAGTTGGGAGCGGTTCTCGGGGAGTACCGCGGTTCCACTTTGTTGGAGCGATACATCGACCCGAACGATCCTGCGATCCCGGATTTCGCAACCGTGGAGAATGAGACGCTCAGCCCGCATTACCGGTTCCGCATTATCAGAAAGAAACAGTTTTCACCGTGACGAATTGGAACACACCACAGACGATCATTGCACAACGGGGGTTCAGTCTGATCGAAACCACGATCGCACTCTCCATTGTTGCGGTGACGTTGCTCAGTGTAATCGCGCTGATGGGAGGCGTGGCCACAACCTCCGGGGAAACGATGGATCGCTTTGCCACCGCGCGGATTTTTCAGAGCATCGCGCATGATTACCAAATGAAGGACTGGGAAACGATTCTTCAAGCGGACGGTAAGCAGAATGAAATTATTTATTTCGATGAGAAAGGCGAGGAGTCAAAGAAGGGAGAGTTTGAGACCATCTACGCAGCCCGGGTCGCCCTGGACTCCGCCGCTGAATGGCCGGGCCTTTCCGAAGCTGCCGCCACAAAGCTGGCAGCGAGAGAAAGTTCAAGCGACGAGAGCAGACGGCTGAAAGTGGAGGTTTCCAGCCGGGTGATGTTAGCCGATCCATTCTCTGACAAGAATTATGTCAGAGAGTTCACCACCCTCCTTGTAAAACTGGATCAATGAAGGCGACCGCATGTCATCGCTCCGGAAAGTCGGTCGTGGGTGGATTCACCCTGGTGGAGCTTCTCGTATCGATGGCCATCATGAGCCTCATCATGATTGCTCTGTTCACGGCCTTGAGCCAGACACAGACTCTCTACAATCGCACCCGCGACCGGGCGGAGAAATATCGTGAGGCCCGGGTTGCCTTTGAAACGATTTCCCGCCGGCTCAGTGATGCGACTCTGAATACCTACTGGGGATACGATGATCCGGAACGGCCCACCGAGTATGCCAGGCAATCTGAACTGCACTTTGTGACCGGCACGATGGAATCGCTGGCATCAGATGCACGCCGGCATTTGGGCCACGGCATATTCTTTCAGGCTCCCTTCGGCTACGGAGGCAGCGAAGCGGGCAGGCTTGGTGGAGGGGATGAATTCGATGATCTACCGGAAACCTTGAACTGCTGGGGTTACTACGTGGAATACAACTCGGATATCGAGGCCGCCCGGCCGTTGCGCCCCCATTTTCTTGGAACCAAAGCTGCCTCCAGCCAACCCGAACGAAAGCGGTTCCGCCTGATGGAATATCGGCTCCCCACCGAGAAGCTGGGCCTCTTCAACAAGGACCTCACAAAGGGAACCGGACTCGGTGACTTCACAGATCGTGATGATATTTATGAGTGGTTTGCCGATGAAGAACAGCGCGCTCAACATTCGTCGCCCATTGCCGAAAACATTCTCGGAATATTCTTCACTCCCCGTGCACCGGGGAAGCTTGAAAACAGTAACCTCTCCGAAAGCTCAATTGCGCCGGACTTCCTCTTCGACAGCCGGCGTTACCAATGGGAGGACGAAGAGAATCCGCTGGCGGAAATCAGCCGGCATCAAATCCCCCCGGTGGTCGATATGACCATCGTTGCCCTGACTGAAGTCTCCTGGCAGCAGTTTGCAGAGAGCGATGAGAACGAAGCCGGGATCAAAGCCCTTGAGGACTTCGTTTCCGAAACCTTCACGAAGGCCGAAGATTTCGAATCCAGTCTCGAATCGTTCGAAAAACATCTCGCGAGCCTGCGGCTCGACTACCGGGTCTTTACCACGACAATCGCCCTGCGCAGCGGCAAATGGATCACCAGCAAACAAAACTGAAGCACCGCCGTGGCTTCAGCCTGATGGAGCTTCTCGCCGTTATCACGGTGATCGGCATCTTGCTGGGCGTTACCTTTGGCGGGCTGGTTCCGCTCATCCGCTCTTACCGGCTTTCATCAACGTCGGGTCAGCTCGGAGGTGATCTTGCCTATGCCGGCCAGTTGGCCTCGAAGTTAAACCTGCCGGTCGAGTTCCGGTTCTACCGGCATTCCGATCAGAATTCGGGACGAAAGGAGAATGAGTTTCGCAGCTACCAGTTATTGAAGAGGGATGCGAAGACGGGATACCTCATTCCCCTCACCCGGGTTTTCTATTTTGAAAGCGGGATCGTACTTCATCCCGACACTCAATTTTCATCACTGATGTTATTGGGAATAAAGGGAGCTCAGGTCCGCGATCCCGAGCTGCTGTTCAACAACCGCAAAACCCGCGAGTATGAATACATCGGGTTTCACTTTCGTCCGAATGGATCGACTTCACTACCGAAGGATCAGCAATGGGCCGTCACGCTGGTTGATGAAGGCAAATCAGACAAAGATAAGCTGCCGGACAATTTCCGGACGCTGGTCATCAATACCGTGACGGGATCAGTGCGGACCTACTGAATCATTCGTAAGTGAAAATCACGCTCGCATTTGCATCGGCGTCAGAAACCGAACGAACCCAGTAAGCACTGAACCCCTCGGGGAACTCGTGATTCAATTCCTTCCCGGCTTCGACTGAAAAGGATTGATACGGGAGCCAGAGGCCGGTTCCGTCAACGTCCACTTCAAGCGTAACCTTTGCCGTTGCATCGGTTGTTATCGAGACTGTCTTCCGGTCGTAGGCCGTCATCAAATAGGGATCCGAAGGGACATTTGCCTTCACAGCACTGTCTTTCCACGGCCCGCCTTTGCCCCGTGGTTTGCCCAGTTTCCACAGATCATCAATCACTCCGGCCCAGACTGCGGCATTTCCATCGGCACTGCGGAAGATGTGATCGTTCTCTGATTCGCCATCGATTCCGGTGAAGAACAGAAGCCCGTTGTGAGAGCAAAAGTCCTGCACCTTGAGATTGTGAGTGGCGACCGGTCTCATCTTGGCGACGCCCTGCGCATTCCGGGCGGGGAGTTCGTAAAACGTACCGTGGACGTTCAGCAAATCCCGCTCGGTAGCGACTTCGCGACAAACTCTCGCCTCCCCGATGTTGGCGATGTTGACGGGATCGACTTCCAATACCTCGTCAAAAGCCGCCAGCTCGTAGACTCGAAAATATCCGATTCCCCTCATGACCACCCGGATCTTGCTTGTGGAGACGGCTTCCTCCAAAACAATTTCCGCATTCACATCATGATTGCCGCGCACTTCCCCTCCTGAAATCGTTTTCCAGGAATCTCCTTCCGGAATCTGCACATCGAAGTCCCGGGCTGAATATTTGGAATCCAGATTCCAACCGGAAATCAGCCAGACGCTTTTCACTGACTTTTCGCTTCCGAAGTCCAGTTCGATCCATGGATCCTTTTCGTTCTTCGAAATCCAGCGGTCGGTTTCCACTTCGATCAATCCATCACCAACGTTGTCCGCGCTGTAAGATTCATGGGTCGAACTCACAGCGACCTTTGCACCCAGTGAATGGCTTTTCTTCAACATCTTTGCGAGGGTATCGCCTTCGGGCTCAGCTGCGGACGCACCGGATGACTCGACATAGCTTTCGTTTTTGGGAATCCGATAGCGTTTCCCGTCTTCAATCAACACGACAGAAGCCGCATCCACTGAATAAGAGCTCTCCGGCTGACGCACTGCTTTCACCAGTTCACGGGCTGCTTTGACGTTGTCCTGCTGGATCAGTTCCAGCTTCTCGTTGACCTCATAATAACGGGACGCCCCGTCCTTTCCTTTGGCCACCAGCCCCAGCCTGTCGTAGGAAAGACTTCTCATCACACCGGTCGTCACAGCAGGCGACTCAGCCGACGCAACACCTGCAAAGAGGTCAGCATTCCCGCTTTCCCGTTTATCCCGGCTGCGGTATTGAAAGTTTGCCGTGACACCATTTGCATCTGTTTCAGCCTTGATCCGCACCCAGGCTCCCGCTTCGTCAGGAGCGAAGATCTCCGAAACGGCTTTGCCGTTTGGAACGGTGATCTTACGAAGCGATTCCCACGTGTTGTTGCCATCCAGATCCACTTCGATAGCAAACGTAACCGGAGTGTCTTCACCATGGACGAGATGAAGCTGACGGTGATCATACCCTGAAAACAAATAGGGATCACTCGGCTCGCCTGCTTTCAGATCATCACGCAACCAGACCGATCCCCGCCCGATTGACGGGCCAAACTCTCCAAGCTGATCAGGAGCGACAAACCAAAGGTTCGAATTCGACTGCCCCGGCGCACCGCGTTCTGCTTTGAACGGGCGGGTGTTTAAGAATTCCGCTTTGGCCGAGTCATCACAGCCAAAGACAATCTTGTCATCCCATCGACAGAAGTCGCCGATGACTTTGAGATAGTTTGACCGGGGAGCGATTCCCCCCGAGCTGGCCAGGGAAAAGTTACCGGGGAAATCCCAGAAGGTTCCGTGCATCGTTGCGAGAAATTTCCCGTCCCCGATCTCCCGGATTCTGGGCCACTCGGTGTTCCAGCCGTGAGCACCATCGTAACTGTGACTCCCCTTCGGCAAACGATAGTAGTGCCATTCTTTGTTCTCCAGCAACGCAAGTATCACCGAACGGGCGTCCCAACCCATCGCCCAAATGGGATCAGTCTCCGGATTCTCATTGCCTTGAATCCCTCCCGGTCCCGTGACTTCGGTAAACTGGTTTCTGCGAACAAGTTGCCAGTCACCTTCCCCGAACCACTCGGCTAATGCGCCCGACTCAACAGTTGGATCAACCGTCACCTTCGGGCCGCGATCGCCATTGTTCGCATAGACCAAACGGTCCTGTGTCGAATAAAGCCCCTTACCGTGGTACCCCGGTAATTCACTCTTTACACCCTCCCCGCCCTTGGCGTGTCCATCGCGGATGAAACATTTCACATCGAGAGTCTTCATGTCGACTTCATAGAGCCCCTCCTCCATGGTCGCGTAGTAAACCTTGTTGGCCGGGTCCGTCAGGTGACGGGCATTGGCCGTGAGACGGCCCAGGATATTGTCAGATGTCAGCACGCGGATGTTCTTCTCCGCATCGATGACATAGGGACCAATCAGAAGTTGATCCGACTCCTTGTGAATCATCCGGTTTGCCGGCGTGCCACCGACACTGCCTTCGTAGATCTTTTTCTCCAGCTCGGTGGTGATCTGATACAACTTATCTGACGACCCGGTCGGGGCGTGCGGAGCATACGTCACGACCCACAACTCCCCCTGCCACAAGACAACCGCACCGGTGCCGCACTCCCCCTCATGGTTCCACATCCGCAAATGAGGATAGACACCGGAAACGTTAATCGGTTTCTCGTCAGCAAATACCGGGGCGCTGACAACCAGTAACAGGATTGATAAAAAGAGATTTTTCATGACGGGGGATACCAGCATAAGGACACGTTCCCATAATTCGGACACATTTTTTCGCCAATTGCATCTCTGCGACAGGACACGACCTTTGCTTAGAATGAAAAAATCCCCGGCTGACCTCACCGAACTGGACGAACTCGCCTCCCGGCCCGACGAAGCCGTCATTGCTCAATTCAGAGATTTCGAGGGGGACATCCTCATTGCCGGGGCCGGTGGTAAAATGGGGTTTCACCTGGCCCGAATGCTACGGCGGATTCTGGACACTCTGGGGAAACCGAATGGTGTCATAGCAGTATCCCGTTTCGGCGATTCATCGAGCCGCGAGCCGTTCCACTCTATTGGCGTGGAAACCATTTCCTGCGACCTGACCGATGAAGGCGGGGCTAAGTCATTACCCGATGCTGCGGCTGTTTTCTTTCTGGCCGGCCGGAAGTTTGGAACGGGAGATTCCCCTGAGACCCTCCATCTCTTCAACGAAATCATGCCGGCGAGAGTGGCAGACCGTTTCGGCGACTCCCGCATCGTGGCGCTTTCCACGGGCTGTGTGTATCCCTTCGTCAAACCCGGGACCGGTGGTTCCCGGGAAATTGATCCCGTTGCTCCGGTCGGAGCTTATGCCAATTCCTGCCTCGGACGGGAACTCGCGTTTCAGGCCGCCAGCGAGAAGCATCAGTCTCCCCTCGCCCTGATCCGGCTCAACTATTCCGTCGATCTCCGCTACGGCGTGCTCGTCGATATCGCGCACAAAATCTATACCGACCAGCCGGTCGATGTTTCCATGGGATACCTGAACTGCATCTGGCAGGGTGATGCCACTCGACACATCATCAGCGCCTTGAGCCTGGCCACTCCGGCCCCCGATGCGTTTGTCTTAAACATCACCGGCAGGGAGATTCTCAAAGTGCGGGACCTGGCGATCTGGTTTGGTAAACGGTTCGACAAAGCGGTCGCATTCACCGGGACCGAAACCGACACCGCCTGGCTGAACGACGCCTCGAAGTCCCACCAGCTCTTTGGGAACCCGACAGTCTCTGAAAGTGACTTGATGGAATGGGTGGCCGCGTGGATCGAAAACGACAACCCACTTCTCGGCAAGCCAACTCACTTCGAAGTGCGGGACGGCAACTATTGACGTTCGCGATCAGATCCTGTTGGATCACGGCACGCCTATGATAATTGATGTTCACAGCCACGCGTGGAAATACCCCGATCACTTCAATGATGATTTCCGCAACCAGGCGAAGCGCGCCCGCGCCGGAGTGGAAGTGGACCTCACCGTTCGACGGGATGACTATTTCAACTCCGCTCCCGAAGAGATCAAGACCATCGTCTTCGGCGGCAAAGCAAAACTCAGCGGGCTGTGGGTCGACGATCAATACGTGGCGGACTACGTCGCCAGCGATCCCGACCGATTGATTGGCTATCAATCAGTCGACCCCACTCAACCGGGGTGGGAAGACGAACTGCGACACGGACACCAGGAGTTAAAGCTGCGCGGCATCAAACTGCTCCCGATGTATGCCGGCTTCATGCCCCAGTCCGATGCCTTGAAGCCACTGTGGCAATACGCCAGCGACAATCACCTCCCCGTTCTGCTTCACACCGGCACAACCTTCATCGCCCAGGCACAGCTCGAAGCGACACTCCCTCGAAACCTCGATCCCGTTGCGACTGAGTTCCCTGATGTCAAAATCATCGCCGCTCATTTGGGGCATCCTTACGAAGGCGAATGCGTTGCCCTGATCCGCAAACATCCGAACGTGTATGCTGACGTGAGTGCGTTGTATTACCGTCCGTTTCAGCTCTACCAAAGCCTCATGCTGGTGCAGGAATACGGAGTCTGGGACAAAGTGCTGTTTGGAACGGATTACCCGTTCACCACCGTGAATGACACCATCACCGGACTGCGCGGACTCAATGACATGCTGGAAGGAACCGCACTCCCCCGGCTCGATGTCGATGCAATCGAGGCCATGATCTATCGGGATTCACTGCCGCTTCTCGGGCTGTAATCACCAGGCGGTCCAACCGCCGTCCACCACGAGGTTCTGCCCTGTGATATAACTGCCTGCGGAGCTCGCCAGCAGCAGGAGCGCCCCCTGCAATTCATGGGGCTTTCCCATTCGCCCCATCGGCGACTTTTCCTTGAGCCGCTCCACCATTTCAGTCGGCGCAGCATCAGACGGAAACGGTCCCGGTGAGAGCGTATTCACCCGCACCCCGTCCTTCGCCCAGTAGACAGCCAGATGCCGGGTCATCTGCAGAATGCCCCCCTTCAGCATATGATAGGACACCGGGCTCGACGGACAAACTCCCTCATAAGCTTCCGGATACGACCCCACCATCCCATACATTGAGCCAATCATGATGATAGAGCCCGTCGCCTCCCGCTCCACGATGTGATTGCGGAACACGCGCGATTGCAGAAAATACCCCGTCCCGTTCTTCAGCGTCAGATCAAACTCTTCTCCACTCACCGACGTCAAATCTTTGCCGACTGCAAAATTCCCGTTGTTTACCAGAACATCGAGTTGCCCCGCGGCAGAGATCGCCTCTTCCATTCCGCGGGTAATAGATTCTTCATCCATGTGATCCATCTCCACCCCCAGATGCCCCACGCCGTCACACGTTGGCAGTGCTGAAGCCGCCGCAACGGCACTCTCTTTCCGTCGACTGGAAATCACAACCTGCGCCCCCGCAATCGCCAGCGCTTCCGCCATCGCTTTCCCCAAATAACCCGTCCCGCCTGTGATGAGGGCCGTCTTCCCTGACAGATCAAAAAGTTCCTGAACACTCATAATTGAATCGTTTTACCTGTATTCGATGACTCCAGAGTTGCCAGCGTCGCGACCAGAGTTTGCCGCCCTTCAGCCACAGAGCAAAGCGGATCCTCAACACTCTCTTCGATCAGATCCAGAAAAGTCTCAGCCTGCCTCACAAAAATGTCGTCCCGCTCAAGCTCAACCTCCCCTTCGACCGTCCACTCTGCTCCCGGTTCTGAACAGGAAACCCAGCGGCTCCGGTGATACTCAAACCTCGCCGTTCCCTTGTCGCACACCACCGTGATGGTCGATTCATTGGGCGCCTGAAACTGATTCATCGAATAACTCGCAGTCACCTCACCATGCTTCGCGATCAGATTGAGTGTGTCATCAACCTCAACACCCTCGAGCACCTGATGAGAAGCGATCGCCGTCACACTCGTCAGAGGACCGACCATCCACTCGACGGCGTTCAACAGGTGAGGAAACATATCCTGCGTCAGGCCGCCACCCGTCTCATACCGTGCATAATAAATGTCCCGATACGCCGGCCGGTAAAACGGGAAGTTCTGGCCCGACACCACACTCACCTGAACCGGCCGCCCAAACCGCCCCGAGGCAATCGCTCCCTTCATCGCTGACACCAGCGGATGCGATCGATATGTGAATGCCATCATCGATTTGATTCCCGAGTTCCTGATCACATCCATTAACTCGTCAGTGAAATCCAGCGAGGTGCTGAGCGGCTTCTCAATCAGAAGATGGATTCCCTCATTGGCCAATCGTATCGACATGGAAATATGTAAATGCGCGGGCACACACACAACCGCAGCGTCATATCCGGCGGCAATTGCATCATTCAGATCGGAAAAGCACTCCCCCGGATTGTATTCTCTCTTGAGCCGGTCCCGGAGTTCATCAGACAACTCACACAAGCCAACCTCCGCCCTGCCTGATTGCAGAAAACACCGCAGATGACGTTCACCGATCGAGCCGCCGCCAATGATTAGAACACGTGTCATTTTCTCCATCTTTTCCCAACTTCATCGAAGCTTCGGAAAGATTCCTGAGAATAACAAGCCGCGAACTCACCGCAATCACCGCTCTACTTCTTCAGCTCAAACACAGCCACATGTTTATCGACCGACTTCCCGTATTCCGGAAGCAACAACCGCGACTCTTCATTCTCTTCAGAAACAATCAGCTTTCCGCCCAGCCGCTGGATTGCCTCCAGTGCCATGGCGTGCTCTTTGTCGAAGTAACTGGTGATCACGAGACGCCCGTCATCCGATAACTTCTTGAGCGCCTGATCAAAGATCTCATCCCACGTTCGCTGACCGTTCCAATAATTCTGGTGACGCATAAAGACGAGATCAAAATCCTCTCCCAGCTCCCTGTGCCCTTCCAACTTGGTGGCATCGCCCGTCATGAATTCGAAATCGCGCCCCGCTTTCGTTTTGTCAAAACGCCGTTGCGCATCCGCAATCTCCCGCGCCCGCACATCGATCCCTGTCAGCTTAACTTTCGGGGCCTCCACATCCGGGTTCAATGCCACGTCGCCCACTTTCAATTCCGCAATCACATCCGACAACGTCTCCGCCTCGATGCAGGCACCACACGCGATATCCAGAATGCGCGTTTCGTCTCCGGCCTGCAAAGCCCGCTTCGCAACTTCATCCGGCTCCAGCACCTTTTTCAGGAGACCGCGCAGCCGCGTCATGTCTGTCTTGAATCGATCTTCTATACTCATCGTCACACCAAATCGCTGATCGATCCATAATCGGCATCAAACAACCTTTTATAAGTTTGATTCGCCACCCCGTCCGTCATTCGGGCAATCGCATCACAGATCAGACGGGCTTTCCCCGCCTCAGTTTCGGCGGCAAATATGAGATCCTCCTGGGCTTCCGACAACAGACGGAAGCGCGGCTTGTCAGACGTCACATAATTGTCAGCCAGAACTTCGAAAAGCCGGGTCAGCACAAAATCCGCCTTCCGGTCCAGCTGCTGCAACTGGTGACTCCGGAAAACCAACTGGAAGGAAAGCTTCTTATAAATCGAACACTCAGCTTCGATGGCATCGTCGATCGTCAGTTTGAAGCCGTGCCGGTTGGTCGCATCCGACATAAAGGTTTCCGCCTTCTCCAGACTCGCTGCACCAATAAACTCACCGATCTTGGCACCGACCAGGGCCTCGACCCGGCCGCGACGAATCGCTTTCAGCAAAGCCTGAACGTGCTCATTATCCGAAAGGCTTTCCTGCTCCGCCCACCGCTCAATCTTTTCGATCGAAAGGAAACCGGCGTGGATTCCGTCAGCGACATCATTCAGCGAATAAGCTGTATCATCCGCCCAGTCCATGATCTGGCATTCGATCGATTTGAAAGAGTTCCGCGGTTTACCCGGCCCCATATCATCCGGGAAAGGGCGTCCATCCAACACGAAATCGAGATGTTTTGCCTGGTCTTTATAGATGAAGTGATTGGGTGCGTCAGGCACCTCGCCATAGAGCGTTTTGTATTTCAGAACGCCATCCATCATCGCGCGCGTGGGATTCATCCCCAGCGTTTCAGAGAAAATCGTATCCGTCAGCATTCGCAGCGTTTGGCCGTTCCCTTCGAACCCGCCCCAATCCTTCATCAGCCGGTGAAGCGTCCGCTCCCCCGTATGCCCGAACGGCGGATGCCCCAGATCATGAGCCAGACAGGCCGCTTCCACCAGATCCGGATCGACAAAGAAATCCTCCCCCAACAGGTCGCTGGTGTGCCGGAGCCGGTCGCATATTCCCCGTCCGATCTGCGACACCTCAATGGAATGCGTCAGTCGCGTGCGATAGAAATCGTATTCGCCGGAAAGGAAGACCTGCGTCTTACTCTGCAGGCGTCGAAAGGCCGACGTGTGGATAATCCGGTCCCGATCCACCTGGAAAGGCGTTCGGTAGTCATTTTCGGCCACCCCGGGCCGCGGAAGCTCCGCAGCCTGAGCGCGATCAAAGTCGCTGTAAAATGTGTTTTCCGGCATCGCCCTTGGGGTACCACGTAACCAACGCAAAATCAATCATCACGATCCAACAGGGTCTATTCATCGAATCAACAGGGTTGGATCGTTTTCACAACTTTCGCATCGTCCTTTTGCCCGTTTACGAACGGTAAACGACCGCGGGAACGCACCTTTGCCCGTTTACGAAACGGAAACGACCGCGGGAACGCACTTTTGCCCGTTTACGAATCGGAAACGACCGAGGGAACGCACTTTTGCCCGTTTACGAACCGGAAACGACCGAGGGAACGTTCTTTTGCCCGTTTACGAATCGGAAACGACCGAGGGAACGCACTTTTGCCCGCTTACGAACCGGAAACGACTCCGGGAGCGCACCAAAAAATGCGTTAGCTGGGAGGAACGACCAGCGGGCCGGGGTGAACTTGTTCACCTGTAGGCCAGACATTTTTTCACAACCCGCCAGACATTTTTTCACAACCCACCAGACATTTTTTCAAACAACTACTCTTTCTTCGCCTCCTCCTGAAGTGCTTTTTCCTTCTCAGCCTTTTCCTTCTGAGCCTTTTCCTTCTCAGCCTTCGCTTTCGCTTCTTCCTTCTCGCGTTCCTTTTTCCGCACTCCGGCAAAGGTATCGCCTCCGCTTGAGGCTGCTTTCAGATATTGGGTCAACGCAGCCATCTGCTTCACGTATTGACCGGCATCAATATCCGCTCCATCGACCCAATACCCCTCCTTCTTCTGGGTCTTGAGGGCACTGCGGGCTTTGGATGCCAGATCTTTGGCACGCTCTGACCATTCCTCTTCGGTGCGGGGCGCACGCGCATCTCTTTCCTCTTTGGCGACGCTCTCGACCCGGCTCTTCGCCAGAATCTCCTTCAGCTTTCCGATCCGGGTCGTGACTTTGACTTTAAACCCGTAATGGTCCGGCAGGTTGGAGTCATCATAGGTCAGTTCATAAGTCTCTGCCGTCAGATAGAGGGGTTTGTTGGTTTCAAGTTCATAAAGCCGCGCCCAGGTGCCCTCTTCATCCGCCAGCTTGCTGCGCTCAAACCAATCAAAAGCCGCGGGCAGGGTGGCGATGTATTTCTCGTCTCCCGTCGCCAGCCAGACTTTGATCAGGATTTCAATGGCACCCAGACTCTCCAATGAACAGGCCGCGGGTGGCTCAAACTTCCGGGCCCAGGCCGGGTGCATGTCATGATCGTATTGCTGTGCCCACACAGGTTGCGGCCCGGGAAGCTGGGCCTGCAGAATAAAGTCGCCGAGCCGGGTCGCCGCCTCGATGAATCGCTTGTTGTCGGACTTGGCCTGCTGATGGGCATCCAGAAGAAGGTCCACCACATGAACGAGATTGTTGTCATTGAGCGTGTAATACCCGGTATAATCGACAGCCGGAAAGGTGCGTGACCACTCGGCGGGAAAGCTCGCTTTCTTTACCGGAAGCGAGGGATCTGCCGGCCCTGAGAAATGCTGGGGCCACCCGCCGTTTGGTGCCTGCGCAGTCAAAAGCCCCTTCCACGCAAACTCGAGCGTGCCGCGAAGTCCGGGGACGTTCCCGCCGGAAGGCGAATTGGCAAACTCCATCAGGAAACGGATAGCTGATTGCGTCTTGTTGTCATCGAGGGTTGATCGGGCGCTGCGTTTCCCTGCTTCGGTATCGCCCGCTTCCAAATCCCGGCGGTAATGATATCTCTTCGCAGACCGCAGTTCGAAGTTAAAGTCCGATCCCCAACCACCCGACGCCAGCTGGCACCAGGCAAGCACATCAGCCGCTTCTTTTGCTCCCTGGAGAAACAGGGGATCACCCGTTGCCACATGCGCCCTCAGCATCGTTAAACCAACCGTTGTCGTTCCGTGTGGCTGAATCGAAATCACCGAAGTGCTCTCCGTTCCCTCCGTGCGGGACACTTTCAAATCCCGCGACCACTTCGTCGCATACCCTCCGGCGAACGACAGATTCGAACGATAAAAGGCGGTCGCTCTTTTCATCGAGGCAAGCACCTCATCAGGCTCCGGATACCTGGGGATCGGGGTATCATCATCAGCCTGTGCCAGCATTGTGAATCCTAAAACAACCGCCGCGAATATGGTTTTCATTGTGCCCGAACTTATCATCCGAAGTCTCACAATGCCGAAGGCTTTTTAAGGCTCAATCGAGCTTCATGCCATTGACCGGGAACGGAAAAATTCATTGAATCATTGTGATGAAAACGACCCGGACGCGACGTGTACTCTTGAGGATGACCACCGGAACCGCTCTGGCCACCTCGATGGGTTCCCGATTATCAAACGCAGCCGTCCCATTCCCGGAGACACCGGGGGAACGTCCCGCCCCCCGCCCGGCCGGTATCTCTGTCGGAAATCCCTATGGTGGTCGGGTGCCGGTGTCATTCATCATCGATGACTCAACCTGCCTCGTGAACATGGGCCACTATTGCATTCCCCAGTTTGCTGAGGCATGGGGCCGGTATCAGGATCTGCCCTGGAAAAAGTGGCCGCGTGAAATCCCGGATGATTTCGTGCGGAAGTTTGGAGATTTCTGCAAAAACGAAGGCGTGAAGGGAAAGTATTCCATCGTTCCAAATCCGGCATTGGTCGGATGGGTTGATCGTGAGATGCCGGGCTGGTCGATCCGTGAATTGAAAGCGAGTCGCGACCTCGTTCGGGATTTCATGATGCCGGACTGGGATATTCACCCCGAAATGATCAGTCACACCCGCGTGCTGGATATTAAGACAGGTCGCCCCCTGCCCCGTCGCCCTATGAGCGAAGGTGGCGGATTCTGGATGGAAAACGGCGGTTGGTGCGCAGGGAAAAGCGTGGACCAAATCGCAGAATACATTGCCTACGCGCTACAGATTTTAAAGAATGCTGACCTGCCCTGTGAGGGCTTTACCACACCGGGCGGGTTCGGCAATCCAGCCAAAGAATTTCTGGAAACCGCCGGACGACAGGCCATCACCTCCGTCTTTCCTGAAACGGAGATCCCGCACTACTTCAAGTATGTGCTGACCGATCCCGGGGAGAGCACCAACCCCCGGGTAGAGAATGCCAGTGGCCTGGGCGGCACCGCTGCGGAATGTATTGTGAATGTCCCCTGTTGCACCGGCGACTGGTTCGGGGCCTGGCATGGCGGAGCGCCAAATCCCACGGAGGAAACGATCAACCGACACATCACGGCGGACTTCAAAGGCGGCCGCATGGCGGAAGTGATCAACAAAGGGGAAGTGTCCGCCTTTCTCACGCACTGGCCGGATTTGTATTCGAACGGAGAGGACACCGCCTTTGCTGCATTCCGCGGAATTGTGAAGCGGCTCAATGCGGGATACGGAGACCGGATCGTATGGATGAAGCTCAGTGAAATCGCCCGATACTGGGCGGCGAAAGAGCTGACGGCCATTGATATCGCAGGGGATAAGATCAGCCTCAACGCTCCTTTCTCAGCTCCGGGGTTCACCCTGGACGTCGCTTTCGAAGGGAAATACACCGTCCCTTCCCTCACCGGTCCGAAAGGTCAGACGGTTCCGTTCTCCCGGATCGATGGGGACAAGTGGCGACCGCTCCGGCCGGGAGAGTGTCGCATAGCGGGTAAAAAGGCAGAGCTGTGTTTCGATCTAACCAAAGGGAAGTCAGTGATTTCCTGACCGGATCACAACAAACGTGCGAGTGTCGCAATTCGCCAAAAACTTGACCTTCAAGCCCAAGATTCGTTCTATTCTTTCCCCTACTGTTTTCCCGATGAAAAACCTCCCTCATTTTCTGACTGTCCTGCTTTCCGCTGCGCTTGTCCTTTCCTCCCGGGCAGACGACCGCCCTAACATTATTCTCATCATGTCCGATGACATGGGCTGGTCGGATATCGGATGTTACGGGGGAGAGACTGAAACCCCCAATCTCGATTCCCTGGCGAAAGGCGGAGTGCGTTTCACCCAATTCTACAATACGGGCCGCTGCTGCCCAACCCGGGCTTCGCTGCTGACCGGGCTATACCCTCACCAGGCCGGCGTTGGTCACATGACTGGCGATTACGGGCTGCCGCAGTATCAGGGCGAACTCAATCGCGAATGCGTCACCATTGCTGAAGCTCTCAAGCCGGCGGGATACCGGACCTATATGGCAGGGAAATGGCACGTGACCCCCTACGTGGGTGATCGCAAAGACCCGGACACTTCGAACTGGCCCCGCCAGCGCGGTTTCGATCGCTTCTTCGGGACGATTCACGGGGCAGGTTCGTTCTTTGATCCCAACTCCCTGACGAGGGACAACACCCACATCACTCCTGATAACGATCCTGAATACAAGCCGGACGGCACCTGGTATTACACCGATGCGATCTCGGACAACACAGTTCGCTACATCAAGGATCATGCCAAAGACCATGCCGGCGAACCTTTCTTTCACTACGTTGCCTACACAGCGGCCCACTGGCCCATGCACGCCCTGCCGGAAGACATCGCCAAGTATGAAGGCAAGTTTGACGACGGTTACACTCCGGTCCGCGAAGCACGGATCAAAAGACTGAAGGAAATGAAACTGCTGCCTGATCACTGGAAGGTGACAGATCAGGTGGGCGACTGGGACGCCGTTAAGCTGAAGGAGTGGGAATCCGCCTGCATGGAAGTCTACGCCGCGATGATCGACAATATGGATCAGGGAATTGGCCGGATTGTTCAGGCCCTGAAAGATACGGATCAGTATGACAATACCCTGATCCTTTTCTTTCAGGACAACGGCGGATGCGCCGAGACTTTCGGTCGCGGAAAACTGGTCGGGCCGCTTGAGCGACCTTCCGCGCCGACGCTGCCGGCGATGGACAAAGATGAGCTGCAGACCAACATGATTCCACCGCAGTCCCGCGATGGGTATCCCTTGCGACGCGGCGACGGGGTCATGCCCGGACCTGCCGAGACTGAGATCGGCTACGGCCGGAACTGGGCCAACGTCTCGAATACTCCCTTTCGCGAATACAAGCACTACGTGCATGAAGGAGGTGTCTCGACCCCGCTGATCGCCCATTGGCCCGGGGGAATTTTGCAAAAGGGTGAGGCTTTTCGCGCGACCGATGAAGGACCGCTTTATGACTCCCCCTCTCACTTGATCGATCTCATGGCCACAGCGCTCGACCTTGGGAAAGCTGATTACCCCGCCGGTAAAATCCCCGTTGAGGGCATCTCTCTGGCCCCGGCATTCTCCGGAAATGCGCTGGAACGCGGCAAGCCGATCTACTTCGAGCACGAAGGAAACCGCGCCGTCCGCGACGGAAAGTGGAAGCTGGTTGCCAAGGGAGTCAACAGCCCGTGGGAACTCTACGACATGGAAGCCGACCGCACTGAGACGAATGATCTCGCAGCAGAGAAATCCGATCTCACCGCGAAGATGGCAGCTCAATACGAGACCTGGGCGAAAGAGCGGGGCGTCGTTCCTTTTGGTTCCTGGAAGAAAGGAAAAGGTAAGGGTTCCAATGAGAAGTCTACCAAAGCCAAAGTCGGTGACACCTTCAACGAATCCACCTCACCCGCTGTTGCCAACCGGAACTTTGTCGTGACAGCCTCGGTCTCCGGTCTCCCGGCGGACGGCGTCATCGCTTCACAGGGCGGCAGCAACATGGGCTGGTCTCTCTTTATCAGCGAAAACAAACTGAACTTCACTTCCCGCAGTGGCGGGAAACCGGTCACTGCTTCCACTGCCCTTCCCGAAGGGGCTGATCAAAAGATTGAAGCCGCCGTTTCCAAAGGAAAAATCGTGCTGAAGTCCAATGGCAAGCGACTTGCCGTTCAGGAATGCAGCCCCTGGATTAAAGGCCATCCCATCGACTCGCTCATGGTCGGGAAAGATGAAGGTGGTCTGGTTGGCGATTACTCCGACCACTTCAATTTCGGCGGTAAAGTGGCCGAAGTCGAAGTGCTCCTGAAGTGATCAGGTCTGCCCCGTGATTTTAATACACCAGACGATGAAGCGGTCGTAAGCGTCCCACTGCTCGGTTAATCGCTGCGCAGGTTCATAAATCACATCGAGGAAATCAGCGAACCGGTTGTCCATCCCCCGGTTCACTTTCATGCCGCTGGCCACGGCATAGACCAGCAGTGGCGAGACCAGGTAGAAGATGACAACACCGAACAGTCCGGCTATCAACTCTACCAGCCTGACCACTCGATTCATTTCGCCAGTTCTGTCAGCTTCTTAAGTTCCGCCCCGCTCAGCGCCCGGTCATAAACCGCCACTCCGCCGATCCATCCGGTGAAGCCAACACTGCGCGCACTGTGGATGACACGACCGATGGTGAACGGTCCCCCGCTGCCGTCATCCTTCGGTTCATAGATTCCGTGGGGATACCACCAGGGATTCAACCGCAGTGCCACAAGATCCCGACTCGCTTCGTTGAGCTTGCCATCCGCCCCTTTACGCAATGTCACCTCGACTTTCGTGTAGCCATACTCACGGAGTTCCACGCGCTCACTGTCCGATTCCTTAACGACTTCGACAGACACCGGCTCTCCTTCTGGAGGATTGTAATACTGGGCTGCCGGAAATTTCTCATCTTCCCCTTCCTGCTTTCCGGGCACCTTATGATAATGCCCCTGCATGTAAGCGTTGTAGGCATAGGACAGCAGCCCGTCCTTCTTCGGGTTGTCCAGCCACCGATCGCCCGCTTCTCCGTTCAGCCAACCGGCCAGTTCGTTGGATGCATCATCAAACGTCATCGCAAAGCATTGCCATGATGCATCAATCTTCGCTGCCGGGGCATCAGTCGGCACCTGAGGCGAAATCCCAGCTGAGTTACACTTGTGCAGAGCATACTTGTTGAGAAATGAACTGGCCCCGTTCTCCGAGACATGGCCACAGGCACTGCCTGTTTTGTTCAGTCCGGCAAAGAGCGCATACTGTCGCTGCCCGCGCTCTACTTTCTGAATACTGCTGGTCGATTTCTGTTTAAGATCGGTTCCTTCATGCCAAATCCCGGCGAGAGCATGATTGCCACTCTCCCGCACCGCCCACACCACAACCGTGACTGACTTCCCGCTGCCTTTGATATCCAGCGGCGTATCATGAAGCCGTTCGCGCGGCACATACAGAAACGGACGGAAATCAGGATCACTCTCTTTCACGATCTGCACGGCTTCACCGAATGGACCGCGCCCCAGCAAAGGAAAATCCGCATACGTGGCCGCCCGCCCGCTTCCCCAGTAGTCTTTCACATAGTTCGAAGCGTCGAGCGGATACTTATTGTCAGCCCCGGCAGGAACATGTGCCGTGAAGCGTTTCGCACCATCAGGTTCGCGCTCCACAAAATCCCAGAACGCCACCAACCCGGGCGTCTTGATGACTTCAGCCACGGCAGCCTTCTCGGGCTCAACTGCGGAAACAGACACAGCGCCTGCGATCAAAATGGAAAGGAAGAAATGTCGGGTATAGGTCATCATCAAATTCAGTTCCGGCAACCATTCGGGATCAGGCAGGAAAAGTCCAAAGCGTTTTTGCAGGGAAAAGGCTTTTGGTCCCCGATTCGCCTACCACCACCCGCACCTGTCATCATCCTGACGAAGGAAGGACCTGCCCCCGGCTCCCAACGGGGAAATCCAACCATTGAGCCGACACGAATTCTCACGCGGAACCTAAACCGGAAAGTTCGCCCCGGCCCATTCTCTAAACTGCTCCTGCTCGTCGTCGGTCATCGCGGTCTTGGGAATGACTGAGCAATACCCGGATTTGGTGAGATCCAGAGTGAAGAAGTCCCGCGTCTCACTCCACCCCACAAACTGCGTCCACGGAAACTCGCTCTTGACCGAGGCAGTCTCAAAGAAAAGGCGGTCGGGAGTGAATTTCAGATTCCGCTCTTCAGTGAGGTAGCCGGTGGTTTTCAGCCAGCGCACCGGAGCGCACCAGACCCGGAAACAAATCACGCCCGCCATCGCGAGAGGAAACACCACCGCGACCAAAGGTTGTTTCGCAAAATAAAACAGGACACTGGCCAGCAGCGTCAACGCGAGAGAGGTGATGACCCGTCCACTGCGCCACAGACGACGGCGAATGATGTCAGCATAGGTTCGGGCATCTATGGCAAATTGAACAGTGAACGACTCCATCCTGTTCTGATTGAACGGAATACTGACGCGATTGACAACCTAAATCCTGACGTTCGCGCCATTGACGTTAAATCCCGTGGTCTCTAGGTTTGCGCCATGTCAGTTCAGAAAAACTCCCGTCGTAACTTTCTCAAAGCCTCTGCCGGCACGATCGCAGCGCCGTATATCGGCTGGAAAACCACTGCCAATGGAGCGCCACCCAGCGGCAACCTCCGCTACGCAGCTTTTGGCACCAACGGTCGCGCCTGGGGAAATATTACCTCCATGGCCGGCGTGGACAACGTGACTCTCGTCGCTGCGGCAGAGATCGATTTGCGCCGCGCGGACAAGGTGGCCAAAGGTTTCCCTGAAGCAAAAGTTTATCAGGACTGGCGTGAGCTTCTGGAGAAGGAAGCTGATAATTTTGATGTGGCACTCGTGGCAACACCCGACCACATGCACGCACCGATTTCCATGAGCGCCATGCAGCTCGGTAAACACTGCTATTGCGAAAAGCCGCTCACCCGAACCCTCCACGAATCCCGCATGCTTCGTGAATACGCAGCGGCGAATAACCTGACCACCCAGATGGGAATTCAGGTCGGCTCAAGCGCCGGAAACAAGACCGCTGTGAAGTGGTTGCAGGAAGGAATCGTCGGCAAGGTGAAGGAAGTTCACAGCATGAACCCAAAATCATGGGGCTCCATGAAACCACTCCCCGACCGCGTCGATGAAGCACCTGCGACACTTGACTGGGATAAGTGGATTGGGGTTTCCAAAAAGCGCGACTTTATCAACGGGGAATTTCACCCGTCCAACTGGCGCAAGCGCATCGGTTTCGGCACCGGAACCCTCGGCGATATGGGTTGCCACATTTATCACTGCTGGTTTCAGGGATTGAATCAGCCGGAGACTCTGCAAGTCACCAGTCATGGAGACGGCCCGGTAGATGCGGATTCATGGCCGCTCAACGGCAAGGTCCACCACAAGATGAAAGGTAATGAGCTGACCGACGGGAACTTTGATTTCACCTGGTATGATGGCAGCCAGCGCCCGCCAAAGCACGTCTACGATGCTGTGGGTGGAGTTTCTAAAAATGACAAAGGCAAAGAAGTCAGCGCCGTGCCAGGCAGCGGCAGTGTCGTGATCGGCACCAATGGCGCTCTGTCCATTCCGCACGGCGGAGGACTGCCCACCCTTTATCGTGATGGCAAAAAAGTCGACGAGACACCGGATCCTGCACAGGCGGGCAGCCATCACAAAGATTTCGTCGCCCACATCCGCGGAGAAAACAGCGAAAAGCCCGTGGCTAACTGGGATTATGCCGGTCCTATGAGCGAAGCCGTATTGCTCGGAACGGTCGCCCAGCGTCTCCCCGGAAAAACGCTCGACTGGAACGAGGCCGCCGGAAAGTTCACCAACTCAGAAGAGGCCAATGCACTGGTCCACGATAAGTATCGTGAAGGTTGGGAAGTGAAAGGTATCTAAAAATACCCGACCTGAGAAGGGCAGCGGCGACGGGCACCACAGCGTTTGTGCGTTCCCGGCCGTTGCCGGTTTCGGGCCGCCCCGGCGGAATGAGTCAAACCCGGGGCCCGGCTCGCTCCACGACGCCCATTGCAAAGGGAATTTTTCCAAATTCCGCTACGATCAAGACTTCCCGCAGTCGATTGTTTCCCCGTGCCAGCGACTTAATTCCCTGCTAGGCTCAGTGCATGGTTTCACGATCCATTAGGGTCTGTTCGCCGATCCTACCCTGTTGGATCGTCTTTCTGGTTTTCTGCGTCGGGTGGCTTCCCGCACAGGAGTCACCGCGTCTCACCACGTGGAATGAGAAAAATCTCGTGGAGTGGTGGAACGCAACTGAAAGGCTGGATCTGAAGGCAGCCCTCTTGAATGCGCAGGAGCGATACGGGATCGACCGGGCTCTGGAGAACGATCATTTCCGGGGGTGGCTGGTGCATCAGCGATGGATGGAACTTTTTGATGAGGAGTCAGCCAATGCAGATCAGCGCGATGCTCACCGGCAGCTGAGCCTGCGCATGGAAATCCCACGGCTCTTCGTGAGTTCGCTGGATGCGCGGGACGATGCCAAGGCGGCGATGAAAATCCTGATTGATATCGCGGTGGCAAATCCTGAAACCATCAACCGCTACTCCCGGCTTGCCGTGGCATTTGCGGTGGTTTTTGACCAGAAATTCCCTGAAGCCTGGCCGCATCCTTTTGTGAATCAGGATTCATTGAAAATCGGTCACCCCGATCCTGCTGTGCGATTCAAATTTATGATCGATACGCTGAACAGGGGCGGTCTGCTGCTGGATCCATCGGATCTGTCTGTGCGCGAACTGACTTTCGTGGTCGATTCCCCGCTCGACCTGAATGAGTTCACGTATTCCCAGCAGGTGAAGTTGTCCAGCCCGGCCAGCCTGACTGCGTTGTATCCTGCGGTGAAATATGATTTTCCCCGGGCACAAAAGGGCAACTTTATGTGGCCGCACGGGAACAACTATCACCTCATCGAGATCGGAAAACGGGGCGGTATTTGCGCGGATCAAGCGTTTTTCGTCAGCCAGACAGGCAAGTCGAAAGGGGTGCCGACGTTGTTTTTCCTGGGACAGGGACGGTCTGGCGGGCACGCCTGGGTGGGTTTTCTTTCGAAAAGCGGTCGGTGGGAATTGGATGTCGCCAAGTATCGCGGGGAGAAATATCCAGTTGGCGTGGCTTATGATCCGCAAACCTGGTCGCGTCTCACCGATGCGCAGTTCCGTTTTCTCATCAAGGAACTGGTGACGACCGGACGCTATGAGTCGATGCAACTGACGCTGCAATGGGCAGCGATGAATCGCGAAGCCCCCTTTTACCGGCAACTGATCCGGCACGCACGGAAGTTCATGCCGCGGTATTTCTCGACCTGGGAGCTGGAGGCTGAATTGATGGATACGGAGTCGGATAGGGAGGTGAAAGAGAAATTCTGGCGGGACTGGACATCGAATTTCCGTGAGGAAACTGATCTGCGCACGCGGGGACAGGTGGCGTTGTTGCAGTTGTTTCGTGATGCGGGGGATGATCGCGAGGCGGAGCGACTCGAGCAGGAAATCTTTCGCGAAAACAAATCCGAGCGTTTCGATCTGGCAATCAAGGTCGCAGCGGAGACGATCTTTCTGCAGATGGATCGCGGCAACTGGGAGGAAGCGGCAAAGGAATTCGATAGCAAGCTGACGCGATTCCGCAAAGACTCGGGCGGTCATCTTTTCTACAACCTTGTGCAGCCCTATGTGGAGCGATGTCTGGCGGCCGGAAAGCGGGAGATGGCTTCGGCCGCGGTTGCCGAGATGGAGAAGATCTTCAAGCCACAGGCTAATTCGATGCTGGATCAGGACATTGCGACGCTGCGGCAGCAGGTGGCCCGGTGAAGCAGTTGTTTCATGGGGCGTCCGAAAAATCAGACCCGTCCAACCCCATTCGAATTGTCGCCGTAAGAACCACCGCCTTCTTTTGTCCGGTTTCTGACAGTTTTGAAAACATAGTTGCCCATTCGATTAGGCCCCGGAAGTGGCAAGGCTTTCCAGTCGTCAGATTGCCCATTCCCGATTGCTGAATGACCTCCCGGCCGTCAGATTGGCCGTTCCCCATTGCTGAACGACCTTCCCGTCGTCAGTTTACCCTTTGCCCACCGGGATATGAGCAAACTGACGTCAATTTGCCCGTTCCCCATTGCTGAACGACCTCCCGGTCGCCAGTTTGCCCATTCCCGAATGCTGAATGGCCTTCCAGTCGCCAGTTTGCCCTTTGCCCACCGGGATATGAGCTAACTGACGTCAGTTAGCTCATTCCCCGGAGCTAAACCGGAGAATTTTGGCAGTTTAGCTCAGGGTCGAAGCGTGACGTCTCTTTGTCGAGCCGCCGCACGCAGCAACGAAAGAGGTCGCGCGGTGACGCTGAGCACACAGAGACTTGAGGTAGACTCCCTGATTTCTCGTGAGGAAGCCAAAAATGAGGGGAATCCCAGTTCATCGAGACCCATCATAACACTCCCGGCCAATCGGGTGGAGAATTGTAATAACAAGCTCCAGTTGCGAGATTTGAGGTAGAGATAAAATGCACGATGTAAGACCCGGTATTTAGCGGTCGGATAAAGGGAAAATAAGCCTTCAGGGGCTTGTGAAATTTTTCACAAAGTCGGCACAAAGCTGTTGCGGGGGGTATTGGCAGACGTAACATGGGACAGAATTCTCCTGCCATGGCTGAAAAAACTACTGAAACGCACCACGCGGCCTACGATTCGAAGGTCGAGGGAAACATCATCTTCACTCAGGTCGATGCGGCGATCAATTACATGCGTAAGAACTCGCTGTGGCCAATGCCGATGGGCCTTGCCTGCTGTGCGATTGAGCTGATGGCAACTGGCGCGTCGCGTTTCGATATTTCACGCTTTGGTGCCGAGGTGATGCGGTTTTCCCCCCGTCAGTCGGATGTGATGATCGTGGCAGGAACGGTGACTTACAAAATGGCACTGGCCGTGAAACGCGTGTGGGATCAGATGCCCGAGCCAAAATGGTGCATCGCCATGGGGGCCTGCGCGTCATCCGGCGGTATGTATCGCAGCTATGCGGTTTTGCAGGGGATCGATAATCTGATCCCGGTTGATATTTACATTTCCGGGTGCCCTCCGCGTCCTGAGGCACTCATTGATGGCCTGATGCGTTTGCAGAAGAAAATTGAAGGCGAGCAGTCCACCCGGGCGCAGCTGACGACAGATACTCAGGATGAAATTGATGCAAAAAAGGATGCCCTCGCTGCGGCTGACTATTGAGTCTCTGATCCCCGGCACCTGAATCCTGATCCCTCCCCTCCTATAAATGAGCGCAGAAGCAATCACTTCCCTGAAGAAAGAGTTTGGTGACTCCATCCTCGAAGAAGTTGAATTTCGTGGTGAGCACACTGTCGTGGTGAAAAGCACCGAGACAAAAAACGTGCTGCGGCATTGCCGTGACAACCTCGGCTACGATTTTCTGGTCGATGTGAGTTCACTTGATAACTTTGGTTCCGAGCCGCGCTGGGAGATGGTCTATGAGCTCTATCAGCTTGGTAACAAAGGCGCGTGTCACTTGCGGGTGAAAGCGGCCTATGCTGAAAATGAAAAGGTGGAAACCGTTTCGGACCTGTGGGAGACCGCCAACTGGCACGAGCGCGAAGTCTATGACATGATGGGCATCGAATTTGAAGGCCACCCGGATCTCCGCCGGATCCTGATGTGGGAAGGTTACCCTTTCTTCCCGTTGCGCAAAGATTTCCCCCTTGCAGGTCGCCCGAGCGACATGCCGGATGTGGCTTTCTCCGAGAAAGCACCGTTGGCCGGTGGTCCGTTCGTGACTTCGCCGACTTCAGCGAGCACCGTGCATCGCGAGCCGCGTTCGCGAGCATCGGACTGATTGAGCGGAGTCATGTAGGGGAATTTGGAAAAATTCCCTGAAGAATACCGGAGGAATTTTCCCAAATTCCGCTACGGTCGTGAGATGACCGTTTTTCAATCACCGATCTGGAAAACATGTGAAGCTGAATTGACGCGGCTTTATTCGTCAACCGAACGCTTCTACCATAATTCAGGTCACGTTCACGATTGTCTCAACCAGCTCGCTGATGTCCCGGATTCAGAGTGTGTAGACCGCGAAGCCATCATACTCGCATTGTGGTTTCACGATGCGGTTTATGACGCGAAACGAGGAGACAACGAAGCCGCCAGTGCCGAGCTGGCTGCCGAGTGGTTGTCGAAAATGAAGATGCCGCTAAATCGAATCGAAGTCGTGAAGCGCCTGATTCAAATCACGGATCATCGCAGCGAACCGCAGACTCCGAATGAAGCTCTCATTGTGGACATCGACCTATCGATCCTGGGACGTGGTGCCGGGGAATACGATCGATACGCAGCTGCGATTCGGCAGGAATACGCGCATGTTCCAGATGCGGAGTACCGGACCGGACGGGCTGCTGTGCTGCAGGTGTTTTTGGACCGGGGGCGGATTTTCCGGACGGAGTTGTTCGGAGAAAAATACGAAGCAGCGGCGCGGGCGAATGTTGCCCGGGAGATCTCGACTCTGGAAAGAGGCTAGGCTCCTTCGATCTCTAGAATTCGACTCCACATCATCCTGGGATTTACCCCTGCGTAGCCGGAATCCTGCCCATCATTGCATTCAATAACAATCCACTCGCCTTCAACAGTTTTGGCAAAGTCGATGACTAGAAACGGGACGTCGATTCGGGCCGCGACTCTCGAGCCGATGGTGCGAACGGACTCTTCGTCTTCCCGGCCGATTTCGTAATTTGCTGCCACCCAATACCTACCGATGCCGACGCATCGTTTCCTCCACCAAAAGGTTCGGAATTCAAAGCTCTTCGGCATTGGCTCAGCGGATCCGTATGTTTCTGCTGGTGCCAGTTTCCGAAATTCGCGAACGACCATTCGTTGCCACCAGAGTATGGGGTTACTTTCCCAGTTGCTCTTTAGTTTCGAATATTGTTCCGGCGAGTGGATAATCGAAAGCGCCCCGTCATGTTTGCTCGTCTGACGTTCCCCCTTTACGAAGACCGGCCATTCAAAGCAGGCTTCAATTTTCTCAACCGCAGGTGGAGTTTTAAACCACATGCTTCGAGGCGTAAACTCTTCGATGAGAGGATACCATTCAGGTAGAACACTTGTGCGAAGATATTCGTTCGGAGTGTGAATGAGATTAATCCCAAACTCCTCGAATGAGGAATAGCGCCCGGGATAGTTCTGAGTCGCTCCCATTCTGGCAATTGCTGTGATGTCACCGTCCAATTGGTATGGGTGGCGACATTCAAAGAAATCTTCGAACTTAAAATCATATTGCCCGAACCCTGTTGGCTCGACAACTACCCAAAGTTTGCCCTCTATTCTGGTTGGCAGCTGAACTGACATTCCACAAATCAACAGGAGCTGGCTGATGAATCAACCTCGTTCCATCAACACGAAAAAAGGGCAGCCGGTTCGCGCCGACTGCCCTCTTCGAATTGATTAAGCTAGCGCTTTAACTCACTTCTTCTTTTTGTCCTCAAGCGCTGCCTGTGCTGCTGCAAGGCGGGCGATTGGGATGCGGAATGGTGAGCAGGAAACGTAGTTGAGTCCTGTGCGGTGGAAGAACTTCACTGAATCAGGATCTCCACCGTGTTCGCCGCAGATACCGATCTTGAGGTTCTTCTTGGTCGAACGACCTTTCTGAACACCCATCTCAACGAGTTGACCAACACCTTCCTGGTCGAGACCAGCGAACGGGTTGTTGTTGAGAACCTCGGCGTCCTGATAAGTAGGAAGGAACGAAGAGGAATCATCACGACTGAGACCGAGACCGGTCTGAGTGAGGTCATTGGTTCCGAATGAGAAGAACTCAGCATGCTTCGCCACTTCATCAGCGGTAAGTGCAGCACGTGGGATCTCAATCATAGTTCCAACTGTGTATTTCAGCTCAGACTTCTTGAGGTCGTATTTCTTCCGAACACCTGCTGCGGCTTCGTCAATGACCTGCTTCTGGAGCTCAAGCTCGCGAGCGTAAGCTACGAGAGGAACCATGATCTCAGGGAGAACTTTGATGCCTTTGGCCTGAACTTCAGCCGCTGCCTCGAGGATCGCTTCAACCTGGGCTGCAGTTACTGCAGGGTAGCTGATTCCAAGACGGCAACCACGGTGACCAAGCATTGGGTTTTCCTCGTGAAGAGAATTGATCCGCTTGGTGATCGCCGCTGCGCTCATGCCGATCTTCTTGGAAAGATCTTTCTTCTGAGCTGCGTCCATCGTGCCGATGAATTCGTGAAGTGGTGGATCCAGAAGACGAATGGTCGCTGGACGGCCCTGAAGTGCTTCAAAGATACCGATGAAGTCTTTCTTCTGGAATGCCTTAATCTTCTTGAGTGCCTTCGCGCGACCTTCGTCGTCGTCTGCAAGAATCATCTCGCGAACTGCGTCGATCCGGTTTCCTTCGAAGAACATGTGCTCTGAGCGAGTGAGGCCAATACCTTCACCACCGAAGAGGATCGCCTGGCGAACCTGCTCAGGAGTGTCGGAGTTGGTGCGAACACCGAGCTTACGATGCTTGTCAGTCCACTCCATGAGCTCAACGAACTTCTTGTAAGTGTCAGAACGTTTCGCAGCCGCTTTGTTCTCGATGAGTCCCTGAATAACCTGCGATGGTGAAGACTTGATCTCACCAGCGTAAACGTTACCTACGAAACCGTTGAGTGAGAGAAAATCTCCCTCTTTCAAAGTCACTCCGTTTCCGGAAAGCGTCTTCTTCTTGTAATCGATCGTCATTCCGTGAGCACCGCAAACGCAGATCTTACCCATCTGACGGGCAACCAATGCAGCGTGTGACGAAGCACCACCTTCGGTTGTGAGGATACCCTCAGCAGCAATCATTCCGCGAAGGTCTTCCGGAGAGGTTGCCATGCGAACGAGCATTACTTTTTCACCACGAGCTTCAGCCGCGACTGATTCTTCAGCAGAAAAGTAGATCTTACCGGAAGCAGCACCAGGTCCAGCAGGAAGGCCGGATCCCATTTTCGTTGCTTTCTTCTCGTCAGCCGCATCAAAGATCGGAGCGAGGAGGTGGCTGAGGTCATCAGCAGGAATACGCAAAATGGCTTCTTCCTTGGTGATGAGTTTCTCACGAACCATGTCGATCGCGATGTTAACCGCAGCAAAACCGGTCCGCTTACCGTTACGAGTCTGAAGCATCCAGAGTTTTCCGTCTTCAATCGTGAACTCAACGTCCTGAACGTCGCGGAAGTGCTTCTCAAGAATCGAACGAACTTTAAGAAGTTCTTTGTGCGACTTCGGAAGATCTTTCGCCATTTGCTTGACCTGCTTTGGCGTACGAACACCCGCAACAACGTCTTCGCCCTGAGCGTCGATGAGATACTCACCGTAGAAAACATTTTCACCAGTCGCCGGGTCACGTGTGAAAGCCACACCTGTTCCGGATGCTTTACCGGTGTTACCGAAAACCATTGCCTGAACGTTTACAGCGGTGCCCCACTCAGCAGGGATGCCGTATTTCTGGCGGTAAACCTTAGCGCGGTCGTTTTGCCATGAATTGAAAACGGCATTCACAGAACCGACGAGCTGCTCCATTGGATCAGTCGGGAAATCATTTCCGGTGCGATCTTTGATGAGCTTCTTGAATTCAGCAACAACCCACTTGAGTTCTTCTTCGTTCAAGTCGGAGTCAGTCTTAACTCCGCGCTTTGCTTTTGCGTTGTCGAGAATCACCTCGAATGGATCGTGGTGCTCACCTTCGTGCTCTTCCACGCCCATGACGACTTCACCATACATTTGGAGAAAGCGACGGTAGCTGTCCCATGCGAAAGTCGGGTTGCCGGTTTTCTTAGCAAGAGCTTCAGCAACTTCATCGTTGATGCCGAGGTTCAAAATTGTGTCCATCATTCCGGGCATCGACTCGCGAGCACCGGAACGAACTGAAAGAAGAAGCGGGTTGTCCAGGTTATTGAACTTCTTGCCCATCGCCTTTTCGATCTTGGTGATGTTGGCTTCAATCTGATTCTTGAGATCAGCAGGCCATTTGCAACCATTGTCGTAGTAGTGGTTGCAGACTTCAGTTGTGATCGTCATGCCGGCTGGCACAGGAAGACCGATGGAGGCCATCTCCGCGAGGTTTGCACCTTTACCGCCGAGCAGCGCCTTTTGCTTACCATTACCGTCGGACTTTCCAGCGCCGAAGTAGTAAACCATTTTGGAGTTTGATTTCTTAGCCGCAGATTTTTTTGCAGCTGGTTTCTTTGCCGCAGTTTTTTTCGATGCGGATTTTTTCTTGGTAGCCATGACTATCAGTTGGAGTTGTTTTTGAATCGATTCGTTCGGGTAAAATACGATGCGGAGGATTTGAATTCACTACCCCCTGGAAAAACATAATCGCACCCCTCCCGAAGCGGGCGCAATGATACGCGAGAGTCGTTCCCTGTCAACGGAGTGATCTCAAGCACACCAGCTTGCTGAAATTACCCACCAAACAAATCACCTGTGTACCGATAATTGGAATTCCAGCGGACAAGAGAATGAAGAATCCCGGTGCCCCGATTTCAGCCAACTGAATGGAGCCTCACTTACGAATGTTCTCCTGATTGAAGCCTACAGTGAGACCTTCCACGATGAAGCGTCTGCCAGATGACATCAGGCAATTCGTCGTCTAATTTTCCGACGATGATTTCTCAATGGCTTCAACCCGACCCTGCGCTATCGGAACATTCGACTCTGATCGAAAAGCAACTTGAACGTTGCGCGGGAAATCTTCAGCCGGAAAACCTGCGCGAACTGCTCGGAAAAGCAGGACGGGAAATGGTATCGGTCACGGTCGCGGCCATGCAGGCAGATTCCGCTTCCATTTGGCTGGTTGATCCAGAGAAGACCCGGCTCATTGTCAGCCACGTGTCCCCGATTGAAAACAACATCCTGCATCACTCACAACCTCTCGATGAAGGCCTCGTCAGTCTCGTCGTTCAATCGGAACAACCGATCTGTGAAAACGAAGTTTACACCAACACCGGGCACTCCAAGAAAATCGACTCAGTTCTCAGCAGTGTGACCAGCTCGATGGTCGCCGTTCCTCTCTATGCGGCCGGTGATGTCCGGGGAGTCTTCAGCTGTGTTCGTATCAAAGATTCCATGGAAGCACCTGATCCTCCCCGGTTCAGTTCCGCTGACCTGGGAAGGCTCAGACGACTGGCCAATGGGATCGAACATATCCTGAATTACCGGATGCTTTCAGTCATTCTTGATCTGGATCTCTAAGATTCTACCCCCATGGAAATTCACGATCAGCCCCCCTGGGTAACCCCTGAAATGGCCCGTGCAGCCATGGCTTCGGGCAGAGGAAAAGGCATTCGGGTTGCGGTGATTGATTCCGGTGTTGATATCGACCACCCGCTGCTCAAAGACGCGGTGTTTTCAGACAGCATTGAGTTTTCTGAAGACGAAAGGACCGGAGCTATTGTCGCACGTGATTCGGTCGATGATGCCTACGGACATGGTACCGGTGTCGCAGGGCTGATCCACAAACTTGCACCTGAAGCGGAGATAGGCAGCTTCAAAGTTCTCGACGCCCGACTTCTCTCCCGCACCAAACTGATTTGTGCCGGTGTCTACGAAGCGATCAATCGCGGCTACCACATTTTAAATTGCAGCTTTGGCTGTCGGGGATTGGCGAAATTCATTTTGCCTCACAAATCATGGTTCGATGAGACGTGGCTGCAAAAACAATTTGTCGTCGCAGCCAGCAGCAACGGCGATGGCGATGTCGTTGAGTGGCCTTCACATTTCTCAGGCGTTTTTTCCGTGGGGATGGCCAAGACCACCGGTGATGAAATCTACCATCGCCCCAGATGCATGATCAACTACGCAGCCCGCGGCGAAGACGTCGAAGTGGCGTGGAAAGACCATGCCATCATGTTAAAAACCGGTTCCAGCTTTGCTGCGCCCAGAGTTTCGGGGGCTCTCGCGCGTATCCTGTCAGTTTATCCACATATTTCTCCGGCAAAGATGCATGAACTGCTCCCGCGAATCGTCACCCCATGGACGGACGACCTCGACCCCGACTGGTGATGTCCGTTTGCCCGCTTGATTTTAATAACGTAAACTAACAACCACCACTATGAATACTGCTGCTTCACTCGATATCCTGGGACCTGTCGATCAATTTCCAGCCGAGGGGTATTCCGAAGAAACCAGTTCAGAAAGAGCGATCGATTGCTACACTTCAGCATTGTCAGGTTCGACCATCGGATTTGAAATATCACCACGGGGTGTCGTGCCCACAAAGACGAAGCCGGGTGGCGAAGTATTCCAGCGATTTGAAATCAGCACCGACGAATTTGTCCCCTCCGAAGACGCCTTTCAGATTGATCTCGCCGATCTCATAACGGACCACGCGAGGTTTGATGATATCTCGGATGCCGCGGAACCGAAGGACTACGTGCGCCGATTCCTTGAGACAGCAGGCCGCAGTCTGGATAGCAATTCCGAACTGGCCGCTGATGGCAACGTTCGTCACGTGCCACTGATTCGCTGGCAGCCCCCACAGGAGGAAAACACCGAAGGAGCCCGCGTTCAACTGCTCGGCATCCTTCAGGCAACCGACGAACAGTTTGAAGCCTTTTGTGCTTCGAGTGATGGAAGTTTCGAGGCCATACTTGAAGACTCTGAAGTGGAAGGTCGCGGTCTCCGCGAAACCGGAATGGCTCTCGCTATCCTCGGAATTTCCATTGGAATGGCACCTGATGCCGAAGCCGGATTGTTTAAGAAAGTGTTTAAGAAACATCGTGAAGCCAAAGCAGAGCGGCTGGCAGAGAAACGCGCCGTGCGTCGTGTCGAAGCCCCCATTCAAAAACAGTCCAGCGGGTTTATCGACGTTCACAACGACGCACGAATTAACAACGAGATCCTTCAGGCCTACGCAGGACAAGATGTTGAGCGCAATATTGTCGTCGATGTCCAACGGCAGCGCGCCTATCTGCTGGTTGATGGCCACGTAGCGATTGATACCGCAGTATCGACAGCCCGCACCGGCAAAGAAACACCGCGCGGACAATTCACCATCACAGAGAAGATTCGAACTGGCAAACGCTCCACTATCTACGGTTGTGAGATGCCGTGCTGGATGCGCCTCGACAGCAGTGAATACGGGATGCATGTCGGCGATCTACCGGGCCGTCCCGCATCAGCCGGCTGTGTCCGACTCCCTCATTCAGTTGCCCCCATCCTGTTTGAGAACGCTGCCAGCGGAACCGTCGTCCAGATCGTCGACTCGTGGGAACCGGTGGCTCAGCAGCGGGCGCCGATGTTGGCTTCCACACGGTGAAATAGTTGCTAAGTTTGTTGCCTCACGGTGACCGTTTCGAAACCGGCGGAAGAAAGACGCGCTCTTTCTTCCGCTTCCACCATGCACCGGACCGACGCTTTTCGGCGATGGTTGTGAATTCATAGTCAAATAACCGGGCTCGAATGTATCGGGGTGCCTCATCGGGGAATGGATTTGCCCGAAACAGAGCCTGAACTGATTCATCCCCCTCCAGCAACTTCGTGACCAGCTGACTGATCCATCCCGCATTCCGGCTTTGTGGATGATAGCCCTGCTCCAACGCAGCAAACCAAAGTTGCCAGGCAACCCTCGGTTGGTGGGGCGCGACAAATCGTGGTCGCTCATCGAGCCGGTCCGGCTTCCATTTGAAATCGTAAGCCTGCCAGGTAATGCCATTCTGACTGCCCTCAAGGATGATCTCCGGTCGGGTCGTGGTCATCGTGCGGAACAACCCATAGCCGGAGACCAGTCGCCAGGCACCGAGTTCCCCCGAAAAGTCGTCCAGAAAATGCGGCGTGAGATCAGCCTTGATTGCCGGATTCGGCGCCCGGTGCAGATCGGACAATACGGTTTGGAGATTGAGTGCAGCGATCACAAAGAGCGGCAGCATCCGGATTCCAAACCCGGTCCACGAGGCAACAGGGTTGGGTTGACGATCAGATACGGTTGACTCGTTCCCGACTTTTTCATGCCCTTTAACTTCGGCGTCCAGTCCGGCCAATTTCAACAAACGCCGCGGCCAGAAACGATCGGCGATCAAGGGAATGCAGAGCACGACTGACAGGAAATTGAAATACGTATAGTTCCCGGTGGTGGCGATGAGCAGCATCAGCCCGGCAAAGCCAATTGCTGCGATCTGACGGCAGCGTGGCCCCGCGATCACGAAAAACGGCAACACCAGCTCGACGAAATACATCGGCCAAAGGCTGAATTTTTGGACGCCTGCGGGCAACTGATGCATCCACCAGGCCGTCCAGGTCGGGATCGGTTGCGTGAAATAATGGAACATCATCGCCGTGTAATCCGGCGACCACTCCGGATATTCCGGTCCTGCCCAGGCAAGTTTCACCCATCCCGAAAAGAACATCAGCTTGGCGATCAGAAACCAAAAGAAAATCAGCACGACCCGGTGAGAGATCGCGAGTGGCGGCGGAGTTTTCCACTTCATGCGCAGGCAACGCCACGGAGCAAACCAGATGGCGAGAAAACCGGATTCAACCAGAAGAATATCCCACTGAAATGACATGAAGGGACCACCTGTATTGAGGAGTGAGAGATAAATTCCCCACAAGCCAAGCAGTGCCGGCCCGGGCAGAATCCCGACGATCAGGACAAGCGCCAACACACATCCGAGCCCGCAGACAAGATGAAGCGCCCAGTCTGAAGCTCCAATCACCCGGAAGATCGCGGGAAATTCGAAACTCGAGAGGTGATCGATCTGCTTCAGGAAGTCACCGGCAGGAATCAATCCATTCTTCCCCACCAGCAACGGGGCTTGCACCCACCAGGAGAGGATGGCGATCAGGTAGACCACCCCCAGACCACGCAAGAAGAGCGACCGGGCAATGGCATGATCAGCGATTGAGGTGTTTTCCCGAGGGAAAAACCAGCGGCGTAAATTATAAAACACAGCCCAATTTCGCACGGGATCGGCTTTTGCTGAATCGCAAAATTGAGGTAAGTTTTTGTCTCATGGCATCCGAATACGACTGGCACCCGGCTCCCAACACAGTGTCGACCTTCAAAGTGGAATCCACCCGCAACATTGGGTGGTGGGTTCTGCTCGCTCTCATCGTATCAGTGATTGCCCACTGGGCTCTTTACATGGTCCTCGGCGG
Source organism: Verrucomicrobiales bacterium (assembly GCA_048267005.1). Classification (GTDB taxonomy): domain Bacteria; phylum Verrucomicrobiota; class Verrucomicrobiia; order Verrucomicrobiales; family DEV007; genus JABDJT01. Next base: position 137,454 of record JBLWYI010000010.1, on the reverse strand, counting down.
AATGGACTGGTTCAGCGGAGAGCTGGCAGCACCCAAGCCAATCGTGGTGCAAAACCGGCAGATGACCATCGACCGGGAAAAGCTCGATGCCCTGCTGCCGGACCCCGAACCCATCCCCGAGGAAGTATCCACTCCTGAGAAGCTGACCAATGTCGAAGAGTTCAAATGGGATGAGTTTGAACTGATGGAGGCGGCCAAGGATGAGGTCATCCGCATGGCTCCGGTTGAGACTCCCGAAGTCTTCACCCGCGAAGCACCAGCCATGAAGCCGATCGCTCTTGGAGGGCCCGAAGCTGGTTCGCTCGATGTATCGACCGCTCAGGTGTTGGCTGATGACTTAAAGCAAATGCGCAAGAAGCTCGTTGAGACTTCAAAGGTCGTTTCCAGCTCGCAAACTGTGATGGAGGTCAATACTGATGAGATCAATACCGGACTGGACACCGATGAATTCTTCAAAGACGCCGTGGCAAAAGCCAAAGGCAATACCGACAACAAGAACAGCGAGCTGGAGGGATACAAAACCCTCGGGGACTTAATCGGCAACACCGGCGGCAAACTGCCATCCGGCGAAGAAAAGGTGATCATGCCGACTGACATTCTGTTTGAGTATAATGAATTCGAACTGAAAGAAGCGGCCCGCCTCAGCATGATGAAACTGGCATTCATCGTGCAGACAAATCCGGAAGCTCAATTCATCATCGAAGGGCACACCGATTCATTCGGGGCGGATGAATACAACGACAATCTCAGCATGAACCGCGCTCGTGCTGTCCGCGACTGGCTGATCAACAAGCTGCAACTTCCCGTGAATAACGTTCGGATTATCGGGATAGGAAAACGCCGTCCCATTGTGTCCACTGCAGGGGATGCTGATGCCCAGGCTTTGAATCGTCGGGTGGAAATCATCATCCGTAAAGACTGAGCTGCCAGCTAATGCCGCCCAGCTCTGATACTTCACGCAGACAACCGATCATCGTACTGGTTCAGCCCCAGCTCGGCGAGAACATCGGGATGTGTGCACGAGCCATGTTGAATTGCGGGCTCGAACGGATGCGACTGGTGCAGCCCCGCGACGGTTGGCCCAATGAAAAAGCTGTGGCCGCCTCCGCAGATGCCGAACGTGTCATCAATGGCGCTGAATGTTTTGACTCTGTCGCAGAAGCCGTCGCTGACTGCACCCGCGTCTACGCGACGACAGCAAGAAGGCGCGCCCTGCAGTTGCCGACCGACGACCCGACTACAGCCGCGCGAACCATTCGCGAAGAACCCGGCCAAAGCGCCATTCTGTTCGGTCCGGAGGCCTCCGGATTAGACAACGACTCTGTATCTTACGCCGACCGGATTTTGAACTTCCCCGTGAATCCCGAGTTCAACTCCCTGAACCTGGCCCAGGCTGTTCTTTTGCTCGGCTGGGAATGGTGGCGGGACCGCGACACCATCATTCCACGCGAAGACAGAGAACTCTCCGAACCGCGGGAAGCGCTGGAAGCTTTTCTAAATCGGCTGGAAGATTCACTGGAAGCCGGTGAATTCTTCAAGACTCCCGAGATGCGTCCTCACACGATGCGCAACATGCGAACGCTCTTCAACCGCGCCCGTCCATCCGCACAGGAGCTGAATACGCTGCATGGGATGTTGAAAGCGTTGAAGAAGGATTCAGGGGTCGGGATTCGGGATTCGGGGCAGGACTGATCGGGGCGCAGTGTATCGGTATCTTCCTACACCTCAAAGAATCCAGCCCTGAATCCCGAATCCTGACACCCGATTCCTTCGTCCCCCCCTTTCCTCCCCTCACACTTTCCGCCCAAACTTCTTATCCAGTTCCGCGTAGGAAATCTGGATCAGTGTCGGCCGACCGTGAGGACAGCAATACGGCATCTCGCACTCCAGAAGATCAGCCAGTAGCTTCACCAACTCGGCATCGTGCAGCGGATCATTGGCTTTCACGGCATGACGACAAACGGTCGTCGCTACCATGTCTTCTCCCAGTCGCATCTTACTCATGCGATCACTGTCATTGCGGATCTCATCGATCACATCCTGAAGAAATGTTTCAGGGTCATCACTCTTCAGAAACGTGGGCAGCGAATCGATCTTCAACGTGTTACCGCCGAATGGCTCAGCAGCGATTCCCAGCTTGTGAAGCGTCTCAATATTCTGCGACACCAGATCAAAATCTTTCGGTGCCAACTCCACCATCAGTGGAGCCAGCAAGCCCTGCGACGGCACACCCTCGGTTTCCATCCGGCGACGCATTTCTTCAAAGAGCACGCGCTCGTGCGCAGCATGCTGATCCATCAATACGAGCCCCTCTTTGTGCTCCAGCAAAACGTAAAGCTTTCCGATCACACCCATGAGCCGGTAATCCGCAGCCCGCATCGGCGGCAGGTCGTCGTCGGTCACCGATGGGATCGCTGACCGGGATTGGAGCGGCGGCTGATCCGACGTTTCCGATCCATTCGCGGATTCGGCTTCTGTCCCCTCTCCTTCGGTGACTTCTTTGTTTTCGATCGGATAGGGTTGGCTTGGCGAAGCAACAGGGTTCGATCGTGGCGGGGCATCGTGGCGCTCTACCTCCTGCCGGACCGGAGCAAAGCCGGACCAGTCGTTGCGAAGGGATTGCTGTTCCTGAACCGGAATGAGCTCATCCTGCCGTGCGACCGGCGCAGTCTTGTCCATTCCAGTAAGACCGACACCACTGACGGGGCGCTTCATCGATCCGGTCAGCGTATCCTGAACCGCTGCGATCACCGCATCACGGACACCGTTGCCATCATGAAACCGCACCTCGCGCTTGGCGGGATGAACGTTCACGTCCACTGCGGCAGGATCCGTTTCCAGGAAAAGATACGTCACGGGAAACTGCCCCTTCATCAGCGCAGTGTGGTATCCCTCACGCAAAGCATAGGTCAGCATGGCCGCTTCGACCGGGCGTCCATTGAGAATGATAAGTTGTTTCCGACGGTCGCTCTGCCCCATTCCCGGAGGCCCGATATATCCCCACACAGTCACCCCGTGGTGAGTCTGCTTTTTAACTTCCAGAAGCCGGCCGGCAAGATCATGGCCAGCCAGACCGGCGATCCGCTCGCGCTGATCTGTCGTCGCCGGTAGCTGAAAAGAAATCCGCTCGCCGCGAACCAACGTGAAACGTATCCCCGGATGCCCGATAGCCTGAGTCCGCACGACCTGTTCCAGATGTGAAAACTCGGTGTTCTCTGTGCGAAGAAATTTCCGGCGTGCCGGGATATTGAAAAACAGCGAACGCACCTCGATCTGAGTCCCGGGAGGCTCACCACAATCTTTCACCGACACCATTCTCCCCCCGTTCACAATGATCTCAGTTCCAGTCAGCGCTTCGGGTTCCCGGGTGGTGAGCTTGAACTTTGCGACCGAAGCAATCGATGGCATCGCTTCCCCCCGAAAGCCCAGCGTACCAATGGCGGCCAGATCCTCCTTTGTGCGGATTTTAGAAGTGGCGTGGCGTTCCAGGCACATCAGGGCGTCATCCCGATTCATCCCGCACCCGTCATCCACCACCCGGATCAGGGAAATGCCACCGCGCTGAGTGAGGATTTCAATATTCTTCGCCCCGGCATCGATGGAGTTCTCGACGAGTTCTTTAACCACAGAGGCAGGGCGCTCCACCACCTCGCCCGCCGCAACCTGGCTGGCGAGTGCATCGGAGAGGAGACGAATTTTTCCCATGCTACACGGGTAGCGAAGCGCACGGCGATGTAAACGGATTTGTCACGCTGCCGACAGACTCTTGCACCCCTGTCACGCAAACCCGTCAACGTGCAGCATTGCCAATTAATTGATGCTAAGTCAGTTTTACTGCCGAGATGCTCAAGATATTTGCCCCCCGCGAGTCCCGGTCAAGAACGGCACAATTCTGCGACGGCATCAATCGGCGAAACTTCCTTAAGGTCGGTGGGCTCGGAACCGCCGCTTCCGGACTCGGGTTGAGTTTACCAAACCTCCTTTCTCTGGAAGCGCAGGCCGGTATCGGGAAGTCTCACAAGTCAGTGATCCTGATTTATCTTGTGGGCGGTCCCCCGCATCAGGACATGTTTGACCTGAAGCCCGATGCTCCTGCTGACTACGCCGGGCCGCATCGCCCGATTGGCACCAATGTGGATGGCATTGAGATCTGCGAAAAATTTCCCATGATGGCAAAGCGCATGGATAAATTCGCCATCATCCGCTCCCTCGTAGGTGCACAGGGCGGGCATGATGCCTTTCAGTGTTACACCGGCCGCAAACCCCAGGACGCTCCGAAACCTCAGGGCGGGTTTGCTCCGTTTGGCAGTGCCGTCGGCGCTGTGCAGGGGCCGGTTCACCAGCAGGCCCCACCCTTCGTCAGTCTTTGTTATGAATGCACCCATGGCCCCTACAATGAGCCGGGGCCGGGAATGCTCGGCGTGAAGCAGGCTTCATTTCGCCCGATGGGGCCAACGCGTGCCGACATGGCGCTGGACGGGATCACTCTCGACCGGTTGGCAGACCGGACCCAATTGCTCAAAAGCGTGGATCACTTCCGACGGTCGGCCGATGGCAGCGGCCAGATGGAGGGTCTCGACACCTTCAATCAGCAGGCCATGGGGATTCTCACGTCTTCAATGCTGGGTGACGCCCTGGATCTGTCGAAAGAAGACCCGAAAGTCGTGGAACGCTACGGCACGGGTGATGAAGTGAAGCGGATCGACGGAAACGGAGCTCCCCGGGTGCCTCAGAGCTTTCTGGCCGCCCGCCGACTCGTAGAAGCCGGAGCCCGGGTCGTAACAGTCAATTACAGCAAGTGGGACTGGCACGGCGGGAAAGGAAATGAGATTTTTAAGCGGGAGAATGAGGATTTCCCGATCTTCGACAAAGCGATCACCGCTTTGATAGACGACCTCCATGACCGGGGAATGGACAAAGACACCACCGTATTGGTTTGGGGAGAATTTGGCCGCACCCCGAAAATCAGCGGACAAGTCGGGCGGGATCACTGGCCGCGCGTTTCCATGGCGCTGATGGCCGGAGGCGGAATGAAGACCGGACAAGTGATCGGTGCGACAGATCGTCTCGGCGGAGAGGCAATTGATCGCCCTGTCACATTTCCTGAAGTTTTTGCGACTTTGTATCATAATCTGGGCATTGATGTCGCGAGTACGACGGTGAAAGACCTCCAGGGCCGCCCTCAATATCTGGTAGAGGGAAATGCCAAGCCCATTGCGGAGCTGATTTGAGATTTGGGCCCAACCGAACCCTGAAGGCGGGATTTTTGTAGCAGTTAGCAGCTCAACGGTCTTCAGGAGACCTTTCGCGAAAAACAAACGACCTTCCGAACGTTCAGATAAGAGGTTGTGAAATACAAACGACCTTCCGAACGTTCAGACACGGGGTTGTGAAATACAAACGACCTTCCGAACGTTCAGACATGGGGTTGTGAAATACAAACGACCTTCCGAACGTTCAGACACGGGGTTGTGAAATACAAACGACCTTCCGAACGTTCAGACACGAGGTTGTGAAATACAAACGACCTTCCGAACGCTCAGACACGGGGTTGTGAAATACAAACGACCTTCTAACAGTCTATTGAGCCACCACTGCCTCAGGACGTTCGCCCCACAGTTCGTGAAAATAATGATCTAGGCAGGGGCTGCCATTGATTTTTCCCTGCGCGACTGAATGAGCGACCGGATTCCGAAGAACAGGACAATTGCCGGAATCACGAAGACCAATATGAATGCCGCCAGCCCGATCAATTTAAACTTGGAGTCATCTGAAATCTCGAAAGGAGGCTTAGGCGGTTCGTCGGAATATCTAAATTCGTCCCAGAATTTTGGATGTGTATCCGGATGTTGCCCGACCGCAAACCTCTCCTTCATAAATGTATGGCGGGCGCTCTGCCACAGGTCCGCTTCTTTCCTGGATTCGGTAAAGAAAGTTTTTGCTGTTACCGGGCTTCTCATTCCTTCGACAGCCATTTTCAGCACCTCCTCAAACGGTCCGGGTGCTGCGAATGATTTCTTCCCCATTTCCTGAAGTTCCCTGATTCGCGCCACACTGAGCATTGTGAGCTGTCCATGCTCCTGAGCCTGGAGACTCTGTAGCAAAGCAAACTGAACATCAATGCTTTCCCAGGCGGCACCGAGGGTAATCAACCCGGATATCCCTCGAAACGTTTCATCAGGATCCAATTCTCTGTCCCGAAAACTCAATTTCATTTCATAGGAATGCCCTCCAGCCACCCCGAGCAACGATGGCGAGTCATTCGTCAGTGGTTTTTCCACACGACCAATAATCCAATCCATCGTCATCAATTGATACTTCTCCCTGCCGAAATGCGCATCGGGATTGATCTCAATGGCCCGGGCGATGTGATTCCGCCCTTTCTTCGCTTCAACCAGCCCCTCCATCGGAGTCCCCTCCTCCAACCATTGATGAAAAAGAAAGGTCCCCAGATTGGCTTCGTAACGGTAGCGATGCTCATGGTCCACGGGGAGATCCTGTCGATCCATCTCGGTCTTCTTTTCCGCCATCCATGAGACGGCTTCCTCACTGAGATTCAATCGATCACTCGCCACCCCGGCATCATCGTAGAGCGCCAGATCCCCCGGATTCACCTCAATTTCCTGCTTCACCCGCTCCAACCTCATCTCATAATACTGAGGAGGAAACCGTTCAAACCTTCCCGTAATGATTTCCGTCACACCGGGAGCCGCTTTGTATTCCTGTGACAAAGTGTCACGATCCCACATGCAGGCCAACGACTCAGAAATCCCAATGATCCAAACCCCCAAAAAAAAGAGCGCGCGCATTTGTGCAAACTATCGATTTTATTTCCGCTTGTCGAGGCTTTGAGAACTCATGAATAAAGAAATTTGAGCAGATCAGGAGGGGAACTCACAGCGGTGGCATTGCCCCTGCAACACTCTCCCCTACAGATACTTCCAACTCGCAAAAGTTGCGGCCTGCCCCACTTTCCCGCCGCTTTTATCGATCAGATTCCAAACGGTGGCATTCCGGATTTCGAAACGTCGGCCGGAGCTCGATATCCGGATGCCTGAATAGTCATCAATGTATCCTTTTTGTGCTACCGCTGTGAGCAAGCGCTCTCTCTCCGATCGCTCGGGGGCTTCGGCAGTGAATCGAGATGGAGTTGACGTAAAATCATCCCAGGACATCTCAAACAAATCCAGAGCCGTTTGATTTCCATAAGTAAGAACCGGATCGTCGCCCCCGGTGTGTGAAGCGACAAAAAACGGGGCGTTGAACAACTCACGTGCGCTTTCCTCCGGAGCCGCATCAATCAAGATCTCTCCGGTGAGTTGGTGGTAGCTGGTAAGCAGTAACTGAGCGTGGTCACAAAGATATCGGTTTTGAGAAGAAGGTAAATCCATGTCAGAAGCGGTTATATCGAATGCGTTGCGGTGTGTGTGTTCCCCGTTTCATTCAATCGGAAAATTGAACGGCCGGCTAAAAGGCTCATTTCTCAGGGTGTAGTGCCACCATTCTTTATGATAGGAATAGAAACCACCCCGGCTCATGGCTGCTTTGAGACGTTGCCGGTTCGCTCGCTGTTCCGCAGTGGCCTTTTTTGAATGATGGGAAGATTCCGGGCCGAAGAAATCGAACTCCGTTCCCATATCCACTTCACCTTTGCCCAGTTTGATGAGGGTCAGATCAACCGTGCTGCCCCGTGAGTGATTGGACCGGCCGGAAATATAGCCGCTCCCCCGGAGGGAGGACTTATCGAGATTGGGATAATATTTCTCCTTGGTCTTCTGATCCTTCTGGTCGCGCACCCACCTCATGAAATGACTCACTGCCTGTTGAGGACGATATGCATCGAACACTTTCAAGGCGTAGCCGTCTTTCTTCAGATCAGCCTGCACTTTCTTGAGAGCCACTGCCGCCCGACGCGTGATCACAATCTTCTTCACCTTGTAACCATCCACTTTCTCTCCCACAAAGTTATTCGATGTCGCGTAGCGGACGTCAATCTGGATAGATGGATCGACGTCTTTTAAGTAAACAAATCCATCCGGGAGGCCTGCGACACCTTGAGGCGAAAGAGCGAACAGGAAGCCTCCCCAGACCACTGCCAACAGACACAGATTCCCTTTCACTTGAATCATTCAGCTTCAGTTCCGTTCAGTTGCAGTTTCATGGCTTTGTCGGGAATCCTAGGATAATTGACGGTCAATTCAACGGTAAGAAGACGTGACAGGGCGACACGCTCAAGAATCCGGCAACAGCCCTAACACTCTTTTTACAATTTCCACCATTGTCGCAGAGCCTCTTTTCTGGTCTATTTTCTGAATCCCGCTAAGAAGCAAAGATTTCGGAACGTAGAATTTATCATATATGTCAGCAGAACCTATTCCTCAGGCCGACCTTCAATCCGACGATGTCGCGGCAATCGACCAACTCAGAACCGCATACGATCAGCTTCGTTCAGAACTCGCGAAAATCATCGTTGGCCAGGAACTCGTCATCGAGCAGCTCGCGATCTGTCTCTTTGCCCGCGGCCATGGCCTGCTAATGGGGGTTCCCGGTTTGGCAAAGACCCTTCTGGTCTCCCGCCTTGCTGAAACGATGTCACTCTCGTTCAGCCGCATTCAATTCACCCCCGACCTCATGCCGATGGACATCACCGGCACGGAAATCCTGCAGGAAGGCGAAGGCGGTAAGCGTCAGTTTGAATTCGCCAAAGGCCCCGTGTTTGCCAATATCGTGCTGGCGGATGAGATCAACCGTGCACCCTCCAAAACCCAGGCAGCCATGCTTGAGGCGATGCAGGAGCACCGTGTTACGATTGCCGGTCACAGTCACGAACTCGAGCAACCCTTTTTCGTTCTCGCCACACAGAACCCGATCGAACAGGAGGGAACATATCCCCTTCCCGAAGCCCAGCTCGACCGCTTCATGTTTATGATCGGCGTCGATTACCCGAGTCGTGAAGAGGAAATCCAAATTGCCCGAACCACCACCGGCGCGAGGATTCCGGAACTCAACCCAATCCTCAGTGGCGAGCAGGTCATTTACTATCAAGACCTCGTCCGTCGCATGCCGGTGCCGGATCACATTTATCAATATGCGGTTGATCTGGTTCGCCGCACCCGTCCCGGCACAGATGAGTCGCCCGAATGGGTTCAGCCACTGGTTGGCTGGGGAGCAGGACCGCGCGCGGTTCAGTATCTCATCCTCGGCGCAAGAGCACGTGCCGCCCTCCACGGAAGTTACATGGTCCGCGAAGAGGATTTGGCAGCCTGTGCCGGACCAGTCCTGCGTCACCGCGTCATCACGACCTTCACAGCCGAGTCCGAAGGGATCGGCAGCACCGAAGTCGTTGACCGGTTGGTATCGGAATTGAACGCCGCCGGGTGATTCCCGGGCTTCACGATCCAACAGGGTCTATTCAACGAACCAACCCTGTCTGATCGTAGCGCTTAAAAGTTCTCATGGCTGACTCATCCCACAACCGCGATTTCATCGACCCTAAGGTCGTGGGCCGACTCATGGGGTTGCCGCTTCATGCGCGGCACCCGATGCTGGGCGCGGTCTCCGGACGTCACCGCTCTCCCATTCGAGGCTCATCGCTTGAGTTCGCCGAATATCGGAAATACGTCCCCGGCGATGATATCCGTCGCCTCGACTGGCGGGCCTGGGGCCGGTCGGATCGTTATTATATCAAGGAATTCGAAGCGGATACCAACCTGCGACTCTGCCTTATTGTGGATACGTCAGGATCGATGGCCTTTGGCGATGAGCTGGGCGAGATTTCTAAAATCGAATACGCGCGTAAGATTGCAGGCACTCTCTCCTATCTTGCCGCAAAGCAGGGTGACGCCGTGGGGCTTTCCTGCGCTGGTTCAGAATTTCACAGCGAGATTCCCCCGAAACGCGGAGCCGTTCATCTGGGAGTGGTGCTGGATCAATTGGCTGAAATGAAGGCGAAAGGTGAAACGGGGCTTTCCGCCGCGATTCATGAAGCCGCTGAGAAAATCTCGCAGCGCGCGTTGGTCGTCATTATCACTGACCTTTTTGTGCCGCCTGCTGAGTTGAAAGAAGGCTTTCAGCACCTGCGGTTCCGCAAACACGATGTGGCCCTGTTCCATCTGCTTGATCAGGCAGAGATCGATTTCGAATTCGACCGTCCCACGCGCTTCATGGATATGGAGGGAGGCTCGCCGATTCTTGCTGATCCGACTTTGATTGCGACGCAGTATCGCAAGGCCATTCAAAACTACCTCACCGAGGTCGACACCATGGTCCGCGATGCCGAGATCGACTACCACCGTGTTCAACTGAGCGAGAGCTATGACAATGTGCTGGCCCGGTTTCTGTTGGGACGAACCCCGAAGACGAAGAAGTGATTAGATTGTAGTGATTGGTAATTAGAAATCAAACACGATGGACCACACCAAACAGATCTTCGACCTGCCCAAAGTCAGACTTCTTACTGGAGGCTGATACTTCCCAACTAAAATCTATTCACTGAAAACTAATCACTAGAACGTGTCTTTCCTCGCTCCATTCCTACTCTGGGGAATCCCCCTCGCGGCGATTCCGGTGATCATTCACCTGATCAACCAGCATCGTCATCGTACGGTGAAGTGGGCGGCCATGATGTTCCTGCTGGATGCGAAACGGATGACGAAGGGAATCGCCCGACTGCGGCAGATCCTGATTCTGGCAATGCGGGTGCTGGCTCTGTTGGCGCTGATCTTTGCGATCTCCCGTCCGCTGGCCTCGGGGTGGGTGGCCCTGAAAGCAGGCGGTGCTCCCGATACGGTTCTGGTTTTGCTGGATCGCTCGGCGTCGATGGAGCAACAGAATTTACTCACAGGAGAATCGAAGCGCTCGACTGCGCTCGAGAAAATTGCTGACCTCATCGACAAGGTTGGTAAACGGACACGGGTTGTGTTGATAGAAAATGTCGATAACCGCCCCATCGATATCGCGGAGGCGAAAAACCTGATCGATCTCCCGGCTACATGGCCGACGGATACCACCGCAGATATTCCGGCGATGATGGAAACCGCGCTGGATTATATCACCACGAACGGAACAGGCCGGACCGATGTGTGGCTGGCTTCGGATTTGCGCGCTCAGGACTGGGACCCCGGTGGCGGCCGATGGGAGACGATTCGCGCGGCCTTTTCCACGCTGGAGGGAGTTCGGTTTTACCTTCTGAACTATCCGGATGTGGCACCGGATAATATCGCAGTGACTGTCGAAAATGTGACGCGACGGAAAGTGGGTGATCAGGCCCAGCTGCAAATGGACATCTACCTGCGACGTCATCTGCCGGTGGGAACTGATCCCGTGCCAATCGACGTTCCCCTCGAAACGGTCATCAATGGTGTCCGCACTCAGGAAACGGTGAAGCTTGAGGGCGTCGATCTCGCAATGCAGGGGCACACCATCCCGATCAATGCCACCACAGAGCGTGGCTGGGGAAAGATCTCGGTCCCGGCTGACTCAAACCCGCGCGACAACGGCTACTTTTTTGTCTTCGATGAAGCTCCGGTTCAAAAGACGGTGATTGTTTCCGATGATTCACAAGTCTCCGAGCCCATCCGTGCGGCCGTGACATCGCAGATCGAGCCGGGACGAGAATACGTGGCAGATATATTGCCTCCTTCCCGTATTGCAGAGATTCCGTGGAATGAAGCGGCTCTTCTGGTTTGGCACGCTGCGATTCCCGAACCCGACACACCGGATGGATCCCAACTGAAGCAATTCGTCGAATCAGGCAAGACCGTGATCTTTCTCCCCACCGAGGACAATCCCGGGGAAAAGGGATTTCTCGGAGCGAACTGGGGCAAGTGGGAGCCGACATCCACCGATGCGATCCCGGTGGGTTGGTGGCGCACTGAATCTGATTTACTCGCGAACACTCAGAACGGAAACGCACTTGGAGTCGGAGGCCTGCAACTGTTCCGCCTCCGGAATTTCGCCGGGGAAGGTCAGCCGCTCGCCAAGACAGAAGCCGGGGAATCCATCCTGACTCGCGCCACCACCGACACGAGGGGCGCGGTTTATTTCATGGGAACATTGCCATCGGTCAGCCACTCCAGCCTCGCCCGCGAAGGCGTTGTCTTCTTCGTCATGCTACACCGGGCACTGGCGGAGGGATCCAAATCACTCGCTAATGCTCAACAACGCGGAGCCGATTCCGGGCTTTTTGCCAACGGCGGTATGGGTTGGAAAACGTTGTCCCTCCAGGAAACGGCTGATGCAGACAAGACATCTCTCACGAAAGGCCTGCTTGCCGGGGCTTTCGAAACCGAGGCCAAAACCCGGCTCGTAGCGGTGAACCGCAGCATTGATGAAGACGCGGTGCGAGCCATCGACTCCGGCGAGATAGCCAATTTGTTTTCCGGCCTGAACTATCGTGAGATCAAAGATGAGGTGGGAGACAGCACCAGTCTCGCCAGCGAAATCTGGCGCGCTTTCTTGATCGCAATGGCCCTCGCACTCATCGCGGAAGCACTGCTGTGTTTCCCGGAGAAGACTGAAAAGAAGGAGCCCGTTGCCGCATGATTATCAGTATTCCATCTTCAGTTATCCTCCAACCAGTCGCTGACCTCTGATTACCGGTTTCCACCCCCACGATGCTCGCAGAATCCACAGGCCAACTCACGTTCCTCCCCTCCACCGCTTCGGTGGTATTCGGGATCGGTGCGGTCGTTTTGACCTGTGTCATCTCCTTCCTCTCGTGGCGGCGGGCCCATTTTGCGAAAGGTTTCGGCTTTCTGGAATTGTTGCGGATTCTGATCGTTGCTTTCGTCGCGATCACCATCAACCAGCCGGAATGGCTCGAGCAGTTCAAACCCGATACCAAGCCGGTGCTCGCGGTGCTCTATGACGAATCGATGTCGATGGACACAAAAGATGTCATCGATCCCGAAAAACCAGCGGAAGCTCCCAGAGCACGTTCGGAGATTGTGAAGCCGCTGATTGATCCCAAGCTCTGGGCCGGATTGGAGGAGCGAATGGATATCGTGTTCGAGCCCTTTTCCTCTGCTCTGGAACCGGCAAAGTCAGGCACAGACTTGAATGCCGCCCTCGCCACTGTCCTGGAAGAGAATCGAAATCTGCGCGGCGTGGTTTTGGCAACTGACGGGGACTGGAACACGGGGGAGCCCCCTGTTCGGGCTGCCACCCAAATGCGAATGCGTGAGACGCCGGTCTTCGGTGTGGCCATCGGAAGTGAAACGCGGTTGCCGGATGTGACGATTGCCGGCTTTGATGTCCCTGCTTTCGGTATCGCCGGCAAGCCAGTGCGGATTCCTTTCTCACTCGAAAGCGCGCTGCCGCAGGACTACACCGTAACGGTGGAAATGAAATCGTCCGATGGAGAATCCATCACCAAGGTGGTGACCATACCGGCCATGGGCCGGGTTCAGGACACACTGAACTGGAAGCCGGCCAAGACCGGTGAAGTTGATTTGACGCTGACGGTTCCGCCGTCTGATCTGGAACGTTTTCCGGACAACAACACCCTGACCGCCCCACTCGCCATCCGCAAAGAAGAACTCCGCGTGCTGGTGATCGAGACCCTGCCCCGCTGGGAATACCGCTACCTGCGGAACGCTTTGGAGCGGGACCCCGGCGTGGAGGTAAACTGCCTGCTCTTTCATCCCGGCCTGAACAAAGTCGGTGGCGGCAAAGGTTACCTCAAAGAGTTTCCCGGACCGGAAACACTGTCCAAATTCGATGTGATCTTTCTCGGTGATGTCGGGATCATGCCGGATCAACTGACGGTTGATAATGCGGAAGCCATTCGCAAACAGGTGTCCAATCAGGCCAGCGGGCTGGTGTTTCTGCCCGGATTTCAAGGCAATCAGAGCACGTTTGTAAACTCTCCTCTGGGAGATCTGCTGCCGATTGTTTACGACGAAGGTCAGCCACGAGGCTGGGGCTCGCCTTCCCCCGGCCAGTTCGACCTGACCGATCTCGGTGAACGGTCCCTTTTGACCAAACTGGAGGACACCGACGATGCCAATGCCAATGTCTGGAGTTCGCTGCCCGGATTCCAGTGGTTCGCCGGCGTGGAGCGAGCCAAGGCCGGCACCGAGATTCTGGCCACGCACAGTTCAGAGTCGAACCGCTTCGGTCGCATCCCGCTCATCGTTACCAAGACTTTCGGCACGGGTAAAATCCTCTTCATGGGAACGGACGGAGCCTGGCGCTGGAGGAAGGGCGTGGAGGATCGATATCACTACCGGTTCTGGGGCCAGGTGGCTCGCTGGATGTCCTATCAACGCAACATGGCCCAGGGCGAGACGATGCGGCTCTTCTATTCTCCGGACCGTCCGGGCACGGGCGAGGTATTAACCTTGAATGCCAACGTGATGAGCATCGGGGGTGAGCCGCTGCAACGCGCCACCGTGATTGTCCGCGCCACCGCCCCCTCGGGGAAAACCGAATCAATCCGTCTCCAACCGGGTGGCGAGGAAATGTGGGGGCTTTTCACCGGCACGTTTCAACCGGAGGAGCCGGGGGAATATCAGATGCTCATGACCTGCGCCGAAAACGGAGGCACGCTGGAGACTATGATCTCAGTGCAGGGATCGAGCCGGGAGAAACTTGGACAACCGGCCCGACTCGATGTGATCGAGGAAATCGTGCGCGTCACCAAAGGTCAGATGATCAAAGCGAGCAACGCAGCGTCCGTCGTGGAAACCGTTGCCAAAATGCCGGAGCCGGAGATGCGTGAAAAACGGTTCCTGCTCTGGGCACACTGGTCGTGGGCCACGGCTATTCTTCTGCTTATGGCCGTGTTCTGGATCGGACGGAAAGCGATCGGGGCGATCTGATTGGCCTGATACGTAATCCGTGAAGTCGTGGCCTTGCCACCTTCAGACAGTCACTCACTTTGGACGGTTCAGATAAAACCCGCCCTTGTCTCCCTTGGTGGATTCATAGGTGGCATTGAACTGGTCGCCTTGAATCTTTCCGTCGTGTTTGAATTCACCAAACGGGCCGAGATCCTTGGATCCGGTGACTTGATAGCCGCTTCCTGATTTCTTCACATCATAATCGGCTGTGTATCCCCCCTGAAAAATCTTACCCCAGGTCGCGTGGTAACGGAACCGGTACTGATCATCAAGCTTCTTCCCATTCGTTTCCTGACACGCCGCATCGTGCAGTGGAGTCACGAGACAACGCAATTTCCCGGTGTGTCCGTTCGTCTCTGTTGTCCAGCTTCCCGCCCAGGGACCGGAGACCGGATCGCCTTTCCCGCTCGACTGATCCGCGACGGCAGTTTTCCAATCCTTCTCAAACCGGGCACTGGCGCAGCTGGCGAGAACAGAAACGACAAAGATAGAGGTGAACAGACGGATGAAGTGCATGGGAGAAAATTGAGCCAAAGAAAGCGCCGCGCAAGGTGGTTATTTGAGGCTTTCGAGCCAGTCCACCAGCGCCGAAAACTCATCGCCCGACATCGCATTATTCAGCCCGGGCGGCATCAGCGAAATCGGAACCTGCTCCCGCGTGACGATGGTTCGGTTGTTTATCTTGAACTCATTCCCCGCAATATCCGCGTAGAAGTGATTCCCTCCTTTCTGCCCCAGCATGAAGCCGATCTTCTCTGTGCCGTCCTCAAGCGTCAGCTTCCACGGCTCATATTGCGGCGCGATTTCAGCACTGGGATCGATGATGGACTTCTCGATGTGTTCCCGCCCCCGCTGTCCGATCGTCGAGAGATCAGGCCCGCCAGTCTTCCCGAACCCAAGTGACCGGTGGCAGGCTGCGCAGTAGCGATGAAACATCCGTCGCCCGTTGTCGAGGTGCCCAATGGTTGGCTTCGGCGGAGCAAAATCCACTGAAGCATCACGCAACGCCACATCGACCGCGAAGGCTCTGACCCGATCCGCCACCTGCGAATCCATCGCTACTTCTCTGGCGAAGCCGGCTGCCGGTTTCACACTGGGATGCACCAGCAACGTCAAGAGAACTTCAATTTTGAAGTCGTCATCAGCCCCCGCAAAGAGTTTCCGCAGATCCTTCACACTGAGAAGTCGTTCCCTGTCTGCCAGCACATGGAAAGCAGCCCGCTTCACCTTGGCGGACACCTTGTTGTCCCCTATCCGCCTGCCGATAAAGCGCTGCATCGCCTTGTCATCCACCGGTAAATCGTCCAGCCGCGCCAATGCTGTGACCGCTGCATGAAACAATGTAGGCGACGGCGGATCATTCGCGATAGCCTCCGCTTCGGCCCGGTATTTCTCCAACTGGTGATCGGCCACCCACTTCAAAGCAAGAAGCTGTAGCGTGGGATCTTTTGCTCCGTCTTTGAAAACAAACTCCAACAGGTTGTTTTTATCTCCCGGATCACTCCGCTCGACCGCGAGAAGGTGAGCGATACCTGCCGGAGTCTCTCCATATTTTTCTTTCATTTCCGGCGGAAACAAGACCACCCCGGCTTTCGCCATCTCCGTCACCTTGCGGCTGAAAGACCACGGATCCCCTGTCGTGAAATCTCCTTTGAGCTTCACCGCTTTGGGCAGCTCACGAGCCTCCGGCTTCCATCCATCCATGCGCCAGATCGCTCCTTCTCCGTGAAGCTCGTAATCCCGCTTCACCCAGTCGCTCACGTAAATTGATCCGTCCGCCGCTTCAGCAAATGCCACGGGACGAAAGTCCACCCCGCCCTGCACGAGGATTCGCTGCTCCGTTGTGAAATGCGTTTTGTCCCAGGTCAGTGGATACTGCTCAATCCGGTGATCTGCCCAGCTTGCGACCAACAGGTGCCCGTTATGAAACATCACGTCGCACGGAGCCTCGCCCGATCCATGCAACATCGGCAGCGTTCCCGGCAGCTCTCCATTCCACGAGACAAACGGGTGCTGACCACTGCGGCCGTAGCGAAACTGGTAACCATAGTCCCCTCCATCGATCACATAATGCAGTCGGCTCGGCGGACGGGAACTCGGATCGTTATCCGTGGCAAACACATGCCCACCCGCATAAACCACTCCGAAAGGATTCCAGAATCCCGTGGCAAACCGCCGCAGCTTTCCGCCATCCCGATCACAGTGCCAGATGTTGCCACCCTCACCTTCGTCGGAGTATTTGGTGCCGTCAGATCCAATCAGCGTGTAGGCAAAACCGAGGTTCTCACCGATCCCGAAATACAAATTCCCCTCATCATCAAAAGTAAGGCCCGAGCAGCCATCATGCGGATACTTCCCCTCAGTATCGAGAAAGACAAGACGCCGCTCGACTGACTCCGGATCTGCCCTGCCATCGTCATCCCGGTCCCACAAGCGCAGCACTTCATTTCGGGTCGCCACATAAACCGCCCCCGTCTCCGGATGCGTCGCGATGTCCATCGTCGCCACCAGATCCGCTTCGAAAAACAATGTCCGCTCATCTGCCACACCGTCGCCATCCGTATCCGCGATCCACCAGATCTGATCCGTCTCCGGCCCTTGGTAGCCCTTTGGCTTGAAGTGCGTGTGCGACTCCACCACCAGCAGCTTCCCTCCCCGGGTAAGCGTGATTCCCGTCGGATGCTTGATCAGGTCCGATCCCGCAAACTTCTTAAAAGATACCGCCGAATCAGTCGACACCGGAGGTTCCGCAGCAAACCCGAAACCAAAGCAGGTGCCCAACAGCAAACCCAAAAGACCTTTCAGACAATTCATCATCATGAGGAACGAAGCCTGAAGGAAAACGTGGAATGGCACCAGTCCCACGTTCAGTCACCGGAATGTCATTTTGCGACCGCCTCACTGACCCGCTCCTCGAGCAGTGCTTCCGCTTTCTGCAAAATCTCCGCGCTCTCCGACTTATCCACCACATTGGTCACTTCACCCGGATCGATCTTCAAGTTCGTCAGCACCCGCTTCCCGGTTTTGCTGCCGTCCTTCACAACCCGCCATTCTGTATAGCGGTAGTCGCCGAACCGGATGCTGTGCCCGATCTCTCCCTTCCCGGCCGGGTAGGAACTGTAGGCCGCTTCGCGATGCTCCGCTTCCTCATCTGCCAACACCTTCTTGAAACTCTTTCCCTGAACATGCCCCGGAATTTCGAGCCCGGTGAGATCACACAACGTCGGATACAGATCGATCAGCTCGACCTCCCGAACCGTGGATTTGCCTCCGGCAAGCCGTGGATCCCGAACAATCAGCGGCACCCGGGTATCGCATTCGAAATTCGTGTGTTTGCACCAGCTCGAGTGATCTCCCAGCTTCCAGCCGTGATCCCCCCAGAACACAACGATCGTGTTTTTATCGAGCCCCGTCTCAGCCAGCGTATCAAGAACGACCCCGATATTAGCATCCATGTAGCTCACGCAGGCCGCGTAACCGTGCAGGAGACGCCTATTCATTTCGTCAGAGAAATCAGTCGGCATTTTGCCCTCGTAATCCGTGTAACGCTTCATCTCCCCTGCGGTCTGATTCGCGGCATAGGTCGGATACCCGGGAGGAATTGCCAGATTATCCGGCATGGCAAAGTCCTCGCGTTGGTAGAGATCCCAATACTTCCTGGGAGCAACAAATGGCAAGTGCGGCTTCGTCAAACCAACGGCAAAAAAGAACGGCTCGTCCTTCCCGTCAGCGGCGAGGCTTTTCAACACCTCCGCAGCTTTCAGGGCTCGCTTGCCATCGATGTAGGTGTCGTCAGAAACGTCAGCCATCTCGGTCGTCGGACCACGAGGAGGTTCCTTGCCCTTTCTCTCCGCAGGCTTCAGCTTTTTGAAGGCATTCAGCGCCGCGTTGCTTTCATCCAGCACATAGCCCGGCGCTTTCAAAGTCAGCCACTGCCCCCAGTTCTCGGGATCAACACCCGGGCCGGCACTGCCATGATAAATTTTCCCCAACCCGATGGTTTCGTAACCGTTCGCGCCGAAGTGCTGGTTCATCGTCAACAAATCCGGATGGCGTTTCCGCCACCCTTCCACATGATAGTTCTGCTCCCGCGTCTTCGTTGGATATAGCCCGCCCATGATCGACAACCGCGAGGCCCCGCAGACCGCCTGCTGACAATACGCCCGATCGAACCGCATCCCCGTCGCCGCCAGTTTATCGATGTTGGGCGTCTGGGGTTTCGCGCCATAAGTGCTCATCTCAGGCCGGAGGTCATCAATCGCGATGAACAACACATTGGGTCGGTCTGCCGAATAGGCGATTGATCCAAGCATCAGCAAACAAGCAAACAAAAGGGGTTTGTACATCCCCCTTACTATCCTTTTTGGCCCCATTGAGAAATCATTTTTCCTCGCATCATCGAACCCGGGCCTCCTTCCCCGCCCACCCTCTGTGTTCTCTGTGTCTCTGTGCGACCTCTTGCAGAGCCTGTGAAACAGGTGTCGCACAGAGACACAGAGAACACAGAGGGAGAAGTAATTTGGGGTAAGGGATTTCTGAAAAAAGCACTCCACTGCTTCAACCCTTGCTCCCCGGTTTTGCCCCCTCCCCGGATTGGAGTAAAACGAATCAACAGGGTTGATTCATCGATCCAATAGGGTTGGTTCGTAAAACGATGAGTGAGTCCAAAAAACGATCCGCTGACAACGACGAGGCCCTTAAATACGGGGTCCTGGGGGATGACAACGCAACCGATTCCGAGAAACTGGAAAAATACACCGGCGAGGTCGATTGGACCTACCTGAAGAAACATTTCGAAGCCGGTTCCCTGCTTTACATCGACCCCTCGCTCGATCTCGTCGCCGTTGGCAAAGCCATCACCGATGACGATGCCGAAGCCGTTCTCGCCTGGAAAAAGTCAGGGGATTTGGTGCAGCCGTCCGAGCCGCACGCCGAATATTGGGAGACGACGAACGCGAAATTTCTCGCGCTGGTGGTTTCCCCGCTGGTGTTGATCCAGCCCGTAGAATAATTACAAAACCATGACATCTACAGAGTTGCCGTGATTCGCGATATTTAGTTTAATCGACGAATCATGAGACTCAGGTGTTGGACAGGATTGGCGGTGGCGGTTGCATTGACGACAACCGGGAACGGGCAGCTTACGGAGGTCTTACCGAGCAAACGCACGGTGAAAACGACGACAACCCGGTATGACTTCGACGCCCGGGTCTTTCCGACAGACCGTGTGACCTCCAGCAGCACTTCCGGCAAAAACACCACCAAAAGCAGCGCCAGCATCTCCGATGATGATGTGCAGCTGAAACTCCCTCCCAAAGTGGGAGTGCCCGTTCAGATCGATGCCCGGGTCTACGAACTGGACCCGGCGATACCGGTGAAGACCGTCACCGAGGCGATGAAACAGGTGAACGGAAAAACCGCCAAACTCATCGCGACGCCCAGTCTCGTGACCGGTTCAGGAAACCTCGCCACTTATGAAACGGTCTATAATCTGACACATCCCGTTGCCTACGATCCACCCACGGTCCCAAAATCGATGGCGGACCAAATCACTCCGGCAAAGCTCAAGACCAACTCCGGAGATGACGTCATGCCTGCCTTCCCTGCAAAATTCTCGACGCGTGACGTAGGCCTCAAAATGAACTTTCGCCCGATTGTGAATGCGAATGGCTCAATAACGCTGCGTTGGGATTTAGAAAACTCTACGCTGCGCGGATTTTCAAAGAACGGCGAGACCATCACCATCGAAAAGAAGAAACCGGTAGGCCGAAAGACCAAAACCGTCACCCTGGCCGAGAACTCCCAGTACAAGGCGGAGTTTCTGGATCAAAAGATCAAGAGAGTCTCAGAGATCAGGAAAGGCTCAAACGGAGTCGAATCACTCATCGATCCTGTCACCGCCACCAAATCGGAACCACCGGTTCTTCACGGGGCATTTGCAACCAACCTGACCGCAGAGGGCCTCCCGCCCTTGCTGGTGATTGTAAATGCCAAAAAAATACCTGAGCCGCCCGCGGAAAAAGAAGCCGGTCAGGGAATCGAAAAACAAATCTTTGTAACGATCCGTGCGATCGAAATGACGCAGGAAGCCGCGCAGGCTCTGGGCAGCAGTGAAACGCCCCTCTTTCCCATGAGCATTCTGACCGATCCACAGTTTCAAGTTGCCATCCGGGCGCTGAATCAGAAGAAGGGCGTCGATCTTCTGACCGCTCCTTCGGTGATGATGCGTGAGTCTCAACAGGCAAAAGTCGAAGTGGCTCGTGAATTTATTTATCCAACCGAATACGACCCGCCGGAAATCCAGGTGGCCAAAACGGGCAATGTCGACGCAGAAAAAGAGGCCGAGACTTACTTTCCCGTGACTCCGGCCACGCCGGTGAAATTCAAAACCCGGAACACCGGAGTTCAGTTCCTCATCAAAGGTCGTTTGGCTGAGAACAATCTGATCGAGTTGAAGCTTCGTCCTGAGACCACCGAGTTCGTTGAATTCTTTAATTTCGGCGAACCGATTCATACCTGGGCGAAAAACGGGCTCGGTAAAGATATTCCCATCGTGATCACCGAAAACCGGATCGAGATGCCGGTTTTCAAGACCCGGCGAATTGAAACCACCGTGCGTATTCCCGATGGTTCGACGATCTGCCTCGGTGGACTCATCACTGAAGAAACTCAGGATGTGCAGGACAAGATTCCGGTGTTGGGAGATCTCCCTTTGGTCGGAAAAGCCTTCCGCAGTGACGTCGAACTGCACCTCCAGAAGAAAGTATACTTTTTCATGACCGCACGGCTGATGGATCCCGCCGGAGTGCCGATCACGAATAAAACCACCGGGAAAAAGGACTCCGCACCTGAGAAAAAGAAACCGTAACCGGTTTTGACAGTTTCTCTTAACGTCGGATCACGAAACCTTACATATCTCCCTAACGTTCAGACCTTAACAAACTATCCAGATTGAACTGGAGGGGCAATTGCACGAACGGTACCCTGCCGTCAGGACGTCCTTTTGGCCATATCCGTGCGGTACCCTGCCGTCAGAACGTCCTTTTGGCCAGTTCCGTGCGGTACCCTGCCGTCAGGACGTCCTTTTGACCATTTCCGAGCGGTACCCTGCCGTCAGGGCGTCCTTTTGGCCATGTCTGAACGGTACCCTGCCGTCAGAGCGTCCTTTTGGCTATGTCTGAACGGCACCCTGCCGTCAGGGCGTCCTTTTGGCAAAATCCGTGCGATTCCTGCCCGTCGGAACATCCTTTTGCTCCAGTATGACTGATGTAGGATCATGCTGTAATCCAAACGAGACTTTTTTGACAAAGCTAGGTTTCATCCCGCATATTACCCGCCTCGCTGTCCCTTTCTAAATGATTTCCTTTTTTGCCCGCAACGGCGTCGCCGCGAATTTGCTGATGATCACCATCGTGCTCGCCGGTGTCGTGACGCTGCTGTCGAGAAAGATCCCGCTTGAGGTGTTCCCTGAGTCCGAAAGCGACTGGATTTCGGTTTCGGTTCCCTATCGGGGCGCAACGCCTGAAGAAGTCGAAGAAACCATCGTGGTCCGAATCGAAGAGGCCATCGCCAATGTCGAGGGGATCGAGCAGATCGTTTCATCAGCCAACTCAAGCAGTGGATCGGTAAGAATCGAAGTGGACGACGATTATGATCGTCAACTGGTGCGCGACGAAATCGAGGCCCGGATCGATGGTATCACGGACTTTCCCCCCAACAACGCAGAGCGCCCCACAGTGCGGATCGATGAAAACAGCCGCTGGGTCATCACGGTCGTCCTGAGCGGCGATTTAACCGAAGCCGACCTCCGAAGACTCGGCGAAACGGTGCGGGATGACATCATGAATCTCGAAGAGGTGACCGGGGCAGAACTGCAAGCGGTGCGTCCCTACGAAATCAGCATCGAGATCGATGAGGAGGCTCTGCAACGGCATAATCTGACCTTCGACCAGGTATCGCAAGCCCTGCGCAGATCATCCATCGATGTCCCGGCCGGGACTCTGGAAACGGTCAGCGGTGAGATTGCCCTGCGCACCAAAGGCCGGGCTTATGACGGTGAAGCATTCAGGAAAATCACCGTCGCCACTCGCGAAGACGGCTCGTGGTTGACGATCGATGACATCGCCAGGGTGAACGACGGCTTTGATGAAAATCCATTCGAAGCCCGGTTCAATGGCAAACGCTGCGTGCTGATTGCGGTCTTTCGCGAGGGGAACCAGAGCGCGATCCGCATCGCGGATGATGTCCGTAAATTCATGGAAGAGGCCCGCCCCCGTCTCCCTTATGGCGTGAAAATTGACTACTGGAGTGACTCATCAAAGATCGTTCGCGGTCGACTGGAAACGTTGCTCGACTCCTTTTGGAAATCGATGCTGTTCGTATTCATCCTGCTGACGATTTTCCTGCGTCCATCACTGGCGTTCTGGGTGGCTATCGGCATTCCCATCTGTTTCCTCGGCACGTTTGCCGTGATGCCCTGGCTTGGGGTCTCGATCAATATTGTGAGCCTGTTCGGGTTCATCCTCGTACTGGGCGTGGTGGTGGATGATGCCATCGTGACGGGTGAAAACATCTATACCTATCAGAAAACAGGCATGGATTCGGTGGAGGCATCGGTGAAAGGTGCGGAGGAAGTGGCCCGCCCGGTGATCTTTGGAGTTTTCACCACAATGCTGGCCTTTGTGCCCCTGTTTTTCCTCTCCGGGTTCAGTGGGTCGTGGATGCCGCAGATCGCGATCATTGTTATCACCGTGCTGACGTTTTCGCTGATCGAATCGAAGCTGATTTTGCCGTCGCACCTGACTCACAGCAAAATTCGCAAAGGAAAACCCGGTCCGTTTACCCGCTTTCAGCAGGCGGTGGCCGGATCCGTCGAAACCTTCGTCGAACGCTTCTATCAACCATCCCTTCGCTTCATCCTCGCAAACCGCTACATCGTTCTCTCCATTTTCGTGGCCATGATGACCATCTTGATCGGTGCCTTCAGTGGTGAGCATTTGAAGACGGTCCGCTTTCCCACGGTCGACAGTGAGCGTGCCACATGTCGACTGACAATGCAGGAGGGCACGCCCATCGAAGTGACGGAGAAATACATCACCATGATGGAGCAGGCCGTTTATGATTTGAAAGAGAAATACGTGGGGCCCGACGGCGTTTCTGTGATCGAAGATGTTCTCACATCAATAGGCGGCCAGGGCGTTTCATCGTCCCGTTCATCGAACCGTACCGGACAAAGTCATCAGGGCGAAGTGGTCTTTTACATCACCGCACCGGAGGATCGCCAGTTGAAGATCAGCACCCGGGACATCGCCAATGAGTGGCGGGAAAACATTCAGAAAAACGGCGGCATTGTCGGGGCGAAGGAACTCTACTTCCGCGCTGAAATCGGTCGGGGACGGGATCCGATCGAGGTTCGTCTCACCGGGCAGCGAATTGGCGACCTCACCAAAGCGGCTGAGGTGGTTCGGGATAAGATGGAGACCTATGCAGGATTGTTTGACATCTCCGACAGCCTCGATGAAGCCCGCTCGGAGATTCAGCTGAAGATTCGTCCCGAAGCTGAACAGTTCGGGCTGACCATGACCGACCTCGCCAACCAGGTCAGACAGGCATTCTTCGGGGAGGAGATCCAACGGATCCAACGCGACCGTGACGAGGTGCGGGTGATGCTGCGTTACCCGGAAGTGGATCGCAAATCCCTCGCCGCTCTTGATTCCATGAAGATCCGAACGGCTGACGGGCAGGAGGTGCCGTTCACAACAGTGGCCGATGCCCAGGTGATGAAAAGCTTTCCCCGGATTGAACGAATCGACCGGAAACGCGCGGTCGAGATTTCCGCTGATGCAGACAAGGAAGCCATCAACCTGGACTCCGTCCGCGAAGATTTGACGCCGTTTGTCGATGAACTCGTCGCCAAATACCCGGGGATGAGCTGGAGTTTTGAAGGAGAAGCCCGCGATGCCAAAGAGGACAACCGGGGGATGAAACTTGGCATGTTTATGATCGTTTTCGGCATCTATGCGATGCTCGCAATTCCGTTCCGCTCTTACATCCAGCCGCTCATTGTCATGTCCGTGATTCCCTACGGTCTGGTCGGTGCGGTGCTGGGGCATTTCATCGAAGACTTCCTGAAACGGGACACCACCGGTATGCCACTCAGCCAACTGAGCTATCTGGGTATGCTGGCGCTGGCAGGTGTCGTCGTGAACGACAGTCTTGTCCTGGTCGACTACGTGAACCGCCGCCGGGATGAAGGCATGGGCACTTTTGAAGCGGTTACCAAAGCGGGCACGGCCCGTTTCCGTGCCATTATCCTGACCTCCGCGACAACGTTCGCCGGGTTGTTCCCGCTGATCAGGATGGAAGCGACTCAGGCCCAGTTCCTCATCCCCATGGCCGTCAGCCTGGGATACGGCATCCTTTTTGCCACCCTCATCACGCTGGTGCTCGTACCGATCAACTACCTCATCCTCGAAGATATCAGCAAGGCTTTCCGATGGATTTACTCCAGTGACAAAGCCCCGAACAAGAAGGCTGCAACGAGTCAATAGGGTCAGTTCATCGAACCAACAGGGTTCGATCGCGAAAGGGTTACCACCACTGAATATGCAAAATCAGATTGTCATTCACCTCCAGGATGAAGACTGCATCTATGAAATCGAGAGCGTCGACCTGACTGTGAGTGATGGACTGATGGATTTAGAGATCAAAGCCAAGCCCAACGATGACTGCGTTCTTGGCTTTCTCCCGAATCCTGTTCTAACGATTGAAGATGCCACAATCAGTGCGCCGGATGTAGCGGAACTGAATGCGGAAACCCTGGATGTTAAGGACGGATGGGAGTCGGATGGAGAGGAAAAAGAGGAGGATGTTTTCTTGATCTACCTTGGACAGCACACGGCTCTGGACAACAATCATCTGGAGTTGAAACGGCTCTCAGAAAATCAGATCGAGATCTCCTGGAAGTGCGATGCGGTGGACTTTAATTACTACGACGAGAGGGCCAAAAGAAACCCAATCGAGGTTCATTGTGTTTTTGAATCAGCCAACTGATATGTGCTCTGCGCCTCACTGGATTTTTCCGTGAAATCCACTACGATGTGAGGACTCGCGGAAACACGAACCCCATGTCGCCCACCAAAAAAGTGCTGATATCGATCGGCGGAGCAGTGCTCGGTCATCTACTGCTGTTTGGTTTGGTGATGGTCTTTCTCCTCGTCTCAGCTCTGATCGGGCCGCCCAAGTTTGCGGCGCCGCAGATGGATCAGTCAGCTGAGCCGAAGGAAATCACTATCTCATTTGCGGAGTTGGTGGAAAAGATGGAATTGCTCCCTCCCGAGCCGGAGGTTGAGGAACCGAAGCCGGAAGAGGCGGCAATGGATGAACCGAAGCCTGAAACTCCGGAGGAAGAGGAGGAGGCTAAGAAGGTTCCCGGTTACTTGAGGACTTTTGCTGATCAGGAATCTCCTGATGCGCCGAAGAACGCGGCCTTTGAATCTGACCGGAATACATCAGCAGGAACCGAAGTGCCTTCCGACCCGAATGACCCCAAGGCGTTGAAGAACATGCCTTCGATTGACGGGCGTGATGACATCCCGACGTCGTCGATGCGGGACCGGAAGTTTATCGACGGGGAATTTCTCGACAAGGAAAGCGGTGGTGCGAACTCAGCGGCGGCGATGGGAAACCCGGCGCAAATCGTCACCATGATGCAGCCACAAAAGCAAACGCCTGATCCTTTCAAAGAGCAAAATAAGCCGGCCGATTTTACCAAGTCTGAGCAGTCAGAGTCCGACGCGAAGGAGACGGATCCGGATTCTCCGCCGGACACGAAGAAATCGGATCTGCCGGACGGGCCGAAAGTGGAGGGTGAGAAACGCCCTGAGCAAAAGGAATCCGGTCAGCCGGAGGGAATGGCGAGCGAAGAATTAAAATCAGCGGCAGAGCTGGCGTCACGTCCCGTTGATGCCCCTGAAAAGGCACAGCCCGAAAATCCGGCAGATGCAGAAGAGATTCCAACGACTCCCGGCGAAGAAGCCGCTCAACCAAAGGCTACGGAATTCGCTGCCGATGCCCGGATGGATCAGTCGGAGGAATCTTTTGTCGTGGCCAACTCGATGAAAGCGCCGGTGATCTCTGACGCCATCGCTCCGGAAGATCAGACGGCGATCGCGGAAAGACCCGAGGAAAAAATTGGATCTCCGTCCGCTCCGGAAACGGCAATGCCGGCTGCCTCTGCTTTACCGAGTGCGGCCACGGCTCCCCTCCCCCCGCCGGCGGCTTCAGTCGCGGCACAAAGCCCGGCGATGCCGATGGTCCAGCCGAACGCCCCCCAGCCGATGTCGGTTGCGACCCAACCGGTCAATCCCACCGCAGTGCAAAATGAGACGCCTTCGTTTTTGGAGGAGATGATAAAGAGTCGGATGAGGGGCACGCTTTCCAATGAAAAGGCAAACGCGGCAGTGGATGCAGAGAAAACCCCGCTGGGTATCTACAAACGGTCCGTCACAGATGCGATCGCCCGCAAGTGGCATCGCTATCGCCTGGCAAAAGCTGACTGGGTGGAGTGGGGGTCGATGAAAATATCGTTTCGGGTCGACCCGAATGGAAAGGTCCGTGACCTGAAGCTCATCGAGAACAAGGCGAATTCAGTGATGGCTGACTTTTCCCTGAAAGCGATCCTCGATGCAGAAATTCCGAAGATGCCTCCGGGGATCGTGGAAATTCTGGGATCGCGTGGTTTGTCGATGGACTACGACATCTACATCAACTAGTTCCATTTTTCGGTTGATATTCGGGGAGACATCACGAACTAGAGAGGCTAAATTTACATTGAATGATTCCCGCTTTAGTTAAAAACGAAGAACTTATCGCTGATTTTCACGAGGCTGATAACGTTACCGGAGCCCTCCACATCTGGTGGCTGGGACAAAGTGGCTTTCTACTGAAGTGGAACGGGAGCGGTCTGTTGTTCGATCCTTACCTTTCAGATTCTCTGACCCGAAAGTACGAGGGGACGGAAACTCCGCACGTGCGGATGAGCGAACAAGTGGTGGATCCAATGTTTCTGTCCGGAGTTGATGTGGTGACATCCTCACACAACCACACCGATCACCTGGATGCCGAGACACTTCTGCCACTGAAGGCAGCGAACCCGAACATGAAACTCGTGCTGCCAAAGGCGAATGTTGATTTTGCTAAACAGCGTCTGGGTCCCTCCTGCCCGGAGTTGCTACCGGTCGACATCGGGGAATACATCGATGCCGGACAGTTTCAGATTCACGGTATCACTGCGGCGCACAATGAGATCGAGTTCGACAAGGAGGGGAATTCAAAATTCCTGGGCTATGTCGTCACATGCGGGAAGTTCGCGATTTTCCACAGTGGAGACACTCTCTGGCACGATTCGCTGGTGAAAGAAGTGCGGCGTTGGCCGATCAATCTCGCCTTTCTCCCGATCAACGGAAACAAGCCGGAACGCAAAGTCGCAGGGAACTTGAACGGCTTCGAAGCAGCGGCACTCGCTAAAGCCATCAGCGCCAGCCTGGTGATCCCCTGTCACTATCACATGTTCGAATTTAATTCTGAGGAACCGGATGAATTTGTGGACTGCTGTGAACGATTGAATCAGCGTTACCGGGTGATGGAAGTGGGCCAGCGGATGACAATGGGACCGCTGCCGGATGCCAGTGCGGGTAGCGCCCGGGCAACAGAGAAGCACTCTGAAGACTGGGGTCTCGGATACTGATCCCCACGGTCGGCCGGCGACAGAAATAAACAGATCGGACTTTCAGTCTGGACGGCAATTCTGATACGGTGCGGGATGCACTCTTTGGACCGACGTAAATTCATCCGTAACACTGCTCTCGCGGCTGGTGCGTTGGGACTGCCAAGAACTTCAGTGATTTCACAGGAAAAAGAAAAGGCTGTCCGAAATTCGATCGGCGTGTCGTCTTATTCTTTTTGGGCTTTTCATCGCGAAGACTTCCGTCCTCTTGAAACCTGTCTCGATCACGCTGCCCGTATGGGATTTGACGGACTGGAGATCCTGCAACGTCAGCTGGTGAAAACGGACCGGGCGACGCTCCAGAAGATAAAGCGCCATGCTTTCCTGAACGGACTCGATTTGATGGGCTTTTCCACTCATCAGGGATTTCTTTCCCCGGATAAAGACAAGCGACAAAAGAATATTGATCACACCATCGACTGTCTTGAGCAGGCCTACCAACTGGGAATTCCAACGATGCGAGTGAACTCGGGCACCTGGGGAACCTCGAAGAATTTTGATGCCTTGATGGAGAACAAGGGGGCAGAAGAACCGATCGAAGGCTACACTGAAGAAGACGCTTACAAGTGGGTGATTGATGCCTACGAAACGCTGGTTCCGGAGGCGGAAAAGCGGGGAATTGTGATGGGCCTGGAAAATCATTGGGGGCTCGGCCGCACGCCTGAGGGGGTAAAGCGCGTTGTTGATACGGTAAAATCACCGTGGCTACAGGTGACACTGGATACCGGAAACTTTCTCGACGATCCCTACGACCGCTTAAAACAACTCGCGCCACAAACGGTGTTGCTACAGGCGAAGACGTATTTCGGCGGAGGCCGCTGGTATTCCCTCGACCTGGATTACAGGCGCATCGCAACGATTATGCGCGAAGCGAAATTCGGCGGTTGGGTTTCACTGGAGTTTGAAGGAAAAGCCGAGCCGCTTCAGGGCATTCAGAAATCACTCACCCTCTTGCGGGATCATTTCTGACGCTCACTTCTCCTCGACTCCGGAAAAGGTCTCGGGGATCTCGTCTCCTTCACGCACCCGCAACTGGTATCCGTTTTCGTAGATCACCCAGTCACTCTTACCGCGGGGAAAAACAACCTTCCCACTCCCGACGCCGGAATTCCGCGCGTATCGGTTCGGTCGCCCGGGTGTGGTTTCCCAGATGTAGATTCCAAAAAAGATGAGAGCCAGCGCTGTGGCTATTATGGGCTCCAATGCCTGACGCTTCGCCTTCTCAGCAATCCACGCCGCTGTCGAGGCGAGCCCTGTGCCAATGAAGGCAAGCAACCAGAGCAGCGAATAAATCCAGTACCAGAAATAGGCATAGAGTTCCGTGATAAAGTGGTGATGCACAAAATCCAGCAGTGGCGCCAGGGCGGCGGCAACGGCAAACCACCGGATGATTCCTCCCATGCGGATGACAGCAATGAACCCGACGAGGGTCAACGCTGGAAGGATTACGAAAATGAGCAATGCATGGAGAGGCTCTTTCCTGATGAAACTCGACGTCAGATACCGGGTAACACCACCGAGATTTTCTCCCCACGTGTTATCGAAGATCGAAATATCTTCACTCTCAAGATGCTCGTGGACCTCCATATCGATCCATATCCCGCTGGTGTATTGCGTGTAGGTCGTGAACAACCATCGGGGATGGAGCGGAATTTTTTCGTATTTTCCACTGAGATGATTTGAGATCTGCGGCAGCGACGGTGCGACCAACTGAGCATAGAGCGTTCCTGCGACAATTCCCGCAATGGCGAACCTGACAAACGCCGCTTTCGATTTTGCATCGCGTCTCTTCAGCCATTGCCAGGCCAGCACTCCGGCCATGGCTAGGCCTGTTGGAGCTACAAAGTAAATTCCCCCGGCAAAGGCGTATAAAATTCCCAACAAGGAAAACCCGAATCCGAGAAAGTAGCGCCACCGCCCGTTTTGGACTGCCAACAGGCCGAAAACAGCCGCCGTCCCAACGCAGAACAAAACGATACCATAGCCCCTCGCCTGAACACAGTATTCGATGTGAAGAGGATGCAATGCGGCCAGAATACCGGCGATGATCCCGGCTACAGGACGACCGATGAGACACAGAAAAATATAAAGCATCACAATCGAGCCCAGACCAAAGAGGAGTGACGGCATTCGAAACGCCACTTTGCTGAACTGATCTTCCGGCGCTCCGGTAACCTTTCGCCAAATTTCCAACGAGGCTTTTGAACAAACGCTGAACAAAATGGGGTTGTTTGCGAGACGGTTTTCGAAGAAGGCATCTTCCCACTCGGCTTTCTGGAAGCGGATATCCCGGTGATGGAGCTCCACGTAGTGAAAGCCGAATATATTTCTGCGAAGATTATCCTGCTCATCCCGGAGAACCTGCCGATTCATCATCGGCCCTCGAATCGAGGCTGCAAAGAGCAGGACCGCTGCGATTCCCAGCCATCCCCATCTACTGAACCGGGGATTTGCAGCGGGGCCCACCGTTGAGACCGGCTCCCTCTTCATTGCCCAGCTCAGCCACCACCGTTTCGTCGCCAACAAAGTTGCTGAGATCCCGAGTGAAACCAGGCCGGCCCAGAACGTTCCTATCGTTACAAAATCAGATGTTGTTGATGGCTCCCCTTCGATCTCCCAGGGTTTGGGATCTTCCCGAAGCTCCTGAGCACACAGGATCCAGACCACCCACAACCCGATCGTAGTCAGGAGGGATTTGTTTTTATACCAGGGGCGCGGCGAGTTATCAGCCATAAAATCGCTAACGGGTCGACCGAAAGTCATGAATTTCAAGTTTGAACGATGAAACTCAATGTCCTCTCATCGGGCGGCGGAGATTCCCCACAAGCGAAGAATTTCTCCACTCTCAAAAACAATCTCTTATTAAAGTAATAAACTCTGCTTCAACAGGTTCTGAAGTTCAGCAAAGACATCATTCGCCAAAGAGGTGAAATAGTTGGTCACAGCCAATCACGAGACAACAAATCTGGCCGTAAAGAGATAAAAAAGCCCCGACGCAGATTTCTCTACGTCGGGGCCTCCTCCTTTTACTCTCTGGGGAGTTGCGGTTATTCGAAGGCAACCAGAATGCCGCAACTCCTTTCAGAAGTTCTACTGTTACCTGATTAACAGGGGGAAACACAAGAAAAAAAATCAGATTCGAAACCGCACTTCGAACTTTGTCATCTCGGCTGTCGCGCGTGCCAGAGACAAATCCCCTCCCAAACCCCGGATAATTTCCATCGCCAGATTCAGGCCAAGGCCAAATCCATCGACATTTCTGCTGCGGGCTTTGTCAGCCCGATGGAAACGATCGAATATCTTCTCACGCTCGTTTTCGGGAATCCCCGGCCCGGTATTGGCGACCACGATGACGATCTCCGATTCATTTTCCTCCAGCAACACACTTACCTTTCCATCCGGTTCGTTGTATTTCACTGCGTTGCTGATCAAGTTCTGCAACGCCTGCCGGAGCAGCCCCGAATCAGTCTCCAGCGTAACTTCCCGTTGAACCTCACAGGTTAAGGTCAGTTGATTCTGCTCACAGAGAATTTCAGCGTCTTCGCACAGCGCTTCTATTTCTTCAGAGAGATCCACAGTTTGGCGCCTCGTAGGGAGTATCCCTGAGTCTGCCTGTGCCAGAATCATGAGACTGCCGGTGATTGATTTCAGACGCTGCACCTCCCGTCTGACATTGAGAAGATTTGTCTCTTCCTCGGATCCGGGATCGCAAGTTTTCAGAGCCGACTCCAGTTCGCCCTGCATAATCGCGAGAGGAGTCTTTAATTCATGGGAAACGTCAGCCGAGAAACGGTTGGCATGGGTGAAGCTTTTCTCCAACCGGTCCATCATACCGTTCAGGACCGCAGTCAGCTCGGAAAGCTCCGAATCTACGTGCGGACTCTCCGGAATTCTTTCATCCAACCCCGATGCCGTCACCTTGCTCGCGGTATCCGTGATAGTTTTGACCGGTCGCAGCGCACGGTTGGCAATAAACCATCCACCACTGCCAATGAAAAGAAGCGCCAGCGGAACACCAATGAAGAACCCGCGCTTGATATGGTTCAACTCATTGGCTGTTTCGCTCAGATTGTACCCGATCATTGCGAGATACCCACGGTCGCGAGTCATCGCAAATCTCCACGGTGCCCCATCAATCAACACCGTTTCGTAGAACACTTCGGGAGAAGGCCTGTTTTCATGCGCCAGCACGACCCCTCCTTCACCTTTACGATCGCCTTTTCCTTTCCCCGGCAATCCCTTTCCATCCCCCTTCTGAGGTCCCCCTTTTCCTTCTCCGAAAAACTCGCGAAGAAACTCAGCTTCTTCATCATTGGACGGGCCATCAACTGACGGTCGCGGGCCACGATGCAGTTGCTCAGGAGGTGGGATGTCCGGGCGGGGGCCCCGATTCTGAATGTCTTCGCCGGGTGTTTTCCAAAAACTCTCGTCAACCTGAGCCAACCACTCTCCCTCCGGTAACCGCAGCACCTCCCTGGATTCCTGTTCGTCGAAAAGCAGAATCTTTGGTGAATCGGCCCCCCGCTCCTCATCGGTATCGGGTTGCAGCCGTTCGACCAATGCATCCAGCCCCCTCGGGTGCATATCATCGATCATTCGATCAACCGGAACTGTCAGTCGTAGGTCAACCGAGCGATACAAAGTTTCCCTCACATATCCCCACACAAAAATGCACAACGCCACGATAACCACGCCCGAAACCAGGCTGGAAAGCAATGCGAGTCGAGTCCGAAGTGAGTGCATTCAATGATTTCGGGGACATTCAAACATCCCCGTCAACTGTCTCCTCCGGATATTCGATAACCGACTCCCCTGACGGTCTCGATGAGTTTCGGATCAAAATCGTGATCCACCTTCTTGCGGATCCGCTGGATATAAACATCAACCAGATTGGTATCCGGATCAAAACTGTAGTTCCAGACGTGTTCGCAGATCTGCATTCGGCTAAGCACACGACCGGGGGATCGCATAAGAAATTCCAGGAGAGAAAACTCCCGCATCGATAGATGAATATCCTCTCCGCCCCGACTCACCGAATGCTGTACCAGATCCATGTGCAAATCACCGACTTTCAACAGATGAGTCGCCTCGCCGCTCGCCCGGCGAACAACCGTCCGTATCCGGGCGACAAGCTCTTCGATGTAGAAGGGTTTTGTCAGGTAATCATCCGCACCAAGATTGAGCCCTTCGAGGCGCTCATCCAACTCACTGCGGGCTGTCAGTAAAATCACCGGGACCGCGTTCTTCTGCTTCCGCAGATTCTTCAGGATCGATAACCCGTCCCGCCCCGGTAACATGATATCGAGACAGATCGCATCATACGGCTCTGTCGTTGCCAGCGCATACCCATCATCCCCGTTCTCGACGAGATCCACCACCATCCCCTGCTCCTCCAGCCCCTTTCGGATGAAAGAGGCGATTTGGGATTGGTCTTCAACAACAAGAACTCTCATATCAATGGCAGGGAACTGTAAGGGGCCGGAATGAGTCGGGGAAGCAGGAATTTTGTCCAGGTGGATCATCACAAAAGTGTTTGAGCTGCTTGATTCATCAACGCCCTTTAAATCGCGGGCGGGAACGATCGTTGCCTCGACCGGGCACCGGGCGCCCCGGGACTTGAGTCGACGATGGATCATCAAGCACAATTTCCCCTTTCGAAATGAACACGTTATCCTGCAATTCACGCCCGATGTCTGTGTTGCGCTGGATAATTTTCGATAACGTCTGCCCTTCGACGAGGCGCTGCAGCTCTTTATCCAGCTGACGTTGATACCAGAAGCGATCCCCGTCGCGGAGCCGGAGAAACTGATCACGCAGCACAGCGAAATTCGTTTCTCCAACCAGGGCTCCGCGAACGGGTGGCTCTGCGAGCCCGCCCACCCAGGCGTCGATCTGCTCGACGTCACTGTAGACACTGGCAAGCTTCTCCTGCATCCGCCGGTCAGGCGTGATGTCTGAAAATCTGCGGGCTGGCCGCAATCCAAAGGCTTTCCTCACTTCGTTGTAACCGGCCAGCCCATGATCACGACCCCGTTGAATATTCAACGTCGCCAGATCAAATCCGCCGGCTCCGGGAGGGCCGAAAAGAAAATTCCGGACATCATCAACCACAAAGATATCAATCTCCTGTGCGGTCTGACGCGCCAACCCACGCAGGAGCGGCTCAATTCCCCCTTCGTTGATCACGACCGAGGGGTTGAAAAATGCACTGGCAAGATCCAGATGCCCTTCATCGATTTCCCGCCCGCGCCGGTCCAAACGCATCAACGTGGAAGACAACATACTGTGTCCGAAACGATACGAGGCAGTGGCAAATACATTGGTGATGCCAGCGTCCACCGTGTCAAGGTAGCCCGAGTAGCGGGGCAACGCCTTCGGCCCCAGCAGTAACGGCAGGAATTCATTGTAGGTAATCACCTGCATCTCCGCGCCGACGATCGCCCGGGCCACTTCGTAAATCTGATCGCCGGTAAGATCGGCATTCG
The DNA here is from genome assembly GCA_048267005.1 of Verrucomicrobiales bacterium. GTDB lineage: Bacteria > Verrucomicrobiota > Verrucomicrobiia > Verrucomicrobiales > DEV007 > JABDJT01. The sequence goes on along the minus strand of JBLWYI010000010.1, from coordinate 102,340 downwards.
ACTTTGCAATCGCGTCAGCCCAGTAATTATGCTCCCGGACAAAAAGCGTGTGCATCGCCGTCAATCCGACTTGCTCATTGGCCCGGAAATCTCCTGCGAGAAAAAAATTCGGTGCATTGGCAGTCGGAGCATTCGGAAATCCATTCACATTGAAGGGCAGTAAATCCCCCGCACTCGTCAGCAACCGCCCAGACCCGTCATTCGCTCTCAGCTCAAGGGCACGCTCAGAATCTGAACCGTAAACATTCGACGCATCGATATAAGCAGTGATTTCATTAATCTGCTCACGAACACCATTCACATCCTCGTGAAACGAGCGATCCAATGAAATCTCAACAACTCCGGTTCCCTGCGGGTCGAAGAAAGGATCACCCGCTGGCACCGCGACATTGAAAGTCTCCACCGGCTCAGCCGTCGGTGTCAGCGTGATATCGTGATCGAGGAACTGCCCCCATTGCCAGAGGAAGTCCGATACCAAACGGCGGCTCGGCATCAACTCTTCCTGCGCAGACACCGCATTCGAAACGGCCCGCGCATTGGGGCGATCCCCACCGGAGGGAGCATTTGTGCCGTCTGCGTAATCCGCAGTCACTGTCCTCAGAAAAGGAACTTCGGCCCGTCCCCATTCCCCATTGATCAAATTGTTGTCCGAACCGTCAATCGTTCTGAACTCCTTCGGCGACACAATAGTCCGCAACCCCATTTTCACTTTACCGGGATCAGCAGCATTGGTCCGGGGATCATTGTCCGGCCCCCGTTTGCTGTCTTTCCGAAAATCATTCGGTGATCCCTGACGGTTTGGCTGTGGTTGTTGGGCGCTTGCGGATTGAGCAATCAGGAGATAAACCACAGCAGCAATAGCGAGAGTGCTACGGATGATGCATAGAATATCCCGGGTTGGCGAAGATGAGGCTTTTCTAATCATGCCCCAGCTTTCTTTTCCAGCATGACAAAACGATAAACGCTCGAATTACAAAATTGTCATGGACCGGAAAAAGCCTACCGTCCTCCTATTGTGGAATTCAAACTCAAGAAAAAGGCATTCTATCCCGTCAGCGAAGGCCTCGCGTCCTACCTCGAGAACTTCGGCCGCTCCTTCGAGATCCCGACCATATACGAAGACCTTCACCGGTTCTCTGAACTCTATCCGCTTTTCGATAATGACGGGAACGACACGCTGTGGAAGACTTCCCACTACGAACCCTCCATTCGTGAAGATCTGGCAAAACGCCTGACCACTATCTATTCTCTTCTCAAAACCGGCGACACCCGGGTGATCGATCACCTCAAGCTTGAGCGGGTCGACTTTTGCGACTTTGGAAACTCACGTCCCTTCCGAATCCGGATCGTCAATCAGTTCAATGACAACTACGACCACTTCTACGTGAAAGTCGCCGACGCCTCGCGGATTTACGGATTGGAACTCGAGCACATCCTGTCGCCCAACCGAATCAACTATCTCGTCAATCAAAACACCTTGATCGAAGAACACATCGCAGGTGTTCCCGGGGACGTTTTCATCCGCGACTACTTCGACCGCCCCGAGACTAACGTTGTACGAATCGCGAAAGAATTTGTGAAGTTCAACGAACGCTGCTTCGTGCGTTTGCTCGGCGATATGCGCAGCTACAACTACGTAGTCGACATCACACCCGACTTCGAGGAAACCCAGTACCGGGTGCGGGCTATCGACTTTGATCAGCAAAGTTACGAAGGCGCAAAAGAGATGTATCTCCCCCAGTTCTTTATCGAAAATCAGCTGGTGGTCGAAAAATGCACCCGTCTTCTCAACTACCAGACGATGCAACAGTATCAGGATGAGGAACGCAACCTCATGGCACGACGGGTCAAGCTCGCTCACGCCCGACTTGGTGCGTTCTTCGACTGTATGTGCCCCGACGAAATTTCTCTTCCCGAGAAAATTGATCAGCTAAAGGAAGAATTGAACGCTTATCACCAGACAGCGGAATTTGATGCATGCTCGACCATGGGCGATCTGGTGAAAAAGAATCTCGCAGTGACGCTGAATAAATCAGCCAGCGCCTCACAGGTTTATGATCCCTCGGGATTGATCTAGTCGAGATCCAGCACATCACGCATCCAGGCTGACATGCGCGTCAGCCGGGCTTCGTCCCCTCCGCGAACCTCTGCCGTGGCCCAGCCAGAGAAGTTCACCTCGGCAAGTTCTTTTCTCACCTCATCCCAGTTGACCTCTCCTCCATTGGTTCCCGTCGTGATCCCCTCACGCTTCAGCCGGGGCTCACCGAACTCCGCGTGACCACGGTCTTTGATGTCCAGTTTGTAAATTCTCTTCGCCAACACATCCGCCCAATGCTCGCCGGATTGTTCCGTCCACGTTATCGTGTTCCCCAGATCGAAATACGATTTCACCACGTCGGATTCGAATGAATCAATAAAGCGACACATCCCCTCCGCCGTCTTTAGAAAGGTGGCTCTCACGTTTTCGATGCAAAGCTTTACCCCGCTTGCTTCAGCCAGCGGAACCGCATCGCGCACCCGTTTCTGCCAAACCGCAGAGTTCTCATCCCAAGACAACTGCTTGTCTTCAGCTGCCAACACCAGCACTGAGTCCGCCCCCAGCTTTTCAGCCAGCTTCACACCGGAAACAACGTCGGGATCCGACGCATTTACGATCCCGTGAACCGGAATCCCCGTATCTGATATCGCAGCTTTGACCTCAGCGTGATCCACCTTTTCGTTCGTTTTCAACTCCACCCCGTCAAAACCGGCACGAGCCAACATCTTGAACTTTGCAGCGATTGAAAGCTCCGGCTCGAGGATCATGTGATATTTCACTGCTAACTTGATCTTCCCTGCCTGCGGCCCCTTCGCAGAAGCCGGTATCGTTCCCGGGACTGCAAAGCCACCAGCAACCTGAAGAAATCTTCGACGCGAGAAATTCGATTTCGCGATCAGACCCTGTTGAGTCATCGATCGAACCCTGTTGGATCGTTTAGGCATGATTCCATCATAAACAATTGGCCGACCAACAAAGATCGAAAAATTGAGCGCGATCATGATACCCCATTCAGTTCAACAACACTCATTTCAGGCAAGTATCCCGGCATTGTCCTCGAGCAATCGTCATTTCCGGTTCAGATATCACCTTTGCACCCGAGCATTGTCCGCTTCCGGCTAAGATATCGCCTTTGCACTCGAGCAATGCCCGTTTCCTGTTCAGATATCTCCTTTGCACTCAAGCAATGCTCATTTCCCGTTCGGATATCGCTTTTGCACTCAGGCAATGGTCGTTTCCCGTTCGGATATCGTTATTGCTATTGAAATTGGACCACGTCCCACCGAGCACAGGTGATCCCGCCTCAAACCGGCTCTGCATCAATTAATTACCCAGCAACCACCGCAAGGCAGGCATCAAACAACCGGTCGACCTCTGCCCGTGTTTCCGGATCAAGCCTGAACCCGACAGGACCTCGGATCATTTCGTTCTGAAAGATCCCCTGCTTCACGAGAAGATGTTTTTCCACCGCCAGAAAGCCGTCCAGGCTTGACTGAATCGAAACCAGCGACGCGAGAGGTCCATGAATTCTGGAAGCCCGGGCAAAATCGCCAGCTTCAAGCGCTTTCCACAACGGAACGAGCACTTTGATCAAATCTGCGCCCGGCATGGTCCCCGCAATCCCCCTGCGATAGGAATCCACCACTGAAATCCCGCCGCTTCCCTCAAAAATGCGGGCTTCTCCCCCTGTGGCATCCCTCAACGCAGACAAACGTGGCCCGAAGGGGGAAGCCTCCGGTTTAAACAATACCCGGTCCGCCCCGAACTCATTCATCAACCCGGCCTGAAACTCGATAGACATCGCTGACCCGACATAACTGCTGGCATCCTGAACCACCACGGGCAGAGAGATGGCGTCCAGAATTCGGCGGTAATAATCGTTCAGCTCGCTCTCACTGACTCCAACCGAGACCGGCGGTATGGCCATTACCGCAGTGGCCCCCGCTCTTTCGGCATGGGTTGCGTAGCGAACTGCAAGCCGGGAGCTTTCCGCCCCTACGCTGATGGTGCAGGTGCCTCCATTATCACGGGCCGCCGTGCATGCGGCCACGGCCAGGGTTTCGCGTTCTTCGCTGGAGAGCCTGAGAATTTCCGAAACCATGGCCATCACGATCCCGTCAACTCCGTTATCGAAAAGCCAATCCAACTCTCCGCGCAACGTCTTGAAATCGATCGACTCATCTTCGAAATACGGCGTCTGAAAAACTGGAAGGATTCCGGAAATCATGATGCTGAACTTTGAAATGAATCCAGTGGGGCTTCCAGTATATTCAAGGCGCAGTTGCGCTTCGCCCTGAAAATACAAAAGCCGCCCGGATCTCTCCGCGCGGCTTTTGGATTCAGTGTCGGTTCCAAACCCCTCCGGAACCGATAATTTAAAAAGTTGTTTATTTCTGGATCACAACTTCCTGCATAGGCTGAATCGGCTGGTAAGCCTGCTTCTTCTTGGAAGCGCAGGCACCGAAGGCAGTAATAACCGCAACAGTTGCAAGAACGATCGCGATGTCTTTGATGGATGGAATTTTCATTTGTTGGAAGTAATGCGGATTGGTCTTGAGAGCGGATCTCTCAATTTTTTAAAAACTTATTACGTTTTTTAGTAACGCGCCACTTATTTTTAATATTTATTAACAGCTAATGGTTCCATAGCTCTATCGGATCACCCTGCGGTTGCATTTGGACCCCTTCTGCATAGAGTCTCGGCCCTTACAAAATAACGAATTCATGAGTTCAACCCCCAAACACGTCGCCATCGCCGGTGCTACCGGTGCCGTTGGCGAAGAATTGCTCAACTGCCTTGATCAACGCGATTTCCCGATCAAGGAGCTGACCCTGCTTGCTTCAGCCCGGTCCGCCGGAAAGAAACTGACGTTTCGCGGCGAAGAGATCACGGTGAAGGAGCTGACAGCGGATTCGTTTGCCGGTGTTGATATCGCTCTCTTCAGTGCCGGAGGCGGGATTTCCAAAACGTTTGCCCCGGCAGCAGCGGCAGCAGGAGCTGTGGTGGTGGACAATTCATCGGCTTTCCGGATGGAGGATGACGTGCCGTTGGTCGTTCCGGAAGTAAATCCGGCTGATGCGCAGAATCATCCCCGCAACATCATCGCCAACCCGAACTGCACCACGATCATCACTTTGATGGGATTGAACCCTTTGCATCACGCCTTTGGCGGAGTGAAGTCGATCATCGCTTCCAGTTATCAGGCGGTGTCCGGTAGCGGAGTTGCCGGTATGACGGAGTTGAACGAACAGATTTCTGCCATCTCCAAAGGCGAACCGGTTCCTGAAAGATCCTGCTATCCTCACCAGATCGCATTCAATGTGATTCCCCAGGTCGACGTTTTCACAGAAAACGGCTACACCAAGGAAGAGATGAAAATGGTCAATGAGGGACGGAAAATTCTCCATCTGCCCAATCTGAGCGTCTCTGTGACCTGCGTCCGCGTTCCTGTGCAGCGCTCACATGCGGTGGCGGTTACGGCGGTATTCGAAAACGAGCCTTCAGTTGAGCTGGCTCGTGAAGCTATTGCTGCAGCCCCCGGTGTTCAGGTGATTGATGAACCTTTTGCTGAGACACCACTTTATCCCACCCCGCTGGATGCAGCGAACGGTGATGATTGTTTTGTCGGCCGAATCCGGCGCGATCTGGTTCAAGAGAATGCCCTCACTTTCTGGGTGGTCGGCGATCAGGTCCGGAAAGGGGCCGCTCTGAATACCGTTCAGATTGCTGAACTGCTGTGAGGCTTGTGGCGGGCGGTTTCCGATGAAAGTAATTTCTCAATCCTCCGTATTGAGATCATCGACTCCGCTCCCATATGAATTCCCCGGTCATGAAACGAACCCAAAATGTCATCGTCCTGACTTTGCTGGGTATCGCACTCTACATTGCGTCCTTTGGCCCGGTTGGGTATGCACACGTCCGCTTCGGGCTGTTTAACGATTCCTTTTTTACCACCTTCTATTCTCCTCTTTCTCTGATTCCATCCGGCGAGCCGCTCTTGAAGTCCTATCTGGAATTTTGGCTGGGATCAGGCGATTGCGGAACTGGAAAAGGAGGGTGAGGTAATTACCCGCCGACTCCTGATAACCTTGATATTTCTTTATGAACCAGCCATTCAAACAATACCTCAAAGACCGCTGTAAAATTGTCGACTCGGCTATCGGGAAATACCTTCCCGCCGCCCGGGTTCGTCCGGCTACGGTTCATGAAGCGATGCGTTACAGCATGTTCGCCGGGGGCAAACGCCTCCGCCCCATCCTGACCCTGGCAGCAGCTGAGGCCTGTGGCGGAGAGATCGAACCGGCGCTTCCTGCCGCTGCGGCAGTGGAATGTATCCATACCTATTCCCTGATCCATGACGACCTGCCCTGCATGGACGACGATGATTTCCGCCGTGGAATGCCCACATCGCACATCAAGTTCGGGGAAGGTGTCGCCGTCCTGGCCGGCGATGCGCTGCTGACCGTTGCGTTTGAGATCCTGGCGAAAACTCAACCTGCCGCGAAAAGCCGCTACACTGTGGGCGACTTTGTCGCAGACCTGGCAGACACCGCCGGCAGCAGAAAACTGATTGGCGGACAAATACTCGATCTCGAGGGCGAAGGTAAAAACGTTAAGCTGACGCCGGCACAACTTCGCTACATTCACGAAAGCAAAACGGCCGCACTACTGAGCTGCTCCGTTCGACTCGGCGGAATGGCGGCCAATGCCACGCCGAAAAAGTTGGAAGCTCTTCATGATTTTGGACACTCGGTGGGATTGGCGTTTCAGGTGATCGATGACATTCTCGACGTGACTCAGACCAGCGAGAAACTGGGCAAGAGCGCCGGTAAGGATGAAGCGAGCGACAAGTCAACCTACCCTGCGATGTTCGGTTTGGAGAAGTCCCGCAAGGAAGCCTCCCGCCTCACCAAAAAAGCTCTCAAATCCCTCGCCGTTTTTGGAAAACGCGGCGAGCGACTCGAGCAGATTGCCGACTACCTGCTGAACCGGGACTATTGATCACCCGGCAGGCATCTCACTTCCGCCGATTTTCGAACGGCGAATCCCGCGTTGCACGCCTCCCCTATCACGCGTAAAACTTCCGCTCACTTTCTGCCAGAATCTTTTCAAAAATGCTCTTTTCAAACAACAGTGACTCGAACAAACCGAAGCTCTACTTCATGGGGATTTGCGGAACGGCGATGGGCTCTGTCGCTGCCGCGTTCAAAGATGCCGGCTTCGATGTGACAGGTTCTGACGCCAACGTCTACGACCCGATGAAGTCGTTTCTTGAGTCCAAGGGCATCGAGATCCTGGACGGTTACAAGACAGAGAATCTCCCGGACGACACCGACATCTTCGTGATCGGTAATGCGCAGTCACGCGGGAACGTGGAAGTCGAAGCCGTCCTCAATGCCAAGCGGCATTATGTATCCATGGCGGAGATCGTAAAAGAAGCCGTCCTGCGCGGACGTCGCAACATCGTCGTGTCCGGCACTCACGGTAAAACAACAACCTCATCTCTGGCGGCGTGGATCTTTGAATCCGCAGGGAAAAAGCCCGCCTATATGATCGGCGGGATTCCCTCGAACCTGGAACAGGGCGCACGGTTTAATGATGACGCAGAGTTTGTGGTGCTTGAGGGCGACGAATACGACACCGCATTCTTCGACAAGCGATCCAAGTTCGTTCACTACCTGCCGGAGATCGCGATCGTGAATAATATCGAGTTTGATCACGCCGACATATTCAAAGACCTCGACGCCATCAAGACAACCTTCGAGCACATGATCCGGACGATTCCCAAGAATGGAATTGCCTTGATGAACGGAGACCAGAAAACGTGCCGTGATGTTTACGCCGAGCAACCCTTCGCGCCAGTCAAATGGATCGGGCTGGGGAATGATTGTGATGCACAGATCACAGGGATCGATTACCGGAAGGACGAGACAGAATTCACTCTCGAAGGTGAAACCTACGTCATTCCAATGAATGGTGAATTCAACGTGAGGAACGCAGCAATGGCGATCACTGCGGCCCGCTTCGCAGAGATTGATGCGGACTCCATTCGTGCCGCCCTGCTGACTTTCGAAGGCGTAAAGCGCCGCCAGCAGGAACGCGGCGTCACCGCACGCGGCATCACGGTTGTTGATGACTTCGGCCATCATCCTTCTGCCATCAAAGCAGCCATCATCGGACTTCGTGCTAAATATGAAGGCCGACGCCTCTGGGCGATCTTCGAGCCACGCTCCAACACAACGCGCACCAATTTCTTCCAGAAAGAACTTCCCGAAGCCCTGGCGCAGGCCGATGCCGTTTGCATCGCAGCTGTGGCCAATCCGGAAAAGATCGATGAGGAAAAGCGGCTCGACACGGATCTCGTCATGCAGACACTGCGTGACAGCGGAAAGCCCGCCTACTACGAGCCCGATGTCGATACCATCGTCGAGCGGGTGAAATCAGAATCGCAGGACAACGATGTCGTCATCGTATTCAGCAACGGCGGATTCGGAGGAATTCACGACAAATTGCTTGCCGCCCTCTGAGAATCCGGCCAAAACATGGCCATGACGATTGATTCCCACCACCACTTCTGGAATTACAGCGCAGAAGAATACGGCTGGATCCCGAAGGATATCATTCGCAAATCGTTTGGCCCCGATGACCTGAAGCCACTCATCGACAAAGCCGGTGTCGACGGAGTGATCTCAGTTCAAGCTCGAACCGAACTGAAGGAGAACGATTTCCTACTGGAATACGCCAAAGCCAACGACTGGATCAAAGCGGTCGTCGGTTATGTCGATCTCACGAAAGACGATGCCGCAGACACCCTCGCGAAGCTCAGCGCAAACAAAAAGTTCCGGGCAGTTCGCGAAGTTCTGCAAGGCATGGACGACGATGCCTATTGTCTGCGCAAAGACTTCAACCGGGGCATCGCCCACCTGCACGACTTCGGGCTTGTCTACGATATCCTCATCTTTCACCGTCACCTGCCGAACTCGATCAAGTTCGTCGACCAACATCCCAACCAGGTCTTTGTTCTCGATCACATTGCCAAGCCGGAAATCCGCAACTCAACTCCGGATCCCGATTGGGCAAAGAACATGGCAGAGCTGGCGAAGCGCGAAAATGTCTTCTGCAAGATCAGCGGAATGGTGACCGAAATTCGCGACCGTGATTCGTGGGACACTGACCTGCTGCAACCCTACGTCGACGTCGTTCTCGATGCCTTTGGCCCCAGCCGACTCATGTTCGGCAGCGACTGGCCAGTGTGTTTACTGGAAAGCGAATACCTGCGCTGGAATACCGCCCTCAAATCCATGATCTCAAAACTCAGCACTGATGAGCAGGCTGATATCCTCGGCAGAACGGCACTGCGAGCCTACGGGCTCGACTAAGGTATTGACGAGTCGCCACACAAATGGTGTAAATGATGGCGGAGCATCCTTATGAAATCACAGACACCGCCGCCCGCATTTCGGAAACTGCGAGGCTACGCATTTGATCCTAGCCTAAGCGTCGCCCTTTCAACGAAACAGGTAAATAACCTGACTTACAAAGTCCCCTGGGAACCGCTGGAGCCAAACCCCGACGGGTCCGGCGCGTCTATACCGGTGGGTGATTATGTAGAGATCGTGGACTGCGACCCGGCGTCGGAATTATTTTATGAACCCGTCGATCTCGATGATCGCTACCTGCTTGCTCAGGACGGACTGCCACCCAGTGTCAGCAATCCACAGTTTCATCAGCAGATGGTCTATGCCGTGGTCATGACGACGATTAAGAATTTCGAGCGAGCGCTCGGAAGAAAGATCCAGTGGGCCGAGCATATCGGCTCCATCACGAAAAAGTCAGCATCAGGCACCCGGGAAGAAGTTAAATTCGGGTTCGTTCAGCGCATGAGGATTTACCCTCACGCACTCCGTCAGGCGAATGCCTTCTACGATCCCAACAAGAAAGCTTTGCTGTTCGGTTACTTCCGCGCCGCTCCGATTGACCCGAAACTCCAATTGCCGGGCAGCACCGTGTTCACGTGTTTGAGCCACGATATCATTGCGCACGAAACCGCCCACGCCATTCTCGACGGATTGCACCGCCGGTATATCGATGCATCAAACCCGGATACCCGCGCCTTCCATGAAGCATTTGCTGATATCGTGGCCCTGTTCCAGCACTTCTCCTTTCCCGAAGTCTTGAAGCACCAGATCGCAAAGACCCAGGGTGATCTGACTCAGGAAAACCTCCTCGGCCAACTGGCTCAACAGTTTGGTCAGGCGATCGGAGGTTATGGCGGCCTGCGTGATGCCATTGGTGAATTTGATGGTGACGGGAACTGGGTACTCAAGAAACCGGATCCAAAGGAGTACGCGACGAAGATGGAATTCCACGCGCGGGGCGGGATTCTCGTTTCAGCGATCTTCGATGCCTTCCTCAACATTTACGCTTCACGGACCAGCCGCCTGAAACGCATCGCCACCGGAGGGAGCGGTATCTTACCCGATGGCGCTTTGCATCCTGATCTGGTGGATGAACTGGCCAAAGCCGCTGCGAAGTCCGCCAGCGACATCCTCAGGATTTGCATCCGCGCCCTCGACTACTGCCCCCCGATGGACATCACCTTCGGAGATTACCTGAGAGCGATCATCACGGCGGACTTCGACATGATCACCGAGGATACAAACGGATACCGGGTCGCCTTCGTCGAAGCATTTCAAAAACGGGGAATCAGCGCCGCCTGCATCAAGAGCATGGCGGTTGAAGACCTCCTCCATACCAACTATGCGAAAGGACTTGGAAACGACGAGAACAATAAGGGAATCAAAAAGTTCATGGAAACCCTGGTCGAATATTTGAGGGATTTCAAAGAAACCATTGGTTACGAAAAAGACCGGGGAGCCATCCACCTGAAGACCAAAAAATTCATCAGCGGCAGTAAAGCAGTGAAAGGCAAAGCTGCCGTTAAAGGGTTCCATCGACTAATCGAACAGAATCTGGTCAACAGCGAAGCTGGAGATCTGATTTCCGACATTACTGGTCTGCTGTTTCCCGGCGGCAAAAAGATTACTGAGAAAAACGGGCTGGAGTTTGCCTACCTCACAACCAAGACCGCGTCCTACGCCATCAGCAATGTCTGGTTGGCCAGTCGGGCCACTCCCAATGGCGACATTGTGAACCATGTCATCGTGACGATCGCCCAGAAGCGGGGTGTGCGGTTCAGGAAGATCAACGGGGAGGTCTACGTTGATGAAAACAATTTCTTTGTGCCGGATCACACCGCCCAGGAAGATCGGAGAGACCACATCATCTTCCGGGGCGGATGCACCCTCATCTTCGATCTCGACGCCATGGAGCTGAGATACTCAGTCAAGAAAGACATCGACGACCGCGAACGAATGGTTCGCCAATACAAGTATCAAAACAATCTAATGGGTGGAGGAAACAACACCTACTTCGACGACCAAACTATGAATGCCATTGCCGGCCCGTTCGCCTGTATGCATTCTCACAATCCAAACGAGGAGGGATCACATGCCAGCTGAACAGGGAGCCACTTCAGTAAAGGTCAGAATGTATCGCCAGGGATTCGGCGACTGCTTTCTGCTATCATTTTACGAAAAGACCGAGCGCGTCTTCACCATGCTGATCGATTGCGGCATCAAGTACAATTCGAAATCCGAAGAAGTTCCCATCGCGGATGTCATCGCAGATCTCGAGAAAGAACTCACCCCGGAAGGAGGCGACCACCCCGTGCTCGACGTCCTCGTGGCGACTCACGAACACTGGGATCACATCTCCTTCTTCCATCCCACTCGCAGTCCGGACTACTTCAAGAATTTCGAGATCAAACACACCTGGCTCGCCTGGACCGAGAACCCCGAAGACGAAGAAGCCAAAACCATCAACTCCCGGCTGCGCGACGGAGCCGCGGCCCTGCAACTCGCGGCCCACAAACTCCAGGAAGCCCAGGAGGACGAAATCAAACAGATTGGTGAGCACTACACCAAAGCATCGCTTGAAGCCGCCCGGACCAATTTCAACAAACAGATGGAAGACGTCGTGGGCTTCTACGGCGTTACCTCGCTCAAAGACGTCAGCGAGAGCGGCATCAAATACAAAAAGAACGGCAAAGTGAGCACCCTGACCGAGCAGGCGATGGAAAACATCATCAAGCTGGGTCGCAAAGGAGGCATCAAATACCTCTCCCCCGGCACCACAGTTGATGAGTCTATCATTCCCGGCGGTATTAATGTCTACGTTCTGGGACCGCCCCGGAACAGCATGATCAACAAGTCGAACCCGTCACGCGGACACGCTCACGAAACCTACTTCGGGATCGATAACTCAGGCATGACCAGCTTTATCGATGGATTGCTCGGTATGAATGCCGGAAGCAAAAATGTTGGAGATTCCGGAACACCGTTCGGGGACTGCGTTGGTGTCAGTAATTGCGAAGCCGCAGAGATCCCGTTCTGGAAAGAATCCTACTACAACGAAAACGAAGCCTATCGCCGGGTCGACCACAACTGGCTCGACATCGCCGGACAATTCGCACTCCAGCTCGATGGCGCAGTCAACAACACCAGCCTAGTCCTTGCCATCGAGATCAAAGGATCCGGCAAAGTACTGCTTTTCCCCGGCGACGCCCAGGTCGGCAGTTGGCTGAGCTGGCATGACTATGAGTGGAAGGTCAAAGACGGCGACGATCAAAAGACACTGACAATAGAGAACCTGCTCGCAAACACCGCTCTCTATAAAGTCAGTCATCACGGCAGTCACAACGCCACCATCAAAGACGGCGGCCTGGAGCTCATGACACACAACGATCTCGTCGCCATGGTGCCCGAGAAAGAAGACAGCTACAGCGGGATCCCCTACGATCCCCTCATGACTCGCCTTCACGAACTCTGCAAAGGACGCGTGCTCGTCTCGGCCGACGTCAATCATCAGCCCGAGAAACTGAAGCGCCCCACCGGCATGAGCAACGACGAATGGAAAGCTTTCAAAGCCAAGCTGACCATCGACCGGTGTTACGTAGAATACACCGTGGATTAAATTCCTTTTGCAGACGATCGCGCTGCCGTCAAATCAAGCTCCAGAGCATCCGCACCGAATCCAGGGCCCTGAATCCTTCTTTTCCCGCCAGTGTTTCACGATCCAACAGGGTCTGTTCGTTGAACCAACCCTGTTCGTTCGTTGAGAAGGTTTCAGGTGCCGGGTGTCAAGGATCAGCAAAATGCCATCTAGCCCCATCATTTTCGGCCCCGGAAAATCGATCACCCAAAATGAAACACACCTTCTGAAGCGTCGGATGCTCTGTTTCAAAATGAAACACGCCTTCTGAATCGTCGGTTGCTCTGTTTCAAATTGAAACACCCCTTCTGAATCGTCGGTTGCTCTGTTTCAAATTGAAACACGCCTTCTGAATCGTCGGTTGCCCTGTTTCAAAATGAAACACGCCTTCTGAACCGTCGGATGCCCTGTTTCAAAACGAAACACGCCTCCACTTGAAGATTCGAACCGGTATTTCAGCCATTTTGAAAACAGCGCTCTAGGTACCCTGTATTTTCACACAAGCGAAACAAAGTCTAATCAAATTCAAGGCTCCCTTTTTTCTTTATTTTTGGAAGTGGAAAACGAATTTTCTTAGATTGAGGAGAGAGTTGACTTCACTCCCGCTAAACTTCATTCTTTTCTACAATGACTAATCGAAGGAAATCACTGAGCAAGCTGGGGAATCTCTTAAGTATTAGGGCAATTATCTTGATTGTCTTCTGTATTGGAATTCCAACTGAATCGAGAGCCCAATTTCTAAGTGTTGACGGTTTCAAAAAAATTAAGAGAAAACAAGAAACTGAGAACGGATGCTGGGCTGCTTGTATCCAAATGGCGTTTGGAGCACAAGGCGTTCCACTGGCGCAAAATGATTTAGTTGTAGCTCTTGGTGGAGATAAGCCAGCATCGAGCAAAGAAATCGCTGCGATCGTCGACGGTTTAAAAGGCAGCGGGTGGCATGGAGATTGGAGACATGTTGATGGGCCACCAAAATCAGGCCACGTAATCACTGAGTTAGAGAACGATCGCCCCATAATGGTAGGATATCGAACAGGAGATAAAGAAGATCAACTTCACGCTGTGATGGTATACGCAGTGATTTTAGGGGACGTCAAGACGCCAAAAGGGAAGGCCAAAATCATCAAAGGATTCTATGTGTATGATCCCACGTTTGGTAAAAGCAAACTTCTACAAGGAAAGGAATTTTATGACACTATAAAGCAAACATTTTTCTTTTATGTGATCAAAGAATAGAACAAGCCTATCAACTTGGAGACAGGCACCAGAGAAGAGCACGGCTGACCTATAAATGGCTTAAATTCTCTAATCCACTTTCAGCGCCGCTGGTTTGCACTGTGGAAAAACGGGCAACACACCAATGAAATACGATGCGTTCATTTCATATAACCAAACGGCAGATGGCATCCTCGCTGACGCCTTGCAGTCAGCGCTACACAAATTAACTAAACCATTCTACAAACTTCGTGCTCTTAGAGTATTCCGGGACACAACCGGACTCGATCCAGGTGGAAATCTGTGGAGTCGAATTGTCGATGCACTCGACCAGTCAGAGCACCTTCTTCTGATGGCATCGCCAGATGCCGCAAATGGAAAATATACGAATGCCGAGATTAAACACTGGCTCGAAACGCGATCAACCGACAATGTATTGATAATCTGGACATCAGGAGTAATTCATTGGGATGATACTATACGTGACTTTGATTGGAATAAGACTACAAGCTTGCCCAAAATGTTGCGTGGAACGTTTAACGAAGTACCGCTTTGGGTGGACTTGCGTTGGGCGACGGTAGCGCCGGAACAAGAGTTAAGCTTGCGTAACCCTGAGTTCAAAAAATCGGTAGCAGCTCTCTCGGCGTCAATCCAAGGGAAGGAACCCGAGGAGATTTATAGTGAAGACCGCATACAGCACCGCAGGACTAAATGGGTTATAGGGATCGCCATCGCCCTAATTTTTTCCGGCATTCTGTTTGGTATGTGGAGGTGGATAGAGGAAAAAGAAGCACGCGTGAGGGAAGCCATAGCCAGCGCAGAGGTCTCGCTGCGCTCTGGCCGCGAATTGGCCTTATCAGGCCGCCCCAGCGAGGGAATCACAACTGTGTCGAAGTCTCTATTGATTGTCGATGGTGAAGAATCGGTCGAGCCACGAATGCGACAAGCAATTTCCTGGTGGAAAACAGAAGAAGGGGTTGAATTTAAAACGGATGCGTCTGTTTTGACCGCGACCGTCGGTAACGAAGGTGTCGTATCGATCTTGGAAGAGTCAGGCAAGCACCAATTATTTTCCTCGGATGGTTCAAAATTAGGGAACGGAATCACTTTGAAGCGTTTCCCTGAACAGCCGATCTTAGGCGAGTATTCGCCTCACTTGGATAAAATCGCGGTAGCTGACGAAGAGGGCTACATTCACATCTGGAGCCTTCCAGAAGGACTTCCCACAAAGCCCCCCCTCATGATACATTCGATTCGCGGAATTTATGCGCTCAAGTTTGATCATAGTGGAGAGCGAATTGCCGTAGGATGTGGCAAGGACGTGATGATTGTCGATCTGAAGAAACTTGCAATCTCAGCAACTCTACGTCCTCCGCATGATGTTTCCAGAGTGAACTCTGTGGCCTTCAATCCAACAGGGGAGCTCATTGCCATAGGGTTGTCCGCCGGGGAATTCTGGGTCATGGAAATCGACAATCCTAAAAAATCAACACGACTGCCGAAGCCGATGTCAAGAAGACCTATCGCGGCTGCCAACACTGTGGCATGGGCCCCGCAGGGCAACCGAATTCTGGGGAGCACCAGTGATCGGCGGACTTTCCTGTGGCAGGAAGATGATAATTTAGGCTGGCGATCTCAACCTCCGCTAGTAACCGAACAACCTATCGAAGCTGCTGTATTTTCACCAGACGGGGGCACCGCGTTCTCCGCAGACCATGTGGGAGGGGTGGCCGCCTGGCTAATTAGCGAGACTGGTGCCACGAAAAATAAGGAATCCGACTCCGACTCATCCCCTCCCAATTTACTTCGTTTCGGACGGGAAATAAATCATGGTGGCGAGCGGCTAAGAATTACATCAGGTCTACGTGGGGAGATTTTAGTTTATGGAGGGCGGCGTCCTGCAACACTCTGGCGCTTGTTCGGTGCATCTACGGCCCCCAGTCCGATAGCACCTCCTGCGACGCCGCTGTTCTCTGCTGAGATTATGCCACAGTTTGACGGTGCAGTTCTAGGCTCTAGAGACGGCAGATTACGTTGTTTCCGACTGGCAGGTTGGGATGATCCACTTTGGGCGAGAGATGTAGCTCCGAGGAAAACCCTAGTTGTCGCATCTGCCAGACAAAAAAGTTCGGCAATGGTCGCAGCGGGAACTTCTGATGGCCCGATCTTTTTTTACGATCCGAAAACTGGAACCCCCATTCACTTTAATGTAGCTCCTGGCGACGGAATCCTGGGACTAGAATTGGGAAACGTGTCTGGACGCGCACATACTATCTTTTGGCAGATAGAACCGCTTGGTGACGAGAAGATCAATCTTTTCGACCTGGAAAACGGCAGGACAGCCACTATGCTTGATGTTGGTGATTCGGCCCCACTTGTTGCTCGAATAAGTTCGAGCGGGAAATACATTGCTCTTGGGATGTCTGACGGCAGCATTCAACTCTTTTGCGCTAACACCGAGAAGAGTGAGGCTTTTGCAGTCGTGTCTCCAAGACAGGCTGCCGTATACGATCTGACGTTCCATCCGGAGGACGATCAAGTGTTTTGCTCCGGACATGCGGACGGCCGCCTGCACCAATGGAGGATCGACGGGATTGATGCAAAAATATGTCCAGTTGCTGGAAACGCAGGATCTATGGTTCGAACTCTGTCTTATTCACCCGATGGCACAGTGATCGTTGCGGGAACTTCCCGTGGAACAGTAACAGCCTGGAGCGCATTCGACCTTAGGCAGCTCTCTTCGACTTATTACGTCGCCACCTCTCCAGATCTCTCTGAAACAGGTCCGGCCGTCCTTGCGGTCTCGGTTTCAGAGGAGCACATTATTACTGCAATTGACGTTGAGGGAAGGCTATTTCGTTCAATCGGCGGGTCTGACTTGAGTCGTTCCCGGCCCTGAAATGCCTCGTTGAACGGCAGAAAAAGCTCCTCCCAATCCCGCTCTTCATTCAAAAACCCGTCATTTCACTGCGTCATTTTGTCCCATTCGGGCCGAATTTTGGGAAAAATGACACTTTCTTGCCCTAGTGGGATTGGGGACTGGGTTGTACGTGTCGCAATTCACATTTTACAAAACCGTGAACAGGAAGAATCATAATTGCACCTCAATAACGAGGTTAAACAAAACAAGGAAACTGAAAATAAACCTAATAAATAAAATGAGACGTTTGCTATACTATCTAGTCAACCCGTTCAAAACAAGACAAGTCAGCGTGATCGGAATGATCCGGTTTACGACTGAATTACTGAATCGGTTCGTGCACCAAAATGACGAGGGTCAGTTTGATGAACGAATCGAAGCCACCGAAGATGCTTTGGAACATCTGGTGGATGCCTACACGCTGGACGCCGCCAAACTCGGGGTGCGCAAAGCGCGGAAATCCACAAAGAACCAATTCCGTGCCACGGTGCTGCCTGCCATTGAAACGATCTATGGTCAGCTCACGGGTGTGTTCGGGGCGGGATCTGATGTTCTGAAGGAATTCTTCCCTTTCGGACGAACGATCTTCTCCAGCTGCCCGGATGATATGATGACCAGTCATCTGACGGTTCTGGTGGAACAGGCAACTGTGCATGCCGCAGACCTGGATGCCGGATTGATCACTGAAATCACGGAGCTGCGCGACTCGTGGGTGGCGATCTACGATGCCAGTGAGGATTCAACCGGTGACAAGGCCAGCACTGAGGCAAACCGCCGCAATGCCCGTGCCCGGATGCAGGATGAACTGTATTTGTGCCTGCTGAAGATCGCTGAGGTTCACCACCAGGATACCCCGGACAAACTGGGGCTTTATATGCAGCAATATCTGCTCGGTGGTCCGGCCACAGGACCGGTGAGCGGATCTGACGAGAGCACTGAACCCTTACTGCCAACCGGCTCAACCACCGGTTCGTCCAGCAGCATGGGCAGTTCTTCCAGCATCGGCTCCAGCTCTGCCGGTTCTTTCAGTGCGGGGTCATTCATGGGTGGATCGGCATCCAGCGCCGGAAGCTCCAGCGCGAGCTGATCCGGGCGAGTCGGAAGATCACGTCACAAACTGCGGGAGTTTCGCTCCCGCAGTTTTGTCCTATCTGGTGCACTCCCAACAAAGAGGCCCGGAGGGTCGACATCTGAATAGCCGTGGTCGCAATTCGAGCTTGTGACAAGGCCACGGAATCGGTCCCTGATAATAACGAGCCACGTAGTGGCGACACCACCTTGATTTCTCTTGTGCCGCCGAATATGAAACCACGATGATGGCGCCGCTACGCGACTCGCGCGGTGGTGTGGTGGCTGAGGAGTCTACAGCCTTTTCCCGCCGCAGACTCGACTACAATCCTGGCACATCAGTCGTCGGTGATCCGGCCTTTTCGCACTCAACTTTTCACCCCCACCGTCGGCCGGGTGGAGTGAAACCGGGAAGACTACGCAAAAAGTTTCCGGATATATCTTGACCGGTTTCCGGTCTCTGAGCACTATGTCGATATTGGAGGGCCGAAGGGCCTATTACATTCTAAAGGACCTTTTCACCGTTGATTTACTCAATCCGCGCACAGCTGAATTGTGTCCATTTGGAATCCATACATTGACCAAAGGAACCTAATCAATAAACAAATGACACTACTTAAATTCTCAAGTCTGGAGCCTGTACAAAACGTGGATGTCGCCATTATCGGCGCTGGGATATCCGGCCTGTATTGCGCCTGGCGTCTTATCGAAGATGACCCAAGCCTCAAGATCGCAATCGTTGAACGGCTCAATCGAACGGGCGGGCGGCTCGACACGGATATCATCGAATTCCCCGACGGCGTTGAGGTCCGCGAGGAGGAAGGCGGAATGCGATTCAACTACGATATGACGGAACTGATGCACCTGACCAGCGCGATGGGCCTGTGCGATCAGATCGTCGAGTTTCCCATGGGCAGCGCGAACAATACCAACCGCTACTTTCTGAGAGGGCACAATTTCACGCTCGCCGAAGCCATCGAGAGCGGCAATATGATCTGGAGCGAACTTTACGATCTGAAGAGCGAGGAAATCGGGCTGAGTCCCACTGAGATCGTGACACGGGCTTTCGACACCATTCTTTATGAGAACGGGATGGTTCAGAAAGGTGGCGAGCCGCCGGAGTTCTGGACATGCATCCGGGAGAAAGCCACCTGGAAAGGCAAAACCCTGAACCAATGGCAACTGTGGGGCCTGCTGCGTGACATGGGACATTCCGAGGAATGCATCCAGATGCTGACAGAAACGATCGGCTTTGCGGGGCCCTTCAAATCCATGGCCAATGCGGGTGACGCCCTGCAGATCCTGGCGGACTTTCCGAAAGATCCTCAATATTTCACCTTTGAGCGCGGGTTCAGCTCGCTGCCGAACGCAGTGGTGAATCACCTTCAGGAAAATCATGGTGACAATGTGAAGATCGAGCTCAGCACCAATGTGGATGCGATCACGGAGAAAGATGGCGGTTACCTGCTTACTCTGACAGAAGCTCCCGACCAGCTGAACAGTTCCCCGACGATTCCCGGCGGTATCACCAAAGAGCTGACGGCAAAGAAGCTGGTTGTTGCGGTCGCCACTCAGGGCGCTGAGCAGTTGTTCCTCCGCTCCCCTGCCCTGCGGGCGGCGCCGGATGCACAGAAGCTGTGGGAGAATATCCACTCCGCTCTCGGTATGAAATTGATGAAGATCAATCTCTACTTCAACAAGCCCTGGTGGGAAGACAATATGACAGGTCGGCCACCGGTGCAGTTTGGCCCCAACTTTTCGAATCTGCCGATCAATGCGATCTACCCGTTCTACGCGTTGCCGGAACAAGTGCGAATTGCTGAAGGTCGCCCGGCGAGTGATACCGCCGACACTGATTCAGATTCGCCGATCAACAGCGATGCGGCGGCGGCGCTCACCATTTACTGTGATTTCACCAACACCAATTTCTGGAACGGTCTGCAAAACATCGGACCGATGTTCACCTCTCCCATGCAGGAGTTTCAGAACGACAAAGTTCCACAGACATTGTATGCAGCCTCGCAGGCGGTGGTTGATGAAGCCCGCAAGCAGCTGCAGGATCTTTTCGGCGCCAACTATGTCCCCGAACCGGTGTTGACCAGTTACCGGCTGTGGGACGGGGAACAGGACTTTGAATACGCTTACCATCAGTGGCGCCTGGGAGTCGTAGACAGCGAGGTCCGCGAATATCTCGCGGCACCACGGGAGAACCTCCATTTCTGCAACGAAGCGATTTCCGATATGCAGGGCTGGGTGAACGGTGCGTTGCGCTCGGTGAATGCGGTCCTGAAACACTTTGATATTGAGCCAATGGATGGAGCGGTTTGCCACAAGAAGACCGCCAAATCAGCGGCTGGACTCAAGGCCTCATCCACGGCCGACGACGCCAAGCCGCGACGCCGTATGGGGGTTTGGGGAAGCTGAAGCGAACATCGTTCTCAATCTTAAACTTCAAATACCATGCAGGATTTTTACGGACCGCAAGGTCAATTCAAGCGCTCGCAAAAGCGTGCGCCACAACTCGCAACGGCCAGCCTCAAGGCTGCTGGAAGCGGGGAAACGGTTGCCACTTATCTCAACAAGCGGCTCAAAGAAATCGGAGTCAGCCATGTGTTTGCCATTCCGGGAGACTACATCGCCGACTGGGTGATGACGCTCGACGATGACGCAACCAACGCCGGACTGATCCGGGTTCATCCCAACAATGAGATGACCGCCACTTACGCCGCAGACGGTTACGGGCGCGCCACACCCGACACTGTGGGATGCGTGGCTTTTACCTACGGGGTGGGTGCAATCAACTCGGCACAGGCCGTAGGTGGTGCCTTTGTCGAGAAAGTGCCACTCGTGGTCATCAACGGCAGTCCCTCGGTCGCGCAGTATCATTCGCAGCGCGACCAGGGGGTGCTCTATCATCACATGCTGGACGGGTCTCACTCTGACTTGCGGATTTTTCGGGAGGTCACCGCCATGGCCGTTCGGATCGACAATCCGGCCATGGCGCCTGATCTGATCGATGCGGCCTTGCGAACCTGCATCACCGAAAGCCAACCGGTCTACATTGAGATCGCACACACCACTTCCGCCTTGCCTTGTGCGCCGGTTCCTTCGACACCACTGGTGCCCACTCCCGCGCCGATTGATGAGGCGTCGCTGGCCGAGGCCGCTAATGCTGTGCTCGGTCACATGAAGAAGGCAAACGGTCTGGTATGGATCGGAGGCTCGGAGATCTCCCGGGGTAATCTCGAGGACAAGTTCGCCAGGCTGGTGAAGCTGTCAGGTGCGCCCTACGCATCGAGCGGGCTGGGCAAAAGCGTGCTGTCCGAGTTCCGCGAAGACATTCCCTTCGCGGGAACCTTCCTCGGTCTCAGCAGTCAGCAGAACCTGCAGGATTTGCTGGAGAAATCTGATTGCGTGGTAGCCCTGGGCGTACGTGACACGGACTTTAACTACCTCGGCGTGGTCACACCGGATTACAATCCTGAAACCAGCCCTGATACAACGCGGTTGGGGCCGGTTCACATTCAGGCCAGAGACGGCGCGGTCTTGGTCGGTCGCCAACTGGCTTACTGGGGCAATGTTGATTTGGAACCGCTGCTCGACCGTTTGATTTCTGATCTGGAAAAGGAACCGCTCGCCAATGCGCCCTTTCCCAACATCGACGGTTCCCCCTGGGAGATTCCCGCGGTTGATTGCTTTCCTGAAAATGACCAGGTCACGTGGGACAGCTTCAAATCAAACCTCGTTCATGGATTCCTCGACAAATACGAAGAAGAATATTACCCGCAGCTCGTAGCGGATTCTGGATTCTCTTTCGTGTCCCTGATTAATGTCAAATCAGCCATGCGTGGGTACATCGCCCAGCTGGCCTGGGCTGCCATCGGGTATGGAACCGGTGCGATGTCAGGTGTGGCTCTCGCACAGTCCGTGGTCAAATCCGGTCGGCGAACCGTCTGTGTTGCCGGCGACACGGCATTCGCGGAAACACTCAACGCACTGGGAACCGTGGCCCAGCTGGGACAGGACAGTATCATCTTCGTGATGGACAATCGCGTCATGGCTGTCGAGCAATGGCTCATCGATGCCAACGTCTATTGCCCCCAGGCTCCCCCACCGGATTTTGCAAAACTGGCGGCAGTTCCGCAGGGTTTCATCTGGGATTACGTCAAGCTGGCGGAGGGCTTCGGCGGTCGGGGCTTCAAAGTGAAGACCAACGCCGAGCTGCAAGCTGTGTTGGAGAAACTACACGAAGTCCCCATCAACCCGGTGACGGGACAACCCACCTTCACGCTGGTCGCCGTCAACATCCCGGCCAAGGATCTGCCGGACACAACACTCTGGCGTCTCAATTGCGGCGGCTGACTCCGTTCAATTCCGCAGTAAACGAAACAAAAAAAGCGGGCGCCCCGTTCGGAGCGCCCGCATTTCAGCATTATTGGAATCAGGACTGACGAGTCACACAGTTACTGGTGATATGCGGGAAAGTGTACATGACACCGTTCACCGCCATCTTCATTGATATATTCTGTGAATAAGCGAGGTAGTTGTAACTCTTGCCCCCATCCGTCGACAAGAGCCAGTAATCAGCTGAGTAGTCAAAGACGTTTGCTACGCTCTGCTCGAAGGGGATGTCCATCGTGTTGCCGTGATTGGCGGTGGAAACACTCCAGTGGATCACACTGTTTGGATTGATGATCCCGAGCGCCTCCTGTATCGGAGCGTTGGGGTTGGCCGTGTTCGCCGGGGACGGGTTCTGGTAGTCGGATGGATCTGCCAGGGTGGTTGTGTATTGCGTCGTATCCAGCGCCGGACTCCCGGTCGGCAACGTGGAGGCCGAGTCCGGGATGGTGGTTGATGCAGCCGGGGCATCAAACGCGCCCAGAGCGAGAACCGAATTCCCGTGCGGGACCGACATCTGTTTTGCGATCGTAATGGTGGGTGGCTGTTGATTCGGATTATCAAAGACAATCGGCCCGCCATAAGGCCCATCAATCTTTCCGGCCGTCTGCAGATTCAGCCAGGAACCGTTCTCGGTGTGAACGATCGTTCCGATCCCGGGGCCCTCCGCAAAATAGACCTGCTGAGAATAGTAGAGTGCGGTGGGCACTTGCAGACTGTCAGAGCCGCGATTCGGCGCTGAAGTCGGCAGAGCGACATCCGCGTTGCTGTTGAACTTCACGGTTTCATAGAGCGAGAAATTCTTGAGAATATATCCTGACGGTGAGCTTGCCTGAGGCAATGGCATCACATTGTAGGAAAGTGGGTTGGTTGTCCCCCCTTTTCCTGAAGTTCCGAAATCCTGGTTACCCCAGGTTCCGATTAATAGACTTTGGAACTCGGCGAGTCCCCCGGGTAGTGCTGCACTTGGCATATTTTGGTTCCTTTTTTACGGTTCAATTTGCAGGAGTAGATCTACTCCTGCGCTCGCAGGCATTGTGTAAAAGGCATCGTATAGTGGCAAGCATTAAACCTGCATTTTGAGTTACAACTTGTTCAGTCAGGACATTTTCACCCCTCTCCCCGGCTCCCGGGCCTGATTAACTTCATCAATTTCCCGCAACTCTTTTTGGCTCCCGGAGTTTCTAGTCTCGAACATTAATTCCAAAACTCTGTTATGAAGACTTTGAAGAAACTCCTCCTCCCTGCGATTTTGATATCAGCTTTGAGCACATTCGCTGTGGCTCAGGATGAAAAAGGTAAAGACGGCGAAAAAGGTAAAGGTCGCCCTCCCGGCGCAGCTAAAGGCCCGGACCGCGGTGGTCGCCCTCCGGGTGGCGCACTGATGATGCTGCCGGTGCACGCAGCACTCGATGCCGACAAGAACGGTGAAATCTCTGCTGATGAAATCGGTCAGGCTTCCGAGGTTCTCGGTAAACTCGATAAGAACAAAGACGGCAAACTGACCGAAGATGAATTGCGTCCGGACTTCTCAAGAATGCGTCAGGGTGGTGGTGACCGCCCTACCGGTGACCGTCCTCAAACAGGCGGCGGCAGCATGGCAGAACGCCTCAAAGAGATGGACAAAAACTCAAACGGCAAAATCGAAGCTGAAGAGATTCCCGAAGAACGGCGCGAGCGCATGTTGGAGTTCCTCGACAAGAACGGCGACAATGCAATCGACAAAGCGGAGCTTGAAGCCATGGCCCAGCGTTTTCGCGATGGCCAGGGCGGAAAAGGTAAAGGCGGTGAAGCCGGCAAAGGCCGGGGCGGCGCTCCAGCCGGTGGCGGCGAAGGCGTGAAGCCCAAGCGTCCCCCACTCGAGGAATGATTTTGTTGTTAAGTTAGTTAGATAGTTCTACCAGCCGGAGCTGTTGCAACAGGTTCGGCAGCATTTACGATACAACCCTGTTGGTTCAATGAATCAACAGGGTTGTTTCGTTTATTGATATCGACTGATCAAACCATCGGCGTCTGAACCAACCCCATACCGACATCGGCAAAGTCGGTGCCCGGAGCAAGGGGGCCGGTGGTTCCATTGGCGATGATTTTTCCTTCCAGGTTTGTCGGAGTCAGTTGACCACGGGCCTGCAACCACTGCGCCCAATGAGCGGCGACGCCTGAGACATGCGGGGTGGCCATACTGGTTCCGTTCATGGATGTCAAACCTCGCGACCCGGCTTTGGCTGATTCGATACCAACCCCGGGACCGGAGATGTTCGGGCCGGAGTTCGAGAAACTTGCTGGAACCAATCCGGCAGGAGACTGCCCCAAGGCACCCACAGAAATAATTCCGTCTGCCGCTGCGGGTGGTGCCACTGCGATGTCCCACGATGGATCCTCAAAGGCGCGATTTTCGTTACCGGCTGCGGCAATGATGATGCACGTCTGAGTGAAGTTGGCCTGCTGACGAAGAAAGGCTGCCAGCGTTGTATAAAGCATGATGTTTTTCCGATAGCCCTCAAGTGCCATGGATGTGGCCAGATCCGATGGAACATTTTGTCCGATGAGACCTTTCACAAATCCGGGGAAATCAATTCCCAGAGACATGGAAATCACATTGGCTCCCTGCTGCGAGGCCCATTCGATCGCATGAAAGGTGGCCGTTGTACCACCGCCACCGCCGCTTCCCAGCACCTTGCCGATCAGGCCTTTCGCAATTCCCCGGGCGACTCCGATTCGTTTCCCGTCGACATCCTGTCCAAAGACCGTTCCAGCGCAGTGCGTTCCGTGACCGTGGGCATCGCCATCTCCTTCACCCGTGAAATCTTTTTGCACAATGTTCATTCCCGCGAACGCAGGATGATTGATGTCTATCCCGGTATCCAGAACCGCCGCTATGATGCCTGAGCCATCTGTGCTGCTGTTGACCGCTTGCACCGCTTCCACTCCCCAGGTGACCGAATCTCCGGCAGCGGCGACGCCGGGAGAGTCATTGTCGCTTGAGGCAACGGGGGCAATTAACTTGGTCGGCATATTGACCGCTGCGCCTAGTACATCGTTGTGTTGCGTCACCCGCGCGACTTGTTTGGGTTCCAGTTCTTCAATTTCAATTCGCGGCACATGAGTCATCTCAGGTTGCCCATGGCTGCTGATGGAAGGTCCGATCGGGAATTGCATTCCTCCGGGAGTGCCGGAAGAGATCGAGGTGGATCTTAAAATCGTGTATTGCTGCTTCATTGTAGTTCCTTTTTATTTTTAGATGCGTGTAGGCAATCAGGGAGCAGCCATGCTTTGGCCAACCTACTGATCATGCTCACAACTCTTTTCTAACATGAAAGCGGATGGGGGATCAAGGCCTATCGGTCGGATCAGATCCCGGCGAAGTAACAAATCTGCCACAACACCCGACTGGAATCAGTTCACACGAAGTCGAAGAGGCGGCGCTTCAACGATGCGTCGAGAGGGCGCGCGTATTCGCTGATTTCATATACCTCGGCAAATGTCACAGCGCGCCCCTCCGCGTCGCCATAGGTGCTGATAAGATCGGAGCGAAACCTCTCAGCCACGCTTTCGTATAGCAACGACATTAAATTTCTCCGCATCCAACTCTTTCTTTCATCGTTGTCATCAGGGACCGGCTCGGCCAGCTCAAGATTGTAGGGAAGCCAGTCGAAGACCTGCGAAGCATGACAGGAAAACATTTCAATGATGGCATCGGCATAGGGATCGACATTGATCGCGATGTCGGCACGCAAGGTATTGGGTCGGGTGAAGAGGTCTGCCATGTAGGCGATGACCGGATCTTTGCGCAAAGCCGGAGTGTCGGAAGCGATCGCCGGAACAGTGACCGAAAAAGAGGCATCCTGAACCAATTGACCAACGGCCCGGTGATCGGGATGATAATCGCAGGTGCGATGGGTGATGACGAGATCCGGCTTAAACTCCCTGATCGCACGGATGACTCTCCATCGCATATCAAGCGTGGGCTCGAGACAGCCATCCGGGGTATCCCACACCTCGCACCGGGCCCCGACCACTGCGACCGCATTCTTTGATTCCTGAAGTCTGATGGCTGCCAGTTCAGCACCACTGATATTTTGATGCCCTGCATTTCCATTGGTGACGGAAATCCACTTAACGGTATGACCGGCATTCCGGTAGGCTGCCATGAGTCCACCGCAGCGGGCTTCGGCATCATCCGGGTGCGCGACAATGAGGAGAAGACGAAGTGGTGTGGGAGTGTTCACGGGAAGTACGATTTGCAGTCACTTTACATCCGGCATCCAGTCCGCCGCGACGGGATTTTCGACCGTGAGACGTTCCTTGCCGATCACATCCCGCAGCATTGGAAGATCGTATTCGCGCAATGCTCCGAATACCAGGTTCGGTTGCTGATTCCTTACCTGCCGCGTGTTCACAACTTCCTTCCACGAATCAATCGCGTGAGAAATCGTGACTCTATCAAACAAGTCCGGCTCCAGAGCCGCCGCGTGCAGCGCAGGGATAGCCGCTTCGCGAATAGCGACCAGATTCACCTTCAGGTCTGCGATCTCTGTCTTCGCACGGAGCGCGCGCACAATCTGCCAGATATCTTCCGTCCGCATGCCGACATACGACTTCCCGAGTAGACTGGCGACTGATGTGTCTTTCCAATCCCGCCCCAGGGCTTTGTCAAAACCAGTCTTCTTGCCGGCGACGCTTGTTTCACCCAGCCCGCGAAGATCAACCACCAGCACTGAATTCCCCGTGTCCGTAACGACCGCCTGAACATTACCCGCCTCCATCGCGGCGACACTTCCCGCGCCGTCGAGGTAGATTGTGTATTCGGTCTCTGACCCCCGAACGAAATGAACTGGCAACGAAATACCCGGCTCGGAATACAGAATGAATTGATCATTCCCCAGTTCCTCGCCGGCCGGATCCGGCAAGTTAGACAGTTCCCTCGCACCGATCAGCGCCCTCACTTTTTTCAGAAGCCCGTCGCGATTCTCCGGCTTCGCATTTTCCTGTCGCGAAGCCTCATAAGTCTCGCTCCACGCCTGCGTCACT
This sequence comes from Verrucomicrobiales bacterium, assembly GCA_048267005.1. Classification (GTDB taxonomy): domain Bacteria; phylum Verrucomicrobiota; class Verrucomicrobiia; order Verrucomicrobiales; family DEV007; genus JABDJT01. The sequence goes on along the minus strand of JBLWYI010000010.1, from coordinate 74,617 downwards.
TCAAAAGCCGAGCGCGCGCCTTCCAGGTCGAGAACCTTCCCGTTCGGTGTGGCGAACATTTCTTCGGGAGGCAGTGGATTCAATTCACCTTCCTCGCGAATCGGGTCATCCATATTTAAAAGCCAGCGTCGCATCCAGTTTCCCGCGGCCAGGCGCATTTCGGGTGGGAAACCGTGGTCGGTATCCGGTTCGACCAGATCGACACGTTCAGGAAATCCCTGACGGCTCGCGAAGCGTTTTCCCTCACGAAACAAATCCCACGCGCCTTCAATCCCGAAATAGTCTCTCGTCGCAGCCATGATCAACGTGGGCCTCGGAAGACGCATCAGGACGTAGTCCGCCTGGTCCATCCCGAACGCGATCTGACCGTGAATATTCTGCTCAGCATCCTGCGGTCCCAGCGTGCTGAGTAAACTGCGGTATCCGGTGAGGTAGCACCCCGGCGCTGCTGCCACGATACGATCATCCAATGCCATGAGATAGCTTGTGTTGGTTCCACCGCCGGAAATTCCTGTGCAACCGATCTTGTCCTTGATGATGTCCGGGCGGCTTTGCAAATAATCAATCGCACGCATGCCGTCCCAAATCATGATCCGGGCCGTGTTACTTCCCAGCAAAACCATCCCCTGGTTAATCAACGAATGCTGAGACGTACTTGCGAAAAGTTTTCCCTCCGGCCCCGGAACTTGCTGACGTTCCCCCTGCCCGATCGGGTCGTAGCATAAAACCGCGCAACCGCCCCGGGCGATCGTAGCTGATGCCATTTGGTATAGATCCCGTCCTTTCCCCGTATTGCTGTGGCCCGTGGGATGAATCACCGCCGGAAACGGCCCTTTCCCGGCTGGAAGATACAGATTCGCAGTGACGTGCAGTCCGGGCTGAGATTCAAAATAGAGTTTCTCAACCCGGTAGCCATCGCCCTCCATCTTGCCGGTCACTTTTGCATTGAGTGGCGTTCGCTCGGGAAGACCGCCGATTTGTTTCAGGAAGAAATCCCGCCTCTCCTTTTGCCACGCCTCCATCGCTTCGGGCGTCTTCAAATTTTCAAAGGCTTCTTCACGCCGGTCCAGTGCGGCAAAAGCAGCGTCCTTCAACCACGCCGCCATCATCTCTGACTTCGGGACTCCGGATGGCATGGTGTCCGGCAGAATCTCTGTTGATTGACTGTGACTTGATTGAATGGGAACGAGCAACGCAATCGCCGCCCCCTGAAAGAATAATTTCATGGCAGAACTGTAGCGACGGGGCATTTGCTCCGCGACGTTATTCGATCCGCATGGACGCCACTCAAGTGCGATTCGGTCCCGTGGCTGCGTTTCAATAATTTACCAGATTCGCGGGCTTGTCCCTGAAGAGGGACCAGTCAATTATGCATTCCGATGTGTGTCCTGTCTCGATGGCTGAAATTCCTCCCCTCTATCTTTGTTGCCGCCATCTCCACGCCCGCAGTGCTTCTTGCTATTGATCTTCACGTCGACCCAAAATCGGGAGACGATGCCAATGACGGGAAAACGGCTCCCGTAAAAAGCATTGCCCGCGCCATAAAGCTGGCTCAACCGGGGGACACGGTTCACCTAACGCCGGGGACGTATTACGAGAGCGCGGATTTATCCAACAAACATGGACAGGCCGGCAAACCCATCACGCTGGATGGACATGGCGCTGTACTGGACGGCAGCGAACCGGTCACCAGCGAGGAGTGGACTCAGGTGTTGCCTGATCTTTACCGGAGGCAAAAAATTTACAAGACAACCGACGACGCCATCGTCAGCCGCTGGTTTCTGCTGTGGGATGGAAAGATGCAGCGCATGGGGCGCTGTTCGAAAGGACCGAGCGAACCTTTGAAAAAACCGGAGGATCTCCAACCGGGTGAATGGACGTTTGTGAGGGAAGAAGACGATGCCTTTTACCTGAAGCTGAAGCCCGGACAGAAACTCGACGAGGCAAATATCCGCTACCCGAAACGCAGCAGCGCGGTGATCCACAGCATCGCCGGATCATGGCTCACCGTAAAGAACATCACCGGAATGCATGTCTACAATGATGGCTTCAATGTTCACGGGGCCCAGCGGAGTCTGGTGTTCGAAAACATCACCGCCATGAATTGTGGCGATGACGGATTCAGCGCTCATGAAGACGCAGACTGCCTCATTGATGGATTTGTCAGCATCGGTAACGCGACTGGTCTTTGCGATACCGGAACCAGTCGGACGCACTACAAAAACGTTTACATCCGGGACTGCCACGGATTCGATTTGTATTTCATCGGCCTCGAACATTCACTTGAGAATGCTCTGATCGAAAGCAGTGCAGCAAAGGCTTTCTGGCTCGATGGCAATCTGTTAGAGCACGGGCAGCGCTGCCAGTTAACGATGCGCAATGTGTTGATCACCCGGGTCGGCGGCGGGCCTCAGGAACTGCGCATCAATAAAGGCGGAGAGCTTTTCGCAGAAAACTGCACCTTCGATGGAGTCAATGTCTTACTCGGACCGAAGGGAGCTGTGGATTTCCAAAAATGTGTCCTCCGAAAAGGGAAATTTCATCCCGAGGTGCAGATCTACCGAAATACGATCTGGCGCGGTGACGGAAACATTTATGATCTGAAAAGCCTGCGGATTGTTCATACTGGTTACACACCGGAAACGTTTACCGACTTCCAGAAGTTTACCGGAAGCGAGCCCTCCTCAAGGTGGGAAGCAAATCCGGAAGTGCCGGAAGGCACCGGCGCTGATGAACATTCACTGAAACCACTGATTAAAAAATAGAGTTCACGAAGCAACCTTGTCTGATCGATCGGCAAACCCTGTTGCTTCGTAAAACACCTTTTAAAGCATCGTATAAAATGAAAAAAGAATCCACTCCCCCTACCACTCGTCGTCATTTTTTAGAGACTGCTGGAGCCGCGTCGATTGGCGCGATGGCATCGTCGCAGCTCGTTGCTCAGGACACCCCGGGAGTGACCATTCTCGAGACCAAGATCATCTCGCAGCAGCCGGAATATTATTGTGGCTGGTCCACACTGGCACGCAGGAAAAATGGAGAACTGTGGGTGACGTGGTCGGGTGGACGCGTCGCGCACGTGTGTCCGTTCGGGCAGGTTCACGCGATGACTTCGAAGGACAACGGCAAGACCTGGACGTGGCCGCGGGTGTTGCTCGACGGGGCGATAGATGATCGTGATTCAGGTGTTCTGGAGACAGAAAAAGGCACATTGATCGCCACGACTTTCACCTCCCTGGCTTACGAGCCGTATATCGAAAAGGGAACACGCATGAGCGAACTGGGAGATGATGGGTGGAAGACAAAAAGCTTTGGCGAAAAGGAACTGAAACAGTGGAAGGCGTGCAATGATCGACTGACTCCTGAGGAGCGCAAAGCGGAACTCGGTCAGTGGTTAATCCGTTCCGAAGATGGCGGCAAAACATGGGGAGAGCGGCTTCCGACCATCGTAAACAGTCCACATGGACCAATTCAATTGAAAGACGGGCGTTTGCTTTACGCGGGGAAAGAGTTGTGGACCGAAGACAAAAAAATCGGGGTGTGTGAGTCCTCTGATGACGGCAAAACCTGGAAATGGCTCGCCGACATTCCCAAACGGGAAGGAGACCACCCCACAGGTCAATACCACGAACTCCACGCCGTCGAAGCGGCTGACGGGACGATCATTGCTCAAATTCGAAATCACAGTTCGCAGAACAAGTCATGGACACTTCAAACTGAGTCATCCGATGGAGGGAAAACGTGGTCCGTTCCCCGGCCCATTACCTTTGGAATTCCATCGCATCTCATGAGACTCCGCGATGACCGGCTCCTCATGACTTACGGCCACCGTCGTCCTCCATTCGGAAACCAGGCGCGCATCAGCTCCGACAACGGAAAGACCTGGAGCGAGCCTATGATCATCTCCGGAGACGGAGCAGGCGGAGATTTGGGTTATCCCAGCACCGTCGAAATCGACGACGGCAGCTTCGTCACGGTTTGGTACGAAAAAATGAAAGATTCCAAGCTGGCTGTGTTGCGTCAGGCTCACTGGAAACTCGCCTGACATTCAGGAGACGCATTCACCAACCTCCTCCACTATAAAGATGTCCCGCCTGCTGTTTCTCATCGGTATCATCCTTGTCCCGTTCTCCTATACAGCCACCGCCGGCGTTTCAGTCGATGGTGGCCCGGAGACGGGAGACGCGGTGTTCTTTTCCTTCGACGACCATGCAATTCCCTGGCGGAGCAATGTCTTTGTTACTCCGGTCACTGCGACCAAACATCCCGCCAATCCGGTGTTACGCCGGGGACCGGAAGGCGCACCGGATCATGGACACGCCATTCTTTACGGAACCGTCCTGAAACAGGGCAACAAATTTCGCATGTGGTATCTGGGAATGTTTGAGGTGAATATGAAAGCCGGTCAGGCGCCGGGATGGTGGCGCCCGATGTGTTATGCCGAGAGCGATGACGGCATCACCTGGACCAAACCGGAGCTGGGGCTGGTGGAGTTCAACGGCAATAGAAAGAACAACATCTGCCTGATCGAATCAGAGGTTCCCGCCCTGACAAAGGTAAACGACTTCCTCAGCATCCTCCACGAACCGGATGAGGCAGACCCGAACCGTCGATATAAAGCGGTATACATTGCCCACCCCGAATTCAAAGACGTGCGAGGTGGTCGAAGCGGGATTGGACCGGACGAACGACGCTGGGGAGCATTCATTGCCGCGACCAGCCCCGACGGACTTAGCTGGAAAGTTGTCGGTGATCGTCCCGTAAACGCAGGAGGGGAACGCTTTGAGGTTTCCGGCCTTTATAAGTTCGGCCACTTCTATTATGCCCCCGGTCAGCTGATTTCCCCGTGGATCTGGCGGATGGACGGCAGTGACATCGGCCGGGCCACAATCACTTACCGCTCTTCTGATTTCGTCCACTGGTCGGATTCCACAGCTCTATCATTAGCCAGGCCCGGGCAATTGACTTCCGAACCAATCAAAGGACAACAAGGTCACATGGGAGCCGGGATCTGGAATCGCGGCAACGTCATCGTGGGGCTCAATGGACTGTGGCAGGATGCGCCGAAGAAACCCGAAGACGGCAAATACTGGAATCAGGGAGTCCGTGTCGATCTTGGCCTCGTGGTGAGCAACAATGGCATTCACTTCCGCGAACCCATTCCGGATCACAAAGTCATTGCCCGCGGACAGCCCGGAGAATGGGATGACATTGCTATTCTTCAGGGGCACGCCTTTGTGAACGACGGCGACAAAACCATGATCTGGTATTCGCACTGGGATACAGGAGGAAAACTCAAGAATATGGAAATAGGGTTGGCCACTCTGCGGCGGGACGGCTTCGGCTATCTTTCAAGAAAGATCGACAACTCCAGAGCTCACATCACGACCGCTAACTTTAAGGCAAAGGCCAAACCGACGGTGTTCGTGAATGTCGATGATGTGTCTGCGGATGCCCCTATAACCGTTGAATTGCGGGATGGCCTCGATCGTCCCCTGCCGGAATTTTCCGGAGTGAATTCAGCCAAGGTCTCCACCCCGGGAACCCGCCGGGAGGTAAAGTGGGCCACCCCCGTTCCGACTGACACGGACCTGGCCATCCGACTTACATTCCCCGACAACGGAGATGCCAAAGTCTACGCACTCTATGTCAGTGAATGATTGATTCCATAAACCGCAGCCGGGTTCAATGAATCGACCGTTGCCGGAGACTCGCTCTTGTGCATTTGAGGTTTGCACGCATTTTCTCAGGCTACCAAGCAATGACCAGCACCACCAGTATATGGAAACAACAACTCGAATTCGACACCGACGGTCAAATTAACTTCGCCTGCGGTGATTTCGAGCTGCACTGCCGAAGTATCAACCGCGAAATTCAAATCGCGAAAGCTGCTGACGAACCCGAGTGGAACCGATGGACTGTCCGCAGTTCCTCACCCAATTTCTCCATCCAGCCCCACCTGCCGGAGCTTGCCGTCCTTTGCGAACCGGAATCCCAATTCTGCGTCGTTCCCGGCGGGGAAACACGATTCTTTATTGAGATCCCTGTTTCCATTGCCTGCATCGCTGATGATTTTTTACTGGCCGAGTATCCGACCGAAACCCTTTCCCACACCTGGTTTGGAGAATTGGAAAAAGGTGAGCTGTGCTACTGGATTCGCACCAAAGCGCAATTAGCACCATCAGAATCTCCTTCCCCAAAACTGGCAATCGCCCCGATCGCGGTGGAGAATCAGTCCAGCGAAAATCTTGAGATCAGTCGAATCTGTCTTCGCACCAGTGGCTTGTGCCTGTATCTGAAAAACGAACAGCTTTGGACAAGTGAAACTCACCTGAAATACCAGGGCGGTGCGGCCAACAGCAAAGTAAAAATCAACGATGGCACTCCTGATGAAGCCAAGGGTGCAAAACTCATAGCCCCGGCCCGGGAAAAAGGCGCATCCGGATTTGTCGCTCGAACCTTTCGTTCCCTCATCCAAATCACCAGTAGCGTTTTTGAAGATTGAGTCATGGAAGAATACCAGGAACTTCTGAAAAAGGTCATCTCGGTCGAGCACGCCGAATCCGCCATTCGCGTGGGGATGTTGGTGCTTGTCATGCTGCCGCTTTGTTTCCTGCTGGCCAACTGGCTTCGTCGGCTTGTGACCCGGCGTTTCACCGCACAACAGGGACTCGTGGCCGGAAAATTCGTCCGCTACAGCTCAGTCATCGTCGTCACCCTGCTTGTGTTCAACGAACTCGGATTTTCGCTGGCCCCTTTGCTCGGAGCGGCTGGTATTGTCGGGGTCGCTCTCGCCTTTGCATCGCAGACCAGTGTTTCCAACATTATTTCCGGTCTCTTCCTGATTGCGGAGCGCCCTTTCGAAATCGGCGACGCCATCACGGTAGGAACCACAACCGGGATTGTTCTTTCGATCGACACCCTTTCGGTAAAACTCCGCACCCTGGACAATCGCTTTGTTCGACTTCCGAATGAATTGATTCTCAAAAACGAAGTCATCAACATCACCCGGTTCCCCATTCGGCGGCTTGATTTGAACATCGGAGTTGCCTACGACGCCGACCTCGCACTCGTTCGCAAAACCCTTCTCGAGGTCGCGGAAAAAAATCCGCTCAGCCTGATGGAACCGAATCCTCTGCTGCTCTTTACCGAGTTCGCAGATTCGTCGGTCAATATTCTCTTCGGTGTCTGGGTGGTACAAAACAAATTTGTCCCGCTCAAAAATTCGATCATCGAAGAAATCAAAATCGCCTTCGACGAGAACGGTATCGAAATCCCCTTCCCGCAACGAACTGTCTGGGTGCGCGATTCGGATGCCGACCAACTTACGAAGCAACAGGGTTGATTCGCCGATCAGACAGGGTTCGATCGTTAATCCCCGGGACCGGTCTTACCTTACGAAATCGCGGAGATTTTCCGGTTCCGGTTTCGCCGCATTCTGGCATCGTTCTTCCACGTTTTTATGAAACCCATCGTTCAGATTTCTCTCGACCTCACCAACATCGACGAAGCCCTCGAAACCGCTGCCCTTGCACGGCGGGCCGGGGTTGATTGGCTCGAAGCCGGCACGCCTCTCATTCTCGCAGAAGGGCTGCACGGAGTCCGCGCCCTTCACGAAGCCTTTCCCGATGTCCCCATTGTGGCCGATTTGAAGACGATGGATGGTGGCTACCTCGAAGCGGAAATGATGGCTAAAGCCGGTGCTTCTCATGTCGTGGTGATGGCCCGGGCGCACGCCGAAACGATCAAGTGCGTGGTTCAGGCCGGAGCAGATTTCGGCGCGAAAGTGATGGGAGATAATCTGGGCTGTCCCGACATGATCGAAGGGGCCAGGTTTCTCGAAGACCACGGTTGCGACTACGTTATTCATCATATCGGCTATGACGAGCGACGCGGCATTGCCGCCGCAGGAAACCGGATGCCAAATCCGCTCGATCAGCTCAAAGAGGTGGTCGACGCCGTATCGGTCCCGGTGCAGGCGGTCGGTGGCTTGTCTCTTGAGCAGGCCATTCAGTGTCCGCAATTCGGTGCACCTCTCGTTGTCCTGGGTGCCCCTCTCACCATTGACGCCGACGCATTCAAAACGGCGGACGGTGATCTCGAAGCATCGCTGAAAATGATTTGCGATGCTGTTCATGAACAGGACGTTCCCGCTTTCTCATGAAATCTGCTGCTGTCGTAAACTTTGCCCCTGAAGCCGGTTCCGTCGAAGTCCGCGAACTGGATCGTCCTGAGATTGGTCCCGGCGATATCCTTCTCGAAGTCGCCAACGTTGGTGTCTGCGGAAGTGATTTGCATCAGTGGACAGCGGATCATTCGTGGCCCGTAAACTACCCCGTTGTTTTGGGACACGAGTTCGGCGGCCACATTGTCGAAGTTGGCAGCGAAGTTGAAAAGTGGTCGGAGGGCGACCGTGTTGTTTCAGAAACCGCTGCTATTATTGATGCCGACAACCCGATGAGCCGTCGAGGGCTTTACAACCTCGACCCCACTCGTAAGGGATTCGGTTACGGGGTGAATGGTGCCATGACAAAATATGTCCGGGTGCCATCGAGGATTCTGCATCATGTTCCCGATCAATTGCCCTTCGAACAGGCCTGTCTCACAGAACCCTGCTGCGTTGCCTACAGCGCTGTGGTGAAAAATGCCCGCATTGAACCGGGGGATCGCGTCGTGGTTCTCGGACCGGGCACCATCGGAATTCTCTGCGCTGCGATGGCCCGGCTCTGTGGTGCGGAAGTCGCCATCGTCGGCCTGCCACAGGATGCCCACCGTCTTGAGATCGCCAAGAGTTACGGCTGCGAAGTCATCATCGGTGATGTCACTGAGTGGGCCAATGCCCGTGATGGACTCGGTTGCGACGGTGTCATCGATGCCGCAGGAGCCAGCGTGACATTGCAGATCGCGCTGCAAATTGTTCGCCCTGCTGGATGGATCAGCAAAGTTGGCTGGGGCCCGCAACCACTCGGATTTAATCTCGATCCCCTTGTGCAGAAAAACATCAAACTTCAGGGAAGCTTCAGTCACAACTGGCCGATCTGGGAACGTGTCATCGCCCTGCTTGCCAGTGGTCAGTTGGATGTAAAACCCATCATCGGGGGCGTCTGGCCAATTTCAGAATGGCACGAAGCGTTTGAGAAAATGCACTCAGGGGAAGTTGTGAAGTCTGTCCTCAAGCCGGAGTAACAGCCGTTTCAAACACCACATCAAAGTAAGTCAGGCGCACCCGGATTCCTTTCTTCACATCGATGGTGATGCGATTGGTTCCTTTCTCAGCCAGCTTCAACGGCACCCGGTAACAGGCGTGCTCATCGGCTGTTCCCAACCACGTCCCGTCATAAAGATGCGGAAGAGGTTTTTCGACAAAGCCGGTTTTCTCCAACGGTTGACCATTGAAGCTCACATCAATCTCCCGGTCGGCAATATTCTCGTCGGACCGGAGACGTAAGATCCCAACACTCGCCAGCGAATCGACCGGGCCGGCCATCTCCAACTCAAAAGTCTGCGGCGCATTGCGGTTTAAAATCGACGGGAGAACACGCTCCCCGAGGACCCGGTCTCTCCGACAGGAACTCAGAAAATACCAATGAGGCTGAGTGAGGAGAAATTTGTCATCCTTCAGCCGGGGCAGGACATGGAAGGGCGGTTCATGAAAAGGCCCGATGGTATCTGTCACATGGTACCGGTAGTAGGGAAAATTAAACAAACTCACTCCCCTCGCCCCCTGTTCCCGGGCAAGAAGCGTGGTCGTGTAGAACTGCTCATCGGTGGTTCGCAGGTACGGTTGAGTGCCACTCCCTGCCGTCGCCTTGCCGGTCATCGTGCAGTGAGTCATCTCTGCGTAGATGGCCATCTTACCGTCTCCGATTTCAAGCCTGGCTTTGCTCACACTGTCATCCTGGTGGGTAAAATAACTGTAGGAAAGATTCACCATGTCGACTCCGGCATTGGCAAGATCACCCAGATCAATTCCCTGATCGGGTCGAACCTGCGCTTTAGCCGGAACCCGAACGCAAAGCCAGCGCCGCGGAAGCCCCCGCTCGACGGCCGTCCGGTCTAACATTGCGCGAATTCGCCGAACAAAGTCCGTCGTAATGCTGCGCCGTTCCGCCACAGGAGTGTTGTCGCCAAAACGAATCCAGTGGCGAAGAAAATCCAGTTCCACTCCCGCCAGGTCATAATTCGCACAGGCCTCTTCGATCAAGGCGAACTTGTGATCACGCACTTCACTGATCGACCAGTCAAATACACCCTGATCCCAGTCTTTGGTATCAGGCCCGATCCGGAACCGCTTGTAGTTCTCCCAATAGTGACGCGACATCCCTGCACTTGGCTTTCCCTCAGCAAGGGCCTTTTCCAACTCGCGAACGTGATGCCCGTCATTCAACCGGAAACTGAGAAAAGGAGCCACTCCGGTCTCGCGGCAGGTATCAACTAACGGCTTGAGCATATCTCCCCCCTCGACAAGATACTGCCCGATCTTGTTCATTCCTTTGTGACCGTGTTCCTTCTGCAAAAACTCCACGTAGTGCTCTGTGGGTGAATAGATCTCCGATTTCCACCACGGAATCCACCCCAGGCCGGGCTGCAGAAAGTGCGCATCAACCCCGGCGGCTTCGGTGATCGACTTCGCCAGGTGCGCGTCCGTCAGTTCATCCTTCCGGTCCCGCCACGGCATTTTACAGGAAAGAATATGGGTGGTGTCGTTGCTGTAAATTGTCCTGAACGGAACGGCGGAAGTCTCAACCTCAGCCCCACTCAACGCACCCGACGCAAGTGGCATCGCAGCGGCGACTGTTGAGCGTTCGAGAAATTCGCGGCGGTTCATAAAATACAGCTACCAGATAAACCCGGGTTTACCCGACCGATTCACCAAACATTTGCGCAACTTGCAGAACCATCTCAATCGACTATCTCGTGCCATGCCAAAACTCGCCGCCTTCCCCAAAGCCTTTATGCAAGCTCTCTGCAAAGACGGCACCATGAAAGTGTCGGAGTGGATTACCCTTGCTGCGAACCTCGAAATCGAAGGCCTCGAATGGTATGCGGGTTTCCTCGAAATGGAAGACGAAGCCAACTGGCCGCGGTTCCGGAAAGAAGTTGAAGACACCGGCAAAGTCATTCCCATGATGTGTTGCTCACCGGATTTCACTCACCCCGAAGCCGAATTCCGGGATGCTGAGATCGCCAAACAAAAACGCTGGATCGACATGACCGAAACTCTGGGGGGCAGTTATTGCCGCGTTCTGAGCGGTCAACGCCGCCCCGAGTTGACCGTTGATGAAGGAGTCAGACTTGCAGCTGAATCAATCGAGGCCTGCCTGCCCTATGCGGAGAAACGTGGCATCACCCTGATCATCGAAAATCACTACAAAGATGATTTCTGGGAATACCCCGAATTCGCTCAGAAAATGGACGTCTTTTGCCAACTGGTAGACGCGATCGACCATTCCCATTTTGGGGTGAACTACGATCCCTCAAACACCTACCTCGCCGGCGAAGACCCGGTCGAGTTATTGAAGCGCGTCTCGCACCGGGTGGTGACGATGCATGCGAGTGATCGCTATCTCGCAGAGGGAACTATCGAAGACCTGCGCCGTGAAGAAGGCGGGGCAACAGGTTACGCCAAACGCCTGCGCCACGGCGAAATCGGTAAGGGACTCAATGACTACGATGCCATTTTCAGTGAACTGAAAAGCAAAGGATTCGACAGCTGGATCAGCATCGAAGACGGAGTCGACGGAATGGAGCAGCTCGCCCGCAGCGTTGACTTCCTGAAGCGGAAGATCGCGGAGCACTGGGGCTCCTGAAAAGCGCCATGCTTTAGAGCTGCGAGCGCTGTGGCAGCAGTAAGACATTGTCCCGACGCGCCGGCCTGATCCGGGGTCAAATGTTCCGGTATCAATACGTTCCCTCCCCGTCGGGACGCGGCGGGTCAGGATTTTTTATAGCAATCTTAAAATCTCGCATACATTAAGCGTCATGCCGAACATACCTTCGATTTCTCACTCCTCCGGTTCAGTTGCGAATCGCCGTCCACTCAAGCTTTCCTGCAAAACTGAGCCACTATGAACAATGAACTGTTGATCCTGATTTCGGAGGCCATTGCGGTCTACTTTCTTGTTCTTTTTGCGCACTCATTTCGAACCCGCATTGGACTGTCTCATTTCTATGCATTGATCGGCAGCCTGACCGCCGTCATGGTCTGGACGACGGATGCCGGAGTGCGGGTGAACCTGGGAGGGTTCTCCTTAATGGTTGGATCGACAGTGTTTTACACGGCACTCCTGCTCGGGGTGTTTGTTGTTTATGTATTTGACGGCCCCCGGGCGACACGCATCGCGATTTCGACAATCATCGGGGTATCGATCATGGTTCCCGTGGTGACCCTGGTTCTTCACTGGCAAATCAAGCTCTCCGGCGGCGAAGAAAACATCACCTATTTCCCGCCTCAAACATTGCGCACCTATGTGGCGTCGATTGGTGCCGCCCTGGCCGACTTAATCTTTCTGGCCGTTTCCTGGGAATTTCTCGGCAACCCCAAGTTCAAAGTCCGCCTGGGAATCCGGGCATTCCTGACCCTGCTGGGAGTCATGTGGCTCGACGTCATCTTGTTTTCAACCGGAGCCTTCTTCGGCAGCGAGGAGTATTTTAACATCATGTCAGGGACGTTCGTCAGTCGCCTCATGATCAGCATCTTCGCCTTTCCTTTTCTTTATTTATACATCGTCTGGCAGAACAAGAAGAATGGAATGGAAATCGAAAACCGTCCCGTGTTGGCGATTTTGAAAGAGGTCACAGAGGTCCGGCTTGAGCTGACTCTGGCCCAACAGGAGATCGAACGGCGGAAGCAACTGGAAAAAGAGAAAGAGCAACTCATAGGCTCTCTGCAAACCGCTTTGAACGAAGTGAAAACGCTGCGGGGAATTCTTCCGACCTGCTCCTTTTGCAAATCTATTCGCGATGACGATGGCGAATGGCACCAGTTGGAGGATTACATCCGCAACAATAGCGAAGCTCAATTCAGCCACGGGCTGTGTGATCCCTGTGCTCAGAAACACTATCCGGATCTGATGAATACATAGGGCTGCGCCTGTGAAGGCAGGAACTCCCTCAACCCGGATGGATACGCCGGCCCGGACATTTCAAATCCGGGCCGGGTTCTCCACAGAAATTACTCCGCAGCCGCGTTAAGCATGTCGGCGATTTGATCCTTCAGATTCAGTCGTTTCTTCTTCTCTTCATTAACGACTGCGTCCTCGGGATTTTCGATTCCCTCTTCCATGCGGAAGACTTCTTTATCGATTTCTTCATACTCATCCATGAGTCGGCGGAAATGGGCGTCGTCCGTTTTTAACTGATGAATGACTTCAAGATGATCCGGAAATTCAGAGTGTAGGGGGTGATGTTCTAAGGGCATCTGACAACCAGAACGGTGATTTCAAAACCGGTCGAGGGAAAAATATCGGGAGCAGCCGTATCTGCGCATCGATTGAAGCGCTCCTGTGCATCGATTGCTGAAATCGACTCAGGCAGAGTGAGATGGCCGGCAAAAAACTCAAACTACCTGGATGGCCCGATATATTTCCGGGCGATGACCACGTTGTCGAACTGAACGATATTAACTTCATTTTTCGTCCAGCGGTCAGTGATGTAGCTTTCGAGAGTGAACGCATTGGCCATCAGCCCCGGCGTCTTCCGCCAACTGATCCCATTCCAGTGACCGCGGAGCTCGCCATCAATCCAGAAAGCCTGTTCGCCATCGCGCTCTCCGGGTGTGTTGTGCTTCAGCATGAATTCACAGCAAATCCATTGCCCCTTCCTGATGTTCGGCTGGCTGTCAGGCTTAAACTGGTTCCCCCAATATTTTTTGTCCGGTGCGGGTTTCATTTCATGCCAGTAGCTGTAGAAATTCCATATTCCCGGGGGCGGGTTCTTTCCCCAGTTCCCCCACGGTTCAAGTGCGGTTGAGAATCGCTCATCCCCTTTTGGCTTGAGACCGGCACCGCCAAATCCACTCCACCGATCTCTTCCCTGAAGGCTCTTGTTGGCGCGCAATATGGCGAAGTGGTGGACATAGTCGCACGCCTCATCGAAGCGTGCGTAGAATCGGATGAACAGGGTATCACTGGACTTAAACCACTTTGTGGCTCCGCCTCCGGTATTATGGCCGAGGGTGGCTTTGGATTGCAGGCAGTTCTTTCCGAACTTCGGGTCACCGCCCGGCGGTGGGACCAGTGAAAGCACCTTTTTGTCTTTGTTGCGGATCTCGTCCCAGCGCTTTTGCCAGTCCCCCTCCCCTTCAAAATCATCAGCATAGATCACTGCCTCGTGCTTCCCGATTCCGACATCGGCGGTGAATGCAGCAGCAATTCCGTCCCCGGTGGGAAGTTTGCTTTCTCCACCGGCGGCTAAGTTTTCACCGGCGCCAGCGTGCATCACGACCGCAAGCCCTGCCATCAAGATCAGAGAAGCATTCATCCCATAAGCCAAGCGGGGCGGCCCGCTGAAATCAAGGTTTTTCGATGCCCGCTTGCACAACGCGGGGAAACGGTCGGAACCATGTTTTTAGACAGGATTTCTCAGGATTTACCAGGATTACAGCAGGCAGACCTGTGTTTATTTCAGCGATTCCATCGCGGCATTTGGATCTGAAATTCCCTCCTGATTAATCCTGAGAAATCTTGCGCAATCCTGTCTAGTTACGATGCAACCGTCTGAGGACTTCCTCGTGGATTACTCCCGAATTCTTTCGCGCGAAAAATGCGGGCCCAACAAATCAACTTGGCTGCCGGGAAAAGCCCAGGAGGCTTTCGTAACACAGCCCTGGGTTGCGGAGGTACCCGGGGTTTAGAATCACTTTCTATCATTTACCCCAAAGGGTTACGAAACCCCTTCGGGGTATGGAATTATATCGATCCATTCTCCCGGGGTAGCTTGCGCAACCCCGGGCTACGATGTGGAATCCCCTTGGGATTCTTTTGGGATTCTTTTGCGCCCGAATCTCGACATCCCGATTCCGGCTTACATCCCCCCCCTTCGCAATGGTTAACTCCGCGCCGACCGGGGGTTAAACCAACTCAACAGCCGTGGAAGACGTCCAAAATCCGCGGCGACGATTCCCGCATATCAAAAGATCACGGAAAATGCGGGATGACGGTTCCAGTGTGCCGAAATGTCTCCATAAAAAATGTGACGCTTTCCGGTGTGACAAAATGTCTCCACGAAATTACGGAGACCATTCTCACGTGTAGAGAGTCACTGTAAGTTTTTACAGTGACCTTCCACACCCGTGGAAGGTGTCCGCAGAAAAGTGTGACGCCCTTTCTCACGTGTGAAGAGTCACCGTCGAAATTACGGAGACCTTCCTCACCCGTGGAAGGTCTCCGCAGAAAAGTGTGACGCACTTTCTCACGTGTGGAAGGTCACTGTAAAAACTTACATCGACCTTCCTCACGTGAGGAAGGCCTTCGCAGAAAAAGTGCGACCATTTCAATTACGCGAAGGTTCATCACCAAAAAAGTGAGACACTCGATCCACTGAATCCACTGTCACACTTTTGGTGCGACATTCCGGAAATACAGAATTTGAGGGCCTTTGGTTTCGATGAATGGCGGCAACGTTTTGCGAAACCTGTTTTCGCAATGGAGTTACAACCACACGATCAGCGCAGACAGTTCCCGTTTCAGGAAACGCTCTCGTTATGAACTATGGCACCGTGCCGCCGTCGACTTCGCCGTTCTAATTCCCCAGAAGTCCTTTCAGCAGGTCTTTGCCCACTTTCTCCAGTGAATCCACCGTGTCTTTGCCGCCACCGATCACTTCGCTGAGGTTTCCAAACGGCGTCACAATATCAGCCTTCGGCTTGCTCATATCCCCTTCGGAGACCACATCGAGCACGATGCGGTTTCCTTTCTTAACCGGTGCCAGAACCATGTCCTGCAGACCATTGATACGGAATCCCCTCATCTTTTTCGCCAAATATTGATCCACCATTTTTTCGACGTTCTGGGTCATCGCTTCAGACAAGATCACAGAACCTTCGATCCGGTGAAGATTGGTGCCGGTGTCCAGCCAGCTTTTGTCTTTCACCGCAAGCCCGGTGTCTGGAAGCTGAATAACAAGCGGCTTGGCGAACAAATATTTCCCCTGAACCTGCTCGATCCGGGTTTGAGCATCTGCCATCAGCTCACCACGAAGTTCCAGATTGCTGAGATCGATTCCGGCGGTGTCAATTTCCTCCAGCATCTCGCGCATTTTCTCGAGGACGGGAAAGGTGTTCAGTTTCGCTCCTTTTGAAATCGTCAGGTCAACCGCCCAGGCAGGATCCATTTGCCCGGTTGCCGCGTCGAACGGCCGAAGATTCCCCAGCCCGCCGATGTGAGCCGTAGCCAGATCCGCCTTGTCAGCGCCCACCACTTTCAAATCACCACCGAACTGAAAATTTGCCCGGTTGTGCCCATTCAGGTTTCGGGGGTTTACATCGATATCGGTAAAGGCAACGGCCGCGTCACTGATGTAGATCGTGGCTCCCGACGCTTCAAGGAATCCCTCGAATGCCAGGTCTTTGATTTCCACCCGGTCAGCAATCAAAGCCAGAGGCAGCTGCCCGGCGTCAAATGAGTCTTCCCCTTCCTCTGTCGATTCTCCTGACAGATCGGGTACCTTCACCACTAAATCTCCTTCGTTGGCGGGCTGTGTCTGGCTTTCAACACTGCCTGTCGTTACCTCTGCGGAAGGCGCTGTCGCAACGTCATCCAGTGGCTTAAACAACTCTGCAACGGTGGATCCACCGTCGCGGGCGACCTTTGAACGAATCGTGACTCCGGAAAGCTCCAGGTGCTTGATGTTCAGCTTCCGCATGACGAGGTCCTTTGTCAGGACCGCCAACTCTGCGGACTCGGCATAAATCGGAGCCGTTTCCGGCGTTCCTGCCGGGTCGTCTCTTGGATACAGCGCCAAACCGCTGATGGTGACCTTCGATGTGCCGAGCAAACTCGAATCCACTGACTCAATCTCAGCGCGGCAATTCCAGCGGGATTCGATCTGTTCGGTAAGAAACTCGGGCGTCAGATAACCAATCAGAACCTGGCGACCGATGAAAATGCCTGCGACCGCCAGCACAGCGAGAACCGCCAGCGTGATGAGTATGGGTTTGAGTTTCACGGTGCCAGTCTACCGTTGCAGGAATTTCACGCAAACAGGAATGCCTACCTCGATTTTGTCCCCGGTGAACTCCAGCTCACCCGTGTTTTGATCAATCTTGAAGACGGCGACCGAATCTGAATTTTGCCCCGCAGCGAGAAGGAATTTCCCGGTGGCATCGATCCCGAAGTTTCGCGGAGTTTTCCCCTGGATCGGCTCATTCTCAACATGAGTCAGCTTGCCGGAATCCTGATCCACCGTGAACACAGCAATCGTGTCGTGCCCCCGATTGGATCCGTAGAGAAACTTCCCGCTTTTGTGAACCTGAACTTCTGCGGTGGATTGCCCTTTTTCCTCGCGCTCGCTTTCAGGGATCGAGGTGATCGATTGAAATTCGGTCAGAGTTCCCGCCTCAGGATCAAAGTTGAATCCGGTGACCATTCGGGTCATTTCAGTGATGACGTAGGCAAACTTTCCATTGGGGTGAAAAGCAAAATGACGGGGCCCCGCTCCCGGGCTGACGGCTCCGGCACCGTGAGCCGATATTTTCCCCGCCGCAGCGTCCAGCTTGTAAATCAATACCTTATCCAATCCCAGATCGGCCACGAATGCGAATTTGTCGTTGGGGCCGGGATTCACCGAATGGGCATGCGGTTTCGCCTGCCGGGGAAGAACAACGCTGCTTCCCTCATGTTGGATAAAGCTCGTTTTTTTCAGCGAACCGTCCTCTGCAATGGTGTAGCAGGCCGTGCTCCCGCCCGAGTAATTGGAAACCAGGGCACACTTCCCCGCGCTATCGGTCGAGATATGACACGGCCCCCCGCCACCAGTGGGCTGGGAATTGATTTTTGTCAGCAGGCCCGTTTCTCCATCAATCTTAAAGGACGTCACCTGTCCCTCGCCGTTCTCTGACACAGCCAGCAGGTACTTTTTCGATGGATGGATCGTCAGGAAAGACGGGTTGTTCACTTCCGCCGCCAGCTTCGGTTCCCCCACTTTACCCGTTTCAGAATCGAACGAGGCCACGTAGATACCCTTGCTTTTATCATCCTTCGTGTAAGTGCCGAAATACACAAACTGGTCGGCCGCCGAAACGGCAGAACTCACAAAAACAGAAACCAACAAAAGGCGCAGGAGAGATTTAAACATGCCGAAAGCTAGCGATTCGCCCGCCTTCCGTCAATCCACGTCGTCACGATCCAACAGGGTCTGTTCATCGATCCAACAGGGTTCGATCGTAAACGCGCTTCGCAGACTCCGCCTGTCACCCACAGCCTCAGGATAAATAACTATCAATCGCTGGGGGCCAGGAAATCCATCCAATGTGAGTTCTGATGGGGTCGCTATCACAGTCCGCTGAAGATAGGCGATCACCGCCCGCTAATTCCATTCCGATGCAACTGGCGGTCGTGGATGCTCTGTCAATGATCTATAAATCCCGCAAAGATCATGAACAGGCGTCTGAATACAGCGGGTACGGTCGATCGAGAAACGAGCCATGGAATTCACCAAAAGAGGCCCGGAGGGTCGACATCTGAATAGCCGTGGTTGCAAGGCGAGCTTGCGAGACAAGGCCACGGAACAATCCGCAATCATATAGAGAGCCACGTAGTGGCGACACCACTGCGGTTTCCCTCCTGGGCCGCCGAATACGGAACCACGATGGTGTCGCCGCTACGCGACTCCCGCGTTGGCCGACTGGGTCCATGGCCTTGTCTCGCAAGGTCGACTGCAACCATGGCTATTCAAATGTCGGCCCTACGGGCCTGCGTGATGCGGCAATTGTTTGAAGAGGCTATGGTTTGAAGCGGCAATTGCATGAAAGGGGGCATAAATTATCACAGGGCGATGACGCCGTCCTAAGATCCGTGGCAAAGAGTGTGGGACTGCCGGGTATTGCGCAACCGGCCTGGCGATCGGTTCTCCGGTATTCTTCAAATCACTTCAGGTGAGACATTTCTCCCAAAATGAAGGTTGAGTCTTTCGCGAATTTTGTGAGGTTCAAGGCATGAGCGACACTCCCTTTTCCTACCACAAACCGTTTCCTCTTGGTCCCGATAAAACTGAATATCGGCTGATCACAAAGGATCACGTTGAGGTGGTTGAGTTTGAAGGAAAAGAAATTCTAAAGGTGGCTCCTGAAGCTCTCACTCTGCTCGCCAACGAAGCGATTCGTGACATTTCATTTATGCTGCGGCCGAGCCATCTCAAACAGGTCGCTGAAATCCTGGACGACGAAGCGGGAGCCACGGACAACGATAAAATGGTGGCTTTGACTCTGTTGCGGAACGCGGAAATCGCGGCACGGGGGATTCTCCCGATGTGTCAGGACACGGGAACGGCGATCGTTTCAGCGAAAAAGGGGCAGCAGGTTTGGACCGGCGGAGGAGATGAAGCGGCCCTTGCTGAGGGGATTTGGAAGACTTATCAGGAAGAGAATCTGCGCTACTCGCAGATGGCACCGTTGACCTTCTTTGAAGAGAAGAACACGCGCGACAATCTTCCCTGCCAGCTGGATCTCTACGCGACGGATGGTGATGAATACGAATTTCTGTTCGTCACGAAAGGTGGCGGCTCTGCCAACAAGACTTTCTTCTATCAGGAAACAAAGGCGATCCTGACGATGGATCGCTTCGTCGAGTTCGCAATTGAGAAGATGAAAACTCTCGGCACTTCCGCCTGCCCGCCCTACCACCTCGCGTGGGTGGTCGGCGGAACCAGCGCGGAGGCAACCACCAAAGCGGTGAAGCTCGCGACAACCCGTTACTACGATGAACTTCCCACTGAAGGAAATGAGCATGCTCAGGCATTCCGGGACCTCGAAATGGAGGAGATCCTGCTGGAAAAAGCACGCAAGATCGGCATCGGAGCCCAGTTTGGCGGCAAATACTTTGCGCTGGAAACCCGGGTGATTCGCCTGCCCCGACATGGCGCAAGCCTTCCCATTGCCCTGGCAGTGAGTTGCTCAGCAGATCGTCAAGCCAAGGCAAAAATCACCCGCGACGGAATCTTTCTGGAACAACTGGAAACGAATCCGGGGCAATACATCCCTGAAAAGTGGAAGGATCATAAGTTCCACGGAGTGAAGGTGGACCTGAATCAGGGCATGGAAAATACACTGAAGACACTTTCCAAGTATCCAGTGACGACGGCTTTGGAACTGACAGGAACGATCATCGTCGCGCGTGACATCGCCCATGCGAAATTGCGGGAAATGATCGAACAAGGCAAGGAGCTGCCTGATTACATCAAGGACTACCCGGTTTACTACGCGGGACCGGCGAAGAAACCTGAAGGTATGGCAAGTGGTTCATTCGGACCGACGACAGCTGGACGAATGGACCCCTATGTGCCGGAGTTTCAGGCGAAAGGTGCCTCGATGGTCATGATCGCAAAGGGTAACCGAAGCGAAATCGTGACGAATTCCTGCAAAGAACATGGCGGTTTCTATCTTGGGTCGATTGGTGGCCCTGCTGCCATCCTGGCGCAGAATCATATCCGGAAAGTGGAGGTTCTCGACTTTCCGGAGCTTGGAATGGAAGCGGTCTGGAAGATCGATGTGGAGGATTTCCCGGCCTTTATCCTGGTCGATGACAAAGGAAACGATTTCTTCCGGGCGATCAATCAGTGTCCAGTCTCCTGATATTCAGGGAGTTCAGATGCACTTGACGGCGAGCTAAAACAGGTAGATAGCTCGCAGGTTATGAAAATTTCCAATTTTGTTGGAGCTATGGCAGTCGTCACCCTCATGGCGCTTGCTGTAACAAGTTGCTCTACACTTCGCGAGCCGAAAGGCCCCGCCTACGGGTTTCGTCAAAAAGGAATGATGAGCTACTACAGTGTGTGGACCAATCGCGGGACTCAAACGGCCAGTGGTGAGCGGTTAAGCACCAATGGGCAGACCGCAGCCCACAAAACCCTGCCCTTCGGATCGATGGTGAAAGTCACGAATCTGAGAAACGGAAAGAGCGAGGTGGTGCGCATCAACGACCGCGGCCCCTATATCAAAGGCCGGATCATCGATGTGACGAAAGGTGTTGCCCGCAAGCTTGATTTCATCAATGCCGGCGTGGTTCCCGTTGAGATTGAAGTCATTAACTGACTGGGGCGATGACCTTTTCGTTCGAATCGACCATCGAGCGGATGGAAGACCACATGAATTACCATGCGGTTCCGGTTCCTGATCCGGTCTCGGATCAACTGCGTGACTCGAAAGTCACCCGGCTTTTGGCAACGGTGAATGGCGTGACCTTGCGGCGGGCCATCCAGGGGCCTCACGACGGGGGGCGGTTTTTGATCATCGGCCGGCCAACACTCAAGGAACTCGGGCTGAAATACGGTGACGTGGTTGCTATGGAGTTGGAGCCCGATCCTGATCCGGATTTTATCGACATCCCAATGGAATTCGAGATCGCCCTTGAGCAGGACGTCGATGCCAAAGCGAGGTGGGATACTTTTACCCGCGGGAAGCAGCGTTCCCTGGTGCACTTTGTCAGCAGTGCAAAGCGCAGCGACACAAGAATCAAGCGCTCGCTCGAGTTGGCTGAAAAGATCCGAACCTATACGCTTTACGGAGACAAAAAGCCTGAATAGCCAGAATGACCGGGTCGTCCATGTTTACGCCTTTCCGAAAAGGCACCGTTCGTGTAACGTTTGAACATGAAACTTTCTCCGATTTTGGCCGTGTTAGGTCTTTCGATTTCCTTTTTGATACAAGGGCAGGACGCTGCGAAGCCGTTGAAAGCAAAAGTCGACTTATTGAAGGATCAGGATTCCTTCGAGACGGTTCTGGCACGCAAGATTTCTGAGACTCAGGAGCCCGGGGAAGCGTTTATCTTTGACGACGAGGCAAAGACGTTACGGGTCAGTGGTAAAGGCTGGGGGTATCTGCGAACCAAAGCTGACTATACCAACTACCATCTTGTCGCTGAATTCAAATGGGGCGAGCGCACCTTCGGTGCCCGGGCTGACAAATCGCGGGACTGCGGCATTTTTGTGCATATCAATGGCCGGGACGGAGCGATTGGCGGGAGTTGGCCGCGTGCGGCGGAGGTTCAATTGATCGAATCGATGTCCGGCAATGTGGCTCTTTTGGGGACCAGGCAGGCTCCGTGGGATGTCGTCGCCAACGGCGAAAATCTGACCGGGGAACGGCTGAAAGTTTACGGCAAGGCATGGGACACGGAGTGGCAGGACATCAAAGGCTGGGAAACTCCAGTGAAAGATTTCGAATCAAATTTCGGCCAGTGGAACCGCATTGAAATCATCTGTGAAGATGAAGTCCTGACCGTCATTTTGAACGGCAAAGAGGTGAACCGGATTGAAGGAATGGATCCGGCTTCCGGTAAAGTGGGAATCCAGTCGGAACTCGCCGAGTGTATTTTCCGTCGTTTCGAGCTCCATCCAATTGGTGGGTTCAAGGAAGTCTGGAAGAGCAACGTCGCTTCAGAAGACACCGGATACACCGCAAGTGGCGACAGTATTCTTCCCCGGGAACATCCGCTGAACCCGGCGATGTCGATGGCGTCGTGGACGGTCGATGGCGACTATGAGCTGCAGCTGGTTGCCTGCGAGCCGCTGGTTTGCGATCCGGTTGACGTCGTGTGGGATGAGAAAGGGCGCATGTTTGTTGCCGAAATGCGTGACTATCCCCTCCCCGCCGACGGTGAAGGGTTTCTTTCCCGAATCCGGCTGCTGACCGACACCGATGGTGACGGACGAATGGACGAGGCCAAAACGTGGGCGGACGGGCTCGATAATCTACAGGGATTGCTACCCATGAACGGAGGGCTGCTTGCGACCACCCGAACCGCGATCCTATTCCTCAAGGACAGTGATGGTGATGATGTGGCGGACGTGACGACTGAACTCTTCAAAAGCAATGAACCCCGCCACAATCAGCTCCAGGTTTCATGCCCCCGTTGGGGAGTCGATAACTTTGTTTACCTGAACAACGGGCTCGATTTGAAGGAAATCTACCCGGTCGATGAGCCGGAGAAAAAGCTCTCGGTTTCACGGGCAAATATCCGAATGAACCCGAAGACAAACTTAATCGAAGCCGTCAGTGGATACGGTCAGTTTGGTGCGACTCAAGATGACTGGGGACGTCGCTTTGCGAGTTCAAATCGCAACCCGGTTATGTTTTCAGCCATGCCGCTCTGGGCCGTTGGACGCAACCCCTTTGATCATATCTCGCAGGGTCACACCGACATTGCTCCTGCCGGTGAGAATTCCAAAGTGTTTCCCTTCGAACTCAGCCACACAACTTCGGTCGCCCATGCCGGCACTTACACAGCCGCCTGCGGCCTCGCGGTTTACCGGGGAAATATGATTCCTGATCTTAACGGGAATGTGTTTGTTTGCGAGCCCACGGCTCAGTTGATCACCCGGTCACGGCTTAAAGCAGCGGGCGGCAGCCTGCTTGCAGAACGGGTCGGAGACAAAAAGGATTTCCTCGTTTCATCAGATGAATGGGCACGTCCCGTTAACCTCCGCAACGGACCTGATGGGGCACTCTATATCTGCGACATGTATCGGCGTTTTATCGACCACGCCCGATTCTTCCCCGAGGAGTTTTCAAAGTCTCACTACATGCGCGCCGGGTTTGATCAGGGGCGGATCTATCGACTCATCCCTAAAGGTCACGTTACTAAGAAGATCAAAGGGCTTCCCGGGAAACCTGCTGAGCTGGCTGCGCTGCTGGGATCAGCCAATGCCTGGGAGCGAATTCATGCGCAACGGTTGATTGTTGAGCAAAAGCCCGAAGGCATTGATCAAATTGTGCGAACGGTGTTTGAAAACTCTGAGCTTCCACAGGGCAGACTTCACGCTTTCTGGACTCTGGAAGGGCTCGGAAAACTCACCCCCACCGATATCTCGCGGGCATTGAATGATCCCTTTCCCGCGGTCGTTGAAAATGCCGTGCCATTATCCACCCCTGAGCATCATGAAAAAATCATTCGAAAGATCGCGCTGACAGGAGCGGACCGCGCTCAGTATCTGGCACTCCTGGAGTTGGGATACGATCCTTCTCCCGAGACAACAAAGCTGTTTGAAGAAGTTCTTCATCAACGTGGTGGCATTCGCGATCCCTGGATTCGCAATGCCATTCTGACTGGATCTGTAGAACGCGCCGGGGAAATCCTGGCTTACACATTGGAAAACCCGATCAAAACAGTGACCGGTGCCCCCCCGACTATGGAACAGCGTTCCAATTTCATCCGGGAGTTTGCCACAGCAGTCGGAGCTCGCGGAGACTCCGGCGAAATTGCGGCCATCCTCAAACCAGTCGATAAGGTGACGGTGAACGAGTATCGCTTCGCCCTTGCTGAAGGCCTTTCGGATGGGTTGAAAAAGTCAAAGCTAGAGACCAAGACACTGGCCGCGTTGATCGCTTCCCCGCCGGAGGAAGTTGCACCATTCATCGCTGGCTTAGAGAAAATTGTGGCTTCAGCCGAAACGATCGTATCCGACGAATCGCGTTCGGTTTCAGAGCGGATCGCGGCTATTCCTTTGGCGAGCCAGCAGTCCTTCGAGAAATATCAGAGCATCGCTGAAAAGCTGGTCGATCCTGCGACTCCACCCGAGTTGGCAAAGGCGGCCGTTCAAGTTATGAACCGGTTCAAGCGCGAAGATCTCGCTGAGTTCTTCTATCCCCGCTGGGATCAGCTGAATCTTGAGACCCGTCGCGGTGCCGTCGCTTTATTGGCCAGCGGCACGACGCTGATTCCCCTGATGGAGAAAATGAAAGCCGGGGAAATCAATCCCCGCCTCATGGAACCCATCAAGAGCTGGAGTTACGGCCGCTCCAAAGACCCGAAAATCAAGGCGCTCGCACTTGAGCTCTATGGGTCAACTGATTCCGACCGGACGAAGGTTATCGACGACTACAAAACGATTTTCGAAAGCGACCGGAAGCCTGATCTTGAAAACGGTAAAGCCGTATTGACCAGAGCAGCCTGCATTACTTGTCATCGGGTCGGTGGCGAAGGCGTCGCTGTCGGTCCGGATTTGGCAGACGTGAAAGTGAAGCCGGTCATCGCCCTGCTGACAGACATCCTTGATCCAAACCGGGCAGTTGAGGAGCGTTGGGTCAGCCACACTGTCACAACTGACGACGGTGGGATTTTCACAGGGATCATCACCGGTGATGACAACACCAACCTGTCGATCAAACTTCCGGGAGGCGCCGTTCAAACCGTCCCGCGGGAAACAGTTTCGAAGATCGAATCGACCGGTATTTCTTTAATGCCCGCCGGTCTCGAAGGAGCGATCTCAAAAGAAGATATGTTCGACATGATCGGCTTCCTGAAAGCGCGATAGGTCTTGCTGTAGGGGAATTTGGAAAAATTCCTGCTCCGACTCTCCGCTGGAATTTTTCCAAATTCCCCTACGTTTTTCCATCCATGCCAAATCATCCTGATT
This sequence comes from Verrucomicrobiales bacterium, assembly GCA_048267005.1. GTDB lineage: Bacteria > Verrucomicrobiota > Verrucomicrobiia > Verrucomicrobiales > DEV007 > JABDJT01. The sequence continues at coordinate 49,048 of JBLWYI010000010.1, read as the reverse complement.
ACTTGCGCCGTTTGCATCAGGATTCATACCAGGGGATTGCCTACGTTCATTGGACCCACACGATCGAACAGCGCAAGAGCGGATGGTTAACCGCAGACTTCCATCAGCACTTTCAAAGTATCTTAACGCACTCGGCATTCCTATATGACCTCGACATCCCATGTTATTGTCTGATGCCCGACCACTTCCATCTCCTCGCAATTGGAAATAACCCCACCGGATCAAATCAACTTAACGCCACGCGTTGGATAAGAAAGAGGATCAACTGGCTCCTGTCCGAAACCCAATGCGACAATCGGGCTCCCGCATTCACCCTCCAGAAACAGGCATACGATAATGTGCTTCGTGAAAAAGACAGGCAGCGCGATGCTTTTCCAAACGTTTGCGATTATATCAGAGACAATCCACGCCGGGCCGGATTAGTCTCCGAAAATGCCGACCGCTCCACATGGGAGTTTCAAGGGTGCGTCGTTCCTGAAAGACCGCTCTTACGGTGGTCAGACGATTCAAACACCAACTTCCGGGAAGAGTTCTGGCATGTTCACTACCTGAAAATCGATAGAAACTTCAAAGCTCAACCGTAGCGGAAATTGGAAAAATTCCTTCTTCCCACACACTCGGCAGCACAACCCACGTCACAATTCGTCCTGCCCCATCGCAGTCCGCCCGGTCCGCTCTGCCTGATACAGAAAATGCGATTCCTTCTTCGCTTCGGGGTAGGCTTTACTCGTGACTACCGTGACCTTGAATCCCACCTTGGACAGCCGTTTGCGGAACAAATCATTCTTTGTGGCGGACCAGAACACTGCCCTGCCTTCCATTTTCAGGGCGCGAGCGACCTGTAAAAGACCGGGAACCGTGTAGAGATGGCGGTTGTTCTCTGACACCATCGCCTCAGCACCGTTGTCGATATCCAGCATCATCGCTGAATATGTCTCCGGCTTGGCGTTGCGAATCGTTTCCACCACGTCCCGCAATTTTATCTTCACCCGCTTATCGTTGAGCAAATCCCCGTTCAGATCGGCAAGGTATTTCCGGTTCCAATCAAGAATCTCCGGCAGCAACTCGTTAATCTCAATCCGCGCGTCCTGTCCTACGAGTTGCAACGTCCGCTTCAGCGTAAATCCCAGTCCAAGCCCACCAATCAGAACATGATCCGCGGTGCCTTTCTTGATTTTCGCACAGGCCATCTCCGCCAGCCGTGTCTCCGACAACATCGCAGAGGAACTCATCAACTGCTGTCCGCTGAGATAAATAAAATACACCCCATCCCTCTCGTGAAGGGTCAGACGACCGTTATCAGGAGTGGTGGTTTCGGCTAAAGTGAGAAAAGGTTTCACGCGCGGAATGTGGACTCAAATCAAGACAAGGGAAACCGATTCTTATTCGCCCTGATCCAGCTCATCCAAATCAGCCGATTCATCCGAATCAGTTAACGGTTCATCAGCCGCATCGCCATCATCGGCATCCTGCACAACCGGCTTCGGCTTTTTCGTCCGGTATCCGGGCTTGGCGAGTATTTCCACATAGATCCCACTCCAGTCCTGCCCCGATCCATTGTTGATCGCTTCGCTGATGGCCGCGACGTGAATTGTCTCCGCTGTTTCGGCGTCAGCACCCACCCGGCAGTCGAAATCCCAGAAATCAACACCCTCAGGCAGTGTCTTACGACGCTCACGCTTGATGTATTTCCGCACATCGCGATGGATCAACTCGATCACGCGGGCAGGTTTATGACCTTGTACTTCCAGGGGGAATGTCTTTCTCATTTCCCTCTCTGTCGGCGGGGACCGGTCATTTGTCCACTTCGATCCACACGATAAAGCGAGTGCCAAAACCGAAAGTCTGCGGCAGGATCAGTCTCACCTATCCCGGTTGTTATGAACAAAATCCCCTACCTCGCGTTCGCTTTAATCGCGCTCTTCGCCGCATTGGCCTCCGATGCAGCTGACAAGAAGCCGAACATCCTCTTCATCATTGTCGATGACCAGTCCCCCTTTGATCTGAAAGCCTATGATCCCAATTCGATCTGTGACACCCCGACCATCAACAAACTCGCAGAAGAAGGCATGGTTCTCGATGGCGCCTACCAGATGGGGTCATTCAGCGGTGCCGTCTGCACCCCCTCACGGCACATGGTGATGACCGGCCGCACGGTCTGGCATCTGCCAAACTGGCAGGGAGGCAAAAACTGCCCGGACAACATCACCGAAAACGTCATGGCGGAAATCTTCAACCGTGCGGGATACGACACCATGCGCACCTGCAAGAAGGGAAACAGCTACGCCGGGGCCAATGCAAAATTCACCGTGGTCAAAGACGCCACCAAACGCGGCGGCACTGCAGAAACCGGAAGCGAATGGCACGGCAAACAAGTCCTCGACTACCTGCAAACACGTGAAGAAACGAAAGACGAAGACCCGTTTCTCATCTACTTCGGCTTCTCCCACCCGCACGACACCCGCGACGGCACGCCCGAGCTGCTCGCCAAATACGGAGCCGTGAATCACAAGGACAAAGACTCCATCCCTACTCTCAACGACAAGCAACCTCCCCTCCCCGTCAACTACATGCCGGAGCACCCCTTCCACCATGGCCACCCCGGCCTGCGGGATGAAGTCTCCGTCTCCGGTGTATGGGAACGCCGCGACGAAGCCACCATTCGCAACGAACTGGGCCGCGAATTCGCCTGCAACGAAAACATCGACATCCAGATCGACAAAGTCCTGAAGAAGCTCGAGGCCATGGGCGAGCTCGATAACACTTACATCATCTATACCGCAGATCACGGCATGGCCATCGGGCGGCACGGCCTTCAGGGAAAACAAAATCTCTACCAGCACACCTGGCGCGTTCCCTTCATCGTCAAAGGCCCCGGCATCAAGCCCGGTCGCGCTGAGGGTAATGGATACCTGCTCGATTCAGTCCCCACGATCTGCGAACTCGCCGGCGTCGAGATCCCCGATTCCGTTGAAGGCACCAGCCTGAAACCCGTTCTGCTCGGCGAAAAGGAAACCGTCCGCGACACCCTGTATGGCACCTACTCCGGCGGCACCAAGCCCGGAATGCGCTGCGTTAAGAAAGGCGACTGGAAGCTTATCAAATACGACGTGATGGACGGCCAGGTCCGTGAGACCCAGCTGTTCAACCTCGCCGAAAACCCCAACGAATTCCTCAAGGACGATCTCGCGGAGAATCCCGACCACGCGGACAAACTGAAAGAAATGGAAGCCCTGTTGCTTGCGGAAATGCGGCGTCTCGATGACCCCTACCGTCTCTGGAATCAGCCCGACGATGGACTGGAGCCACCGAAAGCCGAGCCTAAGAAAGCCAAAAAAACGAAGAAGAACAAAAAGCCTGCGGAAAAAGGCAAGGCGAAGCAGTAGTCAGCCTACCGGGGAGGTTTCACTTTTCCTTCGTCCAGAAACAAGATCGCCTTCTCCAGCCATTCCGCTGGAGGCGGCTTGTGGCCGTAATCCGGGATTTCAAGAAGCTGAGCATTCTTGAAGCCTTCTTTCTCGAAACCGCTCTCAAAGGCCCCCTTCGTATTCGCGAGGTTAAAATCCTTCTCTCCCGTGATGAGCGAATAACGGCAGGCCTGCTTCACGATCGGCAGCAGTTCCTCATTCGGAATATAATTCAGCCCGTAGACCTTTCCGTCCGGGGCTGTGATATCCGTGTAGAAATTCACCCCCATACAGCAAATCGTACCGCTGAACATATCGCCCCACGCCACCCCGAGCATGCTGGCGACCCGGCTGCCTCCGGAAAAGCCTGACATATAGACGCGACGACCATCAATCTTGTAGAGCTGACGCAGATTGTGATTCGCATCAATCGCCAGCCGCATCCGGTCAAAGATATTGCGCTTGTTCCCCGACTTCTTCGCCCCGATAAAGATCAGCTTGTGCTTCTCCAGAATCGCCTCCCACGCCTTTGGAATGGCCGGACTGTCACCCGCATTGATCCAGATAAACACCCCGTAGGACTCCGAAGCCCGGAAGTTCTTCGGCAGCAGGATCTCGTACGATTCCTTCGCCACATCATACGCCGGTGGTTCCTCGGCCGCCATCAACCGATACCGGACGCGTACCGGATCAGACGACTGCGGTGGCGACTCCGTAAACCGGATCTCGCTGCGCTTACCCGGGACCACGGGTTCGCCTTTCCCGGCATCCTGACCAAATGACAGGCTCGCCACCAGCACCAGACAAACCGCCGACAGAAACTTCATTCCGCCGCCTCCGCTTCCGTCACGCCGGACAACGGATGCCCGATCACCGCCTGCCACGCGATCTTGCGAAACATCTTATCCAGCTCCGGCGACGGGAAATCCGATTTCCCGAACTCAATCTCCTCCTCGATCAGCTCAGGCGATTTCCCGTAGAGCGTCGCGTAAAACACATAGCCCTCCAGCCTCTCAAACCCCGGCCCGAGATGCCCCAGCTGATCCCGCCACAACGACCGCTCCTTCTTACCGATCACCTTATTGATCCCTTCCACCCCCGGCAACTCGCCGCGTAGATAATGCTTCGCCGCCAGCCACATCGCATCCGATGTCGGCAGGATAAAGACTTTGTCCGGATACTTCTCGCGCAGTTCCTTCACCAACCCCGAATACAAATCGTGTTTCTCCTGCCCGATCTTATCAAAGATCGCTTCCGTGAAGAAATCCTCTGACGTCGGGATCTCATCCAGCTGCATCAACTGCGGCCACGCATCCGAGAGGTAAAACTTCATCTCCGGATTGTATTTCAGGCAGAAATCAATCCAGCACGAATAATATTCCGGCCGGTCATTGAAATACGGGCCCCACATCATGACATCCCATTCCGCATTCGCGATCGATGCGAGCAGCTTCGGCACCGGCTTTCCATCGAACTGAAAGATCCCGTTCTCCTGCTCCCACTTGTAGCGCGCACTTCCCGTGATCCCACCGCCCGTGTGCGTGTAGAGCGGTTGATTAAACCCCGCCGCCTTACAGATCTTCGGCAGCGTCCCGTATCCCGGGGCCATAAAACTGTGCCCCGTCCCCACGATCCGCAGCGCGCCATCGTCAGGCTTTTTGTAGGAAACCACCACCGGCTTCCCATTCGCCACTTCAGTGAAAGCAGCCTTGATCCCTTCCGGTGAACGGTAGGCCACCGCGTGATCCGGAAACTTTTCCGCTTCCCACCCCGGATCCACCGCGAACTCCCGGGGCGCACCACCTCCACGCCCACTGCCTTTCTTCCCCACCAGCTTATCGCGGAAAGCCGTCGCCTCCTCCAAACTGAGCGTTCCATCCTTGTTCGCATCTGCCTGGGGAAATCGCTTCAGCCATTTTGCCAGCTGATCAGAGGAGGGATTCTGCGCGAGGCAGGGCATCGCCAGAACGAATACCACGCTGCAAATCAAAGAGTAATAAGGTTTCATTTCAGGGAAAAAACGGGATTTACGATCCAACAGGGTTGGTTCATCGATCAAACCCTGTTCACTCGCCACAGTTTCGGCTGTCGATCCCTATCCCACAGCCAGTCGGGAGAAAAGTCGAGCCCGAAACGAACCGCGCTTTCACGGCCCAAATTTGGTTGAGGAACTTTAGTGAGGCTGTTAGCCTTCGGACCCGAAAAATTTCTTTCCTATAATCTATGAGTAACAACATCGAATCAGTCCTTCACGAAGACCGGGTATTTGAGCCTTCGGCGGAGTTTTCTGCCAGTGCCCACGTGAAATCGATCGAAGAATACGAGGCCCTTCATAAACGTTCCGTCGAAGATCCCGAGAGCTACTGGGCAGAACAGGCCGGGACCCTGAAATGGCAACAGAACTGGGACAACGTGCTCGACTGGACCAATCCTCCTTTCGCCAAGTGGTTCGACGGCGGGAAGATCAATGCTTCCGAAAACTGCCTCGACCGACACGTCGCCGAAGGCCGTGGTGACCAGGTCGCCATTCATTTCGTGGGTGAACCCGGCGACACTCGCGACGTCACTTTCTCCGAGCTGCTCACCGATACCTGCAAGTTTGCCAACGCCCTCAAAAACCGGGGCGTGAAAGCAGGAGACCGCGTTCTGATCTACATGCCGATGGTTCCCGAAGCCGCAGTCGCCATGCTCGCCTGCGCCCGGATCGGTGCCGTTCACTCGGTTGTTTTCGGTGGATTCTCCGCCCGCTCGATCAAAGACCGCCTCGAAGACTCCGAGGCAACCGCCATCATCACCGCTGACGGCGGCTGGCGTCGCGGCAGCATCGTTCCACTCAAGAAAAACGTCGACGATGCCATCGAAGGAAATGACGCCATCGAAACCGTGCTGGTTCTGAAGCGCTGCGAAAACGAAGTCACCATGGCCGAAGGCCGCGATTTCTGGTGGCACGAAGAAACCGCTGATGTTCCCGCAGAATGCGCGCCGGAAGGATTCGATGCCGAGCACCCGCTTTTCATCCTCTACACCTCCGGTTCCACCGGGAAACCCAAAGGGATTCTCCACACCACCGGCGGTTACCTGACTTACACCGCGACCACCTTTAAATACGTCTTCGATCATAAGCCGGAAGACGTCTACTGGTGCACCGCAGACGTCGGCTGGATCACCGGCCACAGCTACATCGTCTACGGCCCCATGGCCAACGGCGCTACCCAGGTCATGTACGAAGGCGCACCGAACTTTCCCGACTGGGACCGCTTCTGGGAAATCGTCGCCAAATACAAGGTCTCCATCTTCTACACCGCACCCACCGCGATCCGTGCCTTCATCAAAGCGGGCGATGCCCATGTCGAAAAGCACGACCTCAGCTCACTCCGTCTGCTCGGCACCGTGGGCGAGCCAATCAATCCCGAAGCCTGGATGTGGTACCGCGACAAGATCGGCGGCGGACGTTGTCCGATCGTCGATACCTGGTGGCAGACCGAAACCGGCGGCATCATGATCACTCCGATCCCCGGTGCCATCCCCACCAAGCCCGGCACCGCGACCCGCCCTTTCTTTGGGATCGACGCCGCCATCTTCGACGAGACCGGCAATCCCTGCGGTCCGAACGAAGGCGGCAAGCTTGTCATTCGCAAACCCTGGCCCGGTATGCTCCGCACCATCTACAAAGATGCCGAGCGCTTCAAAGAAACCTACTGGGGCGAGTATGGCGAAAACACTTACCTCGCCGGTGACGGCGCACGCACCGATGAATTCGGAAACTTCTGGATCGTCGGCCGTCTCGATGACGTCCTCAATGTTTCCGGACACCGTCTCGGCACCGCCGAAGTCGAAAGCGCCCTCGTCTCCCACGACACCGTTGCTGAATCAGCCGTGGTCGGTCGTTCACATGAGATCAAAGGCCAGGCCGTCATCGCATTTGTCACGTTGAAAGGCGGAGTCGATGCCACTGACGAACTCAAAGCTGAGCTTCGCAATCATGTCGGCACCGAGATTGGCGCCATCGCCAAGCCCGACGCCATTCTCTTTGCCGAACGCCTGCCGAAAACTAGGTCCGGTAAGATCATGCGCCGTCTGCTGAAAGAAATCGTCGCCGGCGGTGACGTGACAGGCGACACCACAACGCTGGAAGACATCGAAGTCGTCGAACAGCTCCACGCTGAATACCAGAAGACTCTGGGCGCGTGAGCCGTTGATTCATGAGGGGGCGACATCAGCCCCCTCCCCCACAGGCGAAGCGAATGGATCCGCCACCAATCCCGTCGAAAGCAGAGCTGCCCCCGAAGCGTCGACGTCGATGGTGGCGTGTCATCGGATTGACATTGTTGTCGCTTCTCACCGCTACGTTTCTGATCCATTGTATCGTCACTCGCGACATCGCTCCGATTGATGACTCGGACTTACTCCTTCCGTTAAAAGAAGTCGATCCCACTCAAAATCCTTATCCGGAAATCCTGAGTCTTTCGATTCGGGAAGAAGACGAACCCCGATTCAAAGCCATCAATCTATATGGGTTCCGTCCGGTCTCCGAAGAGGATTTTGACTTCCAACTGGTCGCCACGCTTGTAGACGAGTATTCGAGCGAGCTGACAAAACTAGATCGGTATATCGAGATGAACCAATGGCAAATCTCGGGGGAAACCGGAATCAACGCGCCAACACCAGAGTTGACCGCGCTGATGCGTTTCGCTCAGTTGCGTGTGGCACAAATCAGGCGCCTCCAACGGAATGGAAAGCTCCAGAAAGCGGCAGAGCAAGCCCTCCAGCTACTCAAGCTTGGATCGCGCATTGAATCGACCGAGCAGGCAACCTTTCTCTATCAAGTCGTTGCACTGACAATCACATCAAGCGCCCAAACTGAGTTAGCCTTCGTTGTGTCTCATCAGGAGCTCACACCCGATGTCCTCCATTTCATTAACAGTTCGCTTGATCGCATTCACTATGACACGAGCAATCTTGAGAATGCGATGCGTAATGAATACAAGAGCTTCGCAGCTTTGCTCGAAGACTTGAATGCTGGCAAAATTGACATCGACTACATAAACGACGGCGGAGATGAAGCACCAGACCCGAAACGTCCCAATCCCCTCTTCTTCAAACTCAATCGCACCAAAAAACTGTTTGCAGAAGGATTTCGTGATCTCATTGCAGAAGCCGCTGACATTCGCAGTTCTTCACCAAAGACAACAACGCACCGCGCTTACAAAATGAGCGCTTCTCGAACAAAAATGTACCTTTCCGGAAATCCCGTTGGCGAGCTTATGTATACTTTCGCAGTTTCTCCGGTTGCTGCAATCACTGATCGAAACGCTGTTATCCGAACGAACCACACCCTCCTTCGTCTTCAGGTTGCAGCCACACAGTTTCAGCAAAAAAATGGCCACTGGCCCAACACGCTGAACGAACTTACCCCTGAGTTCATCGATTCCATCCCCACTGACTTGATGGACGGAAAACCACTTCGCTACAACGCCACCACCCGGACCATCTACAGCATTGGGCGGGATTTTATCGATGCCAGAGGAGAAACCGAAGATGATAAAACCGAACCTTTGAGGGATCGGGACGAGCCAGCGATCCGTCTTGAGCCTGCTGCGTGAACGCTCATGCTAGCCCAATTCTTTGTAATTTTCGACGTTCATTCTGGCGAAGTCCGCAACGGTATTGAAGTCTGCACCCGACTGAAATCCGTGTATGGGCAACCAGTGAAAGATCTCCTCAGTTGGGTAAAGTAAAAGTCCCCCGGGGGTCTTCAGAACCTTGCAGAATGTGGTCCATGTTATCTCACTTTTCCCTTGTGAGCTCTCCGTCGCCAATTGCTCGCTCGTGATGATCCAGGTGATCATGAGATCATTGTCAGGCCGTTTCCGAAACTGCCGCCGGACCTGCCACCGCCTCTCAAAAGGGCGTATTGCGAACCAATATACCCCGACAATAACAAAGACTATCGTGGGCACATCGTTATATTCACCCAAAGCGATCCCTGCAATACCGGCAATCAACATCAGCGCGAAGATTCCGTGAAACGCGATCCGAAATAGGGGGCGGCAATTGTGCCGGAAGTGGTAACGACGGGCAGCTAGCAGTTCGTCGGCATTCCAACGAAATTGAACTTTGATGGGTGATTCCTCCATGTTCTGATTTACGAGATCTTCAGTTTACATCTTCTCCATTTTAGATGCTTTTCGACACCGAACAATCAGTCCTCGGGTGATTCGCGAAATTCGGCGGCCTCGACTTCATGTGAGCCTCTCGTGAAGTGGTCGTATCCCGGGTCGGCCCGCAGTTCCTCAGACGGACGCTCTTTGGTGAAAAGGTAGTAAAGCACCGAAGCCAGCGGCCCGAACAGAAAGTGCCAGATCACCGAACCAAGGCTTCGGCATTCGACGGCGTCGGCAAGGGTTTGCCAAAACAAGATGAAGAGTCGGAAACAGGCCGCAAACAACAGAATCTGGACGACCCACCAATGATCGGAATTCATGGCCTCCGGAATGATGCCGGTCATCACGCCAACAAAACAGATCAGTATGATAGCCAGCGAAGCCCGCACTGTGTTACTGCGTTTCATCTCAAGGTTGAGTTCAACGATTCAAATCATGGACTACTGAGATCGGATTACGAACTGTAGAATGTAAACCATCGGAACCAGAACCCCCATGCCAATCATCATCAGGGTCGTCCAGTATTGCCCGGATTCAACTCCGCGCCGGTAAACTCCCTGTTTGGTTTCAACCTTTCGAGTCACGATCGACTTTGCGAATATGGCGGCAAATACCGAACTCACCAATATCGCGAAGAACGCCATTCCAATGTGGAGGTCCCCGGTTTCGCAGAAAAGTAAAACTGCACCGAGAAAGACAACCGGAAGTAATGCCGCTATTCGAGGCACCCATTTGCTGTTGCCGGTTGTTTTTAGCAATGGATCCATCTCAATGCAGGGTCAATATCCCGTATCCCTTCGACCTTTAACCTCAGTCTTTTATCATGGCGATATCATTCGATGGAGGTTGGAGCCAGCGTATTGCAAAGCTCCCGGACCAGCACTCCGTCCGGAAAGTTCCTATCGCAGTTATCTTGAATGGATCCAAATTCAAGGACGAGAACGCTCTGAGCTGAAATGCGGTGGTAATAGAGGTCTTGGTGAAAAAGGCGAGTTCCCCACTCCGGACCTTTCACCAAATGGCGAAATGTATTCACACCCACAAAACGGTAACAGTCTTGTATGTCCAATCCGTAAGCTCCACCAATGTGCTCGCCTTCATCCTGGTAATCCTTCTCCAGCGTCTCTTGAGTAGCCCACGTGAGGGAATGTTCCATGGGACAGTCGTTTTCGGAATCAAATTCGAGCACACCAATCAGCAAATAGGGGTCAAACTTCGGCTTCACTTCATCCGGAACGAACGATCTTCCCGATGCGTAAAACTTCCTCACTAGCTTTCCACCGCCTCCATCAGCACCAAGGAGTATTCCCTCTGAATTCACTATTTGAGAACAGAGCGTGCGTTGAAACGCACCGTCCGAATCCGAATCTACAGATGCGTCCCACCTCTGAGGTAGCGATACGGTGACGCAGCCGAGAGCGATATGCGGAACAAACACGAGATCGGGAATTATCTCATTCAGGTTGGGCGGTTCGACCGGTGCCCAACTGGGAGAAGCATCAAATCGTTGCTCCTCAATCTCGCAAATGTAGATCAGGTGATCAAAAGTCCTGGAGATCTCCCGCCGTCGGTCGTCCCATCCGCTTTCCGCAGCGGAACGGGCGGCATCCCAATTATTAAGGTATGTCTCCTTCAATTCCCTCGCTTCATCGGGAGTCAGGTAGTCGGAGAATAGGTATCTAGCCTCGAGCGCGAAGAGCACTTCGAACAGTACAAACAGCTGATCATAATCATACTCCCAGGGGTCAGTAGACTCTGGAGACGCCACAAGCGTTTTGATCTCATCGAGAAGTTTCGATGAATACTCTCCCAGACAGTCCAGCGCGCCATCGCTATCCAGGTTCTTTGGTCCCCAAGTTCCCATCGTGGTCTGTTGCTAATTCTTTCTCCCTATCCGGATAATTGACGAATACCAATAATATCTTTTGCCCTAAAGTCGCCTTCAATCGCATTCTGAGGTGTGGTCATGAGGAGATCAAAAGGCAGTCTCGGCTACGTTTTCGGGTTCATTTTCGCATTTGAATCCGAAGCCCCCGCATTATCCAATTCCAAGGCATTTCTATCCGTTTGTTTCTCAGAAAGATCGCTGTAAAAGCTCGAACCGACCAAAACAAGACTATTTTGCTGTGCTCACGTTTTTGCAGTGACCAACCTAAGAGCTTTTTGGCAGGTGCGCGTTTTTGAAAAGGACAAAATAACGTTATTTTGCTACCGGCAGACATTTGAAGTGACCGAAATAACGTTATTTTGCCACCTACGAACTCTTGCAGTGACCAAAATAACGTTATTTCGCTGCACTCCGATCTTTGCATGCACCTAAAGTTCAATGTTTTGACTCTTATTCGGCAGCCAGTGAATATTTCCCCCCTTTTTTTCGGTCCCGGAGGGTAGTGGAACGGAAGGGGTAAGGTTTCCGGGAATTGTGCCCCGGTTTCAAATTTCAAAACGCCAGGAATTCCAAGTACTCGTCAGGAAAAAAATGAAACTTTATTGCCCTTACCACGACAGGGCCGGGGCGTTTTTGCTACGAAAGGGGTTTGACAAAACCAATGCATAAGGTATCCGTTTGGATAAACCCAATCACCAGCTGTGATTGGAAATCTAAACAAACAAAAACCTGAAAACAGATGAGAATATTAAAATTCTTCTTACTCAATCCCTTCTTCACCGGTCGGGTCAGTCTGGCGCATTATATTGCGTTCACCACTGACTGCCTGATCCGTTTATCGAAGAACAATCCCGGTGGCACCTTTAATACAAGGATCGCTGCCACGAGCTCCGCCCTGGCCGAGCTGAGACAGGTCTACACGGAAGACTTCAACAACCTGGGTCTGCGCAAGTCGTGGAAACGGATCAAGAATGAGTTCAGGACGTCGATGTTAACCGATATACGAACACTCTACGGAAAGGTCTCGGGTGAATTCGGAGCGGAAGCTCGCGAAGTCACCGAGTGCTTTCCCAAGGGCAGATCCATCTTCAGCACCGTGACGGACGATGGATTGATCGAAATCCTCAACGGTCTGGTTGATTCCGTCACCAGGTATCAAGTGCAGCTCGGGGCTCCGACAGTGACTTTCATCACTGAGATTCGTGATTCCTGGAACACCATCTACGAAGCCAGCGAAGATGCCACCGGTGACAAAGCCGCCACTGAAGCGGAGAAGCGCCAGGCATTGACCGTTCTTCAAGAGGAGCTCTTCCAAAATCTCATCAAGCTGATGCAGGTCTTCCCGAATCAGCCCGAGATTTTAGGAGTTTACATGCAGCAGCATCTGCTGGGTGGACCATCCGGCGGCCCTGTTACCGGCGTTCCCTCCACTCCACCTGTGGGAAGTGTTGGCAGCGTAGGCAGCAGCAGTATGGGAAGTGTCGGCAGTGTTGGAAGCATTGGCAGCGGAAGCGGAAGTGGTTCCACATCGAGCTTCGGATCCAGTTCTGTTGGTTCCGGATCAAATGCGGGATCAGGTTCCGGTTCCGGCTCTTCCATGGGGCCAAGCACCTCATCGACATCCTCTTCAACCTCCACCTCCCAATCGTCCGGTAGCGGTGGTGGTGCCTGAGTTGAAACGCTCTCTCATATCCTGGTTATACAGGCCACGCATTGCTGGCTGTCGGATCGATCAACTTTGATTCGGCAGCCAGTTTTTTTGTGCGTTGGCGGGAGGCGGATATCGGAGGCAGACGAATCTCGATATGACCGTTAATGCGACGAATTGTTTTTAGACAGGATTAACAAGATTGACTGGATTTGACTGAACCGGTCCTGATGGACGGCTTGATCGAAACCAATCCTGTAAATTCTGTAAATCCTGTCCAAATATGTGACGATTTGTTTTTAGACAGGATTCACAAGATTGACTGGATTTGACTGAACTGGTCCTGATGGACGGCTTGATCGAAACCAATCCTGTAAATTCTGTAAATCCTGTCCAAATATGTGACGAATTGTTTTTAGACAGGATTAACAAGATTGACTGGATTTGACTGAACCGATCCTGATGGACCGCAGCCTTCTACGATCCAACAGGGTTGGTTCGCCAACTCGACAGGGTTGATTCGTGAAGGGCTTCCCTCTCAGGCCGTCATTGATGACCAAAACGTCAGCCGGGGAAGGATCCAGTCATCCACAGTCAGCTTAGAAACGCTTAGTGAACCCGGCGAAGACGCCGAGGTCCTCGGAATGTTCATTGAGCCCTATCTGGGCGCCGCAATCGAGCACGAGATCTTTGTTGATCTGAAAGGTCAGCCCTCCCGCGGCATAGGTTTGATACGCGGTGTTCTCCCCGGTGATTCCAATGTACTCAATGAAAGCCCCCAATTGATCGGTGACATCGTAGCCGAGCACTGCGGAGTGGAGGAACTCCAGGTCCTGCCCCCGGGTGTCGTCATTGTAAACGGAATCGATTTCCGCCATGAGTCCCAGCCCCAGGCGGTCCGTGAGCGGCATGGAGAACGGAATGATGAGTCCGCCTTCAACTTCACCATTGCTCAACTCGGTGCCGGTCGGGATTTTGATAAACGGGAAAAGAGCCAAGGCAGGTCCGTCCTCGTCATTCCCCCACAGGTTCCATTTCAATCGCAACTGGACGTCGCTGAAACCTTCGCCCCCTTCTCCGGTCTTCGGGTCTTCCCACGTGTAGGCATCAAAGACAGTCTGTAGATCGATGTCATTGGTGAGACCGATTTTAAAGTTGGTCGCCATGACGGTGTAGGAATGATCGCCATCGTTCCGGCGCCAATCGAAGTAGCTGACCTCAAACACATAAGCACCGGCATCCACCGTGATCGGGCTCTCGGTTGCATCCGGTCGATCGGGCGACAACTCACGGCGCTGATCCACCGGCGTGGGATTGAACAAGGTGTATCCCGATTTATCCGGGGCAACCGGTGTCGGATCTAAATCACCGGCGGAAAGATGACAGAGCCCGATAGTGGAGAATCCGCAGATGAAGAGGCAGCGGTTCGTGAAAGAAAGAGTCTTGAATGATTTCATGCGACAGTTAGACGTCGCTACAATTGTTAGTCAAGGCTAATTTTTACACATCACACCCATCCCATCCGTATCACGGGCTTGTCATGGGGAAGGGCTTCTCCTTTGGCATTGGCATGCGTTTCACCTTCGCTCCGCCAGTGAGAACCGGATGGGATGCGTAATTTTCACTTACGTTTTTACTGACAGAATTGAGGTTGATTCCTTCCCTGCCCCATCTCAGACTACCGCCATGAAACCCTCATGTTTTCTTGCCGCATTCGTCGCCACTGCGATTGTATCCGTGACCTCAATCGCCCAGGACGCCAAACCGATCTTCGACGGGAAATCCCTGAGCGGTTGGAGCGCACCTGACATGTCGTGGTGGTCAGTGAAAGACGGAGCTATCACCGCCATCTCAAGCGATGAAAAGCCGTGCAAGCACAATCAGTTCCTCGTGTGGCAGGACGGCAAACTGGAGGATTTCGAGCTGACTCTGAAATTCCGTATCGAAGGCGGTAAAAAGGCCAACGCAGGAATCCAGGTGCGATCAATGGTGGAAGATGATGGTCATGTCATGGGATATCAGTGTGACATCGCCCATCCGGAAGCCCCTTACCTTGGGTGCATTTATGATGAAAAGAGCCCGCGTAAGCTGCTGGCCAGCCGTGGGCAGAAAACAACCATCGCGGCCGATGGATCCCGCAAAGAGGAAAAGATAGAAGGTGCGGAAAAGGCGCTTGCTGACTACAAGCAGGGCGAGTGGGCCGATTACAAAATCAAATTTGTTGGCAACAAACTGGAGATCGGTATCAACGGGGTGACGACAGCCATCGTGATCGACCATGAGGAAGCCGAAGCTGAAAAGAGCGGGGTATTGGCTCTGCAGTTGCACTCAGGTCCGGCGATGACGATTCAATACAAAGACATCGTGCTGAAGAAATTGTAGGGCTTTTCATTCCGCCGGCGGGAAGCCCTTGCTCTATTGACAAACCACGCGCAGGAAACTCCCGCGTCGGGTTGTCATTTCTCAAATTTCACCTCCCTTATTCCCATGTCACTTCCTCACGGGCTCCTCCTCCACCAGCAGGGAAAGCTGGATCAGGCCGAAAGCGCCTACCGCGAACATCTTGCCGCAGAGCCGAATGATGATTACGCGCACTCGCGGCTCGCGCTGTGTCTTCTGGAACAGGAAAACCGCAAAAAGGAAGCGCTCGAGGAAATCGACATCGCCATCTCGCTGGAGCCTGAGCACGACTACTACCGCGCAGTCCGGTCGATCATTCTATCGAACATGAACCGGGGCAAGGAAGCCCTCGAAGCAGCCGATGTGGCCATTTCCCTGAACCCGGATGCAAGCTTCAATTACACGGCCAAAGCCAGCGCTCTCGCCGATCTCATGCGATGGGCGGACGCAGAGGTGGAGTGCCGTCAGGCCCTGACTCTGGACTCGGATAACAGCTTTGCTCAAAACCTGCTGGCCAATGTGCTCCGCAATCAGGGCAAACAGGTCGAAGCGGAAATCGCGGTCAGCCAGTTGCTGGCGGATGATCCGGAAAGCGCGTATGCCCACAGCAACGCCGGCTGGGATGCTCTGCGGCGGCACGATCACAAGCAGGCGGAGTCTCACTTCCGCGAAGCACTCCGGCAGGATCCGGAGTTTGAGTATGCCCGCGAGGGATTGCTGCAATCATTCAAAGCCCGCTCAATTTTCTACCGCACCTACCTTCGCTACACGTTCTTCATGGCGCGTTTCACCGAGGGGAAACAGTGGATCATCATCATCGGCTTATACCTGGCGTATCAGATCGGGCGTAGAATGCTGAAAGAAGTCAGCCCCCTGGCAGCGACCGCGCTGGTCGTCGTGTGGCTCGGATTTGTCATGTGGATCTGGCTGGCACCGGGCGTCGGTAATCTGCTGGTATTGCTCGATCGATCCGCACGTTATGCTTTAAAGCGGGGCGAGAAGTGGCAGGGAATCTTTGTGGGCGGCGGATTGTTTGTCGGTCTCGCCGCATTGGCCGCCGGGTTTGGTCTTCATTACAACTCACTTGTCGTGGCCGGGTTCGCCCTGCTCTGCTCGACGGTTCCAGGTTCCCTGACGTTTGACAATCCATCGATCAAAGGCCGCTTTGTTTTCGGGGGGATCTTCGGCTTCGTTTATTTCGCGGGCATCACCAGCGCGTTCTTTGAACTGGGGAACCGGGACATGAACCAGATCAGCACGGTGACCGCCCTCCTCGCAACCCCGGCGATCATCGCTTCTGTTCTGTGTACCTGGATCGGAAACATCAGCGCGCTGCGGGAATCACGCGATTGATTTTGGCGGTAGGTCAGCCTGATTTCCTTGCAATTCAGGGCTGTTTTTTCCAGAGTTCATTCTATGGAACCTGGAACAAAAAAATCATCGAATTCTTGGCATCAGCTGCCGCCCCTCCAAATCGTCGTCTGTTATAATGGCGGAAATAAACTCTCGAGCGAACTCGTCCACGAGCTGAGTATCGCGATTCGAGGGAATCGGACGGACTCGAATCCCTATGTCGCTACGCTGAGTGATCTGCCCATTCCGTTGCGCTGTTTCGGAAAGGCCCCGTCAGTTGATGATGTCAATCCCGGGCGACTGCTGAACGGGGCACTTCATACCATGCTGGTTGTCTTTGCTGATGACGACATGATGTATGACTGCGACTGGGAAACCTGGCTCACAGAATGCAGAGAGGTGCTGGACCAGACTGAAGACCAACCACACCGCGCCTCGGTCATCTGTATGCACGACAGCCTGCTGAAAAGCTTCACTTTTCTTGGCTCCGGGTCAGATTCCGTTGAATTGCGGAGCTATGACGCGGTCCAGGAGCTGAACGATAAATTGAATGTCTTTGGTGAGTTTGCAGAACGCGGCGCGTGGATTTCCCTCTATGTCATGCAACGCTGTCGGGCGCAGCTGTTGTCCGCCGGACCTGAACCCAAAGATAAAGGCCTTGAGGAACTGCAAATCTTCATCAGCCACGCCAAAAAAGACAGTCTGCCACTCGCCCATTCAGTTCGGTCAGCCCTGCAGGATAAAGACTTTCTCCCCCACTGGTATGATGCAGATAACCTCCGCGACGTGGATGACTGGCAGAGAGAGATCCGCAACGGGGCAGAAAACTCGGTGGTTGTCGTGCTACGAACGGAAATGTATGACACCCGCCCGTGGTGTCGTCAGGAATTCCTCTGGGCCGAGCAGTGCGGCGTCCCTATCATATGTGTGGAAGCACGAACCAAACTCATGCACAAAGCGGACCGGCTGGTCGCCAGCCGTGTGCCCACAGTTTACATCCCGGATGGAAACCTCTTCCGCATTCTCATCCCAGCACTGAAAGAAAGTCTCCGCATTCTCCAACTGGACCGCCTGCGTCGCGACCTCGAATCCAATCACCCGGGCTTCATCAAAGCCTGTGGTGTCAGTCAGATTCCCTATTCCCCGGGATTAAAACACCTCGCTCATGTCGCAGCCTGTTTGCGTGAAAAACGCTCCCTCCCACCGGGGATGAAACGCGATGAAAAGAAGAGAAACCTGACCCGGGACTACAACGTCATCTTCTATGCCGATCCGCCCATGACCAAAGAACTTTACGATGCGAGTAAAGACTTTGTCGAACACCGCAGCGGGGAGAGAACTTATATGCTTACCCCGACACTGTTGCCGTTCTGGGATTGCGAAGGCGATCGGGCGCTGGATGGCGGGCTGGCCAGCTACAGCCTTTCGGAGTCGATCCGGAATAAAGACGACTCCGTGGAGCATCGTAAGCTCAAGATCAACATCTCTATCTCCGAACACGAAGGTGACCTCAGTCGCCTTGGCCTGACCATCGGGGATGTCAACGATTTCACGGTCCACGTTGCCCAGGCAATCATGGCCAACGAAGGCATTGTGATGCTTGGCCACGACTGGAGAAACGACGGCGTCATGCAACGCATGGCCACCTTTGCCGAAGAACATCAGGACATCGTACTTTATGAAAAAGAACGCACCGGCCTGATTATCAATTGCGTCTTCTGGGGTTTCCCGCCGGCGATGAGCGAACGTGAAATGCAGCAACTGAGAGGTGTACTCGATATTGTTCCCGGCGCGAAACCTGATGACCCGCTCCTGAAAGACTACCGGTATTTTCCGGGTGTCCCCGGGGCGCTCGAAACCTCTGAAAGGAACCCGCCTTCGCCCAAAGGACTGAAAGGTTACGCCTTCGCCCTCTCTCTCACCCTCATGAGAAAACAGATGACGAAAGACAGCTTTGCCCGCGTCTGCCTGGGAGGAAGGGATATGGATCCTAACAACCCTAAAGACGCTCCTAAAGGTCGCACTGCAGGAGTCGTCGAGGAGGCCTACCTGAGTTGTGTCTTTCACAAACCACTCTACCTGTCAGCGCTGCTGGGCGGTGTGACCGGTCAAATCATCAAAGCCTTTCTAGGCGACGACTCCGCCAGAATCGACTTTGTATTGGCAGAGGAAGTGGTCACCCTTTATGGTGATTTCACTCCTAACCTCGAAGACCCCGACTACAACGGCCCCCTCGAGGCCGGGGCGTTGATTGCCTACTTCAGAGAATACGGCATCGGACGACTCAGCGAAAACAACGGATTGTCGATCGAGGAAAACATCCAGCTCTTCATGGCGCAGACCATCGACGAGGTGACCGCCTGGGTTCTCAAAGGTCTCGCCAATTTGCAGAAGCGGGGTAACAACGGTGACTCATCTGAGCTCTCCTGAGTGCAGTGCAGCGAAGCGGCTAACCGGGTTTTGGCGGTTTTCCGCGCTTGAATCCCCGGGCAGGTAGGTAGAATCAGACCTTTGCTTATGCGAACGACTCTCTCTTCCATCGCCTTGCTGACTGCTCTCGCTACCACCCTGCACGGGGGAGAAGTCGCGAAGACGGCGACTCCCATCTGTTTGACGGCCAATGATCTCACGATCGCCACTGGTAATCCCTCACGGGTGCTGATGTCGAGCGTGTCGACGCATATCCCTGTGTGGTCGCTATCGGGTGGCACCGAGGGGCAATCGGTCTCCGGTGTTGTCGGCGCTCTCCCTGAACATTGGACCGCGGTGAAAGTTGAGATTGTAGTGACTTCGAACGACCCGGAAACAAGATCAGAGTTTTCCGATATGTATCGGGTTCACCTCTCACAGATGGTGGAAGGCGCCCCTTTCACTGATCGCTACTCAATGGGCCAGCCGGTGACGACCCCGCTGCCGGAGGCTCCATTGCATTCACGGACAATCCTGCTGCAATCTTACTACGAGGTGGTTCCCAACGCGCCGCTGACGGTAAGGATTCAGCGGGAGCCCGGTCTTCCCGGTGACACATTTACCCAGCCCACGGGTCTGGCAGTAGTCAAAATAACGCCGGTGCAACCGCTCGCGAAGGCTCATGTCGTTCAGGATGTGAGTGGCTACAACTCATGGCCGATGACCCAGGCGATCGGCGACAAGCTGGTCTGCACCTACAGTCGCGGTGCTAAGCATACCGTCAACGAAGGCGCTCGAGGGGTGTATGCGCGGACTTCTACCGATGGCGGGAAAACATGGACGCCGGAAACGGTGGTGGCGGACACGCCAAAGTATGGAGAGGTCACCGTTGGCAAGGGGTTGGACTCCACGGGTGCCATGTTGCTCTGGGTGCGCCGGGTCGGAAAAGAGTGGCACCACGATCTCTATCGAACAACCGACGGGGTGAAGTTCACGCTGCTGGCAACACCGAAACTCGAAGTGCAGCCGATGCAGATCACGGATATCTTTGCCGTCCCCGATGTCGGCCTGATGGCCTTGTGGTTCGCCGGAAGTTACAGTGATAAGCCGGTTCATTCATGGGGAATGATGACCAGTAGCGATGATGGAGCCACATGGGAGCAGACCACCATCGAATCCGGACTGATGAAAGACGATTGGCCGACCGAGCCAGCCGCCGTTTACCTCGGTGACGGTCGCATTCTAGGGATCGCGCGAACCGAAACGGGGCCGACTCAATTCCAAATCAGCTCAACAGACAACGGTGCAACATGGACACGTAAGAGAACGAACATCAGTGACATTCACGCCTCGACGCCGACGCTGATTCTTGATCCTGAAACAGGTTTGTTGAGTAATTATTACTACGAACGCGGCCAGGGCAAAGTTCGCCGGAGAGTTGTTGATCCAGAGACGGTCTTTGATCACCCGGACCATTGGCCGGACTCCGATGTGGTTACCACCGGAAGCACTATTGCGTGGGATTCCGGCAACACAAACGCCACGGTGATCGGGGACAGGCACTATGTCTCCTTTTACTCAGGAAAAGCTCCTGACACGTCGGTCATGGTTTTAGAGCTGGCTGAAACGACAGTCAAGACGAAAGAGTAAATGAAGCCTCTGTCGGGTCTTTGGAAAGGAAAGTTCAATACTCAGGCTCACCCCCCAATGCTCACATCCCTTGAAACAATGAAATTCACACTTCAAATTCTGTTTCTGACGTTCCTCTTTCCGTCCACGGCGCTTTGGGCAGGGAAAGATCATCCTAACATTCTCTTTATCCTGGCGGATGATATGGGCTGGCAGGACACCAGTGTCGCGTTCGGCCCGGAGCGGACGATTTTCAACAAGCGCTATCGTACCCCGGCCCTCGAGCGTCTTGAGAAAGAAGGCATGAAGTTTACCAGTGCCTACTCATGTGCGGTGTGTTCACCTACCCGAGTCAGCTTGTTGACCGGTCAGAATTCAGCCCGGCACGGAGTCACCCAATGGACCTATCTGAGTGGGGATTCGCCCAGCTCCGATCTGCCGCATCCAACCTTGTTGCCTGCCCCGTGGAACTGGAACGGTCTGCAACCGGGACCGGGAACGCCACACTCCACTTTTACTGAAACCCTGCCCGCACTCCTTCGGGTGGGCGGATATCGGACGATGCATTTTGGGAAAGGGCATCTCGGAGCGCAGGATACTCCCGGAGCCGACCCCGGGAATTTTGGGTTTGATGTCAGGACAGGTGGTCGCGATGCCGGAGGGTGCGGCAGCTATTGGGGAACGAAAAATTTCGGCGCGCTTAAACACCCTGATGGACCGTGGCGCGCCTGGGATCTGGATAGGTATTTCGGACAGGATATCCACCTGACCGAGGCGCTGACTCGTGAAGCCAAACGTGAAATCCGCCAGGCCGTCGAAGCGGAAAAACCCTTCTTTTGTTATTTTGCGCACTACGCACCTCACACACCGATTGAGCCAGATGAACGATTCGCTCCCTACTACCGGAACTCCGGACTGGATCAACCCGAAGCAGCCTATGCATCGCTCATCGAAGGGATGGACAAAAGCGTTGGCGACCTGATGGCTTTGCTGGACGAACTCCAGATCTCAGATGACACGCTGGTAGTCTTCACTTCAGACAACGGCGGGCTGAGCCATAGCCGGCGCAGTATGAGCCCACCTCACACTCACAACACCCCGCTGAGTAGTGGCAAAGGGGCTCATCACGAAGGAGGAATCCGCGTGCCACTGCTGGTTCGCTGGCCGGGAGTAGTGGCTGAAGGCAGCAAGCAATCCACGCCGGTGATGATTGAAGATTGGTTTCCAACCCTTTTGTCGGCAGCAGATGTTGCACTGCCCAAATCAAAGACGGTCGATGGCTTGAACTTGAAGAAGCTACTGGCTGGTGAACCGCAAGGTGACGAATTTGAGCGTCCCCTGATCTGGCATTTCCCGAATTCATGGGGGCCATTGCAACGTGAAGGACCCGTTGAAGGCCCGGGAATGGGACCTTGCAGTGCGATTCGGCGAGATCAGTGGAAACTGATTTACTACTACGGAGACCAGCGCATCGAGCTCTTTAATCTGGAGAAAGACCTGGGAGAGAAGGTAAACCTCGCTGCCACAGAGTCCACTCGAGTCGGCCAACTGGCGACGGAGCTCTCCAATTATCTTCGTTCGTGCGACTCTCCCATGCCGGTTGACAGGTCATCCGGAGAATCCGTCCCCTGGCCTGACGAAGCCATTCCACTACGTTAATCGGAACCGTTCAAGCGCTTCGTTCTTCAATACGCTTTGTTGCCGCCCACTATGCGGACTTCCTTCCTCGAAACTCCGCGACCGTTTGCAAAACTTACCTGAGCCGTGAGACTCCCATCATTTTACTTCTGGAAATACCGCACCCTATGAAAACTCTATTCACAGCCCTCGCTGGACTCGCTTTTCTTTCAACCACTGGAAGTGCAGACGACAAGCCGCTTTGGGACCTGGCCACTGAGACGATTCCCGCAGAACTCCAGTCAGGCAGCATCCAGAAGGCTGACGACGGCAAAGTCACCCTCACCGACGGAGCCGCATTCGCCGTCCCCGCCACGGCATTTCCTGACCAGAAGAACTTCACCGTTCAGGTCACTTTCTCCCTCAGTGAACTCATCGAGCAATCGCTTTTCACCGTCATGAGCAAGCAGAGCGACAGCGAATCCGGCGACGGCTTTACCCTTGATATGAACTATCGCAAGGAGCCTTACTACGCGCGTCGCGTCGGTTCTTACGTGAACAATATTTTCATGAAGGCTTCGGGAATTGGCGGAAAAGAAGGACCGGAAATCAACACGCCCTACACATTCACCATGGCGGTTCGCGAGGGGTTGGCCACGTTCTACGTCGACGACCGGCCGATCAAAAAATGCTTCATGGAAATAATCCCGAACGACCAGCCCATGTGGATCGGGCGCAATCTCAAGGAGTCGGACAAACCAATGCCCGCTGTGATTCACAGCGTCAAAGTCTATGGACCGTCATTCAACTATGTTTCTGCAAAAGAGGGCAATAGCGACAATCCCCGGGGAGCGGTAGCAGGCAAAGGCTGGGCGCTGGATGTCCCGAAGATTGAACATGAGGATTGGCCGAAGATCCTGATTTACGGAGACTCTATTTCCATGGGCTACCGGGGATCATTCATTCCTGAGATGTTAAAACAGCAGGCCTACGTTTTTCACTGCGTTCATTTCGTCGGTGGTGAAGTGCCTAAAGAGGCCCTGACCGAAATGGCATCCCGCTACAAGTTCGATGCGATTGTCTTCAACAACGGTCTGCACTCCCTGCACTGGACTCCCGATAAAGTATCTGATGAGCAGGTTCATGACAGGATGCGCGACCTTGCGCAGTGCTTCAAGACAGGAGCTCCACAGGCCAAAACCTTCTACCTGATGACCACGCCGCACACGGCTCCGAAACCAGCTAAAGACAAGCCCGTGGACAGTCTCGGCGAGAAAAATGATGTCGTTGTCAGGCTCAACACGATTTCCGAACAGGTCATGCAGGAAGAGGGTATCGATATCATTGATATTTATTCTATTCTGGCGAAGAAACTCGAGCTTGCCAGCGGTGATGGTTATCACTGGGGGCGAACTGCTTACGAGATCATCACCGGGGAAATCTCGGGAAAGGTATTGCCTGCGCTCAAGAAGTAGAGGCGGTTCCCTGTTACCGTCTCACTGCTGCAAATTGTGTCCCGGATTTCAGCTCGCGAAACATAACTCCTTTCGCTACAGCCGATCTGTAATAGGGTCCGATTTTATGAGAAGGCGCACTTTTATCAGGAACAGCGGAACCCTGCTGGCAGGTTCTGCAACCATTGGCATTTCGCAGGATTCGAACCATGCGAACATCGTTTACCGGCATCCAGAAGCCTCCAATTTGGCGGACATCCCCCTGGCCGAAGGAAAACGACTGCCCTTTGGTTGGAACGCTTTTGCTGTGCCTGTGCCCGACGCCAACCAGTACCCGGTTCTGAAATGGGCAGACCTTCCTTCAACCGGTCAAGGTCGACTGCGCTTCACGATTGCGGTCGATTTGAGGGAGGAGATTAAAATTGATGTTCGCCTGGCAAATTCAGGAAAGAAAATCGGTGAGCTGGATATTCGATTCGCTCCGGTCCTGGAACCGTTTGAGATCATCCTGACTGAAGAACAAACCCGCGAAGTGGCTGACCAGGGGATTTCTCTGGTCATGACTAAAGGAAAGAATCCCGTCTGGTTTCTCCAGGTCGACCCGGATCGAAAAGATCACGCTGCGCTTCAACCGCATTTGTTGTTCTCAGATCAACCGGGATCTATGTCAGAGTTTTATGATCTGCTGGCTTCCCCTGTCAGCCTTCAACCCTGGGGCTGGATGGAGGGTTGCGTCATGGACGGGCTTTACGGTCTGTTTCAAGCCAAGGGTGACGCCCGGTTTGAGAAAGCGCTCCACAGCCATGTGGGTTACTTCTTTGACGACAACGATCAGCTGATTTATGAAGACCCCAAGAGTCGCCCGAACGACGGGTTGGTCTCGGATATTGAATCCACTTTGCCTCATGCCGTCATTGCGAAGCTCCGCCCGGATCATCCGGTCTTTGAGAAAGTGATCAAGTTCTGGATGACTCACCGGGACAAAGCGGGGTGTGTCAAAGACGGGGGAACGACGTCCGCCGAAGGAAGTTACACGATTGCCTATCCCATGATGGTCATTGGGACTCAGCGGAATGATAAATCGCTGATCGATCTTTCTCTAAAACAACTCCGCCTGCGTCGTGAGCGGCTCATTCACAACGATGACTGCTGGTTACGCCACCACGGGGATGAGAGACGCTCTTTCCAAAACTGGGCGCGTGGTGTCGCCTGGTATTCTCTGGGACTCGTGAGAACTCTCAGCGAATACAAGGGCGATGACGATGTGGCGGATCTCAAAGCCGAAGTGGAGCGGTTCGCAAAATGGGTCAGCGGGCATCAAAAGGAAAACGGCCTGTGGAATTGCTTTCTTCACGAAGATGTCCCGCCGGATTCTTCAGGGTCTGCCGGCATCGCTGCCGCTCTGGCTATCGCGGTCAAAAACGGATTACTCCCTGAAGAGTATCTGAAAGTATCCAGGAAAACACTTCAGGGACTGGAGGATTTCCTGACTCCTGATGGATTTCTCACTGGAGTTGCGCAGAGCAACCGGGGTGGGCAGGCCCTCCAGCAAAGTGATTACCGGGTCATCTCGCAAATGGGCATGGGATTGATGGCACAGTTATCAGCCGCTCTCGCTTAATCAATTAAGTCGGCTCACCTCAGTTTCAGTTGTTCAATTTGATGTTCTCAAAAACACTTCAAACGCTCTACCTTTGCACTTTGTTGTCTATCACCGCGCATCTCGATGCGGAGGAGACAATTTATGTTTCAGAGTCGGTTCAGAATCTCCTCCAGGCGCGCGACAGCATTCGTGAAGGACGGAAAAGCGGGAAAATTCCTCAAGACTCTCCCGTCACGGTTGTGATCAAGCCGGGTATTTACCGGATCGATGAGTCCGTGGTATTCGGAGCCTTGGATGGCGGGGTGACTTATCGGGCGGAGAAATCGGGAACCGTGTCATTTCGGGGCGGCTCTACTTTGAATACGGAAAAATTCAGTAAGATCAGCGACCCGAAGATTCTCAACCGGCTGTCAGAAGACGTGCGGGACAAGATCTTTGTTTACGATCTGGCTGAAATCATTCCGAAGGAACTTCCGGCCTATCCAAAGTCGTTCAAAGGCACGCCCCCGGCCCCATGGCTCTACATGGATGGAGAGATCATGACTCTGGCGCGATGGCCGAATCGAGACGCTGCAAACAAAGGCTGGGCGACTTTTACTAAAGTGATCGACAACGGCCTTCCCGATCCAAAGGCAACCGATCCGGCTCAGCGAAAGCACCATCCCGGTGCTTTTGTTTTTGATGCCGATCGCCCGAAACGATGGAACATCGATGCCGGAGCGTGGCTGCTTGGCTACTGGACTCACGACTGGTCGGATGAAGTGATACAGATCGCCAAATATGATCCGCAACAAAACGTCATTCGCCTCGCGGCCCCCCACAGCTACGGATTGAAAGGCGGAACCTGGGGTGCCAGCGAGCGCCGGTTGTTTGCGCAAAACATTCTCGAAGAACTCGACAGCCCCGGCGAGTGGTATCTCGACCGGGCCGGAAAGAAACTGTACTTTTACCCAGTCAAACCGCTTTCGGAGAGTGCAGTGGTCCTTGCCACTCAGACAACGCCACTCGTTCAGATCGAAAATACCAAGGGTATCAAGCTGGAAGGCATCAAGCTTGAATATACTCACGGAGATTGCCTCAAAATCAGCAAAAGCCGGGATATCGAAATCATTGGGTGTCAGCTTTCCAATATCGCCAGCACCGGAATCAGCGCCAACGGCGAAGGGATCACCATTCGGTCCTGTGACCTGTTCAATCTCGGCAGGGGCGGGATCTCGATCAATGGCGGAGACCGGAAGACTCTGGTTTCATCTGGAAATCTGGTGACGAACAATCACATTCATCACTACGGAATCTTTCAGCGCACCTACGCGGCAGGCATCAGCGTGAACGGATGTGGAACCACGGTGAGTCACAACCTAATTCACGATGCCCCGCACAACGCCATCAAATACAGCGGCAACGAGCATCTGTTCGAAAAGAACGAGATCCACCACGTAGTCATGGAAACCGGTGATTCCGGAGCCTTTTACACCGGGCGCGACTGGACCAGTCAGGGAAATGTATTGCGTCACAACTACATCCATCACCTGGGCGATTATTCGAGCGACAGCACTCATACCATGGGCATCTACCTCGATGATTGCGACAGCGGCGATACCCTCGAGGGAAATGTCCTTTACAAAGTGGGGCGCGCTTTTTTGATTGGCGGAGGACGCGACAACCCAATTCGGAACAACCTGATCATCGACTGTCCTATCGGGGTTCACCTCGACTCGCGGGGAATGAGCTGGAAACAGTGGAACGATCCAAAATACAGCGGTTGGAATCTCGAGGAGAAGGCTGAAAAACTGAATTACAAAAGCCCTCCCTGGAGTGAACAATATCCGAACCTGGCGAAGATCATGTCGGACTCACCGCAGGAACCGCTTTACACCACGATTGAAACTAACATTTTCATAAACTCCTCGAAAGGAGCCTACAGTTTTGACGGCAACACCAAGAAGATTCTTCCGAAGCTAACTGTGGAAGACAATCTTGTCCTCAAGAGCAAGGCACTTTCAGAGGAAGAAAAAGCGAAGAGACCGAAGGGATTTGAGTATCTCCAAACGCCGGAAAGCCTCGGCTTTGTTGATTTTGAGAAAGAGGACTTCACCCTGAAGGCGGATTCGTTTCTGCTCAAGAAACGCCCCGGCTTTAAGAAAATCCCTTTTA
Source organism: Verrucomicrobiales bacterium (assembly GCA_048267005.1). Taxonomy (GTDB): domain Bacteria; phylum Verrucomicrobiota; class Verrucomicrobiia; order Verrucomicrobiales; family DEV007; genus JABDJT01. The sequence continues at coordinate 21,322 of JBLWYI010000010.1, read as the reverse complement.
ATGAGATCGGGTTGAAGGTGGATAACGCCAGACCATCGATTCCGGTTCGAGCGGAGAATTAATCCTCTGCTCCGGACCGATGAATTCGTCGAATAAATCCGACGCTACATACGAGCGGAAAACACGCACGCTCTCGCAGTATCCCCTCCTCTGATTCGATACCGTAAAGGTTTACGTCAAGTTCTCGCTTCAAAAGCCAGCACTCACACCCGCCTCTATGGCGATCAACTCAACGGTCAGCTTACTGACCGCGAGACTCGTCTTCGCCTGTTCTCTGGTGATCTTTACCGCTGAAACTTTTCTTTTCGCTTTCATTTCGGTCAGGATTTGCTCCTTCACTTCTGCGCTCATTTTGTTGATCAGCCCTCTGGCTTCGGCAAGATTCTCATCATTGTAGTAGGATTTCCCTGCGAGGATCTTCTGATCACCGGTGGATTTCCCTACGGCCACGGAAGGCACCGCCGAAGATGGAGCCGACTTCTCTTCCTGTGTCTTAGGCGGGGCGACCTTCTCTACCGGCGCCTGCGCTTCCGGGACTGGTTTCGAATCAGGAGCTTCGGAAACAGTCTTCTCCCCATCCTTGCAGGAGGAAACACAAAGCAGGAAAAGACAAACGGTGGCTGGAATAGATGGGTGAGTTTTCATACAATAGGTATTCTTAGCATACAGAAAATTGTAACTTAGGGACAAGCTAACTATTCTCCACACCAGTCAGGATTACAGACCTAGAGTCGCCAACAACTTGGGAAGACCAACCCAGGCGAAAAAGCCAATAATGATGATGAGGGTCACTGAGGTCCACCAGCGATTGCGGAGAGATTTCCCCACCCAGGCCGCCCGTCCGTTGAGAAGGAGAAGTGTGAGAGCAACCATTGGCATGACGAGAGCACCGAAAACCGAATAGACCTTCTGAACGATCTGAAAATCGTAACCAAGACCGAGCAAAGGAACCAAGGCAAGGGCGATGAGGTAGCCGCGATAGGCCTTCCCTCGGGTGTTAACTTGATAGGGTTTGAACCGATCAGCCGAGAGCGCTTCTTTCTGCGACTGGAGATGCCAGAAATCAGCAAAGAGATAGGGAATCGCCTGCCAAACGCCAAGGAGACTGCCGAAGACCGCTGCCCAGGCTCCGGCGAGGAACAGAATTTCTACCGAGGGGTGTGTTTTCTCTCCGATCCGGTTAGCGAGATCGACGACGAGGGTAGCTCCTTTGCCGCTGAGCTGAAGTCCGTCAGAGAGAATCACCATAGCAATACCGAAGAGAGCCATCAGAAAATAACTGATCCCAATGTCCCATCTACAGAGCCGAAGATCTTTGGAGCCGGACCGGTGTTTCTCGCGAATCCAGTAGCCGTAGCAAAGAACGGTCAAAGTTCCGCCGACGCCTCCCATGAGAGCGAGGGTCCAGGCGACGCCTTCCGGGTGATCAGGAATTTGGGGAATGGTCAAACCGCGGAGAACCGCTCCCCAATCCGTCCCGACAAAGGCACCTGTCGCGAGAACGACAATAATCATGGCCGAGACTAACACGGCCATAATTCTTTCAAGAAACCGGAAAGAACCAACCCAGACAAGAATCAAACCGACCAGGGAATGGAGCACGCCGAAGACAATCTTTGCGGTCGAGGCTTCTTCAAAAACCGGGAAAAGAGCATGAGTTGCCACGCCGCAGGCTCCAATCAGTGCTGTACCGACAACGAAAGACCACAGAAGCAGGTAGACAAGGAACCCCCAACGGATCGCGGGGCCGAGTCGGAGGACAGCGCCCTCCAGTAGCGTTGTTTCTGTGGCGAGCTGCCATCGAGCCAGTCCCTCTGTGATGACATATTTAAACAGTGCTCCAAGCACAACAGCCCAAAGTACCGCGACGCCGAGATTCATCCCTGCGAAGGCACCACCCGCAAGGTCGCCTGCCCCCACCCCGGTTGCCGCAAGCATGAGACCGGGACCGATAAAAGCGAGGAGCGGAAGGCGGGAGCCGTTAGACTGGCGGTTCATAAAGAGAGAAAGCTTGTGCCGGAAAACGTGCAGTGGCAAGACCGGACAGATTTTGCATTAATTGATCATCCCGGCCAGAGCAATTTGATCGCCATGAAGAAAAGAGCAACATAGAGAGCATTGCGGATCCAGCTTTCCCCCTTGAGCACACTCAGTCGCGAACCGATCCAGCCACCGATGGAATTTCCAACGGCAAGAGAGAGCCCTGGAATCCACAGAACCTGCCCCCGTGCCGCAAAAACAATCAAGGCGGCGAAGGTGAAAAACCCCACAATAAAGACTTTGTGCATATTCACCCGCACTAGATTGAGCCCGAGAACGCCATGCAATGCGGCCATTAGAAGAAACCCCACGCCGGCCTGAATAAAACCTCCGTAGAATCCAACGATCACCATCGCAAGATGTCCGAGAACGAGCTGACGTCGGGAAGGACTTGAGTTCTGCGTCTCCTTTGTTTCGCTTTGGTCGGGAGATCTCTTTTTCGCCCGTCGCAAGCGCTGCACGGTCATGAAGATAAGCACCCCGATGAGGACTACGCCGAGAACCCGATTGAAGAGTTCACCGCGTACCAAGGTCCCGAGAAGAGCCCCGCAAATTCCACCCGGCAGAGCCGCGAGAGCGAGCGAGAAACTCAGCTTCATTTCGGAGAAGCCGAGTGATCGAAACCCCCCAACAGCGGTCACGTTCTGGGCGAGAATCGCGACGCGATTGGTGCCGTTTGCAACGGCTCCGTCGAGACCGAGAAAAACCATTGCCGGCAGCGTTAGAAGTGACCCGCCGCCAGCAAGAACATTCAGCGTTCCCGCAATGACTCCGAGAACAGCGAGAAGGAAATAGTGCCACAATTCCATGAATTCAGTATCCCAGTCGTACCTATTGCTTCATCATATTCATCGTTTCTTTAGGGAATTTTCTCCGGCACCCCTGACACGGAAGAAGAATTTATCGTGTTCTCTCTCAAGAGACTCAATCGCCCTGTATCCCCGGCGAAAGGCTCTATTTCACAGGCACGACTTCATAACTATGCTTAACCGGCTGCCGGCTCGCCAGCGCTGCCTTCCAGTGAACCTCCACCTGCTTCCGGATCTCCTCGTAATTTGGCCACTTGTTGATATACCGCAACGCCATGGCTGCGCTGTATTCCTTCTTGTCCTCGAAATGATCGTAGTGCGCCTGCACGGCAGCTGGATCTTCCACATCGATCTTATAGTAATAACTCATCCAGCGCCGCGTATTCAATAAACTGGCGGCTTCCGATTCGGCACTTCTCCGCTGGGCATTGTGCCTGGCTACTTCCCGGGCTTGCTCGTATTGAGGGGTGGCCTTGTTGAAAGCCAGATTGATTCCGTCCGCCAGATCTTTGGCCGCGTATTGTCCCACTGCTTTTCCATCGATCCGAAGTTCGTAAGTGCCATCGGCCAATCCGGCGACTGAAAGCAACTCTTGATTCAGTTCAGCTTCGATGGGCAGGAGCTCCAGCATTTCTTTGGCGGCGGGATCAATCGGATATGGCAGGGATTTCGCCAGCACCGTGAACGATACGCCACCGTTTTCGCTCTTTACCGCTTCCACCCTGGCATTGACACTTTCCTCCACGCGAGCCGCTGACGCATCCAACGATACTTTCGAAACGATCGACGGCGCACCCTGCGACTTCAGGAACAAGTAGGTCATCATCAAAAATCCGGGTGCCCCCGGATGCACGCGATCCCTGCCGACGATCGTCCAGGTCGGATCAGCCTCCTGTTGTTTCAAGTTGAGTGCGGTCATAGGTCCGTGGAGATCGATCACCTTTGCCGGGTTCGCTGTTGCCAGCTTCCGCATGACCTCGCCGCATCGGCCCAACGCATCATTGCAGCCGAAGAGGTTTTTCATCTCCATTTCCGCAGTCTGGTCATACGGAGTCGGAGTCAGGAAAATAAGCTTAGGATCTCCTGCTTCTTTCCGGAGGCGATCGACGACTTCCGCCATGCTCACCTGGTAGCGTTCCAGCGATCCTTTCTGCGCCTTAAGCTGGGCTTCAGTCGGCTCGAACGTGTAATTGCCGCGACCGATGTCATTCATACCGAACATAATGACGACGGAAGTCGGCTTGTGATCGATAACGTCCTCCTGAATCCGGCGGAGCGAACCGTTTGCGGAATCACCTGAGCGCCCTGCATTTACAAACTGCACCGTTCGATCCGGGAAACGGGTCAGGTAGAAGTCAGACACATTGGTTTGAAGGCTTCCACGAGCCGTGATGCTGTCCCCAAGAAAGCAGACAGTTTCACCATCCTCGAATAACTGGGCCCGGGCGGCACGTGATCCAAATGTCGTGAGGCCCGCCAGAATGAGGGCCATGGAAAAAATCTTATTCATGGTGATGCCGTATCATAGAGCAGCCGACATTGCCTCTGAATTTTCGGGGGAAACTGGACTTCATGAGGCAAATTAACGCGAGGGGGCGATGCAATATTGGTGGAAGAGGCTACAGTTTCGCGATGCAATTTAACTTCTGGTTCTTCTTCATTGTCGCCGCCTTCGTCATATTCTGGAAAGTGGACTTCTTCACGACGTTGTTGAATTTGAAATCTCTTTCCGCTGAGGTTCCTTCGATTTTCAGCGATATCTTCGACGCTGACACCTACGCAAAATCGCAGGAGTATACCCGCGTTCGCTCTGTCTTCGGAATTGGTCGGGGTGTGATGGCCGTCGTGGTGTTTTTCACGTTTTGGTGGCTGGGTGGATTTCAGTGGCTCGACAGCTGGGCACGGGAATTTGGACGCGGCCCGATTCTGACCGGCATGATCTTTATCGGGGCGCTGTTTCTGGCGAACTACCTCATTTCCATCCCGTTCGATCTCTACTCCACCTTCAAGATAGAAGCGGATTTCGGGTTCAACCAAATGACTTTCGGGACCTGGCTGGGCGATCAGGTGAAAGGACTCCTGCTCGGTGCGATCATAGGCGCGCCGCTGCTCGCGCTCATCCTTTGGCTGTTTCAAACCGTGCCGAATGCCTGGCTGTGGGGCTGGGGTGTGATGACGGTTTTCTCGGTGTTCATGCTCTACATCTCCCCCACGTTGATCATGCCGTTGTTCAACAAATTCCAACCGATCGGCAACGGACCGCTCAAGGACGAGATCCACAAGATGGCGGAGAAATGCGATTATCCACTCAAGGAAGTCAGCATCATGGATGGCTCGAAGCGCTCGACCAAGTCGAACGCGTTTTTCACCGGCTTCGGAAACAACAAACGGATCGCACTCTTTGACACGCTAGTGGAAAAACACACCGTCCCTGAGCTGGTTGCGGTGTTGGCCCACGAAATAGGGCACTTCAAAAAGAAACACATCGTGAAGGGTATGATCATCAGCTTTCTCACCAGCGGGGTGATCTTTTTTCTGCTCGGCCGTATGATGGAAAACCGCAGTTTATTTGATGCCTTCGGCGTGGAAAACACTTCAATCTATCTGAGCCTGGTGTTGTTCGGAATATTGATGCAACCACTCGGCGAGCTGTTGGGCATCGCCGGAAACGTGATGAGCCGCAAACACGAGTTCGAAGCGGACGCCTACGCGGCTCATGTCACCGAAGATCCCGGCGCAATGATATCAGCATTGAAGAAGCTGAGTAAGGACAATCTCAGCAACCTCACACCGCACCCGGCTTATGTGTTTCTCAACTACTCGCACCCGCCTGTGATTGAGCGGATTGAGGCGTTGGAGAAGTGAGGTGAAAAAAGGTTTCGGGTGTCGGGCGTCAGGGATCGGACAGAATTTTTGAAACCGGGTTTCCACGGGCCTTACGGTCCAACAGGGTCTATTCATCGATCAGCCCCTGTTGACTCGGAACCGGGCTGAACAGACGTCAACCATGCCTCTATTACCCAAACAGCGTTAACTGGGCGGTCAATTCGACGGCCTCTGAGAGTATACGTGGAGTAGACTCGTCACAACGACCGACAGCTTAAGTTATTCGCCCCCCATCGGATTGAATGAAAACTTTTTACCCAACCCGAGGGTGACTCTTGGAGATTCGAAGGTTCTTGAAACTGTGGTACCTGCTGATATCTGCCTACACAGTTGATATCGGCAATTCGTAAAATCCAGAGCAGAAGTCCACTTGGTCAGAATTTTCTTCAGGTCAATCCGATGATAGCGGATCTTATAAAAGGCAAAAGATCCCCCTGAATCCGCTGTGAAGTTATTAGCATTCCTTAACCTTCAGCAAATTGATGTATGGAAATTCCAATTTCATCGGATAAATCGACTTTTGCACAACTTTGCCCACATATTGTATGCTTTTTCCTTTTGACACCCCAACATATTGTTGCGAGTCTCAGTGGTGCGTCTCAGATATGCGTTGTCTAAAGTGTAATTCTCATTCCGATAAGGTGATTGATTCCCGTGCTTCAAAAGACGGGTTTTCAATTCGCCGCCGCCGCGAATGTGTCGAATGCGGGTATCGGTTCACCACTTATGAGCAATTGGAACGCAATGACTTACGAGTAGTGAAGCGGGACGGTGCGCGGGAGCCTTTTAAACGAGAGAAGCTTTTGGGCGGTCTCGTGAAAGCCTGCGAAAAACGCCCCGTTAGTATTGATGTGCTCGAAACCGCAGTTGAAGAGATTATAAACGATCTGACAGCACAAAATTTAAAAGAAATCCCGAGCCGGATGATTGGTCCGCTCGTGATGACTCGATTGAGAGTGATCGATCACGTGGCGTTTGTTCGTTACGCATCGGTTTACCGCGAATTTGCAGACGTCGGTGATTTCTCTGATGTGATCGAATCTCTCGGCAAAGAGCCGATCGATCCAAAGATCCAGCCGGAGCTTTTTGACGTCTCAGGCCGCTAATTTTCCCAGCAACCAGGCACCCTCCTACCCTATAAACACGACAGGCAATTTATGATCGCCCTCCCAGCAGCACTTCCCTTAATTCGTATCGGCGCAGACAGTCTTGCGCTCTGTAAGCCCGAGTGGCTTACAGAAACTCTCGCAGAGGCAACTCAGGGAACCAATATCCCTGATTGGATTGCCGTGGATCTCTATAAAGGCATCGAGGATTTTCTTAAGAATCACTACGATGGAACGGTGATTGACGCAGCGGAGCTTTTTAACCGCATCCGTGAAACACTCAACAAAGTCGGCCTCAACGAAGTGGCTGACAATCTCAATGAAAGCGTACCACCGGTTCGGATCTCGCTTTCTGAGCTCGCCCGCCGTGCAGGAAACGGTTACGAGCTGGCCTTCTTCCACCTTTTGGAAGGTCAGTTCCGTTCCGCCGCAAGAGGCGGTGCCGAGTCACTGGAATGCTACGGGCTGGAAAACTGCGTGAAGCATTTGGCGTCGACTAAGAAGTGGTCTTCACGCTGCGAGTCGTTGAAAGAGGAGATAACTGTTTTCCTCGATCAGGAATTGGAGCGAACCACAGACGCGAAGAAGGCATTGTCGCTTCAGGTCTATCACTGATTCGGTGTCCCTATGACGATTTTCGAAAAAGTTATCGCCCGGGAGATTCCTGCAGAGATTGTTCACGAGGACGATCTCTGCATCGCCTTCCACGATATTCAACCGCAGGCACCGACTCATATTTTGATCGTGCCGAAGAAGGTCATTCCCCGCGTCGGGGAAGCGGTGGAGGAAGATCAGGCAACCCTTGGGCATTTACTCCTGACAGGCGGAAAGATCGCTGCTGAGCTGGGCGTAAATGACACAGAAAGCGAAGGTTTCCGGCTCGTCATCAATCACGGTAAAAACGGCGGTGAGTCTGTTCCACATCTCCACGTTCATCTGCTGGCAGGTCGCCCGCTGAAGTGGCCTCCGGGTTAGAAGTCAGATATCCATTTTTTATCCCGTCCCCTGGGTAATTGTACGGTCCAACAGGGTTGTGTCATCGAACCAACCCTGTTGGATCGTTTCTTTTGGGGGAATGAGAACAACGCTCCTCCTTGCGGGGTCGTTTCATTGTGGGTTTGAAGTTCCTCTGAATATTGCCCAGACTTGAGCATGAAAAAACTCCTGCTTTCCCTTTGCGCACTGGTCTCGCTTCCGGTTCTGGCTGCAGACCCGCCGCCGAACATCGTCTACATCATGTCGGATGAGTTGGCGTATTTCGAATTGGGGCATATGGGGAATCCCTACCTCAAAACGCCGAATATCGATGCGATGGCGAAAGAGGGGCTTCGCTTTACCAATGCGCTGGCGGCAGCTCCGGTTTGCGGTCCGCTCCGTGGATCTTTGATGACCGGGAAGCATCAGGGCCATTGTTCGGTCCGGGCCAATGATGGCGGGACGGCTTTGCGGGCGGAAGATGTGACGATTGCGGAGGTTTTGAAGCAAAAAGATTACGCCACAGGTGGTTACGGAAAGTGGGGCGCAGGCGGGCGTGATTCGACCGGGGTGCCGGAGAAGCACGGGTTCGATGACTTCTTCGGGTATTACGATCAGGTTCACGCCCATTCATTTTTCCCTCCATATCTGATCAGGAATTCTGAAGAGGTGCCGCTGAAAGGAAACAACGGCGGACGGGCTGGCGAGACGTATTCGCACTATGAGATCATGAAAGCTGGGTTGCAGTTCATTCGTGAAAACAAGGAGAAGCCGTTTTTTGCTTACTTCCCGATCACCCCGCCACACGGCATGTATGACATCCCGGCGGATGATCCTGCCTGGAAATTGTACGAGGATGAAGCCTGGATGCAGGATCCGAATGTTTCGCAGGACGCGAAAAATTATGCGGCAATGGTCACCATGATTGATCGTGATCTGGGAGATATCCTCTCTTTGTTGAAGGCTGAAGGGCTTGAGGAGAACACGATCGTCTTTTTCACTGGTGACAACGGGGGGCAGGACCGGTTTAAGTCGAAGGAGCATCCGCGCGGGTTTTTCATGCCTAACAAAAATCCGGTGACAGGCGTGGAGTTTCGCGGCGGAAAAGGAAACCTCTATGAGGGAGGCTTGAAGATTCCATTCCTGGTTCGCTGGCCGGGGAAAGTCGAGGCAGGAAGCGTCAGCGATTTGATTTTCAATCAGGTCGACATTTTCCCGACCCTGGCTGATTTGACCAACACTGAGGCGCCGGATGATCTGGATGGAATTTCAATCCTCCCGGAAATCCTGGGTGACACTGAAAACCAGAAGCAACACGAGATGTTGTATTGGGAATTTGGCACTCAGACCGCAGTTCGATATGGGAAGTGGAAAACGATCCAGACAAACAAGGTGAAGGCTCCCAGCGCGTGGGAGCTATACGATCTAGAGAAAGACATCAGCGAGGAGCATGATCTGGCTGCTGAGCACCCGGAGATTCTGAATAAGATGATCGACTATGCCGAAGGCGAGCACGAAGAGTGCGTGAAAGGAACTTATTCTGACCCTGCCCGCACCCGGCACGAGCGGGATCGGTGGGCGAAATGGGGAACGAGCCGTCAGCCTGCGCCGGCGACGAAGCTGAAAACCAATCGGATCTCTGATAAGAATTTGATCCCGGCTGATGAGATGAAACTCGTTCGATTCAGCAGCGAGAACCGGGCGAATGATCGGCTTGCCGAATATGCGGTCGACGGAAAGCCACAGACGGTGTGGCATTCGCAGTTCACCCCTACGGTGAAGAAGTTTCCCCATGAGCTGGTGATCGATCTGGGTAAACAGCGTTCCCTTTCCGGTTTCCGGTATCTAGCAAGGCAGGATGGCGGATGGAACGGGGCATTCGGAGAAACGCAGTTCTTCGTGGGCAATGACGCGGAGACCTTTGGTGAGAACCCGGTACTCACAATGACGTTTACTAAAGAAAGAAAAGCGCAGCCTGCCGATCTGGAAGAGGTCGTCAGGGGACGCTATGTGATGGTGAGAGTGTTGTCTGAAGTGGATGGTCGTAACTTTGCATCGGCCGGAGAAATCGGGATCATCGAAGAGCCGGGGGAAGAGGGGCCGAAAGGAAAAGAGGGGGATGCTGCGGCGGTCGAGTCAGTGGATCTGGCAAAGCCTGATGTCTGGGCCGGTGACCTTGGTGATTGGGGAGTCGTAAAGGCGGTCACCGGAAGCACAACTGAGAAAGCGTGGTCCAGTGTAACGGAGGGTCAGGGAGTATTTTACAACGGGAATAACGGAGGAAAGACGAAGAATATCACCAGCAAACAGTCCTTTGGCGATGTCGAGGCGGTGATTGAGTTTATGATTCCGAAGGGATCAAATTCAGGGATCTACTTCCAGCAACGGTATGAACTTCAGATTCTGGATAGCTTTGGCAAGCCGGCAGACAAGTTTGGAGTGCACGATTGCGGGGCGATTTACGAACGATGGGACGCCAGCAAGCCCAAGGGCGAAAACGGCTTTGAGGGCACCGCACCGTCCTCCAATGAAAGCAAGGCTCCGGGAGAATGGCAGCGGTTTGAGGTCACCTTTCGTGCTCCGCGATTTGATGCAGCCGGGAAGAAAACGGAGAATGCCCGGTTTGTTTCTGTGAAACTAAACGGGGTGGAGATTCACAAAAATGTGGAAGTCACAGGTCCAACCCGCGGTGGAAAAGGCGGGCCGGAAGCAGCAGAAGCTCCGATCAATATACAGGGCGATCACGGCCCTGTGGCGTTTCGGAAGCTGACGGTAAAACCGGTTTCACTCGACTGAATCGTCGGGCAAATTGGTTTCGGCTGTGCCGTATTTTTCCATCAACCAGACGAGCACTACGCCGAACACGATGAATCCGATGGCCAGAAAAGTCTGGCCGGAGACAGCGGGTAATTCCCAGTCATAGCCGATCACTTTTTCCTTCACGGCATCACCACCATCCGGGAACGGGGCCATACGTGGAGTTTTCCAGGGCCAGATGATCAACAACGACCCCGCCACAAAACCAGTCAGGAGCGCTACAGCAACATCGTGGAAGCGTCGGAATATCCATGACAGCAAATGACTGAGGGCGACGAGCCCAACAACTGAACCAATCGCAACAGGTAAAATAGTCTGCAGGGCTGACATGTCACCCGAGGTCAGTTTGTTGACGGTTTTGATCGCCACCAATTCATAGTTTCCCATCAGGAGGAGAACGAAAGATCCCGAGAGGCCGGGGATGATCATGCTGGCCATCGCGACAACCCCACACATGAAAAGGTAGAAGAAACTGTCGTTTTCCTGCGCCGGCTCGAACAGGGTGGCCACTGCTACGGCGATAGCGGTTCCGGCGATGCCTGCGAGGACAGGGCCAAAGCCCCAGCGTTTCACTTTGACCCCGACAAAATAGATGGAGGCGAGGATCAGCCCGAAGAAGAAGGCCCAAACATGAACGGCGTGATGCTCGAAGAGGTATTCAAAGAGGCGAGCCAAAGTGACAAAGCTGAAGACCACTCCCACGCCAAGCCACATGAGAAACCAAAAGTCGGTCCGTTCGATGAACCCCTTCCAGTCTCGCTTCAGGATCAGTTTGATGGCTTTGCCGTCGCAGGACTTCACCGCTTCGATCAACCGCTCGTATATACCGGTGATGAAAGCCACGGTTCCTCCGGAGACTCCGGGGATCACGTTTGCCGCGCCCATTGCGGCGCCTTTGAGGGCGGTGGAAAGCCAGCTTGTCATTTGTCGAAAAATACGTAGATACAAAACGGAGGGAAGATCGATGATCTTTCAGCCACCTGTTTTGTGAAAGGCGAACCAGTCAGCCTTTCAACGGTTTTTTCAACAGCGATTTGAGTTTTGCTTCGTCAGCGGAACCTTCGAGCCAGCCGAGGGAGACAAGAAAGGCGTCCATCTTGAGAACCGTATCCAGAAAAGATTCAGGGCTCTTGGATTCGTTAAAAAAGCCATGGGGTTGGCCTTCGTAAATGTGCGCTTCGGATTTGATGCCGGCAGCTTTCAGGTCTGCATCAAATTTCTCGGCGGTGGCCACAGGGATGAGGCTGTCTTTGGACCCGAGGAAAACGATGGTGGGTGGATCGTCTTTGGTGATGTTGTGCGCCGGGGAAATAGCCGGAAACCACTCGGTAACCCGGCTGTGGCCGTATCCTTTCGGACCGTTGTCGTAAACGGGATTGAAAAGGAGAAGAGCATTCGCTTTTGAACTGATCTTTGAATCTTTCTCGGCAGGGTCATCGAGCCCGTCGCAGATTCCGGTTGTCGCGGCGACATGACCACCGGCTGAGCCACCGCCAGCGGCAATGCGATCGGGATCAATTCCGAAGCGCTCCGCATTTTCCCGAACAAACCGGATGGCAGACTTCCCGTCCGCAACGCAGGCATCCGGTCCGGTTTTCTGGCGGGATTTCACGCGGTAGTCTGCTACGAAAGCCACCATACCACGCGAAGCCAGGTATTTAGAGTGCTGCTCAAATTGAGCGACTGTGCCGCCGTTCCATCCACCGCCAAAGAAGAAGACAACTGCCGGGCGCTTGTCCTTTTCAGGGTCGTGCCCCTCTGGATCAAAACGGTAGATCCACAAGTCATCACCAGAGGCTTTCTTATAAACTTCGGCCGTGGCCGCACCTTTGAAATCATATTTAGTGGTTTCAGCGAAGGCGGAGAGGGAAACAGTGAGAGCCAGGAAAGCGGCTGTGATCTTGAAATTCATTGAAGGAGCGTGACTGATTTAACGTGGGGTATCAATGTGCGTTTTCGTGTTTTCATCAACCGGGATACCAGATCTTTCGCGGATCATCACCACTCCGCTGATAGTCCCAGGACGCGTCGACCAATCTTTTGAGGTCATATTGCGGCTGCCAGCCCAGCTTCTGTCGGGCCTTGGCATTGTCGAGAAAAGTGGAGTGGAACTCTGTCTTCACCCCGACTGAATCCAGATCGCGGGTTTCAGCCAGATAGTCGGCCACTTCCTGATAGTTGATTGGATTGGTCATGCAGACATTGAACAATTGCTGCCGCGCGGCCGGATGATCGATTGCAGCAATGATTGCAGAGACGAGGTCATCGACATGAACAAAATTGCGAGTGACAGGAGTCCCGGCCGCATCCTGCATTACCGGAATGGTGCCCGCAGCTGCGTATTTTGCGGCGGCTTCGGGGGCGACCAGGTCACACCAGCGCGGTCCCCCGAACACATCCTCGCCCCAGGAAAGCGACGCTTTGAAATCATCCTTTTCCATGATCCACGGCGCGCGAAGACAACAGCCGTTGAGATCGTATTGATGGTAGGATTGCTCGAGCATGACCTCTTCAAGAACTTTTGAGAGCGCATAACAACCGGGATAGGCTTTGTGGGGAAGTTCTTCAGTGATGGGCCTGTCATACTCATAGAAGAAATGACCGACACAGGCATCGCCGCCCACGAGGATGAATTGCGAAAACGTATCGCTCTGGCGGGCTTCCTCCAACAACCAGAACATTCCTTTCACCGTCACATCCATCACAGCCTCGGGAGTCTCTTTGCACGTCGCCAGATGCAACACATGCGTAATGCCATCCATCGCTGCGGCAACGACCGCATGATCGGAAATTGAACCGCGGGCAATTTCGATCCGGTCATTGGGCTCAAGCGTGCGGTTGTGGCAGAGCGCCCTGATGGTGGCGTGCTCGAACTTCGGGGATGACAGAAAGTCGCGAAGAAAGGTTTGGCCGACTTTACCCGTGGCACCGGTAACAAGGAATTTCATGGCTGAGCATTCCGCCTGATATTCGGTTGAGTGTCAACGGTGATGTGAGGAGATAAGCGTAACTTAGAGCGACTTCTGAAACGGCCACACGCTCACAAGATCGTGTGGTCATTCGCCAACATTTTCAGAAGTTCCGGCGGCGAATCGTTCCCGGGCGTCAGTTTAAGTCGGTATTCCCGCCAAGAAATCGGATGCCTGGCCGTGTGTATTAAAACAGCCACCATTCCATTGGGTCCCGGAACAGACGGCGGCTCCCGGTCGTCAGTTTGCGCACTCCCGATTGCTGAACGCCCTTCCTGACGCCAGTTTGCCCATTCCCGATTGCTGAACGCCCTTCCTGTCATCAGTTTGCCCATTCCCGATTGCTGAACGCCCTTCCTGTCGTCAGTTTGCCCATTCCCGATTGCTGAACGCCCTTCCTGTCGTCAGTTTGCCCATTCCCGATTGCTGAACGCCCTTCTTGTCGTCAGTTTGCCCGTTCCCGATTGCTAAACGCCCTTCCTGTCGCCAGTTTGCCCGTTGCTCTCAGGGAAGTGAGCTAACTGGCGTCAGTTAGCCCACTCCCCAGAGCTAAATGTGGAAATATTGAAAGTTTAGCTCATCTTTTGTCTATGGATTCTGCACAGAGGCGCTAAGGCTCAAAAAGTAGATGATTGCCTGGCAATTGAGCTCCAGTGAAGCCTTTCCCAGATGCGTGGTTCCTGATTGAGGATATGAGTGACCGGAAAAAGCCGTAGTGCTTTTTATCATACCCCGAATAGGACGCCTCGCCCACCTGCCACGGAATTGGGGTTTTCACCGAGTCGCTCCCGCTCGCCGCCACGCCTGGAATCTATTTCGGAATGTCCTGACACTTCCACACTTCGAGCCCGGCCAGTTCTGCGTCGACGGTTGGGGACAGCGGTAGATTCCATTTCTTCCAGAACGGAGCCAGATTCTTTCCACAGGCCTTAGACAGGCGGATGACGAATTGATCGTTTTTCTCCTGCTGAGATTTCGGCCAATCGGATTCCGGAAGCTCATTGTATTCTGCGAACACTTTCTTGAATGGCTCCCAGCCGAATTCCTCCTGAACTAACAGGTAAGTATCGAGCGCATTCCACATGCTCCAGCTTTTTTCGAAATTTGCCCCGTCAGCAAAGTATTTATTCACCCGGGTTTTTCGCGTGAGCGGTTTGATGGCGCCGTGAGTGTTGTCGCGGTTTTTGCCGATCAATTCTTCGAACAAATAGACCGACCACAGGTTGCAGGTGGTCTCGCCGGTGCCGGGAAGGGACCACAGGTTGTGTTGATGATTGTGTCCGTATTCATGAAAGAACCCCCAGTCGCCTTCTTCTGTGAGAGCTTTTGAATCAACGGCTTTCTTCGATGCTCCACCTAGATGAGCTGCGACAGGGTAACCGCTGTGCATCGAGCCGGCAGCGGTTTGGCGATCGAATACAATACGTTCGGCGCGAAACTGATTGCGGTCGAGCACAGCAAGCTCAGCTGCTTTGTTGATGTAGGAGTTCCAGGCTTCCATCACCTTGTCAGGATCATCGAGGTCCCGGATGTGATCGCTTGGCAGCGCAATGATCATTCGATCACTGGCGAGCTCCGCCCAGGGTGCAGAGTAGTCTCTGATTGCCTTTTTCCATTCCTCCACCGTCGTTTCGCCATGAATGTAGAGAGGTGCGCGCACTCCGCCTGAAATGGTAATGCGCTGCGGCGGGAGTTCAGCCCCGCGCGGAACGCGGATCGTGACGAGCCCTCCAAGGCCGTTGGAGGCTGCCGTTGTCGTTTGCTTGATGGGAAATGAGCGCTGCAGTTTGGGATAGCGTTCCCATTTCTTACGATTGTCGAGACCTCCGTTGTAAGTGCCGATCACTACTTCAAAACCCTGTCCTGCCATTGAGTCCGGAACAGTGACTTCAACGACGCCACCGGGGCGAGCGTAGATTCCGGTCGGTCGCATTTCACCTGCTGCCCATCCCCCGGCATTGCGACCTGTGGCCCACCCCCGGTAGGTTGCGTTGAGTTCCATTTCTTTTTTGCCGACCGGGGCGTCATCCGGGACGGTGCCGGGATAGTCCTGTGCTGCAGGAATGGCATACATTTTTCCGGCAGGAAGTCGCAGATTTAAGGTGGTTTCAGTCTCGATGATGGCATCAATGAGAGGATCCTGTCCCGGTGTGATGGCGGATTTCTTTGATGGAATGACAGGGCCGACTGTTTCGTTGAGAGATTTGAGGGCGGCGACAAACTTGTCCAGGTTGCTGCCTTTGAGAAAGACACCTCTGCGCAGGTCGGCAATGGCTTCAGGAGTGACCGAAGTTTTGAGCGATTCAGCGGCGAGAATGGGAGATTGGTCAGCGCCATCACTGATGACGAGTGGCCGCTTATTGGACGCGTAGCCGTTCGCGCGAAACTGAATGCCGAAGGTTTCGGAGATCTGGTTCGGAGGGAAAGTCGAGAAGTCGGGGAACTTCCCGCCAAAAGGCCAGGGTGTAGCGGCCACAAACACGGCCCCTCCCCTATTGAGATGAGCCTTCAGCTTCTCAATTCCGGCTGCGGGCAGGTCGCGATCGGATTCTCCCTTGGCAAAATACAAATCGAGATTTCTCCCTATCTTTTCAGCAGAAACCACCTCGGCGTCGAAGCCAATCTGTTCGAGAGTGGCTACGAGAGCCCTTGCTCCGGGAGCGACGCCGATTTTGGGAGCCCTTGCATCATCTGTCGCCCAGGCGATTGCGTTCTTCAAAAATGCCTGGTAGCTCTCCTGCCCGGCGAGGTCCTTTCCAACCAGGAAGCCGCCATGTGAGAACGCAACAACCTTACCTTTTTGCACCCGGCTGGCTGCCGCGACCACATTGGCATTGGAGTCCTCGAGAATCGCAAAGGCAGGAGCTTCGATTTCAAGGATACCGGGAACGGATTGCCCTAAAACGATCTCTCCACCTGAACCGTTTATTTTCTTGAGTGAGGTGTCGTCCGCGATAGCAGACAGACAGAATACAGCGGCAAGTAGAGAGGGGATTTTAGTCATCGGGATTTTAGCTCGAACTTCAGCGGGGCGTTTTCGCCTTCCGCTTTCACATCGAACAATACCGGTTCGGTGGAATTTGGTGACAACGAATCGAGTGTTATGACACGGTCTTTTGGATCACGGGTTTTCTCCCAGATGCTACCTGCGAAAGTCAGTTTCCCGGTTGTAGCGACAACGTCGCCCCTGAAATTCCCGTTTCGCATCCGCAGTGTGGTCAGTGGCAGATTCGGATCATCAGGATGAAACGTGACCGAGCCCCAACTGATCGGTTCGCCATCAAGTGTCGCTTTTCCTGAGATGGTGACTCGAGTGGGCGCAGGTGCGAGAAACCCACTGTCCCTGAGCCATGCTTTCAAATGTCCTGACCAGGTGCCCAGCACGGGGTCGCCCGCGAAAAGGCCAACTCCATGTGGTCCCGGCTTGTAGATGTGCAATTCGGCGGGGATCTTGTTTTTTCGCAGGGCGAGGTAAAACGAAACGGGATTTTCCGCGGGAACCACCGTGTCGTCATCTGTGTGGAAAATAAAGGTCGGCGGCGTTTTGGCGGTCACGTTTAGCTCAGACGAAACATGTTTTACCTCTTCTGAATCGAGCGGCAGATCTTTCTTTCCGAGCAAATTGCTACGGGAACCCCCATGAGCAAATTTCGTCGACATCGCAATGACCGGATAACAGAGCACGGCAAAGTCAGGCCGTGCGCTGGCTTCATCGATCTCGTCAGAAGCCTCGTAGGCTTTTTCATCGAATTTGGTAGCGGCCATGCTGGCGAGGTGTCCACCTGCGGAAAATCCCATGACTCCGATCCGGTCGGGATCAATACCGTATTCATTCGCAGAGCTACGCGTCCAGCGAACAGCTCGTTGGACGTCGGCGAGCTGGGTCGGGAAATGATGTCCTTTCGAGCCCAGTCGATAGTGTAAAACCACGGCAGTGACTCCCATCTCCTGATAAAACTGCCCGATTTGGTGGCCCTCATGATCAAGCGCCAGCCCTCCATAACCGCCGCCCGGACAAACCACCACGGCTGCGCCATTGGCAGATTCCTTCTCAGCGGCATAAACAAAGATCATAGGTCGGCCTGATTCAGCATCCTGCGGCTTGGAATAGGGAGTCTTTCCTTCCGGCCATAGTGGAATCGATGGGCCTTGCGCGTTTGCGAAGATGGAGATTGAAAACAGGAGTGCGAAACAGAATTTCATAGTCATAGGGTTGATGTAGCGATCACAAAAATGGTGGGTGACGTGGTAGGCGAACCGGGAGATTCAAAAATATTCAGATTCCGCCGTGAATGGGCATAAGTCACTCATCGGCGTTTTTGTCAGAGGTCCCCGGTTTCCTCCACGAAAAGAGGTTTCTATCAGGTAACGTCGAAATGATCAAGCCGCGCGCGGGCACCGAAGAGAGCGCTGTCTTTACCTAACCCTCACTCCAAAAACAAGAACTCAGTCGACGCCAACAACAAGTGCGCGAAGTGCCCGTAGGCGGCCTGGAGTTGTTTCTCATCTTCCGCGCCTGAGCTGATCTCTGCAATGAATCCGCTGGCTCGGGCAATCTCTTCCGGCTGCGGAGTGCGGTTGAGAATTTTCTGATACAACCAGGTGACTTCTTCATCGGGTGTAGTGCCGGCCTCAAGGGCAGCCTGACCGATGGCGGTGGCCTGAGTTTTGTAAAAGTCGCTGTTCATCAAATACAGCGCCTGGGTGGGCACGGTGGTTTCCGCTCGGCTTCCGCTGACGAGGTCTGCGTTGGCAACGTCGAACACAGTCAACTCAGCGACGGGATTGTTGCGCGCGATGGGGAGATACACGGTGCGGAGGGATTCTTTGGCGTAGTTCATCGGCTTGTCGAGATCGACGCCGTATTTCAAAGATGTGTTGCGACCGGTTTCGGCCTCCAAATTCCCTGACAGAGCCAGCACGCTGTCGCGAATTTCCTCGGCGGTGAGACGGCGACGGTTTTGATGACCGAACAATTCGTTCTTTGGATCGGACGTGGCGAGGGAATCGGTCGCATCAGCGCCGAGCTGATAGGATCGGCTCAGCACGATGCGGCGGATGAGATTTTTTACGGAACCTCCGCTTTCGCGGAACTCGCCCGCGAGGTAATCAAGCAACTGAGGATGAGTCGGCTTGGTCCCGAGAGCGCCAAAGTTATCAACTGATTTGACGATTCCACGGCCAAACAGATGATGCCAAACGCGATTGACCATGACCCGGTCGAGCAGGGCGTTTTCCGGTGAAGTCATCCAGTCCGCCAACTCAAGGCGTCCGCTGGAACCTTCGGGAATCTCCGGGGCACTGCCCGCGTTCAACACGGTGGGGAAGCTCCGCTTCACGACTTTCCCGAGCTGTCCGACTTCTCCCCTCACCCGTAAATTAATGTCGCCTGCATCTTCGGCGTCCCGCGGGGTCATGGCGACCTCGGCATCACGCAGTTCTTTGATGAGCTTTCCCAGTTCTTTCTTAAGATCGCCCTCGCTCATGCGGAACAACTGCATGTCGCCACCGGCTTCGTTTTTCACAGCAGCCAACGCTTCCTGCTCGCGCTGGATATCGGTCACTTTGATGAACTGAATGGCATCGACAATGACGTAGCCCTTGGTTCCGGTGGTCTCGATGGTTACGGCGACCCGTCCGCCTTTTTCAAACTTAAAGCGCCCGATGGGTTGGAACAGCCCGCCGATGGTCGGCTTTTTGGTTTGATCCAGCGTCACTTTCGACACTTCTCCCCACCCTTCCACTGTGATAGGAATCTTGCGCGCCCGGTGAGAATCTGAATTGTAGGCCACCCGAACTTCGTAGACGCCGTTCTCCGGCAGGCTGCCACGGAAGGTGATTTTCTTCTCCCCTTTGCCTTCCTTATTATCATGGATGTATTGGTCACCGAACCGGTTCATCGAGAGGCTTGATTCGGTCCAATCACCAACCCGCTCCGCATCGGCATCGTCGTAGATCACCCCGGCCAGCGGCAACATGTCGAGCGTCATTTTGCCGCCCGCTTTGTTTTTGAATTGTTTTTCAATGACCAGCTTCATGGCCAGCTCCATGCGATTTACTTTATCACGGGCAGCTTCTCCCGCCGGGCCGGGAAGCGGTTGCTCCACCCAGCTCGCGACATTCACGCAGCCATTCTGGGTTCCCATCACGACTTGAGTGGAGCGGAAGATTCCAGCCATCGCGTAGTAATCCTCTTGAGAAATAGGATCGAACTTGTGATCATGACAACGGGCACAACCCATTGTCAGCCCGAGGAAAGCGCGCCCCACGGTGTCGAGTTGTTCGTCAGCTGTATCAAGACGCAGCTTTTCTTTGTCGCGCTCCGTCAGCATCTTCGGCCCAAGCGCGAGGAATCCGGATGCCACCAGTTGATCGTGCCGTTCAGCGTCCGTCTCAGCGTCCATCAGATCACCGGCGAGCTGTTGCCTGACAAATTCATAGAAAGGGCGGTCGCGATTAAAGGAATCGATCACGTAATTCCGATAGCGCCAGGCCTGGTGAAAAGTGAAATTGCGATCCCCGCCGTTTGAGTCGGAATAACGGGCCACGTCCAACCAGTGACGGCCCCATTTCTCGCCAAAGGCCGGCCGTTTCAGAAGGTCATCCACGATCTTCGCCAGCGCATCCGATTTGGGATTTTCCGCAAACGCCGCCGCTTCCTCCGGAGTTGGAGGCAGACCAATCAGATCAAAATAAACCCGGCGCAGCAGTGCATTCGGCTCAGCATCCTCTGCCGGAGACAGGTTCTGCAGCTCGAGATTCGCAAGAATAAAGTCATCGATCGCATCGCGGCCCCATTCCTTGTTCTCGACAGCCGGGGCTGTCGGTTTTGAGTGTGGGCGAAAAGCCCATTTCTGCCGCTCTGCTTCGAAATCGATCGCCTTTTTGCGAACTGCTCCTGCCAGCTGTGCATCCCGCGGGTCCGGCGCTCCCATGGCGATCCATTGCTTCAGAATTTCGATTTCCTCCGCCGGCATCTTGCTCTTCGGCGGCATTTGCAAGTCTTCGTCGAGATATTCGATGGAGTGCACCAGCAGCGAAGCCTCGACATCGCCCGGCACCAGAGTCGGCCCGGCGTCCCCGCCCTGTTGCCATGCCGCTTTACGATCCAGCCACAAACCGCCCTTTTGTTTACCGGCTTGTTCCGAATGACAATCCAGACAACGAGCCACCAGAATGGGTTCCACTTTCTCTTTAAAAAAGCCAAAGCCCTCCGTTGCCCGCGCCATTTGCGGGGATAAGACAATCAGGACAACGCTCAGAGCGCCGAAAAGGTGGGGTTTTGCGGCCATTCTTACCAGATAAAGCCCACTCTACCCCGATTTGGACATGGAAAACGGGGACTCAATCGCGCCATACCGTGCGCCGTCGGACGAGCATCAACTCGACGCAAAGGCCATCTTTCTCTCGCAGACGACCTTCGACTCGATGCAATGGCCATCTTTCTCTCGCAGACGACCTTCGACTCGACGCAAAGGTCATCTTCCTCTCGCAGACGACCTTCGACTCGATGCAATGGCCATCTTTCTCTCGCAGACGACCTTCGACTCGACGCAAAGGTCATCTTCCTCTCGCTCCCGCCCCCGAAAGAGCCTGTCAGGAATTTTGTGTAAACGGCATATCAAATAAAGTTAACTAACGAGAGAACGATATGTCGAAGAGAACAAAAAGTACCCGAAAGAAGAAGGCTGAGAACGAAGGGATCAGCGATGAGTTGATC
>JBLWYI010000009.1:0-229892 GCA_048267005.1 Verrucomicrobiales bacterium | reverse complement strand
GTCCCTGTCGAGCCGATGCCTGCCTGTGTGACTCGTAACGACCCAATGCTTTCCCATTCTGACTGATCAATGGCGGCTTTTAGATCTCTGGAGGCATTCGACGGCTCAGCGGGATCGTTTACTGGTTT
The DNA here is from genome assembly GCA_048267005.1 of Verrucomicrobiales bacterium. Lineage (GTDB taxonomy): Bacteria > Verrucomicrobiota > Verrucomicrobiia > Verrucomicrobiales > DEV007 > JABDJT01. The sequence goes on along the minus strand of JBLWYI010000009.1, from coordinate 229,764 downwards.
AAAAACGGGAATAATTCAAAGGAATGGGATGGAATTGGCGGGAATTATTAAGCGGCTTCGGGGCGAGCGAGCCGCTCGCGGTCCGGCGGGGGCGGTCTGACGTCGCAGGTTTTTCACGGTTCGCGTGACTTTCCGGCTCATTTGAAGAAAGGTATCTGCAATTGCCCCTCTCTCTTCGATGTCGTCGGATTCCAGTTCTCCCCCCACTTATTCAGCCGCACTGATTGCCGGCGGGAAATCCTCGCGGTTTGGAGAAGATAAAGCATTTCTCCCGTGGCGGGGCCAACCGCTCTTTGCCTTCCAACTGGCCAAACTGGCGCAACTGGATCCGGATGAGGTGTTCCTTTCTGCCAATCAGTCGCAACCGTTCCCTGATTTCATGGAGGGCGTGTCGATTGTCCATGATTCGGGCGAGCTGGGGCCGATCGGAGGTATCGCGGCCTGTCTTGAGGCCTGCAAATCTGACTTCCTAATCGTGCTCGCGGTCGATCTGCCTAATCTTTCGGCTGAATTCCTGAGGAAGACGGTTTCCCGGAACGCCGGGGCGGTTCCGGTCCGGGATGGCCGCTTTGAGCCGCTCGTGGCGGTGTATCCCAAAACAATGCTATCTCTGGTTCAGAGCCAGATTGAACTGGGCGAACTGTCGCTGCAGCAACTGGTGAGAAAAGGCGAAGCAGAAAGTCTTCTGGAGATCGTCGAGCTGGAATCCGAAGCGGAACGCAGCCAGTTCGCCAACCTCAACCGCCCGGAAGATCTTGCCACGATCCAACAGGGTCTGTTCGATAAACCAACCCTGTTGGATCGTTTTAAGGTGGGCGGCGGCTTCTCGCAGGTGGAGGATTTTGTCGCGGCGGAGGAACCGCTGGAAGTCCGCATTGATGATCGCAGTATTGCCGTGATGATGCGCACGCCGGGTCACGACGATGAGCTGACGGCGGGGTTTCTGCTAACCGAGGGTGTGATCCAATCCGGGGAAGAGATCTTCGAAATCTCAGCGTGCCCCGATGTTGATCCGGAGGGGATCGGCAACACGATTCAGGCGAAGTTGGCCCCGGGGCATTCGGTGGATCTGGATTCTCTGACGCGGCATGTCTTCACGTCCAGCAGCTGCGGGGTGTGCGGGAAGGCGACGATTGATTCTGTCTTCCAGCAATACGCCGCCATTCCGGCGGAAACCGGAGGCGAGATCAGCGAGGACGTTGTGCTTTCGCTACCGAAATCTCTGCGGGCGGCCCAGGAGACGTTTGACCGCACGGGCGGGCTTCACGCCAGCGCCATCTTTGACCGGGAGGGGAATCTGCAATGGCTGCGGGAGGACGTGGGTCGTCACAACGCGCTGGACAAGGTGATCGGGCGCGCGGTTCTGGACGGCCGGAATCCGTTGTCGGATTCTATTTTGCTGGTGAGCGGCCGGATCTCTTTTGAACTGATGCAGAAAGCCCTCGCGGCCGGAATCCCGATCGTCGCGGGAATTTCTGCTCCGAGCAGTCTCGCGGTGGAAGTGGCGAAGGAAAGTGGCCAGACTCTGATTGGATTCTTGCGGGAGCGCAGTTTTAATGTTTATGCAGGAGCCCACCGGATCGCCCGTGCCGGATAACACTACCTCTGACAGCTCCAGTGAATTGACTGATATGATTATTCCGATTGAAGATTTCTTTGAAGACATCATCACCAAGATGATGCGTGGCCGGCACATCACCGAGGCGGAGCTTTCTGCCAAAACGGGGGTTCCAATTGATGTGTTGTCGCGTCTCTGCCGGGGGGAATTTTGTGATGAAGACGCGCTGAAAAAGGTGGCGAAGGCATTGGACCTGGATGTGGAGGCGTTGACGATCGCAGCTTCGAAAGCCTGGGCACCACGGTCGGTTTCGCTGAAGGGGCTCGAGATTTTCAACACGCGGTATCGTGATATGCGGGTGAATGCGTTTCTGATCCGGGATCCGGAATCATCTGCGGCGGCCGTGTTCGATACCGGCACGGATGCAACGCCGATTATCGAAGCGGTGAAGGCGCAAAGTCTGAAGGTTGAGTCCATTTTTCTGACCCACACCCACAACGATCACATCGCGGAATTCCCCCGTCTCCAGGCGGAGTATCCGGAAGCGAAGTGTTACTCAAATACGGACGAACCGTGGCCGGGGACAGAGACATTTCCCGAAGGGACGGAATTCAGCATCGGCGGTCTGAAAGTGGAAACGCGGACCACCAGCGGGCATTCCGTCGGCGGGACGACGTATGTGGTCACCGGTCTGGAAAGACCTGTCGCCGTGGTGGGCGATGCGATGTTTGCAGGCTCAATGGGTGGCGGCATGGTGTCGTGGGATGACGCGTGGAAGAACAATCGGGAAAAGATCCTGACGCTGCCGGATGAGACGGTGTTGTGCCCCGGTCACGGCCCGATGACCACCGTCAGGGAGGAGAAGCGGCACAATCCGTTTTTTGCCGGGGAATTTAAGTGAGCTTCACAGGGATCGCTTCGCAGACCTTCTGCCAGCCGGGGAAGTTCCAGCGGTTGGGGAATCCGGAGCACTGGTAAGGCTTCACTTCATTGATCAGGCAATGGTTTTGCCCCTCAAGAAAGATGCATTCGCCGTTGGGCTTCTCCTTCAGGGTGAGACCGGTCCGGTTCAGCCGCAGGTCGGTGTGCTCTGCGATGAAGTCGTAGAGAGGCATGTTGAGGAATTCGGCAATGGCCGCAATCTCTTTGTCACCCACCGGTACTTCACCGGGCCAGCGACAGCAATTGCCGCATCGCTGGCACTGGTAGTGGATATTTTCTTCGCTGTCCGGAACTTCTGACATCATCCCAACTTCGGCGCTGAAAGTCACTGCGGCAATTCCCGATTTCCTCCGGGAGCGGATTTCTCCAAATGCTCTGTCACAGAAGAGGTTGCCGCTGACAATGACGGATAGAATGCGCTTGTCTGTGGTGTCTGAATTTCCGCTAAGGAGAGTTGACACTGAGGGGCTCCATGCGCAGTCTTCAGGTTAGGATTTTCTCCGAAAAACACACACAAACAAAATGTCTCTACACTGGCTAGGCCCTTTCCGGCACGGGAAAGGCGTGGCGATGGCGCAGCTGCTGGCAGCGGTTGCTCTGTGGTGTGGTGTGGCCCCGACCATTGGAGCGGACGATTCGGCGGTCCCTGTGCTGAAACTGCCTGACGCCAGTGGTATTTCGATCGGCCTTCATCCCAGCGGCCGGTTCGTGGAGGTGAAAGGTGTTTTGCGATCCGAAATCGAAGCCCAGCCGATTTTCCGCATGATACGGTCTGTGCGACCGGACTTACAGATCTCGGTGGATGCCCTGACGATTGATGAAACAGCCATGGCCGTTCCGGTGCTGGAGTTGGTTCCTGAATTTATCGAAGAACTGGCGCTCACGACCCATGACTGGTATGTCAGCTCAAAGTCGGGAGAATTTATGGTGTCGGGCCAGACAGACAGTTTGGTCACTCGGGCAGCGTTTCAGGCGCGATTGAATTTACTCCGCTTCGATGACCCGACGCTCCAGTTGCGGAACTTGATTTGTATTGTGGCGGAGGACGACCTTCCAGACACTCCGCGATTTCTTCCTGAACCGCTGACGGAATCTGAAGGGATTTATATAAAGGTTTCGAAGAAGCCGGAACCCCAACCGGGGAATGCCGACGGATCCTCTTTGGCTGAGGATGATTTCGAGTATGAAAGCCAGGCCCCTGAAGCACGCTCTTACGGGGTGAGTGATCTTGAGCTGGCCGGGCTCGAAACGCCTGATCTGAACAGCAGGCTTGCGGGATTGCTGGTGCCGGACCGACTGGACTGGCTCTTTATGGATATCGACAGGGCTCTCTATCTAAATCAAATGCCGGTCGCGAGAGTGATCGCTCAGGCGGGTGAACCACAGGCTCTTGCGTCAATTTTCAAGCCCACCGCAGCGGAATCGGCGGATGCCCCGTCACTGATGCAAAGCTTATCGCTGTTTGCCAAGCCCAGCGACAAACCTGATTTGAAAGTGCTGGGGCTGATACCCTTTTCCGACCAGAGCTTTATGCTTCAGGTCTCGCAAATGAACAAGCTGGACGGCTTTGCCCGCGAGCTGCTCTCTGGCGAACGGTTGAATGACGACGTCGTCCTGCGGGCGCAGGTCGGCGGTAGCGGGACAGATGCATTTAATGAATGGGTGGGGTCAAAACGGGTGGCAGAGGTGAAGCGAATGCTGGTCGATCTGGGCGTCGCGGAGGACCGCATGCAGATTCAGCTGAAGGCGGCGGACCGAAGTGACAAGAAACCTCACCGGGTGGAAATCCTGGTCCCTCATCACACGCTGGCCGAGGAGGCAACGGCTTCGATTTTCCGGAAGAGCGAAGGGCTGAATTCTGAAGAGCCGGAGAAAGAACCGGTTCGTGCTTCTCCAATAATGACGACTCCCGAGCCATTGGAAGCTGTGGAAGCTCCCGCCAAGCCCGCATTTATCGTTCCGACGACTGGTCCGGTGGTCTTGGATGTTGAATGAGGCCGTTTGTTGAGCGAATGTTTCGACTTCATGGTTCCGCTAATTTCGCTGAAAAATGTATCGATTGATGCGGAGGTCCGCCGTCGCTGGTTTCGCTACAGTGTGAGCGAAGAAAAGCCGGTGGATGATGTGTCATTTGATATCCTTCCCGGCAAATGTTTCGGACTTGTCGCAGGGGAGCGAAATGGAAAGCTGCCTATCACCTTTTCCATTCTGGGATTGCATCAGATCTCGTCTGGAAAGATCATTTTCGACGGGGTTGATATTGCCAACCTTTCCCGCCGGAAATTTCATCCATGGCGGAAGTCAATTCAGGCGATTTTCTGGGATGCCTTCGGACAGATGAATCCGCGCCTAACTCTCGATCAGGCATTCCGGCAGGTGATTCGGGTTTGGTTTCCAACGGACAACAAGTTCGAAATTCTTTCGCGAATCGAATCAGTCATGGATCTTGTGCAGCTCCCGGCGTCCAGCCGCTACCTGACACCGCTGGAACTTGACCCTGCAGAAAGGCAGATGGCCGCATTGGCTCGCGCGATGTTGCCCGAGCCGAAATTTCTGATCGCTCATGAAGTCACCCGGGGGCTGGATGTGATCGAGAAAGCGGAGGTTTTGAACCGGGTTTCCGATGTGAAAGATGCGCGGGGGGTGAGCGTATTGCTCATGACAGACGATCTTGCAGTAGCCGAGCACATGAGCGATAATATCGGGGTGCTTCATAGAGGGCGGCTTGTGGAAACAGGGGCCACCGAAAAAGTCATGAAGCAACCCGAACACGATTACACTCGCAGGCTGGTGAGTTCCGCCGTGACCTACAGCCCTTCCCGATGACTCCCCTTTTACGTAAATTCTTTGCGATGAACTGGCTGCTTTTCGCAGTCATGATGGCGCTTATGATCTTCGGCTGCAGTGCGATCTACAGCGCGAGTGCCCTTCGCGATCCCGAGCTCGCCGGGAAATGGCGTGACCAGGTGGTTTTCGGCGTCCTTGGATTGATCCCCTTCTTTGCTGCCTCATTGATTGATTACAAGTGGGTTCGCTGGCTGGGCCTACCGTTCTACCTCGTGGGGCTGGGCCTTCTTGTTTACACCCAGTTTTTCGGGGAAGAAGTTTATGGTACAAAGGGCTGGGTGAATCTGGGATTCGTGAAACTACAGAGCTCACAGGTCGCCATCGCAGGTGGTATTATCCTGATGGCGCTGATCCTGGCGAACCTGCACAAGCTGCACCCGATGTTTCGGAATCCGTTCATGCGACTGGTTCTCACAGGGATTGCGGGGACGATTCCCTTCGCCCTGGTTCTGCTTCAGGGTGACTTTGGTTCCGCGATGGTCTGGATCCCGGTGATCGCAGCCATGGTTCTGGTCGGGAACATCCCATTCCGATATCTTATTACGATCGTTCTGTGTGGGACGATGTTTCTCCCCTACGCCTACTTCTTTGGCCTGAAGGAATATCAGAAGAAGCGGATCACGGTTCAGTTTGATATGTTGATGGGCAAGAAGGTCGACATTCTGGGTGACGCCTACTCTGCACATAACAACCTGTTGGCGATTGGTTCCGGGGGATGGGCAGGAAAGGGATTCTCAAACCCGAACACCGTTAACAACAAAGGATTCATCTCCAACGAGACGGCCATCAATGACTTTATCTTTGCGGTGCTGGCAGAGGAACACGGCTTCCGCGGCAGCCTGATGATGATCGCAGGATTCATGGTGATGCTTTTGCTCTGTCTTTTTGTGGCTTTCTACAGCCGGGATATGTTGGGGAGGCTGATCGTGGTTGGAGTCCTAACGCTCATCCTGTCTCACATCTTCCAGAATGTGGGCATGAATTTACTCATCATGCCAATCACCGGTATTCCGCTGCCGCTGATCAGCTACGGGGGAACGTTCCTGATCATTGTCATGGCAATGTTGGGACTTGTGCAAAGCGTATGGGTTCACAGGGTCGACGAGGAAGAGGAAGAAAAGCGTTCGGAACTTCAAATTGATCACTTAGATTGATAGACCTCCCAATCCAATTTGGGTATACGGTCCCGGTAGGAATCGCCCCATGAACCCCCTCTGAACTCGAATTCCCCGTAACACCACGGGATTCGGGGAATCTGCTTCGCGAGTAACAATGATATTAGTGGCCCTCAATCAGGATGATAAGAAAGATCTGGCTTCGCTCGAAATCAAAGAGGGTACGCCGGCCCGAGTGGGGCGTCGCCCGGAGTCTCTTGAGGGTGAATCCGTAGCCCTGCTACCGCTCCCGTGGAATGACCGTTTGGTGAGCCGGAATCACTTTGTCGCCCGAAGAGAGGGGAATGACCTTTTGGTCGAACGTTTACCCGCGCTGACCGGAAGGTCACAGCCAAACGCGCTCTATTCCAGTGCCACAACCAGAGAACGTGAAGTCCTGGCTGAACCTGTCAGGCTGAAAGCGGGAGATTCTTTTTGTATCGGCATCCAGGGCTCGACGTCATTTTTCTGGCTCGAATCGTTGGATGATTTGAACAGTGCGCTGGATCAGATGAGTCTTCTGTCTGATCAGGAGATCGCCGGTTTCACCCCGAGTTCGGATAACCTGGTGGATTATGATGAGGTGGAGCAGCTCGATGAATACAGCCTGCGCCTTCAGCTGAAGTTGTTGCAACGCGAGCTGCCTGAACAGGTTTTGAGTGGATGGACCGATGAGGAGGATCTGTTTTCGCGAGCCGCTTTGTTTCTTGAGAACGCCCTCCCCGGTCAGAAAGGCGTGTCTGCCGGCTACGTTGCCGTCGCGAAAAAGATCGACGGGCTGGAATACGAAATGCTCAATCGCGACCCGACAGCGAGAGCTAATTTCCGCCCCAGCCGGACATTGCTGGCTCAAATGGAAGTCACTGATCCATCAAAAGAAGATGTTCGAGTCTGGACATCGAAGGATGACCGGCGGGTCTTCCGGGTGGGGAGCCTGGGATCTGAGATTGACTGGGTGGCCATTATTCCGGTCGCCTCGATGGATGGAGATGCTGAAGTCTACCGGGACGAAGTTCGTCGTCCGGTTTTCCAATATGTGGCGGTGCGTCAGGCCACAGAAACAGCGGCGGCATCATTTGTGCCTTTCCTCCGCCTGATATCTTCGCTGGTTGCCAGTCTTCTTCGGGCCCGGGAAGGACAGCGAGTCCATGACCGTCTCTCCACTTATTTCTCGCCGGCCCTGCGAACCATGATGGGACGCGACAACGAAGGGGAATTCGAGCCGGCCATGGTCGACTGTACGGTGATGTTCGTGGATCGTCGCGGTAGCTCACGGCTCCTGGAGAAGGCAAAGACGGACGAGGAAATCCTCGATCGCCTGGAGGAAAACCAGGACATCGTGGGCATGATGACCGAGTTGATCTTTGAGAAAGAAGGCGTCATTACCGACTTTGCCGGTGATGGTGCGCTTGCCCTCTGGGGATGGCCCCGCTGGGTGAAAACCAAACGGGCTCATGCGCGATTGTCCGTCGAAGCCGCTGAGCGAATGGTTCAGGAACTGGCTGATCGGGTCGAATACGAGGAGGAGCACCAGCGATTGATGTCTCCGGTACGGGTGGGCATCAGCACGGGACGACTTGCGGTTGGCAAGACAGGCCCCAGCCAGCAGTGGCACATCAGTGTCTTCGGAAGCGTGGCCAATCTGGGAGCCCGACTCGAACGAATCGCGAAAGAATTCAAAGTCCCCATTTTGATTTCTGCAGAAACCCGCGATCGTCTGGCAGCCGACAATCGAATCGAACACGAGGGCCGTTTGCTGAGGAAGCTTTGCTATATTCAACCCGCTGGATTTAAAGAGAGCTACCCCATTTTCGAACTCGTTCAGAGTCAGGAAGTGGGTGGCTCAGGTGTATCTCCGGAGGACGTGAAGACGTATGAACAGGCGCTCGATCTGTTCGTCAAACGTGACTGGTCTGGATGTATGGACTTGTTAAAGGAAATCCCGAGCACAGATGAGCCAGCACGCTGGTTGATGAGAAAGACACTTAAATTCATGAAAAACCCACCGGATGAACCGTGGGAAGGACAAATTAAGAGCTTCAGTAAATAAATCTCTTACTCAACCGTTTCCGTTCTGAACCTGCCTTCATGTCAGACGAATTTGATATCAAAGACTACAACATCTCGCTTCCTCCTCTCGGGGAGGGAACGTATGGTCGTGTCTTTCGAGCAACCTACCGGGGAATCTCTGACCGGGCGTTAAAGATCTTCCGCCCCGGTGCAGTCGATCTGTCGACCATGGCCCGTGAGCTTGAAAAGCTCGCCAGTGTCGCCGAGCACCACGGAATCGTCACGCTGCACGATTTTGATCTACTGAACGATCCTCCCTACTACGCGATGGGGCTCCATGCCGACCAGACACGGGATGGTTCATGGGAAACCCGCACCCTGGAACGCCTCTGCGGCCATGTGGATCACCGCGAAGCATGGCGACTCATCAAAGAGATTGCAGATGCAATGGCCTATCTCCACCGGCATCAAATCGTGCACTGCGATATGAAGCCGAGTAATATTCTCCTCACGGATGAAACTCCCTACGGCATCAAAATCTGTGACTTTGGTCAAAGCCGCGGACTTTCAGTCGAGGGTTTTGAAGCCGTGGGCACTCCGCTCTATGCGAGTCCGGAACAACTGCGAGATCCCCGGGATTCAACAGGCGGGAAAGGTTTCCGGTGGGATGTATACAGTTTCGGAGTGGTCGCTTTTAAGCTGATCACTGGAAAACTCCCCCGGCTCCAGGAGTTGGCGGATGCTGAACGAAACAGCTTCGACCCGGAAGCTACTCTGGTAGAGTCCAGCCTGGAAGCCACCCTTGCTGAAGCTGAAGGGAGAGATCGCATTGATGGAGACCGTCTCGCCATGATGACTGAGGCCGTCGAAGACGTTGAGTGGCCCGGCGACATTTCTTTTTCCCAGGAAGGTAAAGACCTTATCCTAAGCTGCCTCTCGCTCGATCCCCTGAAGCGCCCCGCTGACATGCGGGAAGTTTGGAACACGATGCGAAACATCGACAACTATGTGTTGGTGAGACGGGCCCGGCGGCTCAATGCATTGTTCGGTTCATTGCTCGTGGTTGCTCTGTGGGCATCCGGCTTTGCCTTCGTTCAGGCAAAACGCGCCAAGGAAGCGACCAAATCGGCGGTTGTTTCACAAACTCAGGCGGAGGAACTGGCTCTCTTCATCGTTAACAAGCTGAACCACGAGGAATTGTCCGGCCCCGGTCTGGATGAACTCTACGATCACATCGCCGATCACTCGGAAGCTTATCTGGAAAACCTTCCCAAAGGCCGAAACTCGGAAAAACTCCTCAGGATCTCGGCCAACACCGCTTCGATGCGGGGACGCCAGGCCCTTGAGCGGGATGATATTGAAGAAGCGCTCGCCAAGTTCCGGACCGCTTACGAAATTCGCTCCAAGCTCGCAGAAACAACCGATGAACCCGGCGACATTGTCTGGCTGGCCTCACGGGATCTGTTGGTGATCGGAACGCTGGAAGCTCAGCGCGAGAACTACGAAGAAGCCCTCGAAAGCTACCAGACCGCGTTTGATTTGCGTTCAGAAAACACAGACTTCGATCAACCTCTGGGGCTGGTCGAACTCCGCCAACTGACCGAATGCGCCCGTGGAATCGGAGCGGTTTACGAAGCGGAAAACGACCTGAAAGATGCCGCTCTTATCTATCAGCAAGCGGTCGGGTGGTTTGATACCGCTCTCGAAACCGCGACTCCCACGATCGCCGTCAGCATGCAAAGGGATCTCCTGACAATATTGAGAGCTCTGGGGCGGGTTGAATTCGGACTGAAGGATTACGAGGCTGCCACATTGACATACCAACGACAGCTGGAGACCGCACAGGGGCTTGAAAACGGACCACCTCAGAAGAGAAGGGAAGCCGACCTGGCGGCTGCCAATGCTCTCGCCGCACTTGGCGAAATTGAGTTGATCCTCAAAGAACCTGCAGCTGCCCTTTCATATTTCAGGGAGGAAACGTTGTTGCTGGAGCGATTGCTGCGCGAGACTCCGAATAACGCCCAGCTGACATTTGCGGTCGCGGAAGCCTACGCAAACGCTGCTGAATGTCTGACCGTCGACAACGAACCGGACCGGCGCCGGGCGATCTCGCTCCTGCAGCAGGCCGTGTCCCGTATCGCAAGTCTCAGGCCTGAAGAACGTCTTGCCATCACTGACATCGACTTTCTCACGATCTACAATCAGAAGATCTCGAACCTGCTCGCTCTCGAAGAGTGACAGTTCACACCTCAGTCAACCGATGCGTCGGCTGAGGCATTCCGGGGCGGAAATGCTCAGCATGAGACACCTTGAACGCCAGATTGCGTTTCTCCTGGAGCTCGGCCTTCAATGCACCCGTCGCGGCTTCTTCTAAAATCTCAGGACTGGTTTCCGCCCGGATATTTAAGAGCAGCTCCCCGTCGTCCAGCAAATCGATCAGATGATGCGAGAGCTCGGGATCAGAATCCCCGCGGACACAATTGATCGCCGCAATTTCCATCGGGTCACCCAGCGGAGTCAGCGTCATTTTCATATGCGCCACTTCCGCATCGGCTTCCCCCATCTTCTCCTGAATCGCTCCGGCCAGAGATTTGAGCAGCTCATTGCCGTCAAACTCTTCATCATTCTCCGGCTCGATTTCGATCGTCATATTCAGCCATCCCAGCAGGGCCTCGCCTTCACCGTAGCGCTCGTAGTCGATATCGAGGAAGCGCTGGACGTTCATTTCCGATGTCAGCACGGCTTCAAACCAGGCCTCACACCCGGTTCCTTCGCGGGCGGAAATTTCGAAGATCTGCGCATCCGGAAATTCTTTCCCGAGGGCTACTTTCAGCTCCGCCAGTGAATCAGACTCCAGGAGATCCACCTTGTTGATCACGATAAACTCAGCCTCCTCCAGCTGCTTCCGGTAAATGTAAGTGACGTTTTGCGAAAACTTACGTCCGTCATTGTCCAACTCCAGAACACGACGCGCCCGAATCGGATCGATCAACACACTCATCGGCGAGACCACATAATCATTTCCGTATATCTTCTGAAGCGGCAGACTCACTGTTGCCACCAGATCCGTGCAGCTTCCCACCGGCTCAGCCAGAAAAACATCCGGCAAGTTCTCCGTCGTTAAATTACGGGCCGCAACAATCAGCGAATTGAACCGGCAACAAAAACACCCGCCTGAGATTTCTTCGACCGGGAACTGGTTGGACCGCCCGATCGCAGAGTCCACCAGTCCTGCGCCCTGATCATTGGTGATCAACCCCACCTTCGATCCCCGATCATCCAGATAGTGGGCAAACCGCTGGATTACTGTGGTCTTCCCCGCACCGAGAAACCCTCCAATCATGATATATTTTGAAGGGTTCGATTCGGGGTCTTCACTCATAATTCTATTACGCACAGGGATTGTTTTCCACAATCATATGAAAACTCATTCATATGACAAATGATTCGTGCAGGAAATGGTCACGAGTCTGCGTACTCAGGTTGCTGCTGCATTTTCTCGATCAGCGAATCCAAATACTCGATGTAGCCATGGACATCGACACTCGCCTCTTCCGGTTTTCCACGCACCGCGTAGAGCCAGCCATCCTCATAGGGAGAAGTTCGCACCAGGCAGGCATCCACATCGAGAAGCGGATTTCCCCCGACAAATTCACCATCCATCACACAGAAAAGATCACTCGCCGCTTTGAACCCCTCGACGTAGCCGATTTGCATTCCCGACTTCACTTCGCTGCCGGGTTTGGCTTCCCACTGAGCTTCGACCAGCTCACCCAGCATTCGGGTGGCAAACTTGGTAAAGCCCACCTGCCACACCTCAGGATCATTCTCATCCTGCCGCATCCAGTAGTGGCTTTTCGAATACCGAAAAGCCACCGGAAACCGGGCGGACAACCGCGCGTGTTTATAGCGAATCGTTTCCATCCCCAAACCTTATCGAATCGGACCAAAGTGATGCCCGAACGGAAGGAAGACAAACAGTCCCCGTCCCACAATATTCTCCGCCGGAACCACCCCGCGATTTCCCGTCCTGCCGGCCTGAACCGCGGCGGCACTCCAGCTTCGCGAATCAAAACTCGCATCACTGTTGTCTCCCAGCGCCCAGTATTCACCTGGCCCCAGATCCACCGTCATCTGCGGACCACTCGTGTAGCCGGGTGCGTAATCCCCTTCCTGGGATGCCACCCGCTTGAATCCAAATTCCTTCCCCGGTTCACCGTTCACCATCAAAACCGGCGGCCGCACCTCCAGCGAATCCCCCGGCTTTCCGGCCAGTCGCTTGATGTAGTGTTGCGATCCCCCCCGCTGATCGAAAGAACTGTGCGCTTCGATTCCATGGATGCCTTTGGTGTTGAAGACAAACACATCACCCCGGGCCGGCTTCTTCCAGTGGTAGGTGAAACGGTCCACAAACACCTGATCACCCGTATCCACATAGCCCCGAGCGATCACATCGCCCTTCTTCACAGGGTAACCGCCCAGGTTCCGGTCATAATCAAGTTTCAACAAATCTTCGATCCGCGATTTCGTTCCCGGTGCGCTGAAATGCGTCTTTCCATCACGACTCCGCAGATGAGTGCGGGTGAAATACATGAAGTGATTCTTATCATAAAACGAGTCCTTGTTCAGATCGAAAATCATGTCCCGGTCCGCCACCCAGTTCACATGAGTCCGCCCATACCAGAGCTTGTCCATCATCTCTTTTGCTTTACCGGGAGGCTCATACCCTTCCGGCGCACTGAACTCCCCGCCACTTTTCAGCTTGGGATCCGGATACGCAATGATTCCGTTCAACGTCGGCTGCATCGATCCCGTCGGGATTTTAAACGGCTGCGCAAAATACGTGCGGATGCCCATCACCAGAACGATCACGACAAAGAACGATTCCACATTCTCCCGGATGGCTGACGGCTTGTAACCCTTTACCGATTTCTCGCAGGTCTTGGAAAGCACTTCCGCTGATTCATTCAGCTCACCGCGAGTCGTTTCCTTCGTCTCCAGCTTCCCCTTAAACTCAGCCTCCAGCCCGGCGATCTTTTCCTTATTCTGATCAGAAATCACGTCTTCGTTGTAACGCAGAAAACGATGCACATCCTTTATCATGAACTTGCCCCGCTTCACATGCTTGCGGGTGATCGGCTCGTTGGCGTGCGGATCTTCCTTCTTCTTTTTCTTATCCGCCTCAGCTGATTTCTTGTTTTTCGTCGCCATGTTAGTTCAGGAAAATTTGTGCCGCAGAAATTCCCACAGCATTCGCACTTTGGAAAGGCGGTATCGCTTCCCAAACACGTTAAAGTGATCCGCCCGCATCCGGTCCAGAATCCGCCCGTAAATCGCCCGCATCAATTCAGCCGAACGCATCGAGCGCCGGTCCGCATCCGGCAGAGCTGCCACAGCATTTGCGTAATATTCGTCCGCCCGCGCCGCCTCAAACTCCATCAATTCGAGGAAACCCGGCTCCGGTTTTTGGGCGAGAATTCCCTCGGTTGTCACTCCAAACCGCTCCAAATCCTCCGTCGGCAGATAAATCCTCCCCTCCCCGGCGTCTTCCGCCACATCCCGCAGGATGTTCGTGAGCTGCAACGCGTAACCCAGATTCTCGGCATACACCCGGGTTTGCGATTCCGTGTAGCCGAACAGCTCAATACTGACGAGCCCAACCGCACTCGCCACCCGGAAACAGTACTGACGCAAATCCTCAAACGTCTCAAAAAACTGGGGTTTCAGGTCAGATTCACAGCCGTTGATGATCTCGAGCAGCATATCTTTCGGGAGATCCTGAGCCGTCATCATCGCGCAAAACTCCGATTCCACACCCGCGACCGGCGATTCCGTCCCGGCAATCAAATCCCGCCAGAGATTCAAACCGGCCGCCCTTTCCTCATCAGAAAATCCCGGATCATCCGCCAGATCATCGATCACCCGGCAGAACGCGTAAAAAATCCGCATCGCGTGCCGTTTTTCCTTCGGTAAAACCGCCAAAGCAAAAGCCAGATTCGATCCCGCATCTTCGACGATTTCGTCGGCCGTTTTTGTGATTCGTGAAATGATCCCACGAATCAACAGGGTTTGATTCACAAATCAACCCTGTCAGACATTTCACACAAAAAATGCGCGCGGCATAAAACTGCTGGCTGATATGGGATAAAACCAACTGCGGGATTTTAGCGGGTTCCAAATAAACGTTACAAGACGACCCGCTATTTTAGGGGGTCCTTATGCAGCGTTACAATGCGACCCGCTATTTTAGGCGGTCCTTATGCAGCGTTACAATGCGACCCGCTATTTTAGGCGGTCCTCATGCAGCGTTACAATGCGACCCGCTATTTTAGGCGGTCCCTATGCAGCGTTACAATACGACCCGCTATTTTAGGAAGTCGTCATGTAACGTTACAATACGACCCGCTATTTGCCCACACCCCCTGAGACGTATTGAAATTTCGATTTGTTATTGAAATTCAACATCTCATCCCATCGGTCACGTTTCTTGAGATAGGCGGCCATTCTGAAATTCTTAGATTAAATCGAATTTTTCCACTTTCACGAAACCTTCAGATTTCAACCTCCACTCTTTCCGGTTCGGCGACTTCGTTCTCTTTCCCGGGTTTTGAAAACATTCGCTTCATCGGTGCCGGAACTTCCTCCATCGGAGTGATGAGCCAGCCAAATAGATAAGTCAGAATTCCGGGGATCAATCCGCTGATCAGGGTCAAAAAAACCACCGCCATCCGGACCAGAACCGGGTCGACCTCCATGGCTCTCGCGATCCCTCCACACAAACCTGATACATACTTCCCGTTCCCCTCGCGAATCACTGGTTTCATGGGGATACGTTAGTGTCGACTGAACGGGTCTGTCAATCGCCAGCCTCGGCCTACGTTCTGAACAGCGGCAACTCAGGAAGTTGCACGATCGCGCACCGGCCGGGACTGGTATTCCGTCACCCGCCTTGCTAGCTTTTCAGTGGTATGAATTCGCTCCCAATCCCCACCAACGGACTTTCCCGGCGAGCGATGTTGCAAAAATCCTCCACCGGTTTCGGGGCATTGGCGCTGAATGGATTACTCGGTGAAGCGGCCCGTGCCAGTGGGAATTCCCTGGCATCACGCGGCTCCCATTTCCGGGCAAAGGCGAAGCGGATTATCTTTCTCTACATGCGGGGTGGCCCCTCAGCGATGGAGACTTTCGAACACAAGCCGAAGCTTTACGCGGATGCCGGAAAACCTTCCAAAACAAAAGGCCGCAAACTGGTCGGTAACAACTGGGACTGGAAACAACGGGGTGAAAGTGGCTTGTGGGTGAGCGATCTCTTACCCAACATCGCGAAACATGCTGATGACCTGTGCGTGCTGAGCGGAATGCACACGGACAGTTCCAATCACACGCCCGCTATGCTGCAAACCCACACAGGGAGCTTCCAGTTTTCCCGCCCGTCGATGGGCGCGTGGCTGCTCTACGGGCTCGGAACGGAGAACGAAAATGTGCCCGGCTTTATCACCATGAGCCCGCCGCTGATCAATGGCGGCGCAAAAAATTACGGCACCGCTTTTCTCCCTGCGGTGTATCAGGGCACTGCCATTGGAGACATCAAGACTCCGGTGAAAGATGCCAAAATCGGCAACCTTAAGAACCCACGGCTCAACCGGAAGGAGCAGCGGGAACAGTTAAATCTCATCCAGAGCTTTAATCGCGAATTTGCCAAATCCGATCCAACTGACTCACAAATCGAAGGCGTCATCGAAAGTTATGAACTGGGCTTTCGCATGCAGAGCGCCCTGCCGGAGCTGACCGATCTTTCCAAAGAAAACAAAGCCACGCTCGAAATGTACGGGATCGGCGAAGGCAAAATCACCGACAACTTCGGGCGTCAATGTTTGATGGCCCGGAAATTTGCTGAATCAGGCGTGCGCTACATCGAGATCTGCGATGAATTCTGGGATCAGCATTCCAAATTGAAATCAGCCCATGAAACCCGGGCAGGATCAACGGATTTACCCATCGCAGCCTTAATGGCCGACCTGAAACAACGCGGTCTCTTCGAGGACACGCTTATTTTGTGGGGCGGCGAATTTGGCCGGACACCGGATACCAATAAAAAGGATCTCGATGGCCGCGATCACAACGCGAAGGGCTACACCATGTTTATGGCCGGCGGCGGCGTAAAAGGTGGATTCCAATACGGAGCCACCGATGAATATGGCTACGAAGCGGTCGATGGCCGTGTTCATCTGCATGATTTACACGCCACGATCCTGCACCTGCTTGGGCTGGACCACGAAGCATTGACCTATCGCTATGCCGGTCGCGACTTCCGGCTGACCGATGTTTACGGCCGGGTGGTGAAAGAAATTCTCGTCTGACGGGGTCCCTACCCCTCCTCCGGCTTGCGATTGAACTGCCGGATGCGATGCAGGAATTTCCGCACCGGAAACTGCAAACTCCGAAACGGCCCGAACACCAAACGACACACCCGCCAGGTATCGAGGTTGTTTTTGAGAACGTTGCGAAAACTGCGATTGGAAACTCCGCCCAATCTCATCCGAACCCAGGTCTTCGGCACATACTCAGCCGTGAGTTTTTCGATTTCGAAAAACCGCATCAAAAACTCCCAGTCAGAACCGATCGCCAGCCCGGTATTAAAACCTCCCACCTTCTCATAAACCCCGGCCCGGGCATAAAACGTGGGATGAGGTGGCATCCAGCCTTTCAAAAAAGCACCTGGCTGAAAAGGATCCGCCTTCCAATACCGAACGACTTTAGTGGTGTCGTTTTCCTGAACGTAAACCAAATCCGCGTAACACCCGTCATTGGCTGGATCGCTCATCGTCGAGGCGACGGCAGACAAAACGTCGTCGCTCTCAAAAAAATCGTCCGCATTGAGGAAGCCGATCACCTCTCCGGTCGCCAGCTCAAGGCCGCGGTTCAGCGCTTGATAGATTCCACCGTCTTTCCCGGAAACCATCTTCATCCCCGGATGTCGATTGGCTTCAACAAGCTCGAGGGTGCGGTCGGTCGATCCGCCATCGATGATCCAATGCTCTACATCAGGGTGCGTCTGGTTGGCGACTGATTGAATGCAGTCAGAAATCCAGCGCTCCGCGTTCCAGCACGCAGTGATGACGGTGATTTTCACGTTCTAAACAGAAGCGCGAAACTGCGGGGAACAACACCGTTTTTCGATCGAACAGGGTTGGTTCATCGATCCAACCCTGTTGACTCGTAAAAAGACCTTACTGATCGTTGCCGTCGTCGCCGATGGCTTCAACCGGGCAACCTTCCATTGCTTCTTCGCAAAGAGCACGCTCGTCGTCGTTTTCAGGCTGCTTGTAGACGTAGGAATATCCTCCGTCTTCGTTACGCGTGAAATTATCCGGTGCGGTTTCACGGCAAAGATCGCAATCAATGCACTGATCATCGACGAAATATTCGCCTGCTACGTTGTCGTCGTATTTGTCTTCGAATTCTGCCATTTGTCTGAGGGTGTGTTGAGCCCTTAATTGCGGAAAGTAGGAGGTTTTATGACAGGTGCAAAGATTTTTTGTGTCAGAATCGAGGTTGCGATTTGGGACGCCCGCCACCAGATTCCCGCCACCCAAATCTTGAAATGAAAAGCGAAACGGACTCCAACGAAGAAACGAACTCCGATCAGGTCATCCCGTATCAGGGTTGGCACGTGCTGCACCTCCTCTACACAATCGAACGCTCGCAGTGGGAACTTTATTCCGATGAAGAACAGCTGGAAGCCAAGACTGATCTCACGGCACTGATTCAGGAGATCCGGGCAACGGAAAACACTCAGATTCTCACCTTCAGCATGGTGACGCCCAAAGCGGACCTCGGTTTCATGCTGCTGACGGATGATCTCCACAAAGCAAATGCCTTCGAGAAGAAGCTGACGACGTCTCTCGGTGCGGATGTTTTGAATCCGGTTTACAGCTACCTTTCAATGACTGAGCTGAGCGAATACACCACTTCTGAAGAGCAGTATGGTGAGTCGCTCGTGGAGGAAGGCGTCGAAAAAGACAGCGACGAATTCAACGAGAAGATCGCGGAATACAATCGCCGCATCGAGAAATACAATCAGGATCGTCTCTATCCAAACATGCCTGACTGGCCGGTCTTCTGCTTTTATCCGATGTCAAAACGGCGCGGCGAAGTTCACAACTGGTATGGTGAAGAGTTTGAAGTGCGCCGCAAATTGATGGCTGGTCACGCACGGGTCGGACGTCAGTGGGCGGGAAAAATCCGTCAGCTGATCACCGGTTCTACCGGCCTGGAAGAATACGAATGGGGCGTAACGCTGTTTTCTCACAACACGCAGGACATCAAAGAAATCGTATACCAAATGCGATTCGATGAAGTGACGGTGAAGTACGGTGAGTTCGGAGATTTCTACATCGGGCTGCAACTGGCGCTCGATGAGTTGTTCCGCAGGCTCGGTCTGTAATCACTGGATCACTCAAAGAGTTCCATCAGTTCCGATTCGCTGAGACCGGATTCTCCGAGATCAGCATCGGGCGAATCGAGGAGTGACTTGATCGTTTCACGCTTCTTGTTTTGCAGGGCGAGGATTTTCTCTTCGACGGTGTTCCGGGTGATGAGTTTGTAACTGGTGACGACACGGGTCTGGCCGATCCGGTGAGCCCGGTCGGTGGCCTGGGCTTCAACTGCGGGGTTCCACCAGGGGTCAACATGGATCACGGTGTCGGCACCGGTCAGGTTGAGTCCGACTCCACCGGCCTTCAAGCTGATGAGGAACACGGGAATCTTTTCGTCGTTCTGAAATTTTGCGACGATGTCCCCGCGGTTTTTGGTGGAGCCATCGAGGTAGCAAAAGCCAAGCCCGCGCTCCGCCAGCATCGGCACAAGTACTTGCAGCATTTCGACAAACTGGCTGAAGATAAGAACGCGGTGACCGCCCTCCACAGCTTCGCTGAGAAGTTCCTCCATGGCGTCGAGTTTGATGGATGCGTCTGACTCTTTGATATCCTGAAGCCCCAACAATCTGAGATCACAACAGGTTTGCCGAAGCCGAAGCAAGGCGGTGAGAGCGAGCATCCGTTTCCGTCCGCCTTCAGCATCAAGGATGGTTTCGCGGCTCTCGCGCAGGATTTTTTCATACACCTCCTGCTGGGCAGGTTTGAGATCGCAGTAGACAACCTGCTCGATTTTCTCCGGCAGATCCTTGGCGACTTCAGACTTGAGACGCCGCAAGATGACAGGGCGAATTCGTCGACGCAGTCGGTTCTGAGCACCGGTCGTCCCGAATCGCTCCATAAATTCTTTTTTCCCTCCAAGGTATCCCGGCATCGCGAAGTGAAGGATTGACCACAGATCCTGCACGGAGTTTTCGATGGGTGTTCCGGTGAGGGCGAACCTGAATTGGCCCAGAAGCCGGTGGGCAGCTTTGGAGACCTTCGCTTCCGGGTTTTTGATGTGCTGAGCTTCATCAAGAATCACGGTGGTGAATTCCCAATCGCGATAGACCGCTTCATCCCGACGAAGCAGGGCATAACTGGTGATAAAGAGATCGCCCGGTTCTTCCATTTTCTCCAAACGGTCCGGCCCTTCAAGAGCAACGACGGTGAGATCCGGCACGAATTTTTCCGCCTCGGCCACCCAGTTTGAGACCAGGGATGAAGGACAGACAACCAGTGCCTGACCGCCCGCGCATTGGATAAACGAGAGGGTTTGCAGGGTTTTACCCAGACCCATGTCGTCCGCAAGAACTCCGCCCATTCCCCTGGAAGCAAGCGTTCGCATCCACTCAACCCCGGCCAACTGATAAGGCCGCAATATCTCAACGAGATCGGGAGCAATGTCTTCGGTCGCGTCCGCTGAGGGTTCATTCTGCCAGGGGGCTTTCCCGGAAATCGTGATTCCAATTTCCCCGGCGGTTTCCTGAAGGTAACCGGCGTGCTCAGTCCCGATCTTGTATTTCCCTGCAACCTGATCCGGATCGCAGTCGGCGATGACGTTGTTAAGCTCGTCTACCAGGCTTTCATCGATCACTGCGATTTTTCCACTCGCTGTCTTTTGGGATGACTGCCCCATTTGCAAAAGTCTCCGGATCTCGGCATTGGACACGGCATCTCCTGATGGCGTGGAGAAATCCATCGACATGGAAAACCAGTTTTCACCGGTCCCGGTCGAAACGAATTCGAACTCAGGCACGATTGGCTCGACTTGTTTTTCTGCGTGCTGAAACCGTTCGCCGGTCGTGATTTTCCAATCAGCCGGAAGTTTGGGAAATCCGTGAGCGAAGAAGCGGAGGATTTGGTTTTTGTCTTTGAGAACAAAGCGTCCGGTTTGACGCGGGTCATCGAATCCCCATTCGGTGAGCTTTTCCTCCGCCGCCCGCTCGGCAAAGACGTCCGGGAGGTAGGCTTTGGGCGAGGTATACTGAAATGAGAATTTTGCCTCAAGGTGATTGAGCGATCCTTCGAGATCGAGCTTCACTTTCGGTGAAAGCACCTCCGGTAGCTCTGTATCGTCGATTTCGAAGAACTGCCGGATCTGCGGAATCATCCCCGCTTTGAGTTTCTCCAGGGCCAGTCCCCGGTCCGTCAAAACCGGGTGCAGAGACACAGGCAAACCGGGGGCAACGGGTTGGAAAGAACCGGCTGTTTTTGAATACGCCCACATCGATTTGCCTTCTTCAATCATGGGGAGGAAATCGTTGCTCCAGGAAGCGCGAATCGCCTTGGTGATTTTTGCTACGGGCCTGAGCGGTTGGAAACCGACCTTGCCGGCGTCTTTCTTTCCGAAGGTGATGCGGGGGTGACCGGCAAGATTTTCCAGCAAGGTGAGGAAGTCTCCGCGGCTGAGTTGAGTCATCCCGGGAACGGCTTCGGGTGTGATGGATTTCAACGCGCGAATCAATGCAAAGTCACGTGAATCCACATAGAACCGCCGGCCGGACTTTTCCGCCACCAACAACTTCCGCTCGCCATCAGCCTGGATTTCTATCCCTGCCATGAGGCGGCCTTTTTCCCACATGCCGGGCACGTTGGGAGGCAGGATCACAAATAACTCTGCTGGCACGGAATCCTCTGTGGCGACTTCTGTAAACTTCGGCCAATCGGGACTGAGCTGTACCTTTTGGGGGGCGGTCGTTTCGGCAGGTGGAGCCGTGACGGTCGGTTTGATCAACCCCAGTCCTATGGACAATGCGTGACCGCAGATAATTCCTTCCCTTCGCGCACGCGGACAGGTGCAGAAGTTCTCCATATCCGTCGGGGAATGAATCTTAAGGCGAACTTTGGATGGGCGCCCCCCGACTTTGACGGTGCCCTCGAGCAAGCCGTTTTTGTAGGTAGCCTCCAGAACGTTTCCCGCTTTATAAATCGCGCGGGCTTCTTTCATCTCTTTCCACCCACCGGCATCGGCGAGCATCTGTTCGGTTAATTCGGTCACGGCCGGATCCTCGCGCAGAATATTTCGATTTCAGGTAAAAACGTAGGTTCTGAATGAATCGAGCGATTGAGTATAAAGAAAGAAACCCCGTGGGGGGATAATCCCACGAGGCTCCTTGCACTTACTTCACGTCTCCCCTCCTGTCCCAAGGCGTCAGGAGGAAAATTTAATGATAATTGCTATTCGCCATCGGCAGTGATGATGGCGAGGCTTTGAGGTGAGCGTTGGCTGATTTTCACAGCTTTACTCTTCGCTGCGACAAGCTTCCACCAGGCGTCTGAGATCTCACCTTCCATCGGCACATCTTTCGACTGACGAAGTTTCTCAATCTGAGAGAGCAGACGCTTACTTTCATCATATGAATTGCGAACGATCTGTCCGTCATCCGGAGAAAGCCGGCTGTCTCCGGAAGGAATCTTGCCGAGGTCGTTTTCAACCTTTTTAGCGGCGGTGATGATCTTCTGAGCGGCGGTTGAATCAACCGAAGTCGCTTTAGGCCCCAAAGCTTCGACCGGAGCTTTCTTTGGTGCTTCCGCCACAATCGGAGCGGGTGGACCGGCTTTCATCAGTTGTGTGTCTTTTTCCGCCGAAACTGTTTTCGGGGCAGACTTTACCGGAGGCGTCGATGCGGCTGCAACCACTGAGTTCGAAGGAGAACTGGCGGGCAGCTTTGGCATTTCCAACCGCTCGGGAGTCGCAACTGGAGCTGCTGTTGCAATCTCAGTCACATTCGCTGCCGGCGGAGCTACAATCGGGGCAGCCGGAGTGGACACGATTGGAGCCGCTTCGATAGTCGATACCGTTGTTTTTCTCTTTCCAAAAATACGAAGTCCTTTGCGCTCTTTCGGTGTTGCCTCAGCAATCATGGAGCTTTCAGCAGATGGCTTAGCAACGGGTGTGGCTGAAGCCATTGGCTGTTTGCCGTATCGCTCGAGATCGGCATTTGTCCGGGGCTCATAATGTTCAGGAATAATCTGAGTGTGTTGCTCTTCAACAACCGGTGTGTTTTTCCATGGGTTCCGGGTGATAGGACGCTTTCCAACGCCCGGGTCTCCTTCGTTCATCAAAACCGGGGTGATCAGCATCATCAGGTGCTGGTTGGACTTTGCTTTACCCCGCTTTTTAAAGGCGTATCCCAGAATTGGAATGCGGCCGAGAACCGGAACACCGGTTTTTGTTTCTTCTGTGGAAGCTTTATCAAGCCCTGAGATGGCAACAGTGTAACCGCTCTCCACTGTAATCGGAGCCGTATAGACACGTGAGGTTGCGATTGGAAACGGGTTTCCGTTGATGGTTTCAGATCCCACGATATCAGAAACAGTCACTGAGACATTCAACAAGAGCTTGTTGTTGGCCATCTTCTTCGGAAGGATGTTAATAACCGTTCCGATTGGCACGTATTCAACCGCAGAAGTTTGAGTGGCCCCGGCTCCCAGGCTGGCACTGGCCTGCGAAGAAAGAACCGGCTGGTTCACAACACTGCGAAACGCGACCTCACGGTTATCGAGTGTAACCATTCGAGGATAGGAGACGGTTCGGTTCCGCTGATCCTGGAACAAGGCATTCAACCGAAGCTGAAGATCATCATAGGATAAGATGGCGGTAGGGAGAACGTAATCTCCAAGACGGTCCAGGTTCAGAGCGGTGTCGATAACACCAGCTCCGCTGTCCTCGTTGTTGAAAAGGCTGGCTCCATATCCTCCGGATCCGTTGCTGCTGAGAACTCCGGTCCAGTCAATACCCAGGTCCCGACGTGGGTTCTTGTTGATTTCAAGAAACTTAACTTCCACAGCAATCAAAGACTGAGGCTGGTCGGCTGCAGCAAGGTATCCTTCAACCCACTGATGCTGCTGACGAGTGGCAACCACGTAGAGTGTGTTGGCATCGCTGTTCCAGATAACTTTTGCCTGATTTCCGTCAGGAGACTCACCGCCTTCACCTTGAGGAGTGCGAACGACCACGTCCGGCTGCCCCTGAAGTCCGCTGAGTGCGAAACGGTTGATGTTATCAACCGAGGTAGTTGGGGCGAACGTTGCAGAAACTCCATTGGTCTGGAGATCCAAAATCCCGCGAATATCTTCCAAAAGCCGGGAAGGCTCGGTCACGAAGAAATTGGGAGCCCCTTGTAGATTGAGTCCAATTGAACTGGTACCCGAGTTGCCTCCACTACTACTACCACCGCTGCTACCTCCAAGGGATCCGCCCCCCTGATCATTTTTGCGGACCAACTCCTGGGAGTTGTAATTGATTTCGTAAATTCTGCCCACGAGTTCGGTATCGTCGGCAGGGCGGAGGTACCAAATGTCATTTTCAAAGATCAAAGAGATGCCATTTGCCTTCGAAAGAGTTTCGAGAGCGGTAAACGGGCTCGCATTGATAGTAAATGTGACGATTCGATCAGCACCCGTAGCCCCTTCCGGGAGACCAAAGAATGAGATCCCGGCGTCTTCAGCCATAAGGCGCATGATGTCGCCCAAAACTGCTTTGGAGAAGTTGTACTGACGTGAAGGGGCACTACGAAGCCGGTTTGCGGCACGTTCGAACTCAGGAGAATTCGGGACTGCAAGCTGAGTTCCGATCTGCGCCTGAGCGTCCAGAACGGGCATCAAACCGATCGCGAGCGCTAGTAAGGAAGCGTGAAGAGTTTTTTTCATTTGCTTAATTTTCTGCAATTATCATAATTATGATAGATTAAGACGAAGTATTATCAAGCGTGAAATTAATAAAAATTAATAAAAAGCATCTTGAAATATCTTTTAATTACAGTAATTATATTCAGAATGATAAATAAACCGTCACTTTTAAAATCTTCTAAGGGTCAGCAGTCTTACTCAGATCGCTATCGCCGGCCGGAGTTTTCTTCGATGTGACATGCCTGCCTCCCTATAAGGACATCTCCGATACTTATTTTTCTTAGAACCCCACAAATCAAAATGGAAGGAATTGACGAAAGAAGCGCTCTGGGAAACCGGATTATGCACCTGGCTCACACTCACAACATTAGTGATTTCTACATCACTCCGTGGGAGCAGCTCATTTATAAGAAGAATGGTGAGATGCATTTTGATTCCTTTGTCTTTCAACCCGAAGCAGCTCTGGAAGTAAAGCCGGGAACAGAAGATTACGCCTGGCAACTGGGGCCTCTTCGCTTCCGAGTTAACAAATTGGTCACGCGGGGCAGACTTCGCTGGGTCATGCGTTTACTTCCGGACCAAATTCCGACGCCGGAACAGATTTCACTCCCTCCTCAGGCATTGAAATCCTATCTGGAAGCAGACAACGGCTTGTTTCTTGTCTGTGGAGCCACCGGTTCCGGTAAATCGACAACAATCGCTTCCATGATTGCAGCCCGGGCTGCTCGACGTCGGGAGCATGTTATTACCTTTGAGGATCCAATCGAATATATCCTCCCCACAGATCTCCCAACTTTAATTACCCAGAGGGAAATGGGGACCGATGAACTCGACTTTGGGCAGTCTCTTCGGGCTGCCCTTCGTCAGGCTCCGGACGTCATCATGATTGGTGAGATTCGAGATGGCGAAACGGCAGAGATTGCCCTTCAGGCTTCAGAGACCGGTCACGTCGTTATCGCAACGATGCACACCTCATCAGCTGCGCAAACAGTACAACGCTTTCTTAAGTTAGTTCCCAGTGAGCGGCTGGAAAACTCAATGCTTTCATTTGCTGACTCGATGCGGATGATTCTCTGTCAACAACTTCTGTTCGACAACGAGAAACAGCGCCGATTCGGGATTCACGAAATTCTATTCCCGTATGACTCGGTCACCGGGATGATTCGCCGGGGAGACTTCAAACGACTCGATCACGAACTTGAGACTGGAATGTCCAAAGGAATGCAGAACTTCGAGCAGAGCATCCAAATGCGCGAATTTGAAGGCCTTCGTTCGAGTGTCAGGAAACCGACAGGATTCACAGATCATGAAGTCGCCGAATATCTTCAACAGGAAAAGACTCTGGAATCTGACAACCAGAACCTTCAACACCAATCCACCACAGCCTAATCCTCATGGAAACTCGAGATATCAAAGATGTTTTAACCATGGCCGCCTTTCGGCCTGAACCAGACAATTCAAAATTTGCCTGGAGCAAACGTTTCCCCGGCAAGAAATCTGTCATTGTAAACGTCGGGCGTGGCCAGATCACCTGGGGCTTCCTCGATAAGAAGGGCAACTGTGTCAATCAGGGAATGGCTGACGGCGAGTTCATGGATGTAGCCGCACAAATGGCTGACGAGTGGCGGGCACAAGGCGATGACGGGTGGGTTGGAGTTTCGCTAAACAACCGCTTCATCATCAGCCTCGAGCACAATCTGTCGCGCACTCAAGGTTGGGAAGACACGATTCGAAACAACCCTAAATCGATATTGGGCACCAAATGCGATCGGACGAAGCGCTACGCACTTCATCACAACCCGGAAACGAGCGCCAGCCTTGTTATGGCTTGCGACGATTCTTTGATTAAAAGTGTGGAGGAAAGCATGCGAAGTCACAACCTTCGCCCGGCCAGAATTTGCTCCGGGCTCTTCGCTATGACGGGCCAGTTGCTGAACCGAATCAACACCGATTCAACATTCAAAAAGCAGGAACTGATCGTCATCACCTGGTGTGATGGATCACTTTGTGTTCTGCGTCAAAAAAATGGTCAGTGGCAGGAACTGCGGTCGCGTTCCGGACTGGCGAAGGGAGATTCAACAGCAGTGCAACAGATGCTCCGTCCATACGTGGAAGATGCGAATCCTGACACCCGTGTAGTCTTCATGGGTGAGCACACAGAAAACGAATTCAAATCGAATTACCTGCAGCTTCTAGGGAACCTCCAGGTCACCGATGTGACCGAGCCAAATCAACTCTGGTCGATACTTGGAAACTACTAATCACCGCCCCACAATAATATGGAAAACGTCATTCACGACTTAAAGACAGAACGACCGAATATCTCGGGAGGACTACCGACGGTTTTTAAGATAGTTCCGATAGCATTTTACATCAGTGTCTTACTCTCGGGTATTCTTTGCCTTGTGTTCTTCATGACCTTTCGAAGTCAGAAAGCGTCGGAAGAAATCTGGCGAGGTCGGCTTGAGGCTGCAAAATCAGAGCAAGCCACCATTATTGACAAACAGACTCAGGTTGTTTCGACGGCACAGAAGGCTGAGGGAATCGCCAAATGGCTTGAAGGCTCACGTCCAATTCAACCAGTATCGGTGGCCATTGGTCGCAGCATGACCAAGAACTCCACAATTGCTGAACTGACACTTGATCGTAATCCTGAAATCCCGGCCCACACGTTTATGAATCTAAAGATAAACGGTGGCGGAAGCGAGCAAATCGAAACCACACTCGATTCAATCACTTCTCTCAACTTCCAAACCTACTCAGCAAATCAGGTTCGAGGAAAGAACGCAATCGACTTCCAGGCGACTCTCATCTGGAACGACAAATAATTCGCCAATTCCAATACTCCTACCCATCCAGCTATGAACAATCACAAAATGGCATGCGTCCTACTTCTGGTCCTGATCGGGGCGATGTTGTACGGGACTCAAAAAATGAGATCACGTGCTGTAGCAGCTCAAGAAGCAGCGGACGCCACCAAAAACGAGGCCACAATGGCCGAGCAGGAAAAACGCGTAGCCGAAATCAAACTGAAGACAGTCGACGCCAAGACGGCCGATCTTCGGCGCTCTTATGATGAGTGGCTGCCACACTTCAACGCAGTCAAAAATCCAGAATCAGGTGAGCAACGAATTACTGAACTGGTCCGCGAAGGAGATATCTTCCTGCTCTCACAGAAATACGAGGAGCGGGAAATTGACCCTGAAAGTATGATCTCAAGAGCGCTCGTTGCTACGCTTGTTGTCGAAGATGACTATGTAAAAACAATGAACTGGCTTGGGAAACTCGAAGAAAGTATCCCGGCCTGCCGGATAGCGAAATGCCGCCTTATTCGTGGCGACCGGGGAAACAACATTCACGTGGAGCTCACCGTTCAAGTGCCCGTCTTCAAAGGGTGACATATTCCGAATTACCTCCAATTAAAAATCTTTCATGAAGAATTTATCCAGAGAATATATCGCAGTCGCAGCAGCAACCTTATGTTTTGCCAGCGACCTGGCAGCTCAGGAACCAGCTGCCGATAACGGCCCGGATCTGAACATCGTTTCCTCTCGCTCTATTGAGATGAAACCCAATGACAAGAGGCCCCTTTCTGTAAAAGACGAGGAACGCAATCCATATGCAAAACGGGCTCCCGAAGAAGAGGAAGTTGTGGAAAACAGTGAAGATTCTCAGGAAAACCAAATTCGCACGCGTCTGTTAGAGATGCCCATTGGCGGTTCTTCTGTTAGTTCCAACGGAATTCGAATTCTCGTTGGAGACATCAGTCTCGAAAAAGGAAAAACACTGGATCAACTGATTCCGGACCAGACCGAAAACCTCAAGGTCATTGATATCACTCAGAACGAAATCAACTTTGGCTGGCTTGATGTGGAAACCGGAGAATTGACAGGGAAGACCATGCAGATTGCCTATGACCTAAGCCCCGGCGTCCGCTATTTGCTCCCGGGCCAGAAAGATTCAAAAGAGCCGATCATGGGTTACCACCGGATTGAGGACGTGAGGAAAAGAAAGGCCAAAGAGGACCAAAAGGTCAATCTCAAGAATGCACCGACGGCGGGAATCTACGAGCGCGGAAACTGATTTTTCAGTGTTTCGACGAATCAATTATTTGCCCTCATGAAACTGGTAAACTCCGAGAACATCCAAAGCAGAAAGGAGGCCGGTTGGACCTTTGTTGAGATGCTGGTGGCGGCTTCCCTCTCGGCCATTTTCATGGGAGCAGCAGCATTGGTTCTTTCCAGTATTTCGTACAACTCTAAAAGGCTGACAAGCCTTATCGATGTAAATATCGGAGCGACAGCGAACCAAAATTTCTACGGATCAAGCTCCGAAACCATTCGAGTGTACTCAGCTCCTAACTTTGGTCGCCTGGTACAGGCTCAGGAAATGCGAGACAATTTTATCGAAGACCTCAGCTACGCCACGGCATGCTTTGCTCTACCGAGAAGTGAACTGAATTCAATCCGACCTGAGTTCCTGGATTTTCCCACCGGAGTCTCTGGCGCCACCCCTGACCACCCTCAGCTGGACTCGCCTGAAGCGTTTCGAAGTTTCCTTGCTGAAGTGGAACCGACTTCTGCGGCGATCTTCGACACTCCCATACGAAATGTTCCTGATAACGCGAAACGAAATGTCACCATCTACATGTTGGGGGCCCTTACTCAGGAAGACTTCATCCGCGTCAACGCCGTGTACGAAATCGACTTTGTAACCCCGACAGGAAAGACAGGGACCTATGCATCCGTTCGAAGATACAAAAACGGCACACTAACCGATTACTATGATGTGTATTACTCAGATGGACCGGGCGATGACTTTTACCCTGCCTTTGTTGCTTTTGAACGTAAAGCACGCGTTTTAAAAGTCGAATCCACTGAAATCGATCGTTTCAAAGTGGCCCCAGGGTCACCATTCTATTTCATTTGGTTTCCCGATCCGGCGATCAACTCAAAAAACCAGCCTGCATGGACGACCGTTGACACAGTATCGTCCCCACGCGCTGCCTACGAACATATGGCAGGAAAAACCTCGTTCATGGTGACCGCGCCGATGTTTCCAAGTCTCTAAAGATGAAAACTCATTGTGTAAAACCCAACCGTAAACAACGAGGCAGTATTCTCGTCATTTGCATGGTGTTGGCAGGTCTCGGAACGATCGGTGTTGCGGCCTGGGCCATTTTACTCGACGCACGAACCCACGAAGCCGAGTACAGCCAAACCGCTCTGGATCGACGCATTCGATTGGGAAACAGCCTTGCCCTGGGACGGGAAGTCTTATACCAAAAATACTTACATGCAGATCGGGGCCCTACCTCGTTGGAGGAATATGAATTACCGCAGGACTGGGGACGGGTCACAATCGATGAGTGGGACAGCCCGGTGTTGGGTTATTCAGCTTCGACTCGGGTCAACAAGATTGGAGCGGTGCCATTTCGAGGGTTCAGCCAGGATGTGGAAGTTGGAGTTGATGATGGGAGCAAACTTCACGAGTTTACTTACCAATTGAAAAGTTACAGCCCGCTTCTGGGAGGAGATCTTCTCTATGTAAATAAAAACGCGGAAGTTCCAGACGAGTATCTTGAGGTCAACGGAGACATCAATGTGGAAGGTCGCGCCCTCCTCTGGGCAGGAGATTATAAATCATCAACGATGACGGCACGGACCAATGCCGCTCTAACTGCGAGGGACGATTTGCCGAAGCTTACATTTCTCGATACATCCGAATCTGCAATTCTTCCCAGTAACTTCCCGTTTGTGGCTCAAACATCAGGGGCTGTGGGAGGAGCCTCTGATATGACTGGTTTGCTCAATGTCGTAGACAACACAGACACTCCTTCGAATTCCTATTTTGCTAAGATCGTAGACTACGGTGGACACGTGGAATTCGACGCATCGACGTCTGGAGGTGCCGGTGAAGGTGATGATACCAACCCGGCAACCTCAGATGAAGGCACAATCGCAAGTATCATTGCATCAGCAAATTACACCGTAGACAACCTGGTACCCTACTCTCCGATTTCCTCGGACAATTTGGCTGCAGTGTTAGCAGACCCATCATTGAGCAACGCTGAAAAGTTTGCCATTGCGACTGCGAATCAGCCTATACCCGATGATCTTTACGACGACATCATCAACTCCACAGACCTTTCTGAGCCCCAAAAACTGGCTCTCCTCGAGGGAGCTGGCTATTATGTCTACAGCAACCTCGGTCAGGTAACCGTAAACCTGGATTCTCCTTCCCTCCCTCACATGATTCTGCGGAATGTGACCTCGATTAAGTTCGTGGGTCAACCGGACCCTGCCTCTGCTGCATTACTTGAAGATGAAGAACCCCGGATCATCGCTCTCAAAAACGATCCCGGTGTAAACCTGACTTCAATTGAGTTTCAGGATCTCAACAGCCGGCGCATCATCTTCGCCGCAGAAAACGAGGGTTTTGCATCCTCTGGGTCAGCTACCGTCACCTTCACCGGCACATCTCCTTTCCCTGATTGGCACATGCTGTTGGAACTACGCGGTATCGGCACCAAGTGGGATACCTCCGCAGTCGGACTTGTTCGCTTTTACGGCGGCATCCGAACCGATCAACTGATCAACGTTACATCCGGTGAATTGTTTTTGCGCAAAGAAACGGAAACCGACACCCTCGAGAACATGGCCAGCCGGGCGGCATGGATTGAAACTGTGCGCAACTAATTCTGTATTCATGAAACTCCACCTTCAGAAAGCTCAGTCATCAGGATACACACTGGTAGAAGCTCTTGTTTCCAGCGCAATCTTGATGATCGGGATCGCAGCGGCCGCCTCTATGAGCCTGACGATGCTCACTCAAGAGGAAATCAATGAGCGAACGGTTCGCGCGATGAATTACCTGGATAACACCGCCTCTCTCTATCGCATGGGGCTCGACTCCGCAGACATTGAAAGCATCATGCCGGCTGAACCTGTCGTCACCAATCTAACTTTCGACTCTAGTTCCCGGACTGTTTCCGGATTGGGGACTGTCGACACTATGCGAATCAATGTTGTCTACAAACCAACAGCAGCCACAGAAAGTTACGATGCAGGGGAAGCTCTCAGCGGAGACAAATCCGTTCGACGAAATCATACCGTCGAAGTCTTTCGTGGCAGTCAGTATGTCACTCCCTGAATTTACAGCCGGTAGCCTCCGGCTAACTAATCCCTTTACCTCCCATCCGCCATGCTAAAGAAAGTCAGCCTCACAAACATCCACACAGGAAAGAATTCTTCTATCCTTGTCGATACCGTCACCGACGAGAAAGCTCTGGTCGGGGCCGGTAAGACGACGGTTGAAACCGCAGAAATTGTCGACGTCACAGGCTTTGATGAAACGCTCCAGCGCCTCACTGGCGCCAAGAAGTCAATGGACGACAGGACCGCCCTGTTCAGCGGTCTCGCGAAGTGCTTTGAGCGGAATATTCCCATTATCAAAAGCTTCGAGCTGCAAGCCAACCGCGTTAGATCCTCCCGGTATCGCGGCGCGATTGCTGACATCGCGGCTGACCTTTCAGCCGGGGAGAAAATTTCTGACGCTATGGCGAATCAGAAGGATCTCTTTTCTCAGGATGTCATAGCCTTGATCCGTGCCGGTGAAGAGTCTGGTCGCCTTCCCGAAATTTTCCGCCGGGTGGCAAACTCTCAGAAGAAGACCGGTAAAATTATTAAAAAGCTGAAGTCCGGCATGATTTATCCAGCTGTGGTGATCTGCCTTGGTGTGGCCGTGGTTATTATCATGAGCTTTACCCTGGTCCCGGCAATGACCAAGCTTTACACGTCGCTTGGCACAGAACTACCAATGGCCACCAAAGGCCTCATGGCCGCTTCGAATCTTCTTTTGAAGCAACCATGGCTCGCCGCGCTTCCAGTCGCCGGCTTAATTGCCTTCTTTAAAAACTGGGGGAAAATTTCCGCAATTCCAGCCGTTCAGACCTTCTTCCTCAAGATTCCTGTGGTCTCGGGAATCGTGCGGAAATCGGCTGCTGCTGTCAGTTTCCGAACTCTGGCGCTCCTCATCGAAGCCAACGTTCGCCTTACCACCGCTCTGGAAATCACCGGAGACACCACCTGGCATCATCACTACAAAACGTTTTTCACCAAGGTCAGGCAGCACATTCTCAATGGCATGACTCTCCCCGATGGATTCCTGATCGAAGCTCATTTACTCGGGGACGACGGCCGGACGATTTGCGGATTGATGGAAGTCGCCGCAGAAACCGGATCGGGAACGGAACTTCTGAACGAAATTGCCGAAGATTACGAAGACGAACTCGACACTGCTGCAAACCAAATCGATAAGCTGATCGAACCTGTCACTATCGTGATTCTCGGTGGCATGGTTGGCTTGCTGGTCTACGCGATTTACGCACCGATCTTCAGCCTGGGAGATGCGCTGTTGAAAAAATAACCCGGAGTCAAAACCGGTCGAGCCGGGTTGACACCCCAGCGCTTCCTTAAATGGTAGACTTCAAGAATACCGAATATCCCGACCAGGTTCGGTTTCGTAGAGATACTCCTTACGGTCCACAGCATAAGGTTTCAGAACCTCGTGCTCAAATTTGAGATACTGAGGGTCCTCACGAAAGATCGACAACTTGTCAAGATTTTCAAAATCTGCCGAAATGAAGAACGGATACTCAGCTTTTTTTTGAATAGTCTGCCCTGATCGCACATTATGCGCCTCGCTGATTTTCAGCAATCGACTCCGACTTTTCCGGATCATCTCCTCAATATTTTCAGGAGTTACACCCTCCTTCAGAGTGTATAAGGCAATATAATGGATCATGAGCGGCGTTTAAATACGAGTGGTTTGCCGACTTCGGCAGAAAAAGAATCTGGAACACTCAGTTTTTCCACTCGAGAGCGCCTTTCTTCAACGCATAGAGATATGCGATAAAGAGAACGAACACAAATCCCAACATTCCCCAGAAGAAAACAGGCGCTTCCGCGACTTTCTCCCTGAAATTCACCGCCCATGGGTAAAGAAAGACCACTTCAATGTCGAAGAGCACAAAAAGCATCGCCACCAGATAAAACTTCACGCTGAATCGCGCCTGCCCGTCTCCAACCGGATTCATTCCACACTCATACGCCGAGTCCTTCATCTTGTTGCGAAGGGCTCGCTTGCCGAGGAGAACGCTGGCAATAAGCGTTGCGATTGCGAATCCAGATGCAATGACAATCTGAATGAGAACGGGTGTGTAGTCCTGGGACATGATCAAAAATTTAATTACAAAAAAACCGATGCGCTGAACGAGCAACGCATCGGAATGTAATGATTTTCTGTATCCCGTCTAGACGGAATATTGATGTAAGAAACAGCCGCTCAATTAAGAAGCAACATTGGCACTTGATGCATCCGAAATGTTATCAAGACCACGGTATTCCTTACCGTTTTTCTCCACCAATCCTCTGGTAACTAGGTTTTGAAGCTTTTCGTAGGCCCGAAGACGAAGCATCTCTTCCCCACCGCTAACGGCGTTCCGAGCTTTCAAATTTTCGTATACGACCTCGAAGAGATCGTTGAAACCGAAGGTGTCCTTATTCGCTAAAACATTGACGAGTTCGTCTGTTACGTGATCAGGCACCCTTCTGGAGAATCGTGTTCTTCGTGTGTTCGACATGGTCGCTGAGTTTATCACATTCCATCCTCCTTGCCTAGCCCTTTCGTCTGTGAGTCGCAAACTTTTTGAAATTATCAGAAATGAAAAAACTTTCAGAATAGCGATTACTTATTGCTCCAATTCTCCGACTACCCGAAAACTGTCAGCAGTTAGGAGAAACACCTCAACCGATACGGGATTTTTCGAGGTTTTGAATCGCTTGACGATGGAGGGGCCGTAGCCATCCAATTTGCCACCCTCAGCAGGAAATAAATATAACGTACCTCGCTCAGGAATGACAATATGAATATTCTCCCCCAGCTTCTCCTTGAACATCGGGTGCAGCTTCTTTGAAAGCAGAACGCTGCTTAAAAAAGGGTCGTCACTTTGAAGGATGGCGTAGTTGATCACATTCCGGTGATCACGCACCCATTCCGGCTTCAGGTT
This sequence comes from Verrucomicrobiales bacterium, assembly GCA_048267005.1. Lineage (GTDB taxonomy): Bacteria > Verrucomicrobiota > Verrucomicrobiia > Verrucomicrobiales > DEV007 > JABDJT01. The sequence goes on along the minus strand of JBLWYI010000009.1, from coordinate 195,135 downwards.
TTTGACAATCGTATCTGCGACCTTCAAGGCACCATTCACATAGTCATTCCATTCAACCCCCAGCTCCTTCCAGGTTTCTTTGGTGTAGATCCGCACACCGTATTCCCACTCATACGCAGGCACGAGCAAAGTCCGCTTCGCTCCATCAACCGCCGAAAACACCTTGGGATTTTCAATTTTGCTCTCAAACAACAAACCGCTGCGGGGTCTCGGCTTCGCGACCTTGTCCTGAGCTAATACTTCGGTCGATGCAATTACTGCACAAAAGAGAGCCAATATTTTGCAACCGGTGGTTTTCATGGAAGGAATAACTGAGACAACGTTCATCTATCCTATTCTATGATCACTTTTTTAAAAGGCACCCTGCAGGAAAACTGGCCCGGCCGACTCGTTCTCGATGTCAATGGTGTTGGTTATGAAGTCACTGTGCCCCTGATCTCTGACGGAGCTTTCGGCCAACAGGGTGAAGTGGTCTTTGTCAGAACACATCATCACATTCGCGAACAGGAACAGACCCTCTACGGATTCCCTGATGAAGACAGTCGCGACCTTTTCCGTCTGCTGATCGGCCGGGTTTCAGGAGTCGGCCCAAAGGTGGCCATGTCTGTCCTAAGCGGGCTTCCCGCTTCCGATTTCAAAGCCGCCGTGGTCGCCGGAGACATCAACGCCATCGCCAAGGTCAAAGGCCTGGGCAAAAAGACCGCCGAACGCATTGTTCTGGAGCTGAAAGATAAAGTGGGAGTCACCAGCGGCTGGGAAATTCAGGCAACTTCCAGCACCCTGCCTCCGGAACAATCCGCCCGAAACGACGCCATGCTCGCCATGATATCTCTTGGCTATAAACAGGCCGACGCTCTGAAAGCCGTGGAGAAAGTCCCCGATGATATTTCCAACACTGATGAAATTTTGCGCGCCGCCCTGCGACTGATGCGTTGAGATGCCATACATGCACGACTCTGCTCCAGGTCCAGACACAGCCATCGAACGCGCGGAACAAATCCGGAAAGCGATGCCCCCGGAGGGGCTCTTTGCGGAAAAATCGTGGCGAATCTCGCCCGATCCATTCCCCATCGATCGAAAGACCGTCAAGCGTCTCGAAATGCTGGGACCCGTGCTCTGGCGTTTTCAACGGGCCTGCGACCTGATCTACCGCCGCAGTAAAAAGGGAAACCTGCCCGCATGGATCGCAGACTATCTCGATCGGGGAAAGCCGGACTGGCTGCTGGATGCCGGCGTGCAATCCCACGCAATCGAAGACATCCCCTCGATCATTCGGCCGGATCTCATTCTGACAGAAGAAGGCTTCACCATCTCCGAGCTCGACTCCGTTCCCGGAGGCATCGGACTCACCGCCTGGCTCGGGGAAAACTACGCAGCGATCAACCCCGACGCGGAAATCATCGGCGGCCCAGAGGGAATGTTGCGTGGGTTCGAATCGATCTTTGAGGGAGAAAAGGTCGACATAGCCATCTCGGAAGAATCTTCAGACTATCGGCCGGAGATGGAGTGGCTCGCCGAAAAGCTCACCGGTGATTTCACCGTCAAACAGGCCGAAAACTTTGAAGCCACTCAGGGTCGGGAGATTTACCGGTTCTTCGAGCTCTTCGATATTCCCAACCTTCCGGGAATTGAGACACTCGCGAAATCAGGCGCCTCCATTACCCCGCCACTGAAACCATGGCTGGAGGAAAAGATGTGGGCCGCCATTCTCCGCAGCCGTCCCCTGCGTGACGTCTGGCGCAAAGAACTTCGGGACGCCAACTTCCAGCGGCTACTCGAGTTGTTTCCCTGGAGCTGGGTAGTCGATCCCGCCGAGCTACCGCACAACGCCGTGTTGCCGAAGCTCGAAATTCAGGATTTCGCCGAGCTCAAAAAATTCAGCCAGACCGAACGGGAACTCGTTCTTAAAGTCAGCGGATTCTCGGAACTGGCCTGGGGAAGTCGCAGCGTCACCATCGGTCAGGATGTTTCGCAGGAGGAATGGGCCGGCGCGGTTGAAAACGCGATCTCCAGTTTTGATTCCTCCCCGTATGTCCTGCAGGACTTTCACAAAGCCAAAGTCATTCAGCATCAGTGGCACAATCCGGACACCAACCGGATGGAAACCATGGATGCACGCGTTCGCCTCTGCCCCTACTATTTCGCGGCAGCCGGAAAACGCGACAAAGAGGTTAAGCTCGGCGGAATCCTGGCCACCATCTGTCCCTCAGATAAAAAAATTCTCCACGGAATGTCCGACGCCATCATCGTCCCCTGCGCCGTCGCTAACGATTCCGACGATTGAGACTGAAAGGCTTCTTTTTGGGTTCCGACGAAGCGCCGGAAGAAGAGGGCACTGACGGCTTTGATTTATCCTTGGGGTATCCCAGAATCCCGTAACGCTCGAGCTTGTCGATAAAGCTCTCCAAATCCTCTCTCAAACCGCTGTCGGAAATCAGCCCCGACATCACGCCGTCACCGTACTTGATCTCATCGATGGCAGAGTTGGCATTCTTCAACGTTGCCTTCAGCTCGGCAATGGTCGGCTCCAGCTTCTCAATCGCGGGATCCGCCTTCGCAACGGTCGCTTTGATCCCTTCCAACGTCTCCGTCGCGGTATCAAAAGTCGATCCCGCCTTTGCCATCGCCGACTTCGCTTCTGCGATGGTGGACTGAGCCTCTGCCATCACGGGGTCCAGCTTCTCCGTCGCCTTCTTGATGTTCTGGGAAGAAGTCTTCAGCTCAGAAAACGTGGTCGATAGATTCGCCACATTCTCATCCGCCAGAACTCCGCTTTCAAGTTTTTGAAACACCTTGTCCAGACTCTTAATAGACACCTGAATGTCGGCCACCGTCACTTGCAGTTCTTTCAAAAGCTCACCCGCGTCATTTTGCAGCGCTCCCAGATCCGCCGTCGACGTTCCCTTGATTTGCGATCCCTCTCCCAAAAACTCACCGGTGAAATTCTCGCCCATCTTGGCCTCCACATAGGTGTCCCCCATCAGTCCGCTCGTTCCAATGGAGAAAGTCGAATTGCTGGGGACCTTCTGATCATCGTAAATCGCCAGCAACACATTCACTCCGGAAAAATCCGCTTTCATCTTCGGGTCACCATCCACATACCCGACTTTCTGTCCTCCCAACTTCACCGGCGCTCCTGAAAGCAGTCCCCCGGCATTGGGAAACTCCACCATCAGAGGATAATGCCCCCTCACCCGGTCGCTGAAGCGACCGAATTGAAGTATCAAGGCTCCCATGACTACGAGCCCGAAAAATACAAACAGGCCCACGTAGATCTCGGTGCGCTGCTTGCGAATCGCAGAGGTATCCATTCGTTTCGTTCCTGAAATATCGCTCACATTTCAGGAAAACCAACCACCCTAACACCACGCCTCACTCATCCTTCGCCCCGCCCAAAGTCACAGTAATATCATACTTGCTCTGCAAATGGGCATGCGCCCGGCTCGCCTGACTGCTCTTCGGGTGAGTCCGGCAGGTCAATTGAAACGCTTTGATCGCATTTTCCTTCTGCCCGGAATCCTCATAAGTCTCCGCAATCTGGATCATCGCTTCCGGGGATGACTTCTCATCCGCTTTGCACTGAGCATACAGTCCCAACGCCTCTTTCCACTCTTTCAACCGGCGATGGCACGCCGCCATCCGGAAATAATTGGTCGGGTAACGATCCACCTGTCGGTAGGTTTGAATCGCATTTTTCCAATCCTTCTTCCCTTCGTAACACTCCGCGATCGCCCACAGGTAATCGTTAATCTTCTCAGCATTGGCATCGATTAATTCACGGTAAGCCGCGATCGCTTCATCGTACTTGCCCTCCTCTCTAAACATTCCCGCAATCGCACTTTGGCCTGCCACCTGATTTTCGTACTTCGCGTAGGTCTCACGCGCTTTATCCCGATCCCCGTTCCCGCGATGATACCCCGCGATCTGCCCCAGCAAAGCATCACTCATTCCCAGCAGTTTTCCGGTGCGCTCATAAGTCTTAATCACCTCCGACGACTTACCCATCGCTGAATACGTCCCCGCAATCCGGTTCAATGAATCCCACGCAATCTTCTTGGCCGGATCCTCCGTTACATCCGCCGGGATCGATTTTTCAAAGTGGGAAATCATCTGATCAGCCAGCCTGGCGGCCTTATCCTTTGTCTCATCTTCACGATTCAATTGCTGAACCGCAGACCGACCATACTCCGACACCAGATGATCCAGCTCCTGCCCCGCCGCAAAGCTGGTTCCCAAAGCCCGCATCCCATTGGCAAAATCTCCCGCCCCCAGATAAAACCGCGCCAGCTCACGCGATGCACGGACGCAGTGATCTTTTGAATTTTCCGTCCGCTTCGTGTCAAAGGTCAGCTCCTCCAGCAAATCCAGCACCTTGTCCTCTTCCTGCGCGGTCCGGGCCATCTCCAGCAAATTCACCTTCGCCAGAATCGTGATCTGCCCGTCAGGATATGCCTTCATCAGTTCACGATACGCTGCCGTCGCCTTCTCCGTTTCCCCGATGTCCTGATACGAATGCGCAATCAGATAAGAAGCCATCACCGCCTCCTCCGACTGCGGCCAGTAATCCACCACCGACTGAAACCCGTCGCGGATCGCCGTGTTTACCTTCCGCAATTTCACCAGGCAGTGACTCCACATCAGCTGCGAATACGCCGCCCCCGAACTCGCTTCGTAGAGCCCCAGGAACTTCTCATACTCATCGAGAGCGATCTTGTATTCCCCCTTCAGATAATGCTTCTCAGCAACCTTCATCTGATAGCGCTCCACCTCCCGCATCTCCTTGAAAGACTCCATCGGGATCTGTTCGGACCACGAAAGTTTCTGGGCAAAGGCAGAACCGGACAGCGCGACTATTCCTGCGAGGAAGGACCAGAGCCGTTGTTTTGTTGAAGTGTATCGAGCCATTTGTTGTATTCAGCGTGTGAGTAAAAAATAACGTTCGTTCCCAGCTGGTAGCAATACTCCCAGATCTCCCGCTTCACCCCGGCATGACCATCCGCCCAGGCGTCCCCGATATCACCGGGGTGATAATAGGCCACCAGACGACCATCCACCACCCAGCCCCACGCATCCTTCCCGCCGTGCGGAGCGACATATGGTAAAAAAGGAATCTGATACGGCGTGGTGTGGATCGGATGATCCAGCGGCACTTTCACCGGCTTCACTTTCGGCAGCACCTTTTGCATCAGCGCGAAATACTGCCCGTGCCACCCGCCACTGCCGCCGTTGTCCGCAAACAACATCCCGTGCTTGTCAGTGATGTATTCGCGCAGCACCTCGACATCCGAGTTCGAAATCGACAACCCGCGCTGACCGGTGATGTAGAGAAACGGCGGGCTCTTACCCAGAGGAAAGTTTTTGAGCTGCGAAATCGAACGCGACTCCGTGCGGTCATTGACCTTGTGCCCCGTGCGGATTCCATACTCCAGCAGCATGTTCAAATCCGATCCCACACCAAAATCCTGATCCCAGTCTCCACCCGCGTATTCCAGCCGGATAAAGCGGACCTTGCCCCGATTAGTCCCGCCCGAGAATCCTGCCCCCTCCCCTTTGCCATATCCCACCTGATACGCATGTTTCGTCAGTTCCTGAAACTGCATCTTGATATCTTCGATCGGCGGGGGATTGAAGATGATGGAGCTGAAAGGATTGATGATGAGTTTCTTCTTAATTACTTTCTGAATCTTCACCACCTGGAGCTGCGCCTGCTCCCCTCCCCCGGCCGGCATTTCATAAAGCTCACGACACCCCGGCAATCTTGTGAGGATGAAAAGCAGCAGGAAAAAAGCGAGCGCATACAGAATAAAAGTCCACATCGACTGATCCAGCTTCTGCGCCTTTTTGCGAAAATACCACGCCTCCAGATTCACCAGGTTCCAGACCTTTCCATCAGCCGTGGCCACTCCTCCGGAATTCGACGCGGCCAGCCGCCGGGACCCCATTTCCACATACCAGATGGCGGTGACCAGTCCGACCAGGAACAAGACTATGAGCCCCGCGATGGCAAAGAACTTGGCCACGGGCGTCCACCCCATTTCCCGCGATGCAAAAACCGTCCACTGCCAACTCAGGAGAAAGACCGGCAGCAAACACCAGCGACGTTGCTCCGTGCGGAAGTTCTGACGCTTCGCCCATTTAAAATGCCACACCCAGATCCCCGCAGCATAAGCCGTAAACCCGATCCAGTGGAACCACGTGGGAAGAAAATACCAGGCCGACCAATCAGCCCACAGCAGCATCCAGACGACCGCCAGGATCACCGGAATTCGATTTTGCTGCAGAAATGCCTTCATGAGAAGCCGCATCATAGAGATTTCGCCCACAAAAACAATCCCCACGAAGGTACCCTATTGAGTCATCGAACAGACCCTGTTGACTCGTAAAATCAGAAAAGGAAGGAGATTGGCAAGAACCGCGAGTCGTGAAAAGATCGCCAGCGGATGACAAAAACGGGATTCAGAAAATCAGTGCGCTGGGTGCTCTTGATTGTGTTCCTGGTTTTCGGCCTCACGACGGTCTATCCCATCTACCGAAATGAACGGGCGCTGAGCCGTCTCAGAAGTCTGGACGGTGATTTCTATTCTCAACACCACGGGTTCATAAACAAACTGCCGTGGAAGACGCAGCGCAAGATTAAGGAGTTTGCTCAAAAGATCCACGGTGTGAAACCGGGAAATTACAAATGGGCCGGAAGATACAAAATGATTGAAGGCTACGATCTCCGCGACACCAAAGCGACGGAGGACGATCTCGAATTTCTACTGCGGGGTCAGTCCTCGATCCGGTGGTTGTTTCTCGACGGGGCTCAAGTCTCCGGAGTTGAAAGCTTCCGTCACCTCTCCGATTGCGACATGATTTATATCAATGCGGCCAACGCGCAGATCGAAGACGATGCCCTGATTCATCTGGAAGCGGTGGGCGGCCTGAGAGACCTGGATGTGCGCGGGACAAAAGTCACAGCGGGTGCGTTGCCTTATCTCATCAAAATTCCCGGGCTGGAGAATGTCGACCTGCCGGATACTTTTTCTGAAGAGACGGCCGAAAAACTTCGCAAAGCCCGCCCGAAACTCAGGGTACAATTACGCCCCTGATAAAAGGGCTTCGGGCATGCCCCCCCCTCCCACTCGTTTTTTTAAAAACCTTCTTTTCCGGGAATGACCGTCTCTGATCTTCGATACGATGTCTCATTTCACGAATGACCGTTAAATCGTACAGACATGATGTCCCGTTTCAGGCAGTGACCGTTAAAGGCGTTGGACAGCATGTCTCATTTCGTGCGGTGACCAAAAAATCGTACAGACACGATGTCTCATCCCGCGAATAGCCTTCAAAGACTTTGGACGGCGTATCTCATCTCGCGAACGGCTCAATAAAATTTATAGGCTCGAAGTCCCATCCCGTGCACTGCCTTTAACAACTTTAGTCGGTGTATCTCATTTCAGGAACGAGCTTCGACGCTTGTGAACGAGTGACTTACTGCTTCTGCTTCTGCTTGCCCTTACCTTTCTTCCCTTTGCCCACGCCGTCACCACCCTCGGGTCGGCCGTCTTTTTTCAAAAGAGGTGGTTTTTTATCCGTAACCGGTGCGGCATTTCCCCCAGTGGTGTGATCCACCTCCGCCATTTCGTGCCAGCGTTTTGAAAGTTTCTCCACCAGCTCGGGATTCTCGCCGGCCACATCATTCATTTCGGTCCCGTCCGCCTCGATATCATACAATTCCCACTTGGAACGCCGATGGCTGACCAGCTTCCATTTTCCCTGACGGATGGCCCGGTTGGTTGAGTATTGGAAATACAAATCTTCATGGGGCTCTCGCGTTTCGCCGTTGAAGATCGGTACCAGCGATTTGCCCTGCAAGGGTTCGAGCTCAACGTCGGGCCAGGATTTTGGATATTCGGTCTCTGCCAGATCAATGACCGTAGCCATGAAATCGATCAGATGAGCCGGCTGATCAGTGATCGTTCCCGCTTTTGCTTTCATCCCGGCCGGCCAGTGCGCAATCATCGGACTGGAGATTCCGCCTTCGTGCTGGTTTTGTTTATGAAGACGAAACGGAGCGTTGCCGACATGCGACCACCCCGTGTCGTAGCACCAGTAACTGTCCGCATCCCACGGCTCTTTGTCTTTGCCTCTCGTGCGGTCGAACGGGCAGGCCCCGTTGTCGGAACACAACATGATCAACGTGTTTTCATATTCCCCCTTGGCCTTCAAATCGTCGACCAGCTTCCCGATCACTTGATCCACCCGGTCAACCATCCCCGCAAAGGCCGTCATGCGACGGGATTCCCATGACTTGTCTTCCGCAGAAAGGGATTCCCACGCGGGCACGAGTTCCGGGCGGTCCGCCGGGGTCCACGATTCCGGATACAGTCCGATTTCGCGCTGTTTCTTGAGGCGGGCTTCGCGAAGCTTGTCCCATCCGATGTCATAGCGCCCTTCATATTTCCGATAATCCTCTTCCCGCACATGAAGCGGGTAGTGAGGAGCGTTGAAGGCAATATAAAGGAAAAACGGCTTCTCCTTATCTTCATGCATCTCGCTCAGGAACTGTTTGCTGTAGTCGAGAAAAGCATCCGTCGTGTAAAAGTCGTCATCAAAGTCATCCCATTTCTCGCCATTGAGCCGGAAGGTGTCATCGCCGGTGAAGAAATTGGTGGCTCCGGAAAGATGGCCGAAATATTTCCCGAACCCGCGGTCGGTGGGTTCCTTTTGCAGATGCCATTTGCCCACCATCGCGGTGGAATACCCGGCTTTCCCTAAGACCTCAGCAAGAGTCACGCCCCGGTTGAGCTTCTCTGATCCGGCCTGATTGCAATACAACCCTGTCAGCAAAGAAACCCGGGAGGAATGACATTTTGCCGTGTTGTAGAACCGCGAAAACTGCAAACCACCCGTCGCCAGCGCATCAATGTTCGGGGTTTCAATTTCCGACCCATAACATCCGAAGTCAGAATACCCGAGGTCGTCCACCATCATCAAAACGATGTTGGGGCGATCACCGGCCCGGGAAAAAGTCGCCATCAGTAGTAGGAGCAGAAAAGCCGGAATATGTTTCATCGGCAGGAGCTTGCGAGGAATTCACAAATTCAGCAATCGCTCGATTGAGGGGGAACAGCACGCATCAAAACAGCGGCCAAAATACGGTTCAGCCGCTCAAAAATCACGATTTGCAGCGGTAAATCCCCAACCCGGCGCGGCTTACTCTTGTGGAAAATTATAAAAAGTATTTGATAAACACCTTAATATCGAAGAAATTCTAAAAATTCACTTCCCTGAACTACCAAGTTTTTGAAATAGCATGCCTTCCTTGTCTTTCTTATTGGCGTCTCCGCTTGCAGCATCCGGTCTTCAAATGGCGTTGGACCAGCCATTCTTTCCCGGAAAGGTGATTCTGTGGCTGCTTTTCATGATGTCGCTGATGAGCTGGGCGGTCATGGCGTCGAAGACCGTTTCCCTGAAGCGATACCTTGAAGGGGATCGGCTGTTCACCAATCGGCTCCGGAAATCGAAGAAGCCGCTCGAGATTCACGAGAAAGGATGGAGCGAGCCCATGTCACTCCGCCAGGAAGTCTATGACTCCGGTGCAAAGGAAGCTGCTTTCCAACTCCTCGGCACTCTGCGGTCAAACCAGCCGGCCCCGGAATTCGAAACGTTGACAGAATCCCAGATGGCTCTGTTGCGGGACGCCCTGATGCGTGGCGTGAAATCTGCAGAGGCCCGTCTCTACATCGGTATCCCCGTTCTCCAGGCAGCGGCCGCGGGTGCCCCGTTCCTCGGGTTGCTCGGCATGGTTTGGATCATGATGGACAGCTTCAGCAAGGACTCAGTGGAAGCGGTATCCAATGGAGCGTCCGCAGGCTTTGCCGTGATGGCCATCGCTCTGATTACGGCGACCCCGGCCATCTTCGGCCAGATTTACCTTCGGAACCAATGCCAGAACCGCCTCCGCGAGCTGGGTGACTTCCGTCTCGAACTGAGCCGGCTTTTTGAGCGCAGCCTTTCCAGCGCATGGAATCCGGAGAAATCCAAACCGGCTCCAATGATCAATCCAATGAAGACACCGGTGGCTTCATCCGCAAAAGAGGCACCTGAGCGGACGACGACATCAGCCAATGCTCAGATTCCGAAAGGTATCAAAAACAAAGTCTTCAAATCGGTTCGTCAAGACGAGCCCATGATCAACCCCATCGCGATGCAAGCGAAAGGCCTGCGGCAGCAGAGCAGTTAAGTCCTTACCACTCCTCCTCCTTATTCTCCCAATGAGTACATCAAAAGTTCCCTCCCAGTTCCCCTGGATCGTCACTGGCGTTGTCATCGTACACGCCATTTTAGCCGTCTTCCTTTTTGGGGGCGGTAAAGATCCCTATCCTGAAGCAGCCGCAGCAGCCAAAGAGGCGCAGGCATCAATTGAACCGGAAAAGGAGGAAGCCCCTTCCGCCGCAGTCACCGCGCAAGCGCACCCTTTCAGCTCAGCTGAGGTCGAAGACAAAGCATTTTCAGCCAAGGACAATCCGGAATTCAAATCACGCTTCCCCAAACGGGTTCCGCTTCAATCGGAACTGAGCGGTGCCGTTTTACCCGAACCAACAAGGACATCGTTCGCCTTGAAAGAAAAAGAGGCCGCCCCCAGGGATGACCAGCCGGCGAATAATGCCTCAGCCGTGATGACGGCTGTAACCGCTGCCAAAGTATCACCGTATTCCCTGACTCCGGCGGAAACGGAAGTCGTGACTTCAGACAACCTGGACCTCCCTGAATCCGCAAACCGCATTCGGATGATTGAGGTGAACGAATCCTTTCCAGTACCACAACCTATTTCAGTGGAGCGTGACACCCCGCGGGCCGAACAGATCTCGATTGAGATGACTGCTCCCGCAGCCAACACCACTGAATCCCCTGCGAAAGTCCGCCCTGAATCGACTCCTGAAGAATCGGAGCCGAATCCAGTGGTGCCCCAAAGCGGGAGGAAGTTCCGCGTCGTGAAACCATTACCTCGTAAGTAATTCGGTTGTCATGGCTTCCCGCAACTTCTGCCTCCGGTATGGGCCTGCTTTGCTGAGTCTTTTATTGACCGGCGTCGGGTTTTCCCAGCAGATCCCGATTGCGATCAAGAAAGTCGAGGGGGCCCCCACAGGCGCGAAGGCCACCGCCATTATTCAATCTGCTCTGGCACAGTCCGGGTACTTCAGGATGGTTCCCAATCCTGCGGGAATCGCTTCGACCGAAGCCACGCTCTCGGGAACGGGGATGAAGGGACGATTGCTGGGTCCTGACGGAACGAAGGTGTTCGAGCGGACCTACACGCGCGGCAACTTCGAGTTGGATGCTCTCCAGTTTGCGGATGACATTGCCCTGACTCTCACCAAGTTTCCCGGCATCGCCACCAGCCAGATCTTCTTCGTTGTGACCAGGGGGAGCCAGCGGCACATTTACGTTTGCGATTACGACGGCAGAAATGCCCGCCCCCTCATCGGCTCTGCAGAAGCCAACGTCGCTCCGGCAGTCAGTGCGGATGGAAAACACGTCGCCTACTCCGCTCTCAACCGCGGGCTGGGAGACCTCACCGTTTTCGATCTGGCTTCAAACCAGACCCAGAAACTCTCGGAAAAGCCAGTCTTCTTCGCTCAGTCAGCCTGGGCTCCGGACGGAAAATCACTGGCCGTGGCCATGGCTTCGGTGCCGAATCAAAACGCTGACCTGTTCCTCATCAAACTTCGGGGGCCGCGCAAACCGAAAGCAATCCTCGAGACCCCGGTTTCGGAATCTGTCCCCAGCTGGTCACCCGACGGAAACCTGATCGTCTACACCGCTCCCATCGGCACCAATCAAACCGGGCTTTTCACCCTGAAGCCGGATGCCGTCAGCCCAAAACCAGTGCCTGTGCCGACAGGATTTCCGAACGCCTCCAGCCCTTCGTGGTCACCGGACGGCAATCGGATCGCCTTTGTTTCCACTTCTCCTCAGGGCGGAAAGTCAGTCTGCATCACCTTCCCCAAAGGCAACGGCAAACCTCAAAAGTTGGCCGACGGTTTTGATCCGGCCTGGGGTGCCAACAGTCGCCACCTGGTTTACTCGACCGGGAGAGAGCTGCGCAGACTCGATACCGGCACGGGCAAATCAGTGACTCTGGTGAGAAATGTCGGACCGATCTCGGAGCCCGACTGGACCCGCTGATTGATACGGCTTTTAAGGGATTGTGCCTCATCCCTCCCGACCGTTATAGTCCGTTCGTGAATAACCGTGAACGCACCGAAATTCCGCTTCAAATTGTCGCGGCCACCAAGCGCTACGCAGGGAAAGCCGCGCTCGATGACTTCAACCTCACTATCGAGCCCGGTGAAATCGTAGCGATCGTGGGGCTCAACGGCGCCGGAAAATCCACCCTGCTCAAAGCCCTGGCCGGCGTCATCGCACTGAACAGCGGGCACGTCATGTGGAACGGCTCCGTTTTACACAGGGAGGATCTGGAGGCGCGACGGCGAATCCTGTTTATCCCCGACGTCCCTTTCCTCATGGTAGGCAGTGTCATGGAAAACGTGACGGCTTACCTCGAGCACTACGACCGCACCAGTCCCGAAACTCTGGAACGCGCCGCCGAACTTCTCATCGAGCTCGACCTGCCTGAAAAAGCAGAGTCATCGATCACTGAACTCTCCCGTGGTCAGGCCTACAAAGTCGGAGTCGCGGCCATCTGTGCGGTCAATCCTGATTATTGGCTGATCGACGAACCTTTCGCTTCGGGAATGGATGCGCAGGGGCTTTCCACCTTCCGCCGGGAAGCCCGCAAAGCCGTCAGAGAAACCTCCGCTGCCGTCATCTACACCACCCAGATGATTGAGCTTGCCCGGGAGTTCTCTGATCGAATCGCGGTGATCGAACATGGCAAACTGTATGCCTGCGACACCTACGAAAACCTCAAAGCCACGGCCAAAGATGACCCCAAACTCAGCCGACTCTTTGACTGATTCAAGTTCACCAAAGGCAACGATCCGGCGCCATCTCGCGGATAAAACCGGAGGGAAGTTGGTCGGGAAACACCGGCGTCGACGACTCATCAGGGTTATCGGCGGTCCCGGCCTTACCGCGTTCATAAGATTCGGATTCATCGTAGTCGGAAGTATCGCCCTGAGATGGTTCCTCTCTGATGACGATACCGGGCAGGTTTCTCCGGTCTTCGACATCCTGTTCGGGCTTGCAGGCATTTTCCTGTGCCTGCGGGTGGTCTCCACCTGGATTCAAAAGACTCTCTTTTCCAACCAGACCCGGTTCTACCTCGCGATCCCCTCCGATCCATTCCGCGAAGTCATCATTCGACAACTGAAGGCGTTTGCTTTGAATTTCCTGCTCAGTGGGGTGGCACTCTTCATTGTCTTCAGCGTCTGGCACCATCGGGCAACCGGGCAGTTCACCGGCATTCGTCCCTTAACAGCCGCCGTCATCACCTGGCTGAATTTCGTGGGGATTTCAGGACTGATCTCCCCGCTCTTCGTCCGCTGGCGACCGACTCTGAAACTCCCTCAGCAACTCTGGTCGGTTGTGTGGATAGGATGGATGCTGTTGGTCGTCTTCGGCGATGGTTGGGGATCCACAGCGCTCGGATTCGTGAATGTGTTGATGGCAAAAGTCTATCCGGGCGTCTTCGAATGGCTCCCTCCCTTCTGGGGAATGTTGTGGTGGAACGATGAATTCGAAGCCATCCCCGCTGCTGCCGTTCTCCCCGCCACCATCGTGGTTGCCCTCGCCGGCGGATACGGATTTTATCGCGCGGTGTGGAAGCTGCGGGAAATCTTTCAAACCAGCGAGCACGCCATGCTCAGCCCGCACTTTTCTCACGGGGAGAACAATTCCCCGGAACCGGAGCCCTCCTCCAATGAGGAAACGCCACCACCCCGCTTACCACCTCTCACCGCCGCAGTCGCAGCGAAGCCCACCTTCGCCCGCTGGAAATTCATCGAAAGAATTCTCTCGGCCTGGGTCACGGTGGAGGAAAACCGCGCCCGCTCTCTCGCCCTGGGCCCCCGGTGGCCGGAACTCACGATCCGATGGCTGAAAGGCTGCGCCTGGATCTTTGCCGGCTGCGTCATCGTCGGTCTGGTCAGCCTGGCAGACCAGAGGTTTAATTTTGACCTTGAGTGGGACAACAATCTTTACGGCATTTCAGTGATCGCAGTCGTCGCCTGCCTCGGGATGTGCGCCATCAAAGGTCTCAATCTACTGCTGAGCGGACTCGGCACCTCCCGGATTTTCTCTACCTTTTACCACGGGATTTCAGGAATCCTCAAACCCATCGCCTACCCTGTTCGCTTGCGCGACCTCATGGCCCTCGAAGTCAAAGCCACCGTCATATTTGTCGCGGCATCGGTCATCCCCCTCCATCTCGCCGGCACGTTTATCTCCAGTCTCTTTGAATGGAATCCCGGGCGCACGCTGTTGTTAATCACCGTCGTGCAATTGATGGTCCTGGCTTCCATCCCCATGTTTCACAATACGGTGGGTCGAAACTGTAAAGGCCCCTCCATCTTAAACATTTGGTTTTGGCTGCGCGTCATCGGCAGCCTCTGCGCCGTGCTGGTGACGCTGGCCGGCATCATTTTTGCGGTGGTTTCAACTTACCTTGATCGCTACAACGGGTTCAGCGTCTTTGTCCCCTTGGTTGTTGCCGCAGCCAACTACGCCAACTGGTATTTCATTTCCCGCCCGTCCTATGACGTGGCGGCCTTCGATCTGGTGGCGCGGAATTATATGGAGTATGAATAATTCACCCCTCCGCCAATTGCTTTGCATGGGCCGCACGCCACCAGTGCGGCAGCAGCCAGACGGCCGTGATCATATTCAGGATAATTCCCAGGCCACAGATCAGCCCCATGCTGGACAAGCCCTGCGTCCCCGCAAATGAAAGCGAGCCGAATCCCACCGCAGTCGAGCAACCGCAAAACAGAAGCGCTTTCCCAATCCCCTCCCGCGTGACCGCGAGGTTTCCTTTCGATCGCCGAAGCGAGAAGATCATGTGGATACCGAAGTCGAGCCCGGTTCCAAACAGAATCGGGATACCGGTTAAATTGAAGAAGTTCCACTCAATCGGAAACCACAGGGTGAGCGTGAGCAGCATCAGACCGCCGAACAGAATGCTGACCAGTGACAGGCAAACATCCCGCCAGTCCCGGAAGACAAGCATGAGCATGACAAGAAGGATCACCCCCATCGGCAGGAACACCCGCATGAAGTCTTTTTCGATCAATTCATGCAACGCCGGTATCAAGACCGGCCAGCCCGCCAACTGAAAAGCCCCGGAAGTTTCCTGTGGCAACGAATCCACAAACGCATCTTCATCCACCGGAATCACTTCACCCAGCACCACAATTTCACCCCTGGCTGTTCCCACCATCCGGCTCAGCAACCACCTGGCCGCATCACTGTCAGGCAGGATAATCGATCCAACAGGGTCTGTTCGTTGAACGAACCCTGTCCACTCGTGAAAGATGTTTCCGGTCAACGCTGTCGCCTCAGCTGTGAACCCGGCTTTCAGGACTTCATCGATGAGGCGGGACTCATGGCCCAGGATCTCCGACTCTAACACGGCCAGATTCGCCGCTTGATTGGCAGGGTGCGGAGCCAACACGGTTGGCAACGTCATTTCCGATATCGCACCGGAATCGAGCTCTCTTTGCAAAATCAATTGGGCCTCAGCAAGCTTCCCAGCCAATTCCCCGTAGTCCTTTCCTGAAACGATGACGGGGAGAGTTCGGGCGCCGTCATGCATCTCCGAACTCAACTTTTCAAACGCCGCCATCGCAGGACTGTTCTTCAAGTTGAACGGGCGTGATTCGCGGTTCACCCCCGGCCAACCAACTGCCAGGATCGTGGAGATCCCAGCAACGATGGTCGCCCCGGTGATCCACCACACCGGCTTCGCCCCCGCATTGAAATCACGGGAGCGCTTCCCCGTTTCAGGCACCACCGGAGTCTCTGCCACGACCGGCGCAAAGAGTCCCAGCATGACCAGGGCACCAATCAGAATTCCCAGCGCGACCAGGGTTCCCAGCTCCCGGATTCCGGGAAGGCTGCTGAAATTCATCGAGACAAACACCGCCGCAGTCGTCGCCGCCGCCCAGAGAATACCTGACCCGATCTTCCAGCGAAGAAATTTTACGCTCCCGTTCGCCGCCTCACGCTCCCGATACAATACCACTCCGTAATCGACCGCCAAACCGATCAGGATCGCGGCGAACCCAATGCTCATGGCACTGAGCTGGCCGAGGATTAACCCGCCCGCCGCAAACGTCGCGGAGAAGACAACCGCCAGCATCACCATGAGCCAGAACAGCGGCGTCAGTTGGCGGTGCATCAGCCAAAACAGAATGCAGATCAGAACCGTGGTGAAGAGGACCGACTTCACCATGTCGTTCTGCATACTTCGCGAGATTTCCGATGTAAAAGTGGGCTCGCCGGTGAAATCGATCGTCAGATTCGCAATATCGAACTCATCCGCAGACGCTTCTTTCCAGTCCTGAACCGCCGCCCGAACTTTGTCCACCCACTCCCCGGCCTCGATATAGGACGCAAATTTCGGGACTGATGCCTCGATGTAAATCACCCGGAACTCTCCGCTCGATGACTGAAACCCGTTCGACTCACCCGAAAGAAAACCCCGCGTCCCGTTGCCTTCGAAGGTGGTCAATTCAAGCGGGTCATAGCCCAGCAGAACCGTCTTCTCAGAGAAAAATCCGGACTGCAGCTCCTCCATTGCTTCAGACAACTGCTTTGTCGTCGCTCCGGAATCGAGGCGGGACGCAAGCTGCTTCAGGTTTGCGGGGTCACCATTCAGCCACAACCACGCGATCAGTTCCGCCCCCAATTCCGGATCCTCAAACAGGGGAAGCTCTCCCCGGATCGAGCTGATGTCCTCCGCCAGCCCCCTCTGCAAGTGCGAGACCAGCGACCGCATGGCATCTTCCGCGAGATAGGGATCTTCTTTGGCCTCCAGCGTGATAATCAGCTCATTCTCACGGCTGAAATTCTTCATCAACCGCTCAAAAGCCTCAACTTCAGGGAGCCCGGATGGCAGCAGATCGAGAGCATTGACATTGAACGAAATCCGCGACGAGCCGATCACCGAAAAAACGATCAACAACACCGCCGGAACGATCAATCTCTTGAGATTTCTACCCATCAGAAAAAACAGTCCCTAACAGGGATTAGATTCCTTTAAAGTCAAAGGATCCGGAACCAACCGGGTGATTCCCTGAATCAGTTTAATCAGAATGAGATATGGAAATTGTCTCAGCAATTCAAGGCGCGTCGTTTTAATAATAATCGATACGACTCAAAACCAATTCCGTATTTCGGAATGACTTTTTAGTTGGCCGTCAGCGTTGTATCAGAGAGTTCTCCGACAGTCACTCAAGCCGTACTGATCGACGCATTTACCTCACAGATCGGCATTTGTGTCGTACTTGGCGAGACTTCCACCTTCCGGACTGGCATTTGTGTCGTACTTAGCGCCGCTACCACCTTCCGGACCGGCACTTGTGTCGTACCTAGCGCCGCTACCACCTTCCGGACCGGCATTTGCGTCGTACTTAGCGCCGCTTCCACCTTCCGGACCGGCATTTGCGTCGTACTTAGCGCCGCTTCCACCTTCCGGACTGGCATTTGCGTCGTACTTAGCGCCGCTACCACCTTCCGGACTGACATTTGCGTCGTACTTAGCGGCATTTTCACCTTACGGGGACCCGATGTTGCGGGTCCCTGAGTCAATGAAAGGTGATGTTCCCGTAAGGTGAATCGGCAGAGACCAGCGTGCGGGAATTCACTGGAGAAAGCGATTCCAGGCCCTCGTGAATGAAGAGCTCTGGAAGCCCGCAAAACGATCAGACAGGGTTGGTTTGCCGAACAGACCCTGTTGGTTCGTTGCACCCATCATTTTTTCTTATGCTCGCAACCGCGGCCTGAAAAGTCGCCCGCGAACATTCGTTCCGGCAATTGGGAGTCTACGACCGACGTTTCAGGTCGCGATCAGGGACACGATTGTTCCCGGGCCTGAAGCCCGGGTCGACCGCTTTTACTCTGCGGGTGTTTCGGCAAACTCCTTGTATTCGTCCGCAATTTTAGCGTCCTTGGCGTTCCCAAGGTGAAGAATGGTGCGGTAATTGAGAGTCAATGATTCACCATCTTTGATCGTGTAATCTCCAGCTCCCTTTTCGGTCTCCTTCTCAAAGTTTCCCTGACCAAAAGGGTTTGCCGTGAAGAGACCGTAGTTGCGGGCATGATACCAGGTGGGGTGACGAAGATTTTTTGGATGATCCATGATCGCAATGCCGATGGTGCGACCGCTGGGTGTCGGGCCGGAATAGTCGACCCAGTCAGCACGTTTCCCCCAGACATTGTCATCGACCTGTGCCTCGCTGTTGACCATGGTGCCTTTGGCCACATCGCCTTTCAATCGCAGAGTCGGGAGCACCCGAATTGACCAGGCACCTTCTTTATCGTCATTGATGGTTACATCGCCATCGGTTGCCATCAGGGTGATTTTTGCATCGATCAGGAGCGTTCCATTTTCACGCATGGTGAATTTAAACACCCGGCGGTCTTCCATGACCTTCGTTTTGTCATCCATTCCCTGCCAGACGGACCGGACTTTGAATGTCGCTGTGTTACCGCTGGTGCTCATCCCGTTCATCCCCTGGTGGACGATTTTCCCGAAGGGCTTGGGCTTCTTACCACTGGCAGGCTCGTGCCAGAAATCATATCCATTCACACTTCCCAGACCGAACCACATGCCGCGGTGGTGAGGGTGATCCTGAGCTTCCCCTTCGACGCCTTCTTTCATCGGCCAGTGACGGGTCACGTTTTCATCAGTCGGCCCCATCAAAGGGTAAAAGTAGGGCTTGGCATGCTCATCGCTGGTTTCATACGACGTGACCAGCTTTCCTCCCCATCGCAGTTCGACGGGGTTGGTCCCGGTTAAGGTCCAGCCTTTGGCTCCGGTGTTGCCGATCGCCTGAGCCTGGGCACCTTTCGCTGATACGAGTAATACAAGAGCGGTGACAACGGGAAGAAGTAGGAAGCGGTGGTTCATGATGGGTGGATAGCGACGGGCGAATAACAAATTGTTTGGCTTTTTTATGTTTCTCTCAATTCTTGCCCAAATCTGCAAGGAAAGGTACGCTTACACTATGAACGGAAATGCGCTATCAGGTCGAAGGGATTTTGTGAAAACCGCGGGACTCACCGCACTCGCGGCCGCTGCCGGGGGAACCGGGGTTCAATCGGCAATCGCAGCAAAGAAACATGGTCTGCCTCACGAATTCTGCACGTTCACGAAAGCGCTTCAGCATTTGAGCTACGACGAGACTTCAGATGTGATTGCGGAAATGGGATTCGATGGTGTTGAATCCGCCGTCCGTCCGGGCGGGCACGTGGAACCGGAAAAGGTGGCCGAAGATTTGCCGAAGATGGTGGAATCACTCAAAAAGCGGGACCTTGTGGTGACGGTGATGACTTCGGGCATCAATGAAGTCAGCAGCGAACAGCATACTGAGTCGGTTTTAAAAACGGCCGCTGAGCTGGGGATCAAACGTTACCGCATGGGATATTATAAATATGATCTCAAAAAGCCGATCCACGCACAGCTGGATGAATTCCGCCCGAAGCTGAAAGACCTGGTCGCCTTGAGCAAAGAGCTCGGGATCAAACCAATCTACCAGAATCACTCGGGGAAAAACTACTTCGGCGCCCCGATCTGGGATCTGGCTGAGTTACTCTCCGAGTTTGATCCAGCGGATGTGGGTGTCGCCTATGATATCGGGCATTCCACAGTTGAAGGCGCCAAGGCATGGCCGCTCGATTTTGCCCGGATTCGGGATTACATCGATACCGTCTATGTGAAAGAACCGGGCTGGGTGAACAACGAACTGAAATGGGGGCCAATCGGCTCGGGGATTGTCGACAAGGGTTTCTACAAAACCCTTAAGACGAGCAAATTTGAAGGCCCCATCAGTGTCCACGTGGAATACCTCGGACATAAAGATCCTGACATGGTCCCCACCGTGATTAAGGCGATCGGCGAAAACTTCAAAACGCTCAAACAGTATCTGAGCGAAGCGTAGGCAGGGTTATTTCGCTCGTCACCAAACGGAAAAGGCCCCGCCAAAAATTGGCGAGGCCCCCACACACAAATTGTTTTTGTGTTCCGTTGTTAGACGGCTGTTCGTCGCCCTGTGAGCAAAGAGACCACAAGGAGAACCAGGCCGATGGCACCAAGAACATATCCGATGTTCAGTGCAAGTCCGCCGACACTTCCGAATCCGAGTGCGATGGCGATGAGTGCGATGATGAAGAATGTGATTGCCCAGCGTATCATGGTATTGGTCTTTCTATTGTTTGGTTTGAATTAATTGATGTTCATCTCCTTATTCGCAGGCGACATGCCAGCGCTCGCAATGAAACCTCAACCACCTCACTTACAGATAGTTAAGAGATTTCAGCCATTCTTTCCCCTCTGCAAACCCGCCGGCATTCCGTGCAAATTGAGGATTCAATTCGGTAATTTGCATCGTCTCGACCGGTGAAATCCCTGAATTCTGGTATACCCTCGTGTCCTGCCTATGTTTGATGTTCGAGAAAAGCCCCTCATGGTCGAACGCGCCTTCCTGATTGGCGCTTACTTTGACCGCAACGAAGAAGCAACCGCGATCAGTTTGCTGGAAGAATTGTCCGAGCTCGTCGGCACCCTGGGAATTGGTATCGTCGGGCAGGAATGTGTTTTTATCCGGGATCGTAACCAACGGTTTCTGACAGGCTCAGGTAAGTTTGAAGAACTCCTCGAACAGGCGGCCGACCTGAAATCGGATTGCATCATTTTCGACAACGAACTGAGCCCGGCCCAGCAACGTGTCTGGGAGGAGGAGTCCAAACTCACGGTGATTGACCGGGAGGAGGTCATTCTCGACATCTTTAAAATGCGGGCGCGAACCAAAGAGGCGACGCTTCAGGTGCAGTTGGCCAGGATGCAGTATTCGCTCCCCCGGCTCGCGCGGATGTGGGGTCACCTCGACAGACAGCGGGGTGGATCCGGTGGTGGTAAAGGTGGAGCCGCAGCGGCCCGAGGTGAAGGTGAGCAGCAGATCGAGGTCGACCGCCGACTGGCACGCAAAGCGATCGGTCGGATCAAGACGGAGTTGGAGACGGTGCGCAAGAATCGCGAAACTCAGCGCAAGCAGCGTGTGGATGAAGGCATCCCTCACGCCTCAATTGTCGGCTACACCAACGCCGGCAAGAGCTCGCTCCTGAATCTTCTTTCCGGGTCTGAAGTCCTTGCGGAAGACAAACTGTTTGCAACGCTCGATCCAACGACACGCCGCATTGAACTGCCCGATGGTCAGCCGCTGCTTTTGACTGATACCGTTGGCTTTGTGCGGAACCTGCCACACCGGCTGGTTGAGGCTTTCAAGGCAACATTGGAAGAAGCCGTCATCGCCGACTTTCTGATCCACGTGCTCGACGCAAGCGCTCCGGAAGTATTTTCATTCTACGACACGACCGTGGAAGTGCTCGATGAGCTCGGCGCAGGTGAAAAACAGACCGTCATCGTCCTCAACAAAATCGACTTGATCCGCGATGACGAAGATCGTCTTCACGAACTCCGCTCTCACTTCGAAGGGAAAGCCATCGAGATTTCCGTGATCGAAAACGAAGGCATCGAACCGCTTATTAACAAACTCAGCGACCTGCTTGTTGACCGGGTATCACGCCTCAAACTCCGGATTCCCCAGGCGCGCCAGGATATGGTCGCACTGCTTCACCGGGAGGGAAAAATTCTCTCCGAGGACTACGAAGGCAATGATGTTTTACTGACCGCGATCGTAGGAAATACGATGAAACATTTGTTCAACGATTTCCTCGATCAGTGATCAGCTTCGTGAATTGAACGATCGATCAATTCTCTTTGATGAAAGCGACAATATCCGCCACATCCTGATTGGTGAGCCCAAGCTGCGCTCCGGACATCATCAGTGAGCGATTGAGCTTTCCTTTGGATTTGATCTTCTTCTTCGGAATCATCTGGCTGATTCCGCCCGCGCTGAGAATGATTACAGGATCCCCATCAGACAGCATGAGTCCGTGGACCGTCTTTCCGTCCTTGGTCTTCACAAAGGCGGCATCGTACCCGTGAGCGATGTCCGCGTTGGGTTCGATGATTGACCGGGCGATGACATCGTTGGTCTGAGTTTTTCCCCAACCATTGAGGGTCGGGCCCACTTCCATCCCCACCGCACCGACCTGGTGACACATGATACAGCGCTGTGCCGCCATCTTTCCTTTCTCTACATCGCCGGTCAGTTTCAGGACCTCGGCCACATCGAGATTGTTTTCGGGACCGTCCGCAGGATCAGCGGAAAGGATTTCCTGAACCTCAACTTTATCCGGATCATAAATCCCGCGCTCTTTCAACTGGCTTCCCAGATCGTAATCCTTCCAGTGATTGGTCGAACGATTGATCAGCCACCAAACCGCATCAGATTTCAGGGGGCCTTCAAGTTGAGCAAGGGTCAACATATTGTCAGCAGCCGCCTTCGTATTGATAAAGGCAAGCGCATCCATGGCCCGTTTTCTTTCAGAAACCAGAGTTGATTCCTCCTGAGCACGCTCAAGGAAGTCACGCGCCGCCTGCGGGGGGTGAAGTCGCCAGGCGATATCGGCAAAAGCCGGACTCCAACGCCGGGAATCATCTCCGCCGAGTTCGTCTTTCACAGCCATAAAGATTTCAGTCTCTTTCCCGGTTGCCCCGGTTCCAAATGCTTCGAGGTAGCTGCGGTCTTTGCCGTCGTATCCTTTGGCCACATCAACGAGAATTTCTTTGGCAACATCAAGCGGCTGATCCCGCATCGCCAATGCCACTTCACGGCGAACCGCTGGACTTGGATCCCTGGCTAAACGAATCGCGCTGCCCGTGAAATCCAATCCCGCCCGGCGCATCGCACGAAACGCAGCGATCTTCATCTGAGGGTCAGCCTGTTCTTCAGGATAGCCCGCCTTCCGCGGTCCACTGATTCCCAATTGATACAACAGGTGGATAGCCCGCCCGCGGATGTAGGGATTCTTGTCCTCAAGCAAAGCGGCAACGGCATCGAGCGATGCGCGGCCTTTTGCCTTCAATGCAGTAAACCCAAGTGCCCGAACATTAACCGCCGGCGACTTGAGTGCCCCGATCTGACCTTCCGTCGTAGTCAGGTCCAACTTCGGCACCACAGACTTAAATCCCTTTGGAGCGATCCGGTAGATCGCACCCGAGCAGGTTTCATCCAAATCAGAGTGACCACCCACCCGAGCATCATACCAGTCCGAGACATAAAGCGCACCGTCAGGACCGATCGCGATATCACTGGGTCGGAAGAGTGTCTTCTCCTCTTTGTTTACGCTGTTGCTTCCGCCGAGGAAGTCCGACCCGGCAAAGGCCTTCTCCGCATTCGAAGTCGCAAAGTCATTCCGCTCCAACTTGAATCCGGCCCCTTCAAGCTCTGGCTGGTAGGAAAAGACTGTGTTCCGCCCCGGCTCACAGGCAAAGAAAGTGCCCACATAGCTGTCACCCAGCGCACCGTTTTCGTAATAGACATTTCCAGTAGGAGATCCACCACCATAAACATCACCGGCCGGAGTTGAACCGGGATCATCCTGACGCCACTCTGCAACCGGCGTCGTCTGCCCGGGACGCTTGTCCGCTTTCCAGGTGCGCTGTCCGTCATTTGAAGAGAAGCCGAAATTCGCATACTCCATCACCCAACTGACCCGACACGCAGGAGGATCATCGTTGTCATTCTGGAAAACATCCCCCAGCGAGGAAACGGATTGCTCATAACTGTTCCGGTAGTTGTGACCAATGATTTCCGCGTCCGTCCCGTCAGGATTCATCCGCACCGTGAACCCGCCGACATACGTGTGACCATCATCCGATGCCATTCCTGCAAATTTCGCGCTGTCATGAGGATACTCAAACGGCCCGATCGGTCTGGGGCGATAAGACCCAAATACCCGGAACGTCTTGCCGCTTTTATCCGTGAACATCCCGCCGCAGTTGCCCGAGTTGAAATACCATTTCCCGTCCGGCCCCACCGTCACCGAGTGCAAAGAGTGGTCATGATTCTGACCATTGAACCCGGTCAACAAAATCTCGCGGGTGTCTCCCTTGTCCGCATCAAACTTCAAGTCGCGGTCCACATCGGTATAAACCAGAAGATGCGGAGGCTGGGAAACGACAATCTTGTTATCGATCACAGCCACTCCGAGCGGCGCGACAAGAAGGGGCTCCTGAACAAACGTGTGCGTTGAATCTGCCGCTCCATCTCCGTCCGTATCTTCGAGCACCACAATACGATCCCCTTCCGGCTGGCGATCAAAATTCTTGCGGTAACGGACGCCCTCGGCCACCCAGATGCGACCGTCTTTATCGATATCGATGTTGGTCGGGTTGAAAAACATCGGAGCCGACGCCCATTTCGTGACTTCCAGCCCGTCCGGCACCGTGAAAAGATCGATCGGAACCGTTTTATGTTCAGCCGTGCGGAAGTCCGCTGGTTTTGCAGGTTTAGCCGGTTTATCCTGAGCCAGAGCTGAAAGCCCGACGAGACCGCTGACGGCAGATAGAAAGAGGGTTTTGTGAAGCGCCATATTTGAAAAATAGTGAGCGGGAACGTGGTGCCATCCGGGTCCTCACGCAACCCGGATACTTGTGGCGCGATGACATGGCCGAAAACCACGGTTTGCCTTTTCACCAAACCTACACACATTCATTGACCTAAAATTTCATGGCCCAATCATTCCAGACCCTCAAAGGATTCCGCGATTTCTACCCCGAAGATTGCGCAGCACGAAACTACGTCTTCGACACCTGGCGGCGCGTGGCCAGTCGCTACGGATTTCAGGAATACGAAGCCCCCATCCTTGAACCCACCGATCTCTACCGGAAAAAGAGCGGGGACGAAATTGCCGGCCAGCTTTTCTGCTTCATCGACAAAGGAGACCGCGACGTTTCTATGCGCCCCGAGCTCACCCCGAGCCTCGCCCGCATGGCCGCCGCCCGGCAGCGCGATTACAAGAAGCCGCTCAAGTGGTTTTCCATCGGGCAGTTCTTCCGCTATGAGAAACACCAGAAAGGGCGCGGGCGCGAATTCTATCAGTTCAACTGCGACATCCTCGGCGAAGAATCCGTCGCTGCAGACGCCGAGCTGATCGCCCTATCCATCGACCTGATGCGCGAGTTCGGCTTCACCTCTGATGATTTCTCCATCCGCCTGAGCGATCGCAACGCCTGGACCGACTTCGCAGCGGCCAATGGTATCGGGGAAGACAAAACCAACGACTTTCTGCAAATCATCGACAAACTCGAGCGCGAGCGCCCCGAGAAATCAGACGAGCTGCTCGGAGAGCTCGGGCTTTCTCTTGAGAAAATCCGCGACTTCATCGCCACCGGCGAAGCCGCCTCCGACCGCATCGCCGCCATCAAAGCCGATCTCACCGGTCGAGGGCTGGCCGACTTTGTGAAGGTCGATCTCAATATCGTGCGTGGACTCGCTTATTATACCGGAGCTGTTTTCGAAGTCTTTGATTCCAATAAAGGAATGCGCGCCGTAGCCGGCGGCGGACGCTATGATCAGCTCGTGAAACTCATCGGAAACGTCGACATGCCCGCCTGTGGTTTCGCCATGGGCGACATGGTCATCACCGACCTCATTCGCGAGACCGAACACACCAACACCAAGCTCGAAGCAGCCACCAGCGAAGCCTCAGCGCTCGATGTATTCGTCGTCGTCGCGGATGAAGAAAAACGCGGCGAAGCCCTCGGAGTCGTCCAGAAACTGCGCGAAGCCGGATTCCGCACCGGGTTGCCCCTCGCCCCCGCCAAAGTTGGCAAGCAATTTCAGGCCGCCGAGCAAAACGGCGCCAAACACGCCGTCATCGTCGGATCGGAGTTTCCGACCGTATCCCTGAAAAATCTGGCCGCCCGCGAAGAGGAATCCCGTGATGTGGGTGAATTGGTTGAGAAACTCACCGCCGTTCAACAGAGCTGGGATCCATCACTATGGCATGGCTCAGTCTAAGCTACGACTCAACAGGGTTGCTTCATCATTCAGCCCCTGTTGGCTGGTAAAGCGACTCAGGCGCCGGTGAATCACTCTTCCCAAAGTCCCGTCAGAGAGAACCGCAACACAGAATATGGAGAGAAAACGAAACACTCCCAACAACAGATGCTAAAATACCTACAATTAGCCATGATAATCAGCGCTTACAATCTACATTCACAGGTTAAATGGCCAAATGGAGGTATTACAACCAGCAACGACTCATCAGATTCTGAGTCGAGCGAATCCACCAATATTTTAAAGAGCAGTTCACCTAGCGGAAACAGCACCTAAAAGGGCGTTATGGGCCAGTTGCTAATTGGCTCAACGTCTGGTTCACTTTAAAAATTCTCGATGGGAGCTGTGACATCATTTCTTCGACTTTTTGGCTATAAGCAAAAGAAGTATGAGTTTTTCATTTCATACGCATCATGTGACTCTGCTATAGTGCATCCTTTGTGTAAGGTTATCGGAGCGACCAAGAAAAATTCATTCTTCATTGATGCCTACCAATTAGAACCGGGAAAACGTTGGGCAAACGAACTGGCACAAGCAATTCGGTCGTGTGATACGGTATTTGTGTTCTGGTCAAAGAATTCAGCGAATTCAGAATGGGTTAAAGCGGAGTATGAAGTAGCGATTGCACGTAGAAAAAATGTTATCCCGATTATCCTTGATAAGACTCCTTTGCCGGATCTTTTGGATGAATATCAATCAATTAAATTCTCAGATCGGAATATTGAAGAAAAGGAGGTATCGAAGATCTTTGACCGCATCGACCGCCAAAAGACTCAGAAGCGACTGAACGAGTTTCGAACTATCGCGCTAGCTTGTATTATTGTTGGTGCATTCCTTATTTTTGCAATCCAACAATCGGAGGATGAACTAGACCCACTTCTCGTCCAGTTATCGATTCCGATCGACAACACTAGCGGCGAAGCATCAAATTCCATTTATGGAGACAATTCCCTCCAATTCCTCGATACAACGGCCCGCTTCGTGGCCTCTTATCATCCCACTTCCAATGCTGGGATTATCGCAAAGAGAAACATCCAATCCCAACTTTCCAGAGTCGGTCCATTGGTAACGGAGATCAATCAGATCGATTCCACCAAACCTAACAATTGGGATGCGCTGACAACCCTCGTCACTGCGGTTGATATCGCGACCAAAGATACTGAAAACCAATCAGCATTGGGCGGGCTGAGAGATCTCAACGCCGGAGCAAACAGCCTCACCACCATAGCGAAGCGGCTGGACGCGGATGCAAAATTAAGAAAACTGGAAGATACGCTGAACGAAATTGCGCGCAACATTCGATACGTCGGAAGTGCAATGGCGACTCAGCAAACCCCTAACACAGGATTCCGGATCTCCGGTTCCCCGAACCGCCCTATAGTTGGATTTCAATCTTCAAAAGATACCGGTGAGATCCTCTCCATCATCCCGGGAGGGCCGGCCGACGATTCGAATCTCCAAAAAGGTGACGTGATTCGGTCAATTAACCGCGTGCCGGTAACGTTGGAAAATCTCGATGCTCGGCTGGGCGCAGCCTTCCAGACGGGAAGAGCAATTGACCTCGGAGTTGTCAGAAACGGCCAGAATTACTCAATCAGCATACAGCCAAAACCTCAGTGCCAGGAATTGATCGAAATCGACTACAACACCAATTGGTATGGAGTCTACACCAACGATTTTTTACAACTCACCAATGTCTCGGGAAGGAACCTGAGCAACTGCGTTCTCGTAATAAGACTCCACGATGCAAATCAGGATAGATCTGTAGAACATCTTCATACCCTTCCGTTCTGGGCAGCGGGAACCACTCACAGCATTTCCTACAAGCGGGATGGAGAATTCGGGTATTCTCAAACATTTGATCTTGCGAGCACCGTTACTGTAGAACTGACAGCTGACCAATCCTCCGGAAATATCCGCCACATCTACCCTTATATCGGCGCCGCCTTTGATGCGGATGTGGAACGGTATTGTAAGAAACTCCGGATGACCCTTCGAGCAAACGAGTTTGAAGAAGGCATCTTCTGGAAAACCAACGCCGGTGTCACCCTCGGGTTTGAAGGTCTCAACAGAATTCCACCATGCGACGTTGAAGTGAGCTATCAGACCACAAACGATACAATTACTGGCAATTGGACTCTCGACCGAACCTGGGACCATAATGAATCCTTCCGTCACCCTGACTTCAATGGACTTTCCCCGATTAAAAGGAGCGTTGTGTTGGACTTCCCTCACACCAGCTATTCGCCGCAATACAATTTTGGAGCAACTAGGTCCCGACAAACGACTCAACCGGCAGAATAGAGATTTCCCGGCAATGATCGCACCGAATCTCATTCAGCCGGACCGTCGTGCATTTAATTCCTTTCGATGCAATTCCAAGCTCCCCTTTTCAACCTTCTAGCGCAATTCAGCAAGGGCTGCTTTGAGACCTGACCGGAAAAAATCCACGTCCCTGCAGACGGAGTTGATGATGGTGGAATGGGGACTTGTCAGCCTTTTCGGAGATTCCGTGGGCATCGAATGACTCCACCACGATTCTGGTTCGGTGCCTTCAGGATAAGCAATCCAGGTTTTAAACTGATCTGCGACACCGCCTTCCTCAAATTTCCCGTGGAGAACATCAAAGCGCTCCATCGGAGCCAGAGGATCGTGCGTGTAATGAAAACCGGCCAGTTTCTTGGAGCAATCCTGCTGCATCGTTTGAATCACCCGGTTGACCGTGCATGAAGAAATACCGAGATCGGTTCGCTTTGTGTCCGGTATCCAGGAAAACAGTACCTCGACTGGCCGCAGCAGTGGCGTGGCTGGTTGGCACAACACCCCGGAACGAAATCCCTCAAGATGAATCAGCTCCAACGGGGTAATGCCCGTCAGACAGTTTCCGATGACAATCACTTTCTCTCCGGTTCGGCCATGGAGATCGGTGACCATTTCTCCAAGATGCCTGACAATGTTCCCGCCCCCATCACTTGAATGTGAAGTCCAGTCCCCACTCCTGTTGAGAATTTTCTGGGCCCTGGAAACCCGGATCCCTTTTCCAAATTCGGTCCCCTCATAGAGATTGGGAATCCAGACTCGATAGCCCCAGGTGGATATCAATTCGCCCAGTTCAACCGTCTTTGCGGACACGCCATTCATCGCATGGATCAACAGCACGGGTGGTCCGCTTTTCCCGAAAGTTAATGCAGGGTAACTCTTCCCTTCGGGAGAGGGCTCTTCCGGCAATTGCGTCGTTTTCAGACGGCTGCAGTCAATCGGCGATACGCCTTCGGGAACACAGTGAGAGGCGCAACTGGACAGAAGGCACACAATACCAACCAGTGGCAGCAAACAGACAACACGGTTCTTCATATTGATTTCCCTATGATTCTTTGCAGGAGGTGTCAAACCTCAAAAAGTCAGAGGCCTCAGGTTTTGCATCGCAAATCTGACGGGATGCGCTTACTCAGTCTTTTGTATTTACCAGGTCCCATGGAGAATTCGAATCTCACCATCGTTGAACACCCCATCATTCGCACCCGGCTTGCTGTCATCCGACAGGCAACAACGGAGACGGCGGCCTTTCGCGAGGCACTCAACGATGTGGCACGCCTCATGACCTTTGAGGTGACGCGGTCTCTCGAGACACAACCGGTCGAGGTCGAAACTCCCATCACGGTGATGCAGGCGGATGAATTAGTACGACCGGTGACATTCGTTCCCATTCTGCGTGCGGGTGTGGGTCTGCAAAACGGAATGTCGGATATCGTCAGTGAATCTCAGGTGGGCTACATCGGGCTCTATCGCGATGAAGAAACGCTGGAACCGAAGCAATACTACAGCAAGCTACCTGCTAATATTGCCGACACGGATGTCTTTTTGGTCGATCCGATGCTGGCAACCGGAGGCAGCGCCATCGAAGCGACGTCGCAGCTCAAGGAAGCGGGTGTCACCCGCCTTCGTTTTGTGTGCTTGATTGCAGCTCCGGAAGGTGTTGAGGAATATCACAAAGCACATCCTGACGTGCCCATCTTCGCAGCTGCGCTGGATGAATGTCTCAATGAAAACTCCTACATCGTCCCCGGGCTTGGCGATGCCGGCGACCGCTATTTCGGCACGTGAAAATCGGACTTGTCAGACGAGGTTACTCCCCGACCGGCGGGGCTGAAAAGTATCTGCTCCGCTTCGCCGATGCGGTGGAAGCAGCGGGCCACAGTGTGATTCTTTTCTGTGATAA
This sequence comes from Verrucomicrobiales bacterium, assembly GCA_048267005.1. Lineage (GTDB taxonomy): Bacteria > Verrucomicrobiota > Verrucomicrobiia > Verrucomicrobiales > DEV007 > JABDJT01. Next base: position 164,781 of record JBLWYI010000009.1, on the reverse strand, counting down.
AAAGTGGCCGGAAGGTGTGTGGAAGAAGCGTCAGACAATTATTCTGGATCGCTCCGGAAAATCTCCGCGGCGCTTTGCTGATGCTTTAGAGAAAGCCGATCCGAAGTCGCACTGTGACATCCTGTTCTCGCTGGAACGGGTGTGGAATTGCGATGTCTTCCGCGCGGGCGACGGGGTACACGCCGCCTGGCTGGCGCGACGGGCGCCTTTTGAGAACATCTGCAAAAGCTGGTTCCGCCGCTTTCAATCGAAACACCGCGAGCTGCTCGAGTTGGAGAAATCTCTGTTTTCCCCATCCGGGAAGACGCGTGTGATCTGCAACTCTTCCATGGTAAAAACCGAGATCGAAACCCACTTCGCACTGAACGGGGAACGAATCACGGTGATCCCGAATGGCTTTGATGCGCCGGTACGGACGATTGAAGAACGCAGCGAGATGCGGGCGAAAACCCGGGACTCCTGGGGTATTCCTGAAGACAGAAAAGTGGTTCTCTTTGTCGGATCGGGCTGGGAACGGAAAGGCCTGCAATTCGCGATCGATGCAATCGAGGACCTCCCGGATGCCGCTAAAGTAAGTCTGGTTGTTGCAGGAAAAGATAAGCGAAAGCCACGCGTCAAAAGACCGGACCGAACTTATTTTGCCGGACCGGTTTCGAATCTTGAGCCGGTCTACGAAGCGGCCGACGCCTTTGTTCTACCTACGATTTACGATCCATTCTCCAACGCCAGTCTCGAAGCAGCTGCCTTCGGCCTTTCTGTAATCACCAGCGATGGGAACGGTCTCGCTGAGCACATTCCTCCAGTCTCCGGGAAAGTGGTCCCGATCGGTGAAGAAACAGTCGAAGGGCTTCGCTCGGCTTTTGACAGGCTCTCTGATTCCGAACGGTCGGAAGGAAATCGCTATATTATTCGTGAGCGTTTTTCCACAGCACTCAATCAAAAACGAACGTTGTCTTTTTTCGAAAACGGTTTGTAATTCCCGACTCCAAAAAAGCCATGCCTAAACATCGTTTTTACATCCCCGAATCCGATTGGAACCTCGAAGCACTCGCCCTCACCGGCGACGAAGCCCATCATTGCCGCGACGTGATGCGTTGCAACGTTGGTGATCGCATCATTGCATTCAACGGCGCGGGCACAGAGTCGGAGTCAGAAATCACAGCTTCTGAAAAGAAGCGCATCGAGCTCAAGCCTCTGCTGACCAGCCAGACTCCGCGTCCCCCGGCGATCTTAACTCTCGGCCAGGCCATCCCCAAGGGAAAGAACATGGACCTCATCATTCAGAAGGCCACCGAGCTGGGGGCATCAAAGATCGTGCCGTTGCTCTCCGAGCGAACCGTTGTCCAACTGGGCGGCGATGATCTGGCAAAGAAGCAGGAGAAGTGGCAACGGGTTGCTCTTGAGGCCTGCAAGCAATGCGGGCAGAATTGGCTCCCCGAGGTTTCAGCTCCGGTGACTGTCGAAAAATTCCTCAGTTCAGTGAACGATCCTTTCCGCCTCGTTGCGGCGATCAGCGATCAGGCTGCATCTTTGAAGACCATCCTTGCTGAGGTCGAGGGAGATCGTCCGACATCAGCCACGCTGATGATCGGACCGGAAGGAGATTTTACACCCGCCGAAATCTCCCAATCACTGGGTGCAGGGTTCGCACCGCTTTCTCTGGGCCCCATCGTCCTGCGTAGCGAGACGGCAGCGATCTATGCGCTGAGTGTTGTGGGCTACGAGTTGATGCAGTGATTCAGTCCTTCTGGACAGGCTCCACTTTGAGAATGCCGCCGTCGGCCTCTTTCTCCACGCCCCGCTGAGCGTATTCCCGGTTTTCCTTCCGTCGAATCCGCCCGGCCCCTGATGTGGCGAGTGCCTCGGCGAGATGTTCTTCCGTCAGATCGACAGTCTCCACATTCAAATCCTTCGGATGCGAATCTTTGGTTGTGTCTTTGGTTTTCATACCGGGTTAGACGAAATCCGGCTCCGGATCGTACATTGCCCTACTTGCGCCGATGGTTTCCCCGGTTGCTGCTTCGATACTCCGGCGGCCGTTTCCGCACCCATTTTACGAACTTCTCGATCTCCTCGTGCTCGAGTAGAAGTTCGACCGAGCAATAACTGCGGGCCAATTCAGCTTCCGTAAAGACCGAGTGAATCTTGCCATGGCAAATCTCGTGGAGGATGGCAATCGGTCCGTGTTTGCCTCCTTTCAGTTTCGGAACAAGGTGGTGTTTGCTTTCGCAATCCGGCGGAATGGGTCTGTCGCAGAGCAGGCAAATCTTCCAACCGGTTGCGGGATCATTTTCTGAGGAAAGAATCGACACTTGTCTTTTACGGGTTCATTTCTAAAGTCGACCTTCATGAAAATATTTCGACTTTTTCTTCTCGCGACAGTCTCCACCTTTGCGCTGTCCAGTTGCGCTCTGTTGAAATGTGATCGCTGCGCTAAAAAACAGGCCGCGGCGAGAGAACGGGCGACCCGCGAATACTACGCATCGCTTGGTCAACCGGTGCCACCGGATGTTGAAAAGGTGATCTCGACTGCACCGGCTCCCGCTGTGGCGGAGTAGATATTCTCAGTCATTAAGCAATACACTGTAACCAATTCACTCCGGAAGGGTTCTTTCCGGTTATGAAGAGATTCCTTTGTGTACTCGTCGTCCTTGTGGGCGGGATGATAAATCTGCCCGCCCGCCAGGAGGTGGTGGTTAGCGAACTGCTTTACGAACCTGTCGACTCGAACAGGCAACGGGAGGTTCCTGTTAAGGTCTATTTGCGAAAGGATGCAAAATCACCGCAGCCCGTCATACTGTTTTCTCATGGTCTGGGTGGATCGCGAATGAACAGTGTTTACCTGGGAAAACACTGGGCGGAACATGGTTATGTGGCGGTATTTATGCAGCATCACGGCAGTGATGAGGAGGTTTGGAAGAGTGTCGGGATCGCTGAACGAATGGCCGCTATGAAAAAGGCTGCAAACCTGAAGGCGAGCATGGACCGGATGGACGATGTCCCTTTCGTAATTGATCAGCTCGAACTCTGGAACAAGGACGAATCCCACGCACTCTTCGGGAAGCTGGATCTTGAGAATATCGGCATGTGCGGACACAGCTTCGGGGCAGTAACCACGCAGGCTGTAATGGGGCAAAAGTTCAGGGGCGGTCGAAGTGCCGAAGAGCCTCGTCTCGATGCCTTTTTGGCTATGAGCCCGTCAGAGCCCAGAATGGGAAATGCAGCGGCGGCATTCGGCGAAATCCAAAAACCGTTCATTGGGATGACCGGCACTGAGGACGGGAACCCGCTCGAACCGAACTCGCCTCCAGCGTCCCGCAGAAAAGTATACGAAGTGATGCCCCCGGGAGATAAATACGAGCTCGTTTTTGATGGCGGCGTCCACTCAACATTCTCGGATACACGACGGGAGAAACAGAGCAACGACGGCGAACGGCACCACTCTGCCATTCAAACAATAAGCACCAGGTTTTGGGATGCTTATCTCAAGCAAGACGCATCGGCAAAATCCTGGCTCCAGTCCAACCGGGCCAAAGAGGAGAAAGGGCTACTGATCGAGAGTGATATCTGGGCGTGGAAATAAACATTCCCCCGCCCAAAAATTCACTGCGACGTCGCGCTGTTCTCACCGGCTCGGCGGATCAGCTTCGCGAACGAGCGCGCCTTCATTTTCGCTCATGATGAGGATGCTGAATTTCTCGACCCGGTCGAGCTCGATGGTATTCAGGCTGACGTAGTCGAACTTCCCTCTCAGGTCTGTGTAGCCGTCTTTGAAGAACTTGACCGTTCCATCTCTGAACCGGCTGTAGACCTTCACGTAAACTTTACTCATCGGCTTGTTCTCCTCTTTACCGCGCACCTGAAGGCGACCGTAGTTCGCAGTCAGTTCCACGTTCAGAGAATTGGCAAACACAGCAGTCGACTTCCGGTCTCCGGCAGCAACCACCTCTACGAGGACATTCTTGCTGGCGTATGCTTCGGGGATCTCGAATGTGAATTCATTCTTTCCTTCAGGCAGTTTCTTCACCGCCAGTTCATTCGGTCGAATAAAGCTGAACTGACCGCTGTCACCCGATACGAAAGGCTTGCTGCTGAACAGAAACTCGAGATCCATCTCGTAGTAGTTGACTGTTATGCCTTCGAGGTTCCGGTAAGTCACGGTCACATTCTGACCTTCGGACGAGACTTCAAAGCCCGGCTCGCTGGCCGAAAGTTGGTCCTGCTGCTGATCGCGATCCTCATCGTTGGTCAGCTTCATGTCCGCGCCCTGAATCTCTTTCACCTGCTCAGCGACCTGAGCAAACCGCTGACGCCAACGCTCCACCGGATAGTCTGCGTATTTATCGGAAAGGCGGGCTGCAATCTGCGGTTCATCCCGATAGAGGGAGGCGTAGGCATCGAGGTAATCCAGCTGAAGGCGGGTCTCAACGTCTTGCGGATTCACTTTATCCAACCAGACGAGCCCCTCTTCCACACGATCCTGAAGCAGCAGGTAATTTGCCACAGCCAGCACATCATCCTGATCAAACTCCGGCTTGTAGCTCAGCACTTTCATATGGCTCTGGTATTGCTGGCGAAAGCGGTCATTCAGAATCTTGCGATCCTGCCCAAGCTGATGCGCCCGCGCATTCACCAGCGGGCTGTACTCCAGGTGCTGATACCAATGACGCTCAACTGGTGCGATGGAGACAAGCTCGGTCTCGATGTAATCACCGCACTGACGGAGAAAGTCATCCCGGTGCAGTAAATACTGACCGGCCACGGGCGTTTCGTTGTGAAAAATGCCGTAGCTCCACAGCGTATCATCATAGCGATGACGCTCAGCCAGCAGCTTTGTCACGGCGCGGAAAAAGTCGACCTTCTCACGGCAGCGCCACGCGATCAGGCTGAGGTCCAGGTTCTGGACATTGTTTGCGGCAAGGTAATCAAGCACCTCACGCTCACTTCCGAACTGCGAGAGGTAGTCCCAGGAAGCTTCATCAATCTTACTCAGTTGATCGACCACTTTGAATTCGAACGGCTCTGCCTTCGCCACAATCTTTTCCTCTTTGGCGAGATGAACAGGATAGTGCGTATACTTGTCCTCCCCGGAGTCAGCAGGGAAGTAGAAGAAGGATTCCACTTTCTGAGTGCTGAACGGAGCCAACTGAATGTGCTGGGTTTTGGTGTAATCACTTCCCTGAACAGGCAACGCACCTTGCGGAATTTGCAAGAGCAGATCCAGCTTCTGGGTCGATGACGTCGGATTCGTCACCACCACTTGCGCCCCGTAAAGGACGCCGGTCAAAAACTCCTCCACTACAAACTTATCAGTCCGCTCACCGGCGACATTGATGTAGCGGTCATCATTGCGGAAGAAATTCTGACTGATCAGCAACGGCGGTTTGTCTTCTGCTTCCGGAGCTTCCTCGATCTCCTCATGAAAGACTATCACCGGGCTTTTAGCCGTCAGCTTCAGCTCATTGTCTTTGATTGTCAGATCATGCTCCTCCGCTTTGAAAGGAACATCGAGGACCGCAAGAGCGATCATCATCTCCGCAAAGCTTCCTGTTGCAGCAGGGAACTGACGGGAATAGAAACCGGACTCACCGTCCCACGCCGCGAAGTCCCTCCAGAACTCATTCGTGGTAATAAGACTGGCAATCTGTTCTTCGATGGGGAGATGATAATAATTATTCTCTGCCCATTCCTTAGTCGACTCCAGCTTCCTGAAGAGACTGCGACGTCCCAGCTCTTCGCGCACAGCCTTCAGTTCTTCTTCGACCACTCCAAAGCTGTCAGCTTCCTCCCTCTCATAGAGTGCGCTGAATCCCTCATCTTTCGCTTCGCCAACTTGCCTTCCGGCAGCCAGTTGGATTTTTGCTCCCGCCACTATTCCACGAGATTTCATCTTCTTCTCCGCCATGGGCGCTGCGGCGGGCACCGGGCTGTTTCTGTCAGCCAAACTGCGCATTCGCACCCCGCCTGATGCGGGAGCACTCGCGGCTACGGGCGCCTCAACCGCATCCATCGCAAACCCAAGCGCTGCCGGAGCAGCACCACCGCCCCCGCCTATTCCACCTGACATCCCCCGACCACGAAGAGCGGACCGAAACCAGAACTGTTCCTGCTCCTGATTGACCGGCTGCAGTTCAAAAATTTCCTGAATGTGCCGCGCTGTGGTCTTTGGCTCATCACCACCGATTCTCCGGGCCAGCAGAATCCGCTCGGGAATATTCAGGCGATTGAATTTCCATGGCTCAGTGTATTCAGACAAATCAGCCCCGATCAGGTAGTGATCCATGAAAGTCTTGTCCCGCTTGTTTTTTAAATACGGCTGAATGACTTGATCGAAGAACTCCGGATCACGCCGGGCGAGAAAGAAGCTCAACTCATGCGACGCATACTTTGAATAGAGCTCCCGCTTGCGCTCCTCGGCCATCTCCGGCCATTGCAATAAAAAGCCAAACTCACCGAAAGTCGGGTCGCCGTTGACTCCCATCATCGCAGCGTAGATCGAGGCAACCGTATCGTAGACCTCAAATTCGGAAGCCCGCAGATCCGGGATCTGAAGCGCTTCCCCCGTCCCCAGCTTGGTCACTTTCCGAATTTGCGAGAATTGCTTCTGCAAGTCGAGACTCTGCTTCAGCCGGAGATCACGGAAAACCGTTCCGTTTTTCTCATCGAGCGAATGCTGACGGTAAGCGACATTTTCTGAATCAATCGCCACCACCTGCAAATGCTGCCGGTCTCCCAGCTCAGCCCGGTCGAAAGAAATCACGCCGTTCTCATCAGGCGCAAGGTTCAGCGAAACCGGTGCGGCACTGGCAAAGAAATCGTAATTCGACTTCACCGCAGCCACAGATCCCTCCGCCTTCCGCTTCGCCGCACTCTCTTTAGCCATCGCCCCGCGGGCAGACGGCTCATCACTTGCCGACCGCTGATAGGCTTCTCCGGCCCTGGCATCCGCCACAGACGTCTCGGTATCTCTCAGACTCCATGGATTCAACAACAGTCCGGGACGGGTCAGCATGTTGCCCGGGAATTTCTTCGCCGCACGACGCTCCAAAATGTAGCGATACTCTTCGCCAATATCACGGCCGGAAACATAGCGTGTCTCGGAAGTCCCGCGCGAGATCGAAATCGGTTCAGCCAGCGCCGATACATTGAGCGTTCCGTAGGCCGTGTATTCAGGCAGAAATCGGGTCGCCGTAATGTGAACCCGCGTTGATGCAGACGCATTTTTCGTCTCGATGACGATGTTCCCGCCCTTCTCAGACACGCTCGCCACTTGCAACGGCGATGTATTTTTAACCTCCAGATGCCGGTGCTCCGACAGCGCATACCCCACCGCTGATTTCTCTGACTCCGTCACCCGAATCGTGATGACATGTTCCGGATTCCTCAACACTGCCTCGTAGTTTCCGGGCGGCAATCCGTCAATCGAGATCAATCCGTCGCTGAATTCAGCTTTGGCAAAATCATCTCGCACCAGTGTTCCCGAGCGGGTTTCGAAGAGTGCAAAGTCACTGCGATCCAACTGTCCGGCCGTGAGTGTCCCCGGAATTTCCACCGGCTTTCCGGCAATGCCATGAACTGACCGTGGAAGCGTATGCCCGTCTTCAGCAAGCTCCCAACTGCGCGTCTCAAGCCAATTGCCTTGCGCCTTCACCGATGTGATCCCCTCCAGCTTTCCGAGATCAATCCTCCCCTTCTCATCAGTCTTCAGATTGAAATTCTTATTCCCCACAAAGTCTCCATGGTTCACTTCGACATTCACCGCCCGGTCGACGATGGCTTCACCACTTTTTCCAAAGACCTCGAGCACGTATTCCCCTCCGATCTTGCTCAGATAAAGGTCCGCGACCAGCTCGCGACGATCGATTGTATTGAGCTCAATAAAGTCCCCGTCTCCAAGTTCTTCCTTCGCTCCCCCGCGACTGATGGCAGCCACCTTCGCCTCCAGGAAGAAGTCGAGACGTTGCAGGCGGTTCGGCACCCGGAATTTATGAACCGATTCCTCTGCATTCTTCAGCTCAAAATTCGGGACTTCCTCAACCGATTCAATCCCGTCCAGATCCGTCGAGCGAATCGTCAGCTTCACATCCTCCAACAGGGAAACCGGAACATCATTTCCGTTCACTTTAAACGACGGACGAACCGCCAACTGAGTTTCATTTCCCGGAATCAACGTCTCCCGTTCCACATAGAAACCGGCATTCAGAGAATAGTTCTCTGACGGCAGATTCAAATTCTCCAGCGTCGCAAAATCTCCATCAGTCAGCACGATCCGCTGATTCCCCGGCTGATTGGAGAATGGCAGCGAAATCAACCCCTTGTCATTCGGCGTGTACTTTCGACCACCAAACCACACCGCAGGATCTTTCGCCGGATTGTTATCCTGATCCAGAACCGTGACCAAAGTCCCCGCACCAGTGGTGCGAGCCAGATACTGCAACCGCCCTTTGCGCACCAGGGCACGACTGCTCATTCCGTTGCCGATAAACTCGATTACCCAGACACCCCGCTCTCCAACCAGCGAATCAAAACTGAACGTCCTTTTTACCCGGCGAATCGAAGTCGCATCGTAGTCATGAGCGGTTTCTTCGTTGGCGATCAATCCATCCAGTTTCAGGTCTGTATTGAGGTCGCGTTTCTGATCGAGGTAATAATTTAACCCGTTGATCTCATAGACCTTCACCATGAGGCGGTCCACATTCTTCACGAAGACATCCAGCGTCACTTTGTCATCCGGCGAAAACTGCACCCCGTTGGCAGGGGAGAATTCCAGATCCACCCGGTCCTTCAGCGCCTGAACCGCAGTCGGACTCAGCATCGAGAACCATTGTTCAGGATCACCCACACCATTGGTCAGTTTCGCTTCCGCAAACAGCGGCTTCAAATACGTGTCGCGAATGAACTGCGCGTATCCCTCCCACGCATCATCTTCCACAAAGAAGTTCAGTAGAAAGTCGCGCACCAGTGGCTCATCATTCACAATCGGCGGCAACATCGTCACCTGCTGAAAGTTCGCATTCATATCCACCTGATTCCGCCGTACTTCGGGATCATTCAGGTAACGCGGCTCCATGTAATTCACCGGCCGCGGCAACTTGATGTAAGTCATGAAGAGATCCCGTGGATAATTCCCCTCGCGCTGGTGATGAAGCAGCAACTGATAGAGCGAATGCGCTTTCAGCGAATTAAATGCAGGTGAAAGCGACTTTGTGAGATCCCAAACCCGGGTCAAATATTCGCCCCGCTCCTCTTTGTCATGTCGCCAGTCCACATCCGCGTTCGGATGCAACTTGCGGATCTTTGCGTGAATAAAATTCGAATTATTGAGCAGATCCGGCCGCAGCTCCGCCAGTGAATCCAACTGTTCAGGCAACAGACGGTTGTGAATCTCAAATTCACCGAACCCGCGACTCTCTTTCGTTCTCAGATCCGCGGCAACCAGCCCCACCAACTGATCATAGTCAGGGTATTTCAGCCTCGCCAGCAGCTCCCGCCGCCGCTTCTCGTCCAGCTCAATTTCATTCCGCAAAATCGTGTCCAAACCCGCATTCGAAACCTGACCAAGCGCGTTCGAGTTGGAAAACGCCTGCTTCCGAAACTCCTCCCACGAAATCTTCCCCTGATCCAGCTGTGTCGGATAATTCGGTTTTTGATTCAGCTTTCGCTGACTGTGATTGAAACCGACCCCGATCCTCCGCCGGATGTATTCCAGTGATTTTTTTGGATCTTCCGCGTATCGGATCAATGCTTCGCGGTTCCGGATTTCCCATACCCGTTCCGTTTCACCATATCGCTTCACCCACGGCTCCATCAGGTTCTGCACCTCAGCATGACGCCCCTGATTCTGGGCATGCAACGCATGGTAGTAGTAGAAATCCTCCGTCCCGGGGATCAGTTCCTTTAACGCTTCGTCCCGGTCATCAGCGAGAGCAAACGTTTCAATAAATCCAATTTCGTCGTTAGCTGAAGACATAAGAGACACCGGGAGTAAAGTGGCGAGGCATAATAGCATCGTCGCCGTTCGTTTCATTTTCATAAGCAAGTTCAGGAATGGAATTCACGAGTTATTTTCCATTTATAACGTGAAGTGACGGGTGGCAGGTAGACTTATGTTGTAAAGAATCTGTAATTTGCCCACCAAACAGGGATAGAAAAAAGAGACTCCCCGGGAAACCGCAGACTATTCCGCCTTGGCGGTCATCCTGCGAATCACCGCAAGCTTTGTTTTCGCACGCTTCAGGTAGCCGGGTGGGAGGTGTGTGTTCTCCTCACAGATCGCCTTGACCCGCAGAAAACTGCTCTCAGCCTCTTCGTAGCGTTTGATAGCCATCTGCGTGGATCCAAGATCAATCAGACATTGGATCGAATGCGGGTGGTTTGGACCGAAAGCGGAGAGATAGATGCTCAACGCCTCTTCGAAATAAGGCCGCGCTTCCTCCGGGGAGCCTGACATTCCCCGTATGTAGCCGATACCTTCCAGTGTCACTGCGACTTTGGGATGGTTCCGGCCAAAGACATGCTCGTAGATCATTTGAGCTTCGGTTAAATACTCTTCAGCCTCATTAACCTGACCCGACAGCCGCAATAGATTTCCAAGATTGAGTACCGCGAGCCCCACTTGAGTGGTTTTGCCATCAAAGTTCTTCCGGTTAACGGCAAGGACCTGCCTGAACAATTCCTCTGACTCTTCGTATTGCTTCCCGTATTGGAGAATGACGGCAAGTGCGTTCAGGCTACTGGCCATTTCAAGGGAGCCCGGAGGATAAATTTCCCGGGTAATCTCCACGGCTTCCCTCACAAGAGGCTCTGCTTCGGGGAATTTCCCCACCTGCACGTAATAGTGAGCCAACTTCTCAAGCGAGCGGGCGTAGTGAAGATGCTTCTTCCCGAGATCTCTTTCCACGAGCGGAAGCACCTCCTCCTGCACCTTGATCGCCTCATGAATCCGGGCCTGCCTCATAAGCACCGATCCCAAATTATAAAGCGCCCCGGCATAGAAATGAGATTCCCTGCCGTAAACCTGTTCAGCAAATTTTACGGCTTCCTTCATCGACTTTTCGGCTTCCCCGAGATTCGACAGAGTCAGGAAAACACCGCCAAGTTGCCGATGAAGTTCCCAAAGCTCAGCCGGATCCCTTTCCAAATCGATCGCCGCCCGAAAGTGGGGAACCGCCTCATCGAACCGATCGAGTTGCTCGTAGAGCTCACCCAGATTCTTTCGGACGCGGGGCCATTCGGGGGCTTTCCCGACAACCGCCAGCAGATCCTTTTCCGCTTCATCAAATTCCAAAGCGGAACGATGCATGTTGGACTTTAGAAGCAGCGGCTCCAGTTGGCTGTAAAGCTTCTCACTTTCAGCATCGCGAATCTCGGACTGGTTATCGGCATCTTTCAGAATCGCTGCCTTTTTCCCCTCCAGGTAGTCGAGGACGGCTTCCACCCCCTCATTTTCCAAAGTGATAATCGCCTGCTGGTAAATGCGCGTCCCGCCCTGATCGAGGTTTTTGCCGATGATCTCAATCAGACTGTTCAAACGACTGATCTCAATATCCCGCTGTTTTTCAATCTTCTCGATCTCCTTATAAGAAGCCTTCGCAGCGTTCAATTCGTCAATCCGCTCCTGTGACACGGACTCGATGTGACGCTGGAGCCTGGTCTTAAGCACGTCCGGGTCATTAATTGCCGTGATGACTTCTCCATGCAGAGATTGGTAGGCAAACCACCCTCCGCCTCCCACCACAAACAATCCCAGTAAAATCGCGGCGGCCAATCCATAAATCCGCCGCGTGTTGCTTCGAATTCTAACGCGCAACCCATCCAGCTCCACCTGAAGCTCCTTTACCTTTTCACGGACCTCACCGGAGTTGGTAACCTTATACTTAAGCCGGTCACTTTCGAGTAGGTCGGCCCGGTGTGCCAACTGCAACGACTGTTTCTCAGCATCTTCCGGTTCCGGAGCTTCATCGTAGGGAAAATCCTCCGGGCAGGCAAAGACATAGACCCTTTTCTTCAACCGGCAGGCAATGTCATATTCGATCTGGGTGTAGGAACGACGGGGATCGGTTCGGGTTCTGGGCTCCACCCCATAGCGCATCCCGACGATGTGAATCACAGCCTGGCAGCCCGCAATTTTCTCCTCCAGCATTTCGACCACAGTGCGATGGTCCGGCGTGAAGTTAGTCTGCTCCACCGGAAAACAGTCCATCGTCAAAAGAGCCTCTTTGACCAGCTGACGAACAGAGCCGAGATCCCCGCTCACAGCGGAGATGAAAACTTTGGGTGGTCCTCCCATGTCTGTAATCTGGCCACGAAAACCAAACAGAGTCAAGGTCAGCTCATCCGTTCAATTTTCTTCAGGCCCAACAGTATTCCAGAAGGCATTCAGCCGATGGTTTGTTTTCACTCGCCACCTGTTTCCTTCATTCTTCCTGAAGTTTACGAACCAGACCTGCCGCCTCATCGATCGTTGTGAAGTGCAGAATATTATCCGTGGGCCTGACCCCGCTGCTTCGCATTTGATATCGGATCGACTTTTCGAACTTGTCCAGAATACCTGTTTCCATTTTTGCTAGTTGGCGGGCCTGGTTTTCGGCCGCTTTGGGAGATTCAGTAAGGTATCCCTTCGCAGATAGAGCAAGAAGCCTCGGCGAGTGTGCGAGCAAATAGCTCGATCGCGGAAGGTCGACGATGATCGGTCCGATGTTTTCAAACCAGATCGGACTTCCGTCCAAAGCTGAAGTTAACTTGGTGGTCTCCAATTGAAGTCCTGCGATCTCAAGGTTCTTTTTCAGGTCCCCCAGGTCCTTCACATAATCCGAATCCAGAGAAGAAGGGAAAACGCAGACTACCTGTTTTATTATCTCTGGATGCTGGACTCGCATTCCTGATGGCAGGACAAGTCTGGATAGGAAATTTTGAAAGTATCCGGTAGCCACACCACCTGCAGCGGCATTGTCGACCAGAGGAACCCCATAGTAGCGGGTCAACTCGTTCAGCGAAAAATCCGCAACCCGGTTATCAAAATCGAGGAATTCCATGAGCGGCGCCCTGAGCGAGTCCGCGATGGAATCAACGGTGGACTCCTTAAACCGGTACTGGCGGCATCCCCTGATATAGTATGGCTCCGGACTTCCCTCCAGCATTGTCAGCATCGAAGGAATTCCCTGGGCATGGACAATTCCCAACTCATAAAACGTGTTTGCCCGGTCCGGTTTCGCAGGGCTTTTGGGAGAAAGGTTGAAGACCACGAGATCGGCACTGTCAATCAACCCAAGGACTGAGGGAATGATACTCTGACCGTGTTGCTCATCGGGAATGTGAATTTCAATCTCTTCCAACCCATACTGAGCTCGGAGCTTATCAAACTCGGGCTCTGCGACCAGCCTTCGCAAAGCGTCCCTCACCACAACCGTTGAAGTGGAGTCCTGATCCTCAGAGCCCATCGGCCCCAGAACAACGATATTTAATTGGTTGGCGATATTCTGACTGATACCGATAGGGGTTATACTTTTCAAGAATATTTACGGCGGCCTATCCAGCCACTGAGGAGAGAGATCAAGCCGAGAAGCAGAGCGCTGGAGTTCGAATTCCGAAATCTGGCAATGGACCGGCTCTGCGTTCTCAGCGGCTCCGCGCGACCTCCACCAGAGAGCATCTGCCAGAACATTCGGTTGTGAAATCCAAACGGCCTTCCGAACGCTCAGACACGGGGTTGTGAAGTACAAACGGCGTTCCGAACGCTCAGACGCGGGGTTGTGAAATACAAACGGCCTTCCGAACGCTCAGACGCGGGGTTGTGAAATACAAACGACCTTCCGAACGCTCAGACGCGGGGTTGTGAAATACAAACGGCCTTCCGAACGCTCAGACACGGGGTTGTGAAAAACAAACGACCTTCCGAACGCTCAGACGCGAGGTTGTGAAATACAAACGGCCTTCCGAACGTTCAGACACGGGGTTGTGAAATACAAACGGCCACCTGATGAATCGGATAGCCATTGTCGTTCCCCACCAAAGAAATCACTCCCTCCAGCCCCCTATTCTTACTTGATTGATCTACCCCAATCAATCATCTCGCAATCCAAACTTGCATTCGGTATGCAAACGGATATAATGGACGCGCCATGAAAGGCGTAATCCCTTTTTACATCAGTCCATTTCACACCACTGAAATCAGCCTGGCCAAATTGATTGCTTTCACCAGCGATCACCTGGAGCGCATGAGTGCTCACAATCAGGACGGCTGGCTGACAGAACGAATCACAGCTACCAACGCCGCACTCTCTAATCTTGAAGATGCCTACACGGAAAACCTCACTCAGCTGGGGTTTCGAAAAGCAAGAAAGAAGACCAAGAACTCTTTCCGTAAGAGTCTGACAAGTGAGGTGGCGAAGATCGTCGCAGGCGTGATTGCTGAGTATGGTGAAGGTTCGTCCGCGGTCGATAAAGTCGTCCCCCGGGGACGTACGGCTATCTACAATGCTCCGGATGATTTGATCGAAAATCACATCGAAACAATGATCAATGGCCTCACCGTCCTCCAGACAGATCCTGAATCAGACCTGCTACATAAGGCACAGGATCTCCTCACTCAGTGGATCACCATCTACACAGCAAGCGAGCAGGCCACCGCCCGGAAAGCGGCAACTGAAAATGATCAACGAAAAGCAAAGGCGGCACTTCAGATGGAGTTGTTTCAAACCCTGCTGACCCTGGCGAAAAGATTCCCCAATCAGCCGGAACAATCGGGGATCTATATGCAGCCACACCTGCTTGGATTCCGCGGTAAAAGTGTCGTGGCCGACTCGTTGCCTCCGTCGAGCACATCAGTATCGGGCTCTTCCACATCGAGCCCATCAGCAACGTCTACCAGCGGCTCATCATCCTCCGGCTGAAGAAGACCGGGCAGAGCCTTGGCAGCGACGCTCCAGTCGGGCGAAACGATCCAACAGGGTTGGTTCATCGATCCAACAGGGTCTGTTCGTTTGACGCCCGGGAACGGGCGGCCGACCGATAGCGGTGGCCGGCTATGCTCGACTTCAGGTAAACAAACCCTTCAACTTCCCATCGCTGTCAGCAAAGCGCTCGGTCTCGTAGCCCACTTGATTGAGCATGGAATACCAGAGGTTTGCCAGCGGGGTTGAATTAGAATCGTAGCGGTAATGCTGCCCCTGATTGAGCCCGCCTCCGCCATGACCGGCAACCATTGTCGGAGTATCGCGAACGTCGTGGTTGATCGTGATCCCGCCCCCGTAGGCAATAAGCGAGTTGTCGAAGACCGAGCTTCCATCGACATCCTTCATCGCTTTCAGTTTATCGATGAGGTAAGCCACCATCTCGAGCTGTTTCTGATCGCGGGCGAGCGCAGCCTCGTATGGCTCCTGACCTTTACGGGTGTGAGTCGTTTTGTGACCATCGATTTTGAAACCCAATTCAGGGAACAGGCCGGCGGTGGGTTGACGATAAGTGATGACCCGGGTCATGTCGGTTTGGATCGCCGCCGCCATTAGATCGTAGGTCAGCTTGATCTGCCCGGAGGTAGACAATTTACCCTCAGGCCGCGGGAATGGTGCTTTCGGTTTCGGTTTGTCGAGCCACTCCTCGGACTTGTCGAGGCGCACTTCGATCTCACGGACGGATTGGAAATACTCGTCAATCTTTTCGCGATCAGCCGAGGAAATCTTTTGATTCATCGACTTGGCATTGTGCATGACTGCGTCGAGCACGCTGCGGCGTTGCGAAAGAAGGTAGCGACGTTCTTCGGGGGAAACTTCGCCAGCTCCAAAGAGCCGATCGAAGAGACCAACGGCGCTGGTTTCGCCGGCGACAGGATTGCCGGAGTCCGACCATGACAGCGAAAGACCGGGACCGTATCCCGCATCGTTTTTACCTTCTTTAGGACCGGCGAGCGGCAGACTGGTGAACCGGGTATCACGACCGAGTTTCCGGGCGGCGAGCTGATCAACGGATACGGTGTTCTGAAATTTTCTGCCCGGTGTACCGGTCACGTCGGCACTGGTCAGCCAGGTGGTGGTGCCCCAATGCCCCTGGGTGGAGTTCCGGTTGGACAGGTTGCTCAGAATGGAGAAATCCTTGCGATGACGCTCCATATGTTTGAAAGAAGCGGGCAGCTCGTAGTCCGCACCGGTGTCCACCGGAAACCAGTCGTCTTTCGCAACGCCCCAGGCGTAACTGAGGAAGATGAGCCGCCGGGGAGGTGCCGCAGCTGCTGCTGCCGCAGCCGCCGGAGCGGCCATAGACTCGAGCATTGGCAGACAAATCGAGGCTCCAACACCACGGAGGACGGTGCGGCGGTTAATGGGATCGTTGTAAATCATAACAGGTCAATAGAGTTGCTCACTTGGTAAGGAACGGTTGGGAAAGGATAATATTGGTCAGCAGATCACGCAGCCCATAGCCATCGGCTTCGCTCTTTGTGACCAACTCTTCGATGAGCGGGCGGTCTGAAAACCCGACAGAACGACCGTAGCCGTAGATCATGAGCGCTTCGGTCAGGCCGTTGACAAAGGCTTGCTGATCATCGACGAGGAAGGCCTTCATTTCCGCAAAGTTCTTGAACTCCCGCTCGCCATCAGGCATCAGGCCGGCGGTTTCCACCGGAAAGGTGGCAGCGCCATCAGACGAAGAGACTTCGGTGCGCCAGAGGCCAACGGGATCGAAGTTCTCCATCGCATAGCCGAGCGGATCAATCCGGCGGTGACACGAGCTGCACTGGGCGGAATTCATGTGTTGGGAGAGCGTGTCCCGTATCGACTGAACGCCGACCGATTCTTCATCGAGCATCGGGACGTTGGCTGGCGCAGGTGGGGGCGGACGATTGAGCATTTTACGCAGCACATAAACGCCTCGCTCGACCGGCGAAGTGCGCTCACCTGTTCCTGTGAGTGACAGAATTGCGGATTGCCCCAGCAAACCGCCCCTCACCGAATCCTTCGGCAGGCTGACTTTTTGAAAGGCGTCACCTTTCGCCCCGGGAATGCCGTAGAAGTCGGCCATGATCTGATTGACGACTACAAAGTCGGCATCAACCAGGGCGGTGGCGGGTTCGTTGTGACGAAGAAGGTGATGAAAAGTCGCCAGCACTTCCTCTTTCGACAAACGATGCACGGCATCATCGTAAGTGGGCTGAGCACCATCAGCCGGTTCGACATGCGAGAGCCGGTCAAGCTGCAGCCACTGTGAAACAAACGCTTCGACAAATGCGGACGACTTTTCCGATTGAATCATTCGATCAACCTGTGCCGTGAGCACATCAGGCGAAAGCAGTTTGCCATTCCCCGCGAGACGGTAGAGCTCATCATCCGGCGACGAGCTCCAGAGGAAATACGACAGTCGCGAGGCGAGTTCGAGTCCCTCCAACGCCCGGCGTTCTTCATCGACCCGCGGTTCATAGAGGAACAGGAACTCAGGCGATGCCAGGATGGGATTCAGAGCATCGAGAAACGCTTCGTGCTTTGGCGCGCCGTGTTCGAGTGCCGCGTCGTAGATCGCAGTGAGGCGGTCGAGATATCCGGGCTCCGGCTGACGGCGGCGAAAAGCCTGAACCGCTACCGTCGTAATCTTGTCGTGGATCTCTTCGCGGTTCAGCTCCGCGAACGGCTTGTCAGCAAATAGTCCGGCTGGACTCAGCGGAGCGTTGTTCGGCAACGGACCTTCCGCTTCCACCCAGTCGACCCAGACCTGAGGACTGTCGTCGAGGTAATCCCAGGCGACTCGATAATAGCTCCAGTGGTAGCCTTCGGTTTTCTCGAAGGGAGCCTTCATATAATCTTCGTGAGAACGCCGCCGAATGTAGAAGTGATTCGACATCACGCCGTCAGCGACAAACTCGAAGGTCACTTCCTGTGGTTCGTCGATCGTGCCGCTGACATGAAAGTATCGAACCTCATCCGGCGAGGTGCTGCCGGGCTCGCCGCGCACGACTTTGAGAAAGACATCGTCATGTTTCTCATCCCCTGCCAGCCCGAACCGGATCTTCATGCGGTAGCGGCCTTTCGGAGCTGATCCCCAGGGCACCAGCCGGGTCGAGATCTGGCCCGGCGCTCCTTTGAACGGCAGGAGAACTCCAGTCTCGATTTCCGGACGTTTCAGATATTCTTCTACAATCGGGATCTCCGCTTCCTTAGTAGTGATGCCAATGGCGCGCCACTTCTTGCCGTCCGTCACGTCTTTGCGGGTTTGTTCGAGCTTTTTCTTCATTCCCGGAAGCCCTTTTACCATGGCCGCATTGATCTTCTTTTCGACTTCCGTCCTGCCAACCCGTCCGTGTTTGAGCTCCTTTCCCGTGATAGGAAAGTAGGCCTCCTCCAAGGCCTGACGACCAACAGAGAGGTATCGCTCGATGTGCAGCGAGGAGAGGCTGTGCGCCTGCCCCGGTGTATCGAATCCATCGAGGTTACCGTCCTGGGGAAGCATCTCGACATCAAGGTCCACGCCAAAGAGTTCTCGAATGGTGTTCCGGTATTCGCGGTTGTTGATACGGCGAATGACAATAGATCCGCCTGTGTCGGTCAGTCGCCCGCGTGCTTCGAGAAGTGTCGCGGTCAGGGTTTCCAAGGTATCCTGCAGCTCTTTTTTGTCAGGTTGTTCCTCTTCCTCCGGCGGCATTTCACTGAGGTTCAGGACGTCGAGAATGTCCTGCCACTGTTGGGCGATGGCTTCGTCGGCGATCCCTGTGGAGATTTCATCAATACGGATTTTGGCCTTTTGCTTATCGGGACCGTGACAGCTCACGCAGTGTTTATTGAAGAAATGTTGGACGTTGTCAGGAACGACGACCGGGTCCGGGGCAGCAAAAAGCGGCAGGGCGAATGCCTGTATCAATAGAAGGGAAAAAACGATTCGCATACTGGGTTCCGAAGTTTCAGTCGGGGGAAGACGGCGCTCAAAGTTCGCGGTCCGGTTTCGGGGAGACTACAATACAAAAACTCAAAAGGGAAAAGCGTTAAATTCAGTCGCGGTCATTCCAAAGGCAACCCGCCATTATTCCCCCGGTCTTCGGCTCCCCGCAACAGCCTTATCCCATTTTCCGGCGGTAGACCGGCTTCTACAATCTGGAGGGCTGCAATTCGGGCCGGGTAGGAGGTTCTCTTGAATGTAACAACCCGCTCTTCCGGTTCCCACACCGCCCAGCAAGCCCGGTTGTCATCAGGATCCCGGGGTTGCCCCACTGATCCGATGGTGATGGCGCTCACGCAATTTTCAGGGAAGTGATACCGGTTCTCATCGAGTTGTTCGGGTGCATCGGCATGGCCGGGTTCTTTGTCACTGAAAACTGCGAACTGATGGGTATGTCCGAAGAACCCGATTCCTCCCAACTCCTTTTTCTCCCTCAATACCTTCAGCGTGGGTACAGCCGACTCCTGATTCGTCAGATATTGCCAGCTGTTCGGGTCGGAGAGGCTGGCATGAGCAATCACCCCGCCCTGCATTCGCATAAACCAGGGTAAGCCCCACAACCATTCAAGATCCTCTTCCTGCAATTGTTTCACGGCATGAATGATTCCGGACCAGGCTGGATTGTATTTCCAAGTTTCAGGAACACCATCCAGCCCCCGGTCACAAACGTCTTTCGTCATGGCATCATGATTCCCAAGCACGCAGTTGCCTCCTAACTTTCTCACAAGAGCCACGCATTCCGCAGGCGATGCACCATAGCCGACAATATCTCCGCCGAAGGCAATCTGCTCCGCCCCGCTGGCTTCAACTTCTTTCAGCACCGCTTCAAAGGCCGGAAGATTTCCATGAATGTCCGTTAATATTGCAATCCCAGCCATGCTCGAAAGTCAGGTTCCATTCTATATTGTGGCCGGAAGCATAGCATGGCTTGCAAGCGATGCGAACGAGGCTGAGATGGTGGCGACACAGCGTCGCGGGAAAAACGGTGACAAGACGCGGGACGGACCGAAATTACGCGGTGACACTTCGCCGTTTGAATTCACCGCCTCTGGATCGCGCCCGCATTGAAGGCCTCGTCTTCAACGGGGTGTGTGGTCTCTATTTCCTGGCGCTTGCCCCGTGGGTGCGGGAGATTTCGATCAGCAACATCCGGGAGGAAGGAACGATCTATGTGTGGTTCGGTATTCTGGTGATCGCGATTTCGCTTCTGGAGATCTATGCGCTCCCGCAAAAGCTGAGGTTTGTCTTCAAGGCGATGGAAGCGAAAGAGAGCCGCCCCGGCCCGGGTTGGGCATTTGGTTTGTGGCTATTTCACACGGTGATTTCAATTCTGTTGTTGTTCTCGGTATTCGCCGCATTTGGGTATGACATCTCAGACGAGGAAGCGGCGGGGTCGATGCCGGGGTGGATGGTATTATTGATTGTCGCGACGGTGATCAAGGAACTCGTTTTTCTCTTCATCATGATCGATGGCGGAAGTGAGGAATCAAAGCTTCCGGAACGGTATTCCCGCCCCAACGGTCGGGAATGGATTGCGGATGCGATCCTAACGGTCTACGCCTGCCTCGCTTACACGGTCACGTGGGAAACCTTTACGTCGAACCTGTCGCTTGAGCCGGGTAATCCGGTGATGTTTGTGGTGAACCTGGGAGTCAGTTCGCTGCTGTTTCTGATGTTTTATCTGCCATTACGCATTCCCTATCAGTTGGAAGAGATGGAACGAATCGAGACAAGCCGGGACTGGCTTCGCTGGGGAGCAGAGGTTCTGGCAGCATTGGTGCCGGCATTGATCGCGGTGAGCTTCCCGCGATGAGTCAGAACTCATCACTAATCACTCTCCGTTCACATTCCTCCGATTTCAGGGTATAATATTCCTCGATGAAGACCGGTATGAAGCTGCCCCCCGAAGCCCTGCCGATGTCGGAGACGCGCAACAACACCTCCGGACTTGAACAGCAGGATCATCGTGACCAGCTGGAGGATTTATACAACCGGCTCTCGGGGCTGCGGGAGAAATCGATCGGGTATCCCTGCAATCAGGCGTTCGATTACTCGGAACTGTTCCCTTTCCTGAACCTCGCCATCAACAATGTGGGTGATCCGTTCACAGGAAGTAATTTCAGGATGAACACGCACGAGATTGAACGGGAAGTGCTCACCGACATGGCCCGTTGGGCTGAAGTTCCGCAGGATGATTATTGGGGATATGTCACCAACGGGGGCACGGAGGGAAATATGTATGGCCTTTATCTGGCACGGGAGATGTTCCCGGGCGGGATGGTTTACTACTCGGAAGCAACTCACTACAGCGTGGCGAAAATCCTCCGGCTGCAACACACCCGCAGCATCATGATTCGCAGTACGGAGGGCGGTGAAATCGACTGCGAGGATCTGGAGGAAAGCATCAAGATCCATCGGGATGTGCCACCGATCATTTTTGCCAATGTCGGCACAACAATGACAGGTGCGATCGATCCTCTCGACCGGATCAGGGACATTCTCGACCGGCTTTGCATTCAACATTATTATCTGCATGTCGATGCAGCACTCTCGGGTTTGATTCTGCCATTTATCAATAATCCGCCGCCGTGGAACTTTGCTGCCGGAGCTGACAGCCTGTCGATCTCCGGTCACAAAATGCTGGGCTCGCCCCTGCCCTGCGGTGTGGTGCTGGCTCGGAAAACCCATGTCGACCGAATCTCCCGATCCGTGGAGTATGTGGGTGCACGCGATACGACGATTAGTGGTTCACGCAATGCGTTCACTCCGCTGGTTCTTTGGTATGCCATCAAACAGAAGGGTGAGGAGGGCTTTCGCAAGATGGTCCTGCAATGCCTGGAGACAGCGGACTACGCAGTGGCCCGCTTGAAGTCTATCGGCGTGGATGCGTGGCGACATTTGAATTCAATCACGGTGGTTTTTCCCCGCCCACCGGAGTCGATCTTGAAAGAATGGATCCTGGCACCCCACGGAGACATCGCTCACCTCGTCGTGATGCCGAGTGTCAGCAGCGAAATCGTCGACCGGTTTGTCGATGACTTTGAAATAGCTCTGCGATGCGGTTCACCCACCACGATCGAAAACAAATGAGAGAAATCATCATCCCAGTTCGAAACCGGCCGGGCGCGGTGGCTGAGGTCACAGCCACTCTTGCCAATGCGGAGATCAACATTGAGGACATGGACGCAGAAGCCGTGCATGACGAGGGAGTCATCATCATCACGGTGGATCGCTATGACGCTGCGTTGCAGGAATTGAGTCGAGCGGGATTTGAAGCCATCACCGAAGATGCGATTGTGCTCAAACTTCGCAACGAACCGGGGGCCCTGGCTCAAATCGCCAAACGCCTGCAGGACGCCGAGATTAATATCCGCAGCCTGAGGATCGCCCAGTGTATCGGCCCCAACAGTCTGGTGACACTGGTGGCTGATGATCAGGCCGGAGCCCGCGAGCTGCTCTCCGAGTTCGCGGTTTCCCTGTAGTGGAGGCGAAATCAGGCGCCTGTGATCATTATATGAGCGCGACGATTTTTCTGCCAGCAAGCTTCATCGGACTCTGTGCAGTAGGGACGTTCCTCTCCATACGAAATCGTTCTAATTCTATTTCCTTCAATCCCGATGCTGACCAGGTAGTCAGCCACCGAGGTAGCGCGACGATTGCCAAGAGCGAGGTTGTATCCAGAGCTTCCGCGATCATCACAGTGACCCGCGATCTCAATATGCACGTCGCTGTTCTGCCTCAGGAAATCGGCCCAACTCTGCAGGTTTTTGAGCGCATTCGGAGACAGGGAAGATTCATCAAATTTAAAGAATACATCTTTGAGATTCTTTCCGGCGAATTCAACGGCATCAGTATTAGGTGGGTTCTCCATGATCGGAATCTGCCATAAGCAGGGCGAATAGGCAAAGCAATTGCAGATTTCGGGCTGTGCTCCAGGCCAGGGAGGACACGTATCAGGGATACCGTTCCGGTGGTTTTGAATTTCACTGATCGATGAATCATGTCTAAATGGCGGCATGTGGTTTCGTCTGATATTTCTTTTCTCGCTGACTGCGGTGGTTTCGAGTCGCGCTGATGATCCGCCGAACATCCTGTTTCTCCTCGCCGATGACATGCGGCCTGATTGCATCGCTGCTCTGGGAAACCCGGTGATCGAAACTCCCAATCTCGACAAGCTGGTGGCTCGCGGCCTGACCTTCACCCGGGCGACATGCTCAAACCCGATTTGCGTGGTCAGTCGCGCGGAAATTCTCACCGGGATGCATGGTTGGGAAAACGGGATCACCGGAATGCCCCGCGCTCCGATGAGTGACTCGGTGACCCACTGGGGCGATGCGTTGCAAGAGGCCGGATACGAAACATGGTATGTGGGAAAATGGCACACCTCGGGCCGGCCAACGTCACGGGGCTCAACGGATGTGGCAGGACTTTTTTCCTCAGGCGGTGGCAAGTTTTGGGAAGAAGGTCAGCGGGACTGGAAAGGCTTTCCCATCACAGGGTATCGGGGATGGATCTTTCAGGATGCGACGGGCAAGGTGAAGTATCCGGAAATGGGTGTCGGGGTGACGCCGGACATTAGCGAAAAGTTTGCGGATGCGGCGATTTCACTGATCGAGAGGAAACCTGAGACTCCGTGGTTTTGTCATGTGAATTTTACCGCGCCACACGATCCGTTGTTTGTTCCTCCGGGACTGGAGGGTAAATACAAAGCGGAGGACATGCCGTTACCGGAAAACTTTGCACCGGATCATCCATTCAATCACGGGAACTACGGTGGACGGGATGAAGCTCTGCTGAACTGGCCGCGCACGGAGATTGCAGTGAAGGATTTACTGCGGGTCTACTACTCGGTGATCGATGACATGGATGCACAAATCGGCCGGATCATTGCCAAGCTTGAGGAGACGGGTCAGTTGGAAAATACATTGATCATTTTCAGCTCCGATCACGGTATGAGCTGTGGCAGCCACGGGTTACGCGGGAAGCAGAATCAATATGAACATACCATCAATGTGCCCTTCATCGTGGCCGGGCCGGGGATTAAAGAAGGGACTAAAACGAAGGCGCAGATTTACCTGCGCGAGCTTTATCCGACGACCTGTGATATCGCGGGAGCGAAGATTCCGGAAGCGGTGACTGCGAAAAGTTTCGCGCCTGTGTTGCGGGGTGAAAAGAATTCCCACAACGAAACGATCTACGGCTACTTTACGGATACTCAGCGAATGATCCGCACAGACGATAACTGGAAGCTGATTCGTTACCCCAAGGTGGACCGATGGCAGTTATTCGATCTCAACTCGGATCCCCATGAGTTGACAAATCTTGCGGACGACCCAAAACATGCCGCAAAGCGGGCGGAATTGGAGAAACAGCTGGCCGACTGGCGGGTGAAACAGGGCGATCCGTTTCTGTGACTGCTCCCTTGGTCACTCCTTCAATTCTTTTGCCAGCTTGCGGGCTGCGACTTCCCAACCTTCGAAATCCGAAGCACCGAATGCGGTAACCATGCGCCACTTTCCGGTGAACCCGGCGGGCACGGTCTTGTTTTGAAAAGACGTGAGATAATATTTTCGATAAGTCCCGGGCACGTTCCATACCTTTGACGAGCTCTTTGTTTTGTCCGGTGACTCCAGAAGTCGGGAGACGGCGAACTGTCCGCTTTCGGGTTCGTAAATCGCGAACCAGTCGACTTCCTGTTGCACAAAGAAATGTCGTGCCGTCTCAGGCGCATCATCGAGTGGCCCCGCAATATTCGTATCCGGCCCGGAATCGACTCCTGCCAGATAGGCCGAACACGTGGGCCGCCAGGCGTGCATAAAATGATAGACGAGCTTGAGCGGAGCAGCGTTTTTAGCAGAAACGGTGACGGTTTCGTAGAGTCGATCGTTCCGCAGTTCGGTGATGTTCTCCAGATCAAAAGCACGAATCTTAGACTGCCTCACACAGCGAAATGTTTTTCCGGTGTGAGCTTCTTCAGGCTCCGAGATCAAGTCATCGTCCAGGTAGAACTCGATTGATTGTAGATTTTCAGGTTCGTTCTCGAGGTGGGCAGTGCCGATGAATCCAATTTCAGGAAACATGAAGACGGTGCCGTAGGCACTGCGTTCGGTGGTCATTGCTTTCCCGCGGAAATCAATTCGCCCCGGCGTCCACTGCGATTTCTGCCGCATCAGGAGAGAAACATCGCCACAGGTGATGGTGAACTGAGGAATGTCCGGACCGAGATTGGGCTTAAAATCCTGTGCTACAGCGAGCGAAGACAGGGCGGTGAACATTGCGAGTAGGAAACGCATGGCGACGGAGTTTCTGCTGAATACCGGCCAAAATCCACCACGCCCCGGCAATTGGAACGGCGCACAAAGGCCATGCCAAAGTCCTCGCGTAATGGAATGTCACGGGGAAACTAAGCAATGCTCTCAATCGAAGGTTCCAGTTCGTCCCGACTGTGCGACGGACGTTCACGACGCGATTTCCTGAAAATCGGCGGGCTCGGTATGGGCGGCATGGCTTTGCCCCAGCTGCTCCAGGCGGAGCAAAACTCCGGCCTGCGGAAGTCGAACAAGGCAATCATCATGATTTACATGGCAGGAGCGCCATCGCATCAGGAGACCTTCGACATGAAGATGGATGCTCCGGCTGATATCCGAAGTGAGTTCAGTCCGATCAAAACGAATGTCGATGGAATCGAAATCTGCGAGCTGATGCCCAACCTGGCGAAGTCGATGGATAAGTGCGCAGTGATACGTTCGCTCTACGGCGCCCCGAACGGTAGCCACGATTCTTTCATGTGCTACACGGGTAAGGTGGGCTCTTCTTTGAATCAGGCAGGTCAACCTGCGGGTGGATGGCCATCAATAGGCGCCGTGACTTCCAAGCTGATGGGCTCGCGGGACTCCGCAATTCCGGCTTTCGTTGGACTGGCACCAAAGGCTGGTCACCCTCCATACGGAATCTCCGGTAAGCCGGGATTCCTCGGATTCGGAAATGGCCCGTTCAAACCAACCGGCCCCACTGAGCAGGAGATGAAGCTCGACGGACTGACGCTGGGACGACTCAATGAACGGCAGGGCCTGCTCAATTCTTTTGATCAATTTCGGCGCGAAGCTGACAGCTCCGGCTTGATGGAGGGACTCGATGAGTTTCACGATCAGGCATTCGGAATGCTGACTTCAAGTAAGTTGGCCAACGCATTCGATTTGGAAAAGGAGGATCCCAAAGTCCGTGAACGTTATGGAAAAGGTGACCCTAATCGGGTGGGTGACGGCGCCCCCCGCAACCTGGAACATTTCCTCCTCGCCCGTCGATTGGTGGAAGCCGGTGCCCGTTGCGTGACCTTGAACTTCGGACGTTGGGATTTTCACAGCAAGCATCGCCAGGGCATGATCAGTCACGCGCCGCTGTTCGATCAAGGACTGGCCGCCCTGATCAATGACTTGCATGAACGCGGCATGGCTGATGATGTAACGGTTGTTGCCTGGGGTGAGTTTGGACGGACGCCGAAGATCAACAAAGACGGCGGCCGCGATCACTGGCCACGCGTTGGAACTGCATTGCTGGCCGGTGGCGGTATGAAGACCGGTCAGGTGATCGGTGCGACGGACCGCCTCGGCGGAGAGATCGCTGATCGCGGAGTCCACTTCGGTGAAGTATTCGCCACGATGTATCAGAACCTCGGGATCAATGCGAACACCACGACCGTGGAAGATTTGAGCGGTCGCCCGCACTTCCTGGTCGATCAGTGGCGCCCCATGAAAGAGTTGGTGTAGACGAAAGCGTTACTCCAGCTCGCCAATCAGCATGAGCGATCCGGCATACCAGGTGTGAGGTGCGAATTTATCCGGGTTCTTTTCCAAATCGCCGCGATTCTTTTCAAAGAGAATCGAGTTCTTATCCAACGTCTCCGGAGTCAGAGTGACAACGACCTTGTGGCTTCCAGCTTTTCCATCGGAGAGGAGGTTGAGCTTACTCAACCGGTGGTAGGTGCAGTAGCCGTCGATGCGATTCCTGGTGACAGGTTCCGCGTCATCAATCTTAATTTCCAACTGCCCGCCGTCCGGCCCAACTATATCAAAGACTCCTGCGGCGGTTCCTTTGAACGAAAAGCTCAACGTTGCCCCCGGGGCTTTGGCCTGATGCATTACGGGTAGGCGCTTCGCAAATCGTTTAGCAATGGTGTGATCATCGCCGAGCTTTTCCCATTCCCCTGAAAGCATCTCCGGAGTGATGGGAACCAGCTTGGCGTCTTCCCAGTTATCTTCCCGCATCGGCTTACCTGCTTCGTGAGCGGCCGGTTGACTGGATGCCTTTTCAATAGCAGGCCACGACCGGGCAATAGTGTCTACGTAGACTTGATGACCGGTTTCGACATGCGGGTGAACTCCGTCGGATGAGAACACCATCGGCTTGGCGGTGGCAATGTCGTCAGGTTTGGGAGCTTTGAAGATCAGTTCACCGGACTTCTCCATGGCGGCAACTTTCACACCGAAATGGATGGACGGGATCTGATAAAAGTCGGCCAACTCCTCCATGGCGCTCGCGGCACGGGGCATTTTTCCTGAATGCAAATCGGCCAGCATTTTGTCAGTAAGCGTGTAGACGAAACAGATATCAATCTGAGGATTGGATGCCCAGGTCTGGCGCACAATCCCCTCCATGGCGCGATGAATCCTCTCAGGTGGGGCGCCGCCGTCATTAACCGCGAACTCGACAAAGAGCAGATCCGGTTTGTGCTGTAGAGCATCCTGTTGAACCCGGAAGACACCCAGGTCTGAACCGGTTCCGCCGATGGCCGCATGAATCTCTTCGATGTTGGCAGTCGGGTATTTATCTGCCAACCACTCTCTTGATTTTACACGCCATCCTGATGCGGCGGTGATGCTACCACCGAGGTAGGCAATCTTGACATCCTTACCAGCTTTTACCTTTTCGATAAAATTTGGAAGTCCGGCGCGGGGTGTGCATTCGATTGCCGGGCGAAGAGGATACTCTTCCTGAGCCGATGCAGAATAGACAACGATCAGTGAAAAGAACAGGCTCAATAAACTGAGGCGGAAACGATCAAACCCTGTTTGATTGCTGTGTAGACGGTGTTCGTTCGTATGATTTGAGGTCGGTGATACACTTTTCATTTTGGTTGGAGTATCACCCTCATCGAGCGGCATCAAACCGCTTTTTTGGGTCTAAAGAACAGACAAAAGAAAACCAGCACAATGAAGATATAGGCGGAAGGAATCAGCCAGAATGATTTCCAGGCAGGGAAGCTTGCTTCATCACCCATGGTCCGATTGTAGACATAGCCGGCAAAGATCTGAGAACTCAGGAAGAAACCGATCCCCTGGGTAAACACCGTCAATAACCCCTGCGCCTGAGCCCGGACATGTTCACCCACTGCTTTATCCACGTAGAGATATCCGGAAATAAATACGAAGTCGTAGGCAAATCCATGCAGCAACACCGCAGCAAGTAACAACGGCATAACACTTGATGATGCGCTCTCAACCGAACCGATCGCAGCGTCTCCCATTTCCCCCGCCGCCATAGAGAACAACACATAACGCAGCACCCAGCAGATCATTCCAATAATCATGGTCCACTTGATCCCGAATTTGCGAATGAAGAACGGAAGGATGAATGCGAGAACCACCAGCTCTGCCATTTGGCCGTAGGTGAGAAATGCCGTTGCGTTCTTAACTCCGGCTTGAAAGATGAAGGTCCCCCCATTCGCCCAGTAGGGCATCATGGCAATGGAGGCGAGCAGCGAAGCGATCATGAAGATCGCGAACGCAGCTTTCTTGAAATACGGGAAGGTTGCCACCCCGCAGATTTCCCCAAACGAAATAGACTCGTCCCGGTTTCCAGCTGGCGGAGTTTTCGGCATACAGAACGAGAAGATCCCCACGGCCAGTGAAGCTGCAGCCGCAACATAAAATTGCATCGAACTGGCATCGGCCTCCAGACCACGACTCACGAAGATACCCGCTGCGATCCAGCCAAGTGTAGCGAAGACTCTGACGATGGGATAATCCTTCTCAGAGTTCCCCAGATGTTTCAGACAAATGGTGTTTGAAAGTCCCAGTGTTGGCATGAAACACAACGCATGGAGAAAAAGTAAAACCACAAAAATGGTGGATGTCTCCGGCGTGGCGAATTTTGGCGCAAGCCCCATGAATATACCTCCCAGAATGAGCAGGATTCCTTGAAGCCGCTCGGCATTGATAAACCGGTCGGCGAATACCCCCATGAAAAAAGGAGTGATGATCGCAGCGATAGGCATCACTGAGTAAGCCCATGAAATAGCGCCCGACATGCCGGCTTCAGTCAGGAAGATTCCGGCAGACGCATACCAGGCTCCCCAGGTGAAGAACAGTATGAACATCATCAGGCTGAGGGTGATGAATAAACTGAGCGGAGTTTTCCTTAAAGCGGTGGTCATATCACCGCGCATCCTGCCAGTGAAATCAATACAAGAGCAAGCAAACAACCAGCGGAATCCCGCCAGTGTCCTCCGACAGGCAACTCCCGGAAAGGCAATGGACCGCAATCGTCCGGGGAAACGGTGTTCGTTCTTTTGAATCGCCGGAAAGAAAAGCCGGAGGTCAGGGTTACTGATCTCCGGCTTTAAATATCTGATTCCGGTTCCTTACATTAGGAACGGTTCCCAATCAGGAATTTCGTGCGTGTTTCGCAGCAGCGCAGTTACTGGCACTTCCCGGGGAGCATAAGGCTGACGCGCAAGCTTCAACCCCGCTTCTTCGGGAGTGCGGTTTGCTTTCCGTGAATTCACATCCGTAGCTGCAAGCACACAGTTTTCCCAGGTGGTGGCACCACCTCTCGAACGCGGCACGACGTGATCGATATTACCTTCGCCGGGACGCAGCTCGCGACCCGTGTATTGGCAGCGACCTCCGTCACGCGTCCACAGATTGCGACCGTTGAACTTCGGGCGCTTCATTGGCACCCGTGCGAAATTCGAAACCACGATCACCGTGGGGACACGGATCGGACCATGGGCGGTTCCGATACTGGCGTCCTCATTGCGGATATCGAGGTTCAACCAGTCCTCCCATTTGGTGGGGACCATCCAATCGTGTCCCTGAATGTCGAGAGCGGTAGCGGCATCTGTAGCCATCGCGCAAAAAGCTTCCGCAGGAGTCCGCGTGTTGATGGCTTGCCAATTACGGTTCAAAACCAGAACGACTTTTTGATGCAGGATCGAAGTGCTCATGGTGGAAGGATTTGTTAAGGTATGTTTTGAGTTTTGTGGAGTAAAAAATGTGTGTATTTGCGTATCAAGTTTGACACGAAAGAAGATGAGTCATTGGACATTCCCGCGATACGAAGTTGAAGGTCCAAGACTCTGGACTCACGATGGTCCGAGATAGAAAGCGGGCCGACCGTTTCGAAAACGATCGACCCGCCGGGGTTACCATCTCCTTGCAGATGTGGTTTCTATTGTTCGGTCAGGCTCATGTACGTCGGTCTACTTCTCACGAAGTCGATGAATGTCGAAAAGCGCAGGAGGTGTAAGGGTGTATCTTGGTGGTGAAATTCATTACAGAGGAAGTAAGAACGGGCCAGCCACAACATGGTCGCAGCCAGCCCGTTCTCCCCTTTCTTCTTTTTGGTTTCTTCTCGCTTTCTCAAGCTAAGTAGATGCGCGCCTTTAGACCGGCCATCGGCACGCGGAATGGCCAATTGGGTTGGGCGTAGCCATGCTTATTTAAGCGTGGACGAAGGTTTCATCGCCCACCTTCTGACGAAGGCGACTACCGCTTAAGAGTTACAGTTCGATGCACTCGATTTCACGAAGCAGAGCTGTTTTGTCTTCTTCGAGAAAACGCATCGTTTCCATCGTCTTGTCGGAAAATCCGGCAAGTGTGTAGACTTCACGTTCCGGGAACTGAAGTGTTCCGTATCCAGCGAGATCAAACGAGTAAATCCGTGGGCGTTGCCCAACTTTCTTCACGTATCGATCGAACTGTTCTTTTGGTGTCCAGTGTCCCATCCAGGCTTGCATATCAGACAGGATCACGATGCGATCGTATGCCTGATTCGCGCGCTGGAAAACGGCGTGGAAGTTCGTGCCGCTCCACTCTGCTTTTTCCTCGATGCGCTGGGCGATCGTGAGCGTTGCGTCGTCCGCATTGAACGTTTCGTAACGCGCATCACCGCTGAACAGCATGAGGTCGGCATCGTTCGCTTTGTAGAGAACAGACGCGAAGAGCGAACCGATTTTCATCGGTTTACCGAGCATTGAGCCTGAGCAATCCATCGCTACAAGCGTGCGTCCGCCGAAGCGTGGCACGTTCGTGAGTGACAGATCAACTGCCTGGCTGAGTGCGCAGACCACTTTCTGCCGGTGATGGCGCTGAAGACTTGCATCCTCAATCGCATCAATCGCCGTGCGAAAACGGAATGGCATCACGAGTGATTTTCGGATGAGGTTTGCGTCCGTTAGGAGCGCGACCGCATCGTCTGTCAGCTTCGGAGCCTGTTCGATGATGTTCCGCAGGTTTCGCAGCAGAGCGAAGTAACCGATTTTACGTGAACCGATCAGATCCGCCCAGGCTTTGGCTTTGAGTGAGGCTTTGTCTTTTTCGGACGTCGCCTCCTGTCCTGCCTGCGTCAGCTTGGTTTCCCACGTGTTTGCAGGAGCGAGCGTTCCGGCTACCAGAGCGCGGAGTGCATCGGTGTGCGGTGGGTGAACCAGGTTCACAGCATCGACGAGCTTCAGCTCAGCTGAATCACGGCGGTATTTCGCCAGTTGGTATTCATCGAATCCAGCCAGCGCTTGACCGAGCCCTTTTTTGAGGGCGTTCGGCACCGGCTTCCCGTAGACTGCCATACAGTAGGCGAGGATTTCGAGAACGTCATCGGCGCGGAAAACCACGCGTTCGAAGAAACGTTTCGTCCAGTCCTGACCTTTCACGGAGTGAGCAATTTCACCAGCCACAAGGTGAGACACTGATCGCATCCCGGCTTCACGACGGGCGTAGAGTGCCGCTTTGGCGACGAATCGTTTATCCTCGATCGTATTCACGAGGTGGATGATGCGCTGAGCAGAATCGTTACCGGAACGGTAAAATTTGTCTTCGAGAAAACTCGTGAGCAGCATGGTCACCAGTTCAAGTTTATCCGATTGAGCATGCGCCTGACCACCGGCCAGGTTGAGCGCGTTCGGGCGCTGTTTCTCGCGTTTTAGGAGTGTGTTAAATTTCATGATAGTAGGATTCGTCGTCTCCTTTCTATTTTGGTTATGGGTTTGTTGGTTTACTGCCACCGGACGACGAAGTACGGCGGAGAAGGGTTGAAAACATCTGTCGTCGCGTAGGCAAGCTGGCTCTGATGTTGTTGGTGAAATTGGGGAGAAAATCGAACGAGAGATTTTGATTTCGGTTATGAACGAAGTAGCTCTCGTTCTCGCTGCCCCAAAGCCGGGTTGTGAAAAGATTTCGAAGAGAAAAATGGTCGGGGTTAGAAGTGCCTTTCGGCACCACCTTGAGAGGGTGGTTCGTTATCGTACGAAGTATCCCTGACCTCACTGCTTCGAAAATGGTTGAACAGAGGATGGACGACTTCCTGAGTCGTCCGCTGCAAATTGGCACCCGGGCACGGAATCGCACCGTGATCTTCGCTTTCAGAGAGCGACATCTTAACTGTTAGACGACCCGGGAGTGGTGTAGAAAACATCTGGTGTTGCGGTCGACGTTTCGTCGACCCGCATAACAGAGAAACGACTCAGAGAAAATCGGCGGGAGATGTTACGTGCTCTACCAACTGAGCTATCTCCCGTAATAAAATCGAGAGAGTGGGGCTCGAACCCACGACAACGCGGATATAAACCGAAGTAGCTCCATGCCTTGCTGCTGAATCTTTTATGAGTGGCGCCCGAGCGTGGACTTGCACCACGACAGCCGGAGTCAAAGTCCGGTGCACTGCTACTTGTGCTACTCGGGAGTATGAAAAATGGCATCCCTGCCGGGATTCGAACCCGGGATACCTGATAGAAAGTCAAGTGTGCTAAGCCGCTACACTACAGGGACAGATGTGAACGTTGAACATCCAACGCTCGAAAAGAGTTCCTCCGGCCGGCGTCGCACCGACATTATCTCCTTTACGAGAGGAGCGCATTTCTATCTCTGCCACGGAGGAGTTTGAACTGGGAAACAAAAACATCAGAGCCAGCTTGCCTGGCGACAGGAGGATCGACGGCACGTCGACCGCAACGTCAGATGTTTTTCCAGATAAACATCAGAGCCAGCTTGCCTGGCGACAGGAGGATCGACGGCACGTCGACCGCAACGTCAGATGTTTGTTAAAAAGGTACCCACGGCAGGATTTGCACCCGCAACCTCCCGGGTCTAAGCCGGTTGCCTCTGCTAGTTGGGCCACGTGGGCGTTCTTAGTATGAACTGAAATTGGTAGCTGCGGCGGGACTTGCACCCGCAACTCGTCGATTTTAAGTCGAAGGCCTCTGCTAATTGGGCTACGCAGCCATTCATTGATTTGAAAAATGGCAGAGCTTCGGGGACTTGCACCCCATTCCCTTTCGGGAACCGATCGTTTAGCGGACGACGCCAGCACGCTTGTCTGGTTGAAAGCTCCATTAAAATTGTTGAAAGCGCCGGGTGTATCGGATCTCGCCGAAAGTGTTTCACATCAGCACTGCACGTTTCCATGGCACAGGGATCGCTTAGTTTGCGTCCGAGAAAGGCAACTCA
This sequence comes from Verrucomicrobiales bacterium, assembly GCA_048267005.1. GTDB lineage: Bacteria > Verrucomicrobiota > Verrucomicrobiia > Verrucomicrobiales > DEV007 > JABDJT01. The sequence goes on along the minus strand of JBLWYI010000009.1, from coordinate 131,146 downwards.
CAGCCATGGAATTTTTAAGTCGGAAGTGGATCAAACCGGAAGACCTCAACCCCAACGGAACACTATTCGGTGGGAGTTTGTTGAAGTGGATTGATGAAGAAGCGGCGATCTTTACGATCGCGCTTTTGAAGAGTCCCTATGTCGTCACAAAGCTGATTTCCGAAATCAACTTTGTGAGCTCCGCCCGCAGTGGCGACATCCTCGAAATGGGAATGGAAGTTGCCAAGTTCGGTCGGTCTTCCGTGACCTTGAAGTGTCAGGTACGAAACATCATGACTCATCACACGATCATCAAGATCGACAAAATCGTTTTCGTAAACCTGGACTCATCAGGATTACCCGCACCTCACGGAGTGAAGATCGAAGCGGCTTGTTGAATGAGCATCGCCGTTTAAAAAGCACTCCCGGTAGGATTTGAACCTACGACCTTGAGTTTCGAAGACTCCTGCTCTTCCGCTGAGCTACGAGAGCGTTTAAATTTACCATTGAGGGAATTCTCAAGGGTCATTTCCGGTGATGGAACGAGACGGAGGACTTGAACCCCTCGACAGCCAGCCCGCTGTTTTATGTCATCGGCTTAGAACACCGATGCGGGAACGCCTCGTGTTGGGGAGAAAAACATCGGTGCGGAAACCCGGTAACGCTCCGGGGTCTCAGGCTTGGCCCACCCGAATCCTGCTATTGAACGAATGCCGCTTACCAACAACAAAAAAATCAGAGCCAGCTTGTCTGGCGACAGGAAGCCCGACTTGTTCGGGCGACGACAGATGTTTTTCTATAAATGGTAGGGGCTGGAGGTAACGCTCCCCCGCCTTCTCTGTGTAAGAGAGCTATTCTTCTTTTAAACTAAGCCCCCACATAAAATGATTGTTGTTTGATGATGAGCCATCGGAGCGGCGGGACTCGAACCCGCAACCCGCGGCTTATCTGGCACTTACCGAATATAAATCGGCTGCTCTACCGATTGAGCTACACTCCGCGTTGAAATTGGCACCCCCGCCGGGACTCGCACCCGGTTCCTCAGGTTGAAATTCTGAGATCCTAACTCATAGACGACAGGGGCCTGGTGTTGAACACCGAACTTCCAACACCGAACATTGAACATCGAAGCGGCATCAGGCCTGACATGAAATGTTCATCTTCGGCGTAATAAAAATGGTACCCACGGCAGGACTCGCACCTGCAACTTCCGCGCTCTCGACGCGACGCCTCTGCTAATTGGGCTACGTGGGCATTGGATGGAAAAAACATCCGGGCCAAACTTGTTTGGCAACAGGAGGATCAACAGCACGTCGACCACAACGATTTTGAAATTGGTGCGTCATCCCGGTGCTGCCCCGGGTTCCTCTGATTGGAAGTCAGAAATCTTAGCTGATGGACCAATGACGCGTTGAAAGGAAAACATCTGACGTTGCGGTCGGCGTTCCGCCGATCCTCCTGTCGCCAGGCAAGCTGACTCTGAAGTTTTTGAAAAAATGGGGGACCAACCGGATTCGCACCGGCACCGCTACTTTCACAAAGTAGAATGCTGACTCTTACACTATGATCCCCATCTCGATTGAAATTGGAGACGCCGACAGGAATTGCACCTGCATACGATGGGTTGCAGCCATCTGCCTAGCTGTTCGGCCACGGCGTCCTTGCATTTGTTAAGTGGATTCTACGAATGAACATTTCATGGGCTTCACTGCCTGTCCGAAATGATCAAGGCTCACTGACAAATCTTAAATTAAGTGGACCGGCCGACGGGATTTGCACCCGCTCCGCTACCTTCACAGGGTAGAATGCTGTCTAAATACACCACGACCAGGATATAAAAGGGAAGAGGCAAGACATCTGTCATCGCTAACCCAAACTCGTTTGGCGACAGGAGCATCGACAGATGTTTTCTAAATTTGGCGGTCCCGACGGGTGCTGCCCCCGCTATCTCCGCACTGACAATGCGGTGAGTCTGCTGTTTCTCTTCAAGACCCTTGAATTAATGAATTCGGCTTTATGATTTCCCGAACCGAATGCCGGCTATTTGGCATCACGAAACCTAAATCATCATTGATAAATAAATTGGTTCCCCTGGAAGGTACTGCCCCTTCTTCAACGGTTTAAAAGACCGTTACATCACTTTAATGTTTCAGAGGATTCTAAAATGAAATGGCTGGAGGTATCGGTAACGCACCGATCTCTCGTCGGCTTCAACGACGCGCTAATCTGTCTCAGCTACCCCCCAATTATTAACAAAAAATATCAGAGCCAGCTTGCCTGGCGACAGGAGGATCGGCGGAACGTCAGATGTTTTTCCAGATAAAAAATGGTCCTACCGGCAGGATTTGCACCTGCAACCTCCCGATTATCAGTCGAGCCCTCTACTGTTGAGCATACGGTAGGAATTAAAATGGCGGAGGCAGTGAGGATCGAACTCACACGACCGGTCAAGGTCATCACGGTTTTCAAGACCGATAAGCACGCCAACCTTGCGCACCTCCGTTACTATGAATTTAAAATTGGCTGGCCTGCATGGTTCCGCCCCATGAACTCACGGATTAACAATCCGGTGTGATACTGTTTCACCACAGGCCATTGAATGAAAAAACACTCTTGAGTGAAAAACATCGGTCGTCACTGAGGCGAGCTCAGCTTCCTGTCGGCAGACATGCTGCCTTTGATGTTTTTTTTAATGAATAGGCGTGGAGGGATTTGCACCCACTCAGCACAGGGCATCTGTTTTACAGACAGACTCGGCTCTCTCACTCCGACGCACGCCTCTTGGAAAACATCTCTCGTTGCGATCGACGATCTGTTGATCCTCCTTGAGATGGAGCATCGATCATTTCCAGCCGGGACCGGAGCCTCGGGAAATAATCAATGCCATACACAAAAGTTCCAGGGGTGGGAATTGAACCCACGTAGACAGGCTTATGAGACCTGACGAGGAAGCCAGCACCTTCCCTGGTATAAATTGATTTTGATTTTATGCATCACAGCCAAACTCGTTTGGCGACAGGAGGATGCGCGATACGCGCACCGCAACGACAGATGTTTTCCGATGAAAGTAGCAGGCCCCGGTAACGCTCCGGGCACACCAGGATTATGATCCCCGGCTCGACCTTGTCGGCCTGCAGTTTTGACAAATGAATCACCCGCAACAATTGACCGATTGATCTGAAGAAAGATTTCTGTCAGCGTTTCTGACATGGAAAACCTTATTGCGCTGGGGCCAATTGGCGGGCCTGAACTCATTTTGATTCTGGCGATTCTACTTATTCCCTGCCTTCTCGTCTTAGGAATTGTCTTGCTGGTTCTTTACTTGAACAAAAACAAGAAGAACAAAACTCAATCCCCGGACAGGGATCAATGAGCGAGGGGCAAACGGCATGGCAGCCAGGCACCGATAGAAGGCTGCGCGGTAAACATTCATGAACCACGATCCGCGGCTGCCGGTCCTTCAAACCGGCGCCACGCATTTGCATGCAGGATCGTTGGGTTCTTCATAAATTGGTCGGGGTGACAGGACTCGCACCTGCTTTCTGACCTTTCCAAGAGGCCTATCTCGACTACTTCGACCTCACCCCGGAGGTATGGGAAAACATCTGTCGTTGCGGTCGGCGTTCCGCCGATCATCCTGTCGCTGGGCAAGCCAGCTCTGATGTTTTGAGAAATAAAACATCTGTCGTTGTAGTGTTGCGTGCCGCAGCATCCTTCTGTCGCCAGGCAAGTTGGCTTTGATATTTTGAGCAAAAAACATCTGTCGTGGCGGTCGGCGTTAGACGCTCTCCCGCTGCGCTGCGACGTGCGGTAAACCATTGATGTCGTCATACACAGGGTGTGATGATCTTCACCACAAAAACATCAGAGCTGGCTTGCCCAGCGACAGGAAGCTCAGCTTGCTGAGCGACGACAGATGTTTTTCACAAACAGATGTTTTATTTAAAACTGGTGGAAGCGATGGGATTTGCACCCACCACACGCTGCTTGCAAGGCAGTGTCGCCACTATGGTACATGCGCCCCCGTTTACATTTAGGATTTAGGATCTCTGAAGCTTCAACTCATTGGCTTTGCTTCCTGAGAAATGAACAAATGAGAAATCCCAAATCCTAAATGTAAAAATTGGCAAGCCGCCCCGGTGCTGCCCCGGGCCGTAGTCGGTTTGGAAACGACTCCGCACATCCTGGTGCTACGACTTGCATCCAATTTTCATGGTGTGGAAAATATCAGGAACTGCGAAAGCAACGATCAAAGTATCAGGCTTACGATCCAACCCTGTTGATTCATCGAACGAACCCTGTCTGTTCGGAGAGGCATTTCTGCTCTCTGCCCAGCTGGTTCGAAATGATGCTCAATCACTCGTCAGCCAACCCGTATTCTCAGGGGACTAATCCTCGGTTTCGTTTGAGTCTGTTTGAGCGGGTGGTGTGAGTGAGGCGGTTGATATCTATGCCGTATCAATTGCTGCATTCATTGCATTCCATGTTTTTTCCACACGGATAATAAAAAGGGCGTGCCCGGGGTTTCCGGACACGCCCTGAAAAGAACGAACACCGTTGCCTCATTTTCATGACACAGCCGCAGGATTTCTCGACGGACGTTTCGGTGTTTTCATTTCGGCACACCTCCCGGAAAAGCCTTCTGATAATGTCTGGTTTGAAATATTATTTCACTATTCATTAGAGAAGCTTTCCAAGGAGAAAGGTATAGTTATCAGGCAGATAAAACTAGACGTTTACCTTGCTTGACCGGTTTGAATTTCAATCGTATCGTCTGGCATCTTAGCGAGCGATGTGATCGGAATTCGTTTCGATCCTTTGCTTCTCTGTCGGAGCCCGTTGTCAGTTGCCGCTGACGGCGGGCTCTTTTTACTTCTTAAAATGGGTTTCTTTCTGGTTGGGGACGTTCCGGTTCAGCACCGTCTCCCCGGTTGATTCAATTGGTTTGTTTAAAATTCTGTTTCTCAGTTAAAAATTGGTTATCAGTCAGTTATGACAACAAAAAACCCGCATCCTTTCGGAGGCGGGAGAGCGTGGTTTACGTAAAAAAACTTTATAATTCGCTGTTTACGTAAACCGCGCCCTCCCCTCGTTATCCTTCTCGAGCATGCCCAAAATAAATCCCAGGCCTTCTGTCGAAGGACACACCGGTGTCGTGGCGGCGACTTGATGGTTCGACCGATAACTCGGCTGGAACCAACGGCGTCTCGCCTGCGGTGCTGGGTTGATATTGGATATTGAAAAGTTCATTGTTTGCGGGAAACCGGTAACACTCAATTAAATTTAAGTCAACTACTTGTTTTAAGATTTTTCACTTTGTATATAGAGATCACATTACTCAATCTGCGCCATGATCGACGGGACAAGGGATTCGTCACGTTTCACAGCCTCAAAGAATGATGGATAACGGGCTTCCCATCCTGTTGTTTTCAGCTTTCGTGCTGTGACTCGTTTGTTTGTCCAGGCACGCTTGCGCTGCTTATTGGGTTCCGCTTCCGGAGGAACGGGCTTCCCGAACATCGCGGCCAATCCCTCGAAGCATTCCCGCTGGGTCAACGGGGTGTCGTCCGCCACATTGAAAATCTCCCCTTTGGCTGAGTCGCGAATGTCGCCCTGCAGAAGATGTTGTATCGCCCCAATGATATCAGCCAGATGGATCTGATTGAGATAGCGACTCTCGCCGGTCTCAATGGTAGCGGTCCCTTCAAAGAACCGTTTCAGATAAACAGACCGGTGCGGCCCGTAGATTCCGGCCAGTCGCAACACGGTCCCGTTCAACTCAACCAGCCGGTCTTCTGCGCGGCGAAGAATCTCACTGGTCTCGGTCTCTGGTTCGGCCAAGGAAGTTTCGTCCACTTCAGCTCCGTCAGTTTGACCGTAGACACTCGTGCTGCTTGTGAAAAACAAATGCGCTTCAGGAAACGCCGCGTGAAGGTTTTCGATCCCGCCTTCAAAAACTGTCCGGTAAGCATCCGGCCCGCCGCGGTTTGAGCTGGCACAGTGAATGATGATATCCGGGTCGAATTCTATTTTACCCAGAGCTTCGGGTTCACCCAAATCACAGGAGATCAGTGGGTAGGTGTCGGGAACAACGTCATCGAAAGTCTTCGTGAAAGCGAAAACAGAATGTCCCCGGTCAACAAGACTGCTTGCAAGCGGCGCTCCCAAATATCCGTGACCGGCCAGAAGTATTTTGGATGGTGTCTCCATTGATTGAATGATTTTCTCTTTTGAATGTCGGTTACCCTGCCTGATACACCCACCATTTTTTCGTCAATTCGAACCAGATCATTTCCGGGTTCGACCATCGTACGGGTTCCACAATTCCGGCACAAATGGCTCACTTCCACAAAATCATTCTTCGAACGATGCCTGAAACGGGGTACGACCAAAAAAACGGCTTTTGGCCGATACCTGAAATGAAGCATGAGCAAATAAACGTTTGGATGCCCGCACCCAAAGCCGGGCATCAACCAATGAACGTTTTTTTGCTCGCACCCAAATCCGGGCGTCTCTAAAAAAACGTTTATTTGCTCATGCCTCAATCGAGGCATCAACCTCTTAACAGTTTTTTGGTCATGCCTCATCCCGGGCATCTATCTCTTAACGGTTTTTGGGTCACCCCCGAAGTTGAGGGTCGATGAAAAAACGTTTATTTGGTCATGCCTCGAATTGGAATCGCCTTATGGGGTAACGTTTTGCGGCTGTTTGAGGAAAATGGAGCCCGGTCCGCAATTTAGGCGGCCCATTGGGATTTTCCGGGATGATCATCCTGTTTTCGGGCGAAAACGTCCGGTTTGATGGATCCGTTGAGGATAGCGTCCTCCCCCTTCGACTGAAATTGAGGACATTTTTTCCAAAACCGGCAGCCATCACCGCAGAACCACACACGATTTCAGGGGCGAATCACGAAGCTGAAAAAATCGTTCACCACCCACTACATCCCTATTGATTTAAGGAGGAATCACTGTTGATTCGCGAATCCAACGGGCCGCTAACTTTCTCAATTCATCGGCACGAATTGTGCGCTCTCAGCGTCTCAATTGACTATCTCAAGTACAGCATCAGTCTTAAAAAAATGGAACGCCTTTACGGTGTTCGCATTCGTTGCCTCATCAGGTCTGGCCGCCGATGAGCCTAAAGTCGACTATGAGTTCATCTCGCAGAAGGCACGTGTGCTTTCGGAGAAAGTTTACGAAGCGCCTCCTCGTTTACCAAAGGTATTGGCCGGCCTGACTTACGATCAATATCGAGCCATTCATCCGGCACCGGATGCCGCTTTGTGGAAAACAGAGAAGCTCCCCTTCAGGGTGGAATTTCTGCATCCCGGATACCTCTTCAAACGTCAGGTGAAAATGAACCTCATTTCGCCTGCGGACGGAACCAGTGTACCGGTTGCCTTCAACGCGAATCAGTTCGACTATTCCACGCTGGTTCTGGAGGAAGACTTTTCCCCCGCAGCGATCACCGGATTTGCCGGGTTCCGCATTCAGCATCCGCTTCACGGCGTGCCTGAGAACTTCGACGAGATTGGATCGTTTGTAGGCGCCAGCTACTTCAGGTTACTGGGGGTGGATCAACGCTATGGAATTTCCGCCCGCGGCCTGGCGCTGAATGTGACCCATCACAAAGCTCCCGAGGAGTTTCCTGATTTTGTTGAATACTGGTTCATCGAACCGAAACCCGACGCAACGGAGCTGGAGTTCTATGCTCTGCTCGACAGCCCGAGTGTGACAGGTGCTTATCACTTTAAGATCAAGCCCGGGATCAGCACCGACGCCGATATCACAGCGACCCTGTATTTCAGGAATGAAGTGAAGTCACTCGGTCTGGCCCCGCTGACGTCGATGTTCTGGTATGGAGAAAATTCTGCCGAACGCCGCTTTCAGGATTGGCGACCTGAAGTCCATGATTCCGACGGCCTGCTTTTCACCACCTGGAATGACGAAACGGTGTGGCGTCCCCTGGTCAACGGTGAGGGGATCAGGTTCACCCATTTCAATGCGCCCGATGTCCAGGGCTTCGGACTGATGCAGAGGGACCGGGACTTTCATCACTACGAAGACCTGAGCAACCCATATCACCAGACTCCGACCGCATGGATCGCCCCGAAAGCGAAGTGGGGGGAAGGAGCGGTGCGCCTGATCGAGCTGCCCACGGTGAATGAAGCCGTTGATAACATTGTTGCCTTCTATGAACCGCGGGACATGCCGGCTCCGGGTGGCGCCCCGCTGAAATATGCCTACACCCTGTCGATGAAGAAGGACGATGAAACCGCCCTGTCTCCAAACCGTGTCGTCGCGACCCGTGTGGGTGTGGATGTGGCCTACGAGGATACGCGGCGATTTGTGATCGATTTCGATGGACCGGGACTCAATGAATTACCGGCTGATGCGCCGGTCTTTGCTGAGATCAACGCGAGTGCGAACGGCTTCATCAATGAGAACCAGTGTTTCAAAAATGTAATGACAGGCGGGTGGCGAGTGGAATTCAAACTGGATACGGATGACGACAATACCGAATCAGTGGAGCTCCGCTGCTTCCTGAAATCGTCAACCGACAACCAAATCTTATCAGAGACATGGAGTTACCAGTGGAATCCTTAAGCATGCCCCGGCTGCGGGAGGACTTGTTGTCCTGCCCGCATTCGCTGGAGGAATGGAATGAAGCCTATCGCCGGGTGGAGGCTTATTTCTCGGCTCTCCGGGTGGAGAACAAACTGTTGCTGAGTTCTCTCGTATTGAAGATTCTCGTCAAAGCGAGCGACCGCTTAGAGGAAGAACCCGATCGTTCGGCGGTGGAGCTTGCGGCCGAGGAGACTGACCGCACTTTGGTGGAGTGGTTTCGCCAGGTACTGGGACGCGCTGAAGCTGAGCCGTATGATCGGCTCTCCGCCCAGGGCCGCCTCGCGTTGTTGCAGGTGGAACGCGATGTGCCCTGGCAACGTTACTTTCTTTCAGACGAACCGCTGCCTGCAGAATACGTCAAACTCATGCAAACGGCCTACCTTCACGCCGACCCGGATTTCTCATTTGTCGAGATGCGTCCGCGTCCGATTGATCTGGGCATTGTTCATACGGCGACCCGGACGATGGAGAAAATCGGACGACGTCGCAGAGTGGCGACGGCGATCTTCTGGATTCTCTCGGCCGTCATCATCACCGGGATCTTCTTTGCAACCCGTTAACCGGACACGATTTCAACGATGAAACAGGAACAATCTGACAGGAAAGGTCCGGGCCACGCTCTGCCTCCCGGAGAAAATATACAGGACGACGAGGCCAGCAGAACCAGCGACCGGAAGTCGATCGAGCGCAGCTCCGGCTGGAGATCGGTTCTGTTCTTCACAATCGTTCTGGGGATCACCGGAGTGGGTGCTTATCTAATGGCGGATTACCTGTGGGCCTTCGGATGGACTTTTTCTTCCGGAGTTTTGTGGGTGTTGTTTGTGGTTCTGTTTGGATACCTTGCCTTCGGTTTCACCCACGCCTTTACCGGGTTTCTGGTCCTGCGTTTCGGCCTGCCCGGTGGAAACATGCCATTGGCCGATCACCACAGCCCAGGAAAGGACCCGACCTATGTCCGGAATCCCAGGGTCGCAGTGGTGATCCCGGTATACAACGAACCGGTCGACCGCGTCTTCAGCGGGATCCGGGCGATATTTGATTCAGTGATGAAGAAGCGCGGGGCTGACGCGTTCGACTTCTTCATTCTGAGTGATTCCAATCAACCCGAGCAGTGGGTCGCCGAAGAGGCCGCCTGGGTAAAGCTCTGCCGGGAATGCCGGGCGGAAGACCGGATATTCTATCGTCGCCGCCCTGATAACTTCGCCAAAAAAAGCGGCAACATCTCTGACTTCTGCCGGACCTGGGGAGATCATTACCACTACATGATTGTCCTCGATGCGGACAGTATCATGACGGGGGACACCCTCTTGGAATTGCTTTACCGGATGCAGACAAACCTGCAGGTCGCACTTATTCAGACGGCGCCGGCGCTTGTAGGAGGCGAGTCACTTTTCGGCCGCATGCAGCAGTTCGCCAACCGTCTGTATGGCCGGATGTTTATGGAAGGCCTCGCCTTTTGGCAGGAATGCGGGGGCAACTTCTGGGGGCACAATGCCATCATTCGGCTGCGACCTTTCATTGAACAATGCGAGCTGCCACAGTTGCCCGGGAAGAAACCTTTCGGCGGACATATTCTGTCGCACGACTTTATCGAAGCCGGCCTTTTACGGAAAGCCGGATGGGAAGTCTGGTTGGCCCATGACCTGGATGGAAGCTACGAAGAGGGGCCGCAGGGAATCATCGAATCCGCTCAGCGTGATCAGCGATGGTGTCAGGGAAACCTCCAGCACGGCATGCTGCTGTTCGCACGCGGTCTGCGGGGCAAAACCCGCATTCACCTTGCCAACGGAATCCTGGGATACGTCGCTGCCCCACTCTGGTTGTTGTTCATGATCGTTGCCTTCTGGAAGGGCTCTCAGGCTGAGGGTGGCATGCCGCATTTCAGCGTAGCTCTGAATGCGCAGGGGCTTGCCATTTTATCGATCACGATGGTTTTGCTTTTCGCCCCGAAGATCCTGTGTCTGCTGGACCTCATGTTCGACTCCGGGCGCGCGGCTCAATTCGGCGGCCGGTTCAATGCGGTCATCGGAGCAATCGTCGAAACGGTTTTCTCAGCGCTCATCGCCCCGGTGATGATGCTGTTTCACTCCCGTTTTGTGGTGTCGAACATCATGGGAAAAACTGTGGGATGGGCAACCCAGCGTCGCGGTGCTCAAGGCACCAGTTGGGACGAAGCAATTGCCACACACGGCTGGCACACGCTCATCGGATTCGTTGTCGGGTTCGGGGCGCTGATGGTTGATCCGATGCTTTTTTGGTGGTTGTCCCCTGTGCTGCTGGGCCTGTGGTTTTCAGTCCCTGTCTCGGTATGGACCAGTCGATCGAAATACGGCATCGAAGCTTTGAAGGAAGGGCTCTTTATGATACCCGAGGAGCAGGAGCCCCCGAAGGAGGTCGCAGCCGCGCTTCGTGCCAGTCAGATGATTGATCCTAAATTCCACGGAATGACATCAGCGGTGATCGATCCTTTTCTGAACGCTGTCCATGTATCGCTCCTGCGGAGGAACCGGCGCCGGCTTCTCAATGGTCGCAAAGTCTACGGTGAAAACGCATTGGAGAAGGCCCCGCAGGTGGGGACGAAGAATGTTCAACATGCCCTTGCGGAACGCCTCCTGAAGAACGGCCCCTCATCCCTCAACAATGCGGAAGCGCTCTCTGTGTTGTCAGACATTGACAACATGCTGTGGCTTCATCGCGAAGCCTGGCTCCGGCCTTCGGCCGATCTGGCCCAGTGGTGGCAGGTGGCGATCCGTGAGAAGTCCGCCGCGGTATAGATCGCATTTCACTATCACTGCCCGCCAAGCAAATTGGCCAGCTTCTCCGCCGCAGTCTTTCCGGCATCGGAAACCTCACGCTTTCCTCCACCCATCAATCTCGAAAAAGCGAATCCTTTCGACTTCATCAACTCGTTCCGGGCTTTCGCCAGTTCTTTCCAGGCATCCCGTTCTGCTTTCAGCTTGCGATTTTCTTCGCGGACGGATTCGTATTTCCCGGCCAGGTTGGCAGCTGCCTGCGGGGCTGACTTTTCATCCCAGGTATTCACGAGTGCCTTGTTCGGGTAGTCGTGCAGCTCGGTGAGGGTTTCTTCGTCGAGGCCGTCGACCAATGCTTCAATTTCTTCAGGAGTCGCTTTTGCAGAAAGCTGTGCGAGCAGGAGTTGAAAGAGACCGGAGTGAAAACTCGACACGCTGTTCTCGATCGCCCGCATGTATTCGTAGAAACGATTCCGCGTCGCCGCATCACCGGTGAATTCATCCGCGAAGTGATGATACATGTCGAAGTGCATCCGCAGCATCTCCTTCAGAAGCGGTGCCGGATTTGTATTGATGTTGTTCTGCGGGTGGACGCGATATTCCAGCAAATCTTCGTCGATCAAATGGATCTCATCACGGAGCGCGGCTCCGCTCAGGAAAAAGTAATCGTGATTGAATCGATAGGGCTGGAACGGATTCGCCACCGCGTACTCCGTGGTCGAGATGATGTTGGAGCTGGTGACGACGAAGTTCGCCATCGCCATCCACTCCCAGATCTCGGCATCACTCTCACGCCCCATTGCCCAGACAGCGCGCAACCATTTGGCACGGCTTTCCTCCGGCGGCAGGATGCCTCCTTCCGCATCGATCATATGCAGCCCGGTCGACACAACTGCTTTGGCATTCGGTTCAGTGAAGTGCGGAAGACATTTTTCGAACCGGGTCGGCTCGTAGATATCATCGGAGTTTAAGATGGATACCAGATCGCAATCTTTGGCGACCTCTTCGATACAGCGATTCCATGTCGTGTGGGCTCCGGCATTCTCCTGCACCACCAGTTCCACGCCACGATCTTTAAACTGCCTGATGATTTCAACGGAATCATCTTTCGATCCATCATCGATCACCAGAAACCGATCGGTGGGGCGGGTCTGGTTCAACACCGATTCAATCGCCGGAACGATGTATTTGGCGTGGTTGTAACTGGCGATGACTGTGGCAAGACGCATGGCCACGAATCAACCCTGTTTGATCGACGAATCAACCCTGTTTGATCGGAGCGGGCTTTTGGCTCAGCTCCTCATCTTAATCACCTGCTCGATGAACCCGAGCACACCCAGCCGGCTTTTGTAATCTTTGACTGAACAGGAGAGGACTTTGGGCTCACCATCACAACGCTCCGCCAACTGTTTCTTGAAGGCTTCGATGTTCGCCTGCAAAGGTTTCGGCTTCGTCTTATCAGCCTTGGTAAAGATGAGGGTGAACGGGATCTGACTGGCCACCACCCATTCAACAAAGTCGATGTCGAGCTGTTGGGGCGGGATCTTGGAATCGATCAATACAAAGACACACGCCAGGTTCGGTCTGTCGAGCAGGTATTCAGAAACGAATTCGTTAAAGGCCTCCCGCTTGGCTTTCGAACGTTTGGCGTAGCCGTATCCGGGCAGATCCACCATATTCCAGCGATCATTGATCAGGAAAAAATTGATCAACTGAGTGTGTCCCGGTTTGGATGAGACCTTCGCCAATCCATCGATCCCGGTCAGGAAATTGATGAGCGATGACTTCCCTACGTTGGAACGTCCGATGAACGCAATTTCCGGCAAAGAGGATTCAGGGCACGCCTCGAGTTGATCGGCGCTGGTTACAAAGTTTGCGGAATTGATTTTCATGACGTTGGCCCCGGGGAGCGGAGCCTACGTAAAACGATAGCTCTGATGAACACAACGATCCATCGGAGTTATTACTTCCCGGCACCCCTAAAGCGCCTCCTTTTGAGAATCGATCAGCAACAACTGTCCGTATCCGGGCTGCAGCAATCCGATGCTTCCGTAGTTGCGTCGTATTCCGCCCCTTTGGTTTCGCGCGGGTGACGAATCGGGGTGACTGAGCAATCAAACAACTCAGCTTCCTCCACTGGAATGTTCACCTGCGGTTCGATCAACTCGAAGCTGTCAGCGTAGGGCTCTTTCCCGTAGATCTGGAAGAATTTATCGCACACCGCGTAACGCTTGCCGCGCTCCATCGCATGCCCGTCATCATCGAGCACTTTCTTGAACGGTCCTTTGTAAATGACGGCCTGATTCCGCTCGAGACAGACGCCTTCTTTGCCTTTGGTGGCCTCAATCGTCATGCTGCGAAACTCATATCCCTTCACGGTTTGCCAGGGTTCTTTATCGTATTTCAGAATACGAACGCCGTAGAAACCGACATCTTCGAAGGCCTGAAGGAAATCATCCTCCCGGAAAGCGCCGGAAATACATCCGCTCCACAATTCAGGATCGTCCTGCAATTCCTGAGGAACATCTTCGTCACTGACGATATCAGAGATGACTGCGCGACCACCTTTCTTCAGCACCCGGTAAATCTCCTCGAAGAGTTGTTTGCGGTTTTCGTTGGAAACGAGATTGAGCACGCAGTTCGAGACGACCACATCAACGGAGTCATCTTCAACCAGCGGCTGCTTGATACGAAGTTCCGCTGCCAATTCTTCAGCGTCGAGGTAAGCATTGGCACTGTCGACCGGCTTCTCCTTGAGCTTTTCATCGAGAAGATCAAGGTTCAGCTTCAAATCCTGGATGCGGCCTTTGCGGAACTCAACGTTGTTGTATCCGATCCGCTCAGCCACGATGGGAGCATTCTCCTTGGCGACGTTGAGCATATCATCGGTCATATCGACACCGATGACTTTGCCTTCTTTCCCCACCACCTGACTGGCGATGAAACAGATCTTTCCGGTCCCGCTACCCAGATCGAGAACGGTTTCGCCCGGCTTTACGTATTTGCTGGGGTCCCCGCATCCGTAGTCGCGTTCGATGACTTCAGTGGGAATGACTTCAAGGTATTTGGCATCGTAGTCAACAGGACAGCACAGCGCCGGGACCTGGACTTTTGCGCCTTCAGCGTAACGTTCTTTAACAACGGTGTCGGTTTTCATGGATCAGGAAAATAGTGTGGGAATGAGGTTCAGGAGATTGCTCCGCCGCAGGAACTTCCGCTCCCGGCGGTGCAACCAAAACAGTGGTTGCCGGTTCGGATGGCCACATCTTCGAAGGTTTCGTGGTCAACATCCCAGACGTAGAGTTGCTCCTTTTCATCGCTGCCGTCGGCGGCATGTAAGGGCAGTTTCATCATTTGGTTGAAGTCACAATCGTAGACTTCCCCCTGCCAACTCACATTGATCGTATTGCGACACATCAGACCGCCCACCGTCGAGGGGTTGAACGCGTTCTTCAACGTGTCCATGTAGCTCTGCAGCTCGCCGTTGCGCTTCAAGTAGCTGGCAAACCGCGCGATCGGCATGTTGGCGATGCAATACAGATTGTTGAAGTCGATGTCGAAATGCTCCTTCATCGCTTTCTTATAATCCGCTTCCAGAGCATCCTGCTCGGGAGGAAGAAAGCCTCCATTCGGATTGTAGACAAAGCTGAGCGATAACTTTGGATCACGACCGTATCCCAGTTCATTCAATTTCTGGAATGCCGAGATGCTGCTGTCGAAAACCCCGTCACCGCGTTGCTCATTCACATTCTCCGGCTCGTAGCAGGGCATTGAGGCAATGATCTCCACTTCGTGTTCTGCGAGAAACTCCGGAACCCACTCGTAGCCGGGTTCATTGATGATGGTCGCATTAAGACGATCCATGACGCGGCGGGGCTGATCGAACTCGCGCACTGTCTTCACAAGTCGCTTGAAGTCAGGAATCATCTCGGGCGTACCACCCGTCATATCCAGCGTGGGAATGTCCGTCTTTTCAAACCAGTTCAGGATCTTATCGATGGTCTCCCCGGTAACGATCTCCTTTCGCTTCGGTCCGGCGTTCACGTGACAGTGGACACACGTCAGGTTACACAATTTACCGACATTGAGCTGCAGTATCTCCGGCCGGGAACGTAAGAGCGGGGAGTTTGCGGCGGCCAGAGCCTGGTCAAAGTCGTTTTTAATCAATAGGTTAACCATATAAACGGTGAGAGAATGTCAAAATCAGTCGCGAAGGCGGCCCCCTCCTTACACTTTATTGTGACAATCGTGAAGCATGAAATTCGCCATGTGAAGAGCCCAATAGCACCTGTTACAGTTGCCCTGGACACCTTTGCATACGGAAAGATTCGAATCCCGGATCTAGCATCAGCAAAATAAATCGATGGTAGGCCAGCAAATCATCCGGATGTAATGAGCCCCTGACCGTTCCTTTTTCGGGAAACCCGGGAACTGCTTCAACAAGTTTGACTTTGTGTTGGACCCCATGTGAACATGCCGGCAGCCACCACCTTTGTGATGAACCATTTATTGCGAAACACATTTTCAATCGGACTGATCAGTCTTTGCGGAATCATCGTGACGAGTTGCGGAATTGCCCCCCAACCCGGCACGACACGCCTTGCTCCGACTCCAATTGGATTGGTCGCCGGTATTCCGTTGCCCCTTGATAAGGTAAAAAGCGAAGAATTGACGGAACAGATCCCGGTTTTCATCGTCAGCAGCCGGAATATTGAAGAAAAGAAACACAACGTTGATCCTTTCGGCAACAAGCGCAATCGCCACGAGTCACCAAACCTCGCCGTTGGCTATGTCAACATTGGAGAGGGAATGACCTCCGAGGAAATTGTGGCGGAAACCATTTCCGAACGCAGGCGTAAGAAAGCCCGGGTTGAGCTGGCTAAAGTCGATGTCCATCCCAAGTTCGAAAACATCAACTTGTGGGAAATGGATACCACGGACGGCGAACGCAACAGTCACTCATGGACCAATGCTCTGCGAGCCCAGCTGGATAAAAGCACCAGCCGCCAGGTGGTGGTGTTTGTCCACGGCTACAACACCCATCTCATCACCAACACTGAGCAGTCCGCAGAAATTTTTCACTATCTCGGTCGCCAGGGAGCAGTCATCAATTTCGAATGGCCCTCGCAAGGAAAACTGCTCGGCTATATTCAGGACAAAGGGAACGCTGAGCAAAGCACCCGGCTTTTCAGGGGAATGCTTTCCAGCCTTGCCACCGGAGTTGACGCCTCCTCGATTACAGTCATCGCTCACAGCGCCGGAAACCCGATTGTCGTCAATGCGCTGAAAGAACTGCGGTTGCTTGAGAATAATGCCACCCGCGAGGAACTTCGGGCAAAATACAGAATCAACCGGGTGGTCCTGGCCGCTCCGGACATGGATGTGATGACGTTTTTCAATGCGGTATTTGATCGGTTCCATGAAGTCGCTGGAGGTGTCGCGGTTTACGCGTCGCCCAATGACAAAGCGCTGAAGTTGTCCTCCTTACTCTTTGCGGACGACCGCCTTGGACGCTCCATCGGGAAACTGGAGGACTGGGAGCAAAAAGTTCTCAGCGGCCTGGATGAAATCGAAATGATCGATGTATCCCGTCCTGACGGCCTCTATGGCTCCCCGTTCGGGCACGAGTATTTCTACAGAAACCCGTGGGTCAGTTCTGATATTGGAGCCTTTATGTTCGGGCGCAGTCCCGAAACCCGTGGACTGGTCCGCAGTGAAACCGATGAGAACTTCTGGAATTTCCCGGAAGATTATGTCGAGCGGCAGAAGGCCCGCGCAGCTCAGCTTCAGGCTGCGCGTTAAAAGGACCTTAAGGATCACCCTGAAACAGCGAGTGCCATCCGGGATAGGGGCAATGTTCGAGAACAATGGCGATTTCCGAACCGGATATGGCCATTGCTCAAGAACAATGGCGATTTCCGAACCGGATATGGCCTTTGCTCAAGAACAATAGCGATTTCCGAACCGGATATGACCTTTGCTCGATAACAATGGTGATTTCCGGACCGGATATGGCCTTTGCTCGAAAACAATGGTGATTTCCGTATCGGAGATCGCTTTTGCTTCGTAATCAGGCGCTATCCTCCCTGGACAAGCACTTCGGCATCCGCCGCAAGGCAAAGAAATCGTCACTTGCGATAGAATCTGATACAATCTCCGACTAATAAATCATGAACCAACTCGAACAGCTCAAGCAATACACCACCGTGGTCGCCGACACCGGAGATTTTGAATCCATGCGCGATTACCTCCCGCAGGACGCCACGACAAACCCGTCTTTGATATTGCAGGCTTCGCAAAACGAATCCTACCGCGAGATTGTCCAGAAAGCGGTGGATGGTGGAGGTGACACCGAATCAATCATCGACCGCCTGCTTGTATTGTTTGGAATGGAGATTCTGAAGATCGTCCCCGGCCGCGTTTCAACCGAAACGGATGCCCGGCTTTCCTTTGATACCGAGGGAACCATCGCCAAGGCGAAGCAACTCATCGACTTATATGAGAAAGAGGGAATCAGCCGGGATCGGGTTCTCATTAAAATCGCCTCGACCTGGGAAGGCATTCGCGCCGCTGAAGCTTTGGAAAAGGAAGGCATCCACTGCAACCTCACGCTGCTCTTCTCCCTCGGTCAGGCAGCGGCTTGCGCCGAAGCGAAGGTTCAACTGATTTCACCGTTTGTGGGTCGTATACTCGATTGGTACAAAGCCAGCACGGGTGAAGACTATTCTCCTGAAAATGATCCGGGCGTGAAGTCCGTGAAAGAGATCTACACCTATTACAAGAAATTCGGTTACAAGACCGAAGTCATGGGCGCGAGTTTTCGTAACAAGGGAGAGATCACCGAGCTGGCTGGTTGTGACCTGCTGACCATTTCCCCTGGCCTGCTCGAAGAATTGCAAAACTCCGATGAGGACTTGAAGGAACAGTTGAATGCGGACGAAGCCGCCGGAGCTGACATCGAAAAAATTCCCTCCGACGAGAAATCCTTCCGCTGGCAGCTCAATGAGGACGCCATGGCGACAGAGAAAACGGCCGAAGGAATCCGGAAGTTCGCCGCGGACATCGTCAAGCTGGAGAAGATGATCGAAGAATGGTGATCGCGTTTGATCACCACTCCGAACATCTGAGCCGGGCGGCTATCGCCCGGCTGCCCGCAATCACCCGCGCAAAATCGCAGGCAGGCGGTGTTCCCTCACGTTATCGTAGCTTTGCAGCATCGCGAAACGGATCAGTGACGCAGGAATTCCCACGGCGGTGAATCCGGGGTGCCCTGTCGCAGGGAACGGGCCGCCATGGTTCATCGCAGGGGAAACCGCAACTCCGGTGGGCATCTTGTCATTCAAGAGGCGCCCGACTTTCTGACGTAGACCGGGCTCGATCGCGTCGTAGGCGCTGTCATCAGAACCGGCTGTGTCGGAATACACACAACCAGTCAGATTTCCTTCCAGAGAATCGATCACCGCGCAAACTTCATCGAGATCTTCAGCCACCACAAACAGCGAAGCATTTCCAAAGGCTTCAGTTTGCATCACTTCGGGATCGGCGATGAATTGTTCGCCTGAAATACGCAGCAGGGTATTGGCCGCGGAATAACCGTTGCCTCCGCCTTCAGAGTTCCCTGTGAGTACCTCTGCTCCGGCTCCGCTGAGGGTTTCAAAGCTGGAAAGCAATGATTGGGCAACGCTCTTCGAAAGCAAAGTGCCCACGGGAGCCTCAGAAAACCGTTTCGTCACGTCAGCGATGAACGCTTCGGTCTTTTCGCCCGCAACCAGCAAAACCATTCCCGGGTTGGTGCAAAACTGCCCGGTTCCCATCAGACAACTGCCTGCAAATTCCTCCGCAAGGGCATCCCCTCTTTCCTCCAGGGCTCCGGGAAGGATCACAACCGGATTCACACTGGAAAGCTCAAGATAGATCGGTTTCCCGGCGGCATCAGCAGCGGACTTCAAAGTGAGTCCGGCTCCGCGGCTGCCTGTGTAACCGGTGGCTCCAATTCGCGGATCGGAAACCAGCTTCTCGCCGTCAGCATGGCTGGTGCGGTAAATGAGTTGCACAGTGGCGGCCGGCAATCCGGTGGATTCGATTGCCTGGAGGGCACATTCTGCAAAAATTCGGGTCGTTCCGGGGTGCGATGAGTTCGCCTTGGCAATGACAGGGTTTCCAGCCGCGATCGCCGCTGCGAAGTCACCACCCGAGGCAGAACCGAAGGCAAAAGGAAAGTTGTTGGGGCCAAAGACCGCCACTGGACCAATTGGCCCGTAGCAGGAACGAATGCCATTGGCCTCGTCGATTACGGGCTGTTTCCAGGACCCGTCACGGGCGGCGGCGGCGGCCTGACGAAGTTGTCCGGTCGTACGGGGAAGCTCGACATCAGCAAGACGGGGGGATTTTGGCAAAGCCGTTTCCAAATTGGCCATTTCCACCAACTCATCAGCCCGGGCTTCAATGGCGTCAGCCATGGCCTCAAGGAAATCAGCGATCTTTGCGCCATCCATCACGCGCAGCTCTTTATACGCGGCATTCGCTGCGACGAGTGCTTCCTCGCAATCCTCCCATGCACTTACGGGATATTCATCAGGCAGGGCTGATGCTGTTGCCGGGTTATCCGCCTGAAACGTACTGGTGGAATTGGCGTCACGCCATGTTCCTGCGATCAAAATTTTCTGCAAACTCATCCGCAAAGGTGGCGGGATTTTGCAAGCGGGCAAATGGAATTCGCGACTTACACCCGCAGCAGAAAGCTCACCCGGGTATCGCCGTAATTCTTTTCCCGCTGCACCTTCCACAAAGGGGATTCCGGCAGCGGTTCACGGGCAAAGGTTTCGAGAACGAAAACACCGTCCTTTTTCAATGATGCCGCGAGCTTTTCGAGATTGAGCAATGCCGACAACCCGGCAATCTGCAATTCGTTCCTGGCGTAGGGCGGGTCTGCAAAAATAAGATCAAACCGCTCCCCTGTCCCCAATCGCGTAATGAACGACCCGACTTCGGTTCGTCGAACTTCGGCACTGGTGAGGCCGGTCTTCGCCAAATTCCCGGCAATGACTTCGCAGGCCGCACGGTTTTCCTCCACAAACACGGCGGATGCAGCCCCGCGACTGAGACTTTCGATCCCGAGAGCACCCGTACCGGCAAAGAGATCAAGCACCACTGCATCGGGAATGAGATCCCCGAGTGATGAGAACATAGCTTCCCTGACACGGTCGGTGGTGGGACGAGTGATAGATTTTGGAACGGTCAGCGGAATTCCGCCGGATGAGCCTGCGATGACGCGCATAATTTTTGTAGATTCCACAGTATAACCCCCGTCCCGCATTCATGCCACCTGAGTAAGAAAAACGTTCGCGATAGGAGTGGAAAGCGTAATTAGTTCGGGCGAGAATCACGACCCAACCCTGTTCGACCGATGAACAGACCCTGTTGGATCGTATTTACGAAAAAACGATGACGAACAATTCAGTAAAATCTTCCCTGCTGGGGCTGGTAGCCGCAGTCAGCTTTCTGTGTAGCTGCGAGGAATCCGGCCCTTTCCAGGCAACAGAAGTGCGGGTGATCGAACCGGACAACACGCTTGAGATGCCGAAGATCGCCGACTCCGACATGGAGAGGTTTCGATTCTCGGCTCGTGAGCCTTCCCGGGCAGCAGCCCCTGCATCTGCAGGACCGCAGTTGGTCTGGGATACGCCTGAAGGGTGGGAAGAAGCGCCGACCACCCAGATGCGGGACGTAAACCTCACCTTTGGTCCAAACGGGGAAGGTGAAGTCTACCTGACACGTCTGGCCGGGGCCGGCGGCGGACTTGCCGCAAACGTGAACCGGTGGCGCAAACAAATGGGCCTGCCTGACGCCTCCGATGAGGAGATTGAAAAGCTGCCAACCGAAAAGCTTTTTAATCAGCAGGCGACTTACATTTCTCTGGACGGGACATTTTCCGGAATGGGCGGGGGGCCCAAAGAGAATTACGCGATGCGAGGAATGATTCTGTCAGCTCAAGGCGGAGCGGTTTTTGTAAAGATGACAGGTCCAAAGGAAGCGGTTGAGGCAAACGAAGAGAAGTTTATCGCTTTTGCTGCATCGCTGGACGTGGATTTCGGTGAAGACGCGGAAGATGAAGAGCAAGAAGCGGAAGCCGGTGATAATTCTAAAGAAGAGAAGTGATGCCAATTTTGAAGTCTATTTATAAACTCCTCACTTCGTATGCCCTGGCATCGACAGTGTTGATCTTGATGACGATTGTGACGCTTGTCGGCACAGTGGATCAGGTTGATCTGGGATTATTTGCTGCGAAAAAGCGCTACTTTCACTCGTGGTTCACTTACTATGAGATCCCCATGCCGTTTGAGATGCCCAATGGCCTGCGCGGGTTGCCGTTCCCCCTGCCGGGCGGGTTGTTGCTCATGGTTGTGTTGTTTATCAACATGTGCTTTGGAGCGCTCGTTCATGTCAGAAAGAGGTTCCGCGGCATCCCAATGCTGATTGCTCACGCAGGGATTCTATTCCTGTTGGTGAGTGGTTTTGTCACTTATAAAGCCACGCGCGACGGCTATGTGGCACTTTATCCCGGCAACGCCACCAACCGGGCTCAGAGCTACCGCGAATGGCAGATCGAAATTCTCGAGATTGATGATTCAGGCACTCCGAAACAAGCCATCATTCTCCCATGGGAGAAACTCGAGAGGATCGGCGACAACGGAGAACGGGTATTTACCTCTCCTCAGTTGCCGTTTTCTGTGAAGGTGGAGAATTTTTACCGAAATGCCCGACCATTGCCGACATCTGCACCGATTTCAGCCGAAGCCACCGGACCGGAGATCGACGGCTTCAAACTGCTGAGACGCAACAGGGAGACCAAGGAGGAAGCTAACTTCCCGGGATGTTTTGCCACGATTGTGAATCCGGAAGATGGCTCTGAGGCTAAAAAATTGATCCTTTCGGGAGTTTCCGATCGCATTCAACCGGATGACCAGGCACTGGCCGCGAGTTTTGAGTTCAACGACAAACAATGGGGAATTCAACTGGTGAAGAAGAGCTGGGAGATCGCGTTTTTCATCGAGCTGGACAAATTCATATTCGAGAAGCATCCGGGAACGATGAAGGCGAAGAACTTCGAGAGCCGCATCACCCGGAAAAGCGATCTGGCCGACAACGGCAAAAAAGTCGCCATTCGAATGAACGAGCCCATGCGGGACAGCGGATTTGTGGTCTTTCAGGAAAGCTACGGTCCACCGAATGCGGGGCCTGACGAACAATACTATTCGCAGTTCGCCGTATCCGATAACCCGGCGGATCAGTGGCCTTTGTATGCCCTCATTGTGACCGGGGTTGGCCTGACGCTCCATTTCCTTTGGAGTCTGGTGGAATATATTTCGAGATCAGGGCGAAAACGAGCGGCTGCAGTCGCCGCAGCGTAACTTTTAACAGGGGAGACATTGATTCGATGAGTACGAAAAAACAATTGAGAGAAGAAGCCGCACAGGTGGACGCGCAAATGACCCAGGGAGCCAGCGGGATTCAGGTCGCATACCTGATCGTTTGCGCTCTGTTGTTGGTCGGTTTTGTAATCGCATCCAAATCAGCGCTGTTTCTTGCCAGAAACGCCAGTAACTCCAAAGGTATTGCCGCCAATATCAAGAGCTATGAAGCGTGGCCGGAAAACATCGTGGAAGAATTCAGCAACCTCCGGGTTCAGAATGGCGGAAGGATCAAACCCGCGCTGACATTTGCCCGCTTTGCACTGCTGCAAATTAACAACAGCGCTACGGCGAGGTTTGAGACCCAGGATGGGAAGAAGCATTCCATCAGTGCTGAAGAATGGCTGCTCGATACGCTGTTTCGCGGTGATATGGCAAGAGATATGCCGATTTTCAACGTGGATGACACGGACGCTGTGGATGCAATCGGTGTTCCGCCAAAAGAAGGCAACAAGCACCACCGCAAGCGCGACCGGTATTCCTACAATCAACTGGCTGTAGCCCGTCCCCGACTCGCTGAGGAGAGCCAGAAGATTTCCGAGAAACAAAGCGCAGATCCCGACTACCAACTGAACCGGATGGAGGGGATCACCCAACGTCTGGCTCAGAATGTGAGTTTCTTTGAGTTCATGGAAGGCCAGTTTGGCTTCGCCCGTAAGGGGGAAGGCCTGGCTGGCAGCGCTGTGTTGCCGAATGAGATGAAAGCAATGGCGCAGGGTTTTGATGTGATCGGGTTTTTTGATCACATGCCTGAAATGGCCATGCAGGATTTGTTTCAACTGATTGGTCGTCCAGCCCAGTCAGAGGATGAGATGGCGGTCCAGGCCGCCTTCCGATTGTTTTTCTTCTATGCGAACTCCGGTCGCAATCTCAGTCTGTTCCCACCGGATAATTCAGCGGACGATGAGTGGCTTGGTGTAGGTGACATGATGGTCAAGGGGATGGAGAGCAAAGGGGAGCGCGAGTTTGTGAAAGGAAAGCTCAATCAAATAGCGAGTTTGAATCAGGCTCAGAAAGAAATGTGGGCAGCAATCGAAGCTCTCCCTGAAGATGCCGGCAAAGATGCAAAGATCGATGCGGCAAAACCGGTCGCAGAGAAGTTCGGGGCCTTTGTCGAAGAACAGCGGACGACAGCTAAAGACCGGCTTGTAGCGAAGCGGGATGCGATTGACGCAGAGATCGCAGCCGCCGACGAATCACTTGAGAAAGAGCGGCTGCAGGATAAGCGGGGGCTTCTGAAGCTGGAAGGGGCAAAGGCAGAGAAAGAGGTAAAGCTTTACACAGCCGGCTACTTCAAAAAGAGCCTCGTCTATTTCATTCTCGGCTTTGTCCTGCTGGCTGTGAGCTGGCTGGCACCGGGCTCGAAATTTTCGAAGATCTTCGGCTGGCTCGCGCTGGCTTCATTAATCTACGCGCTCTTTATGAACGCATACGGCATCACGATGCGGAGCATCATCCGCAGCCGCCCGCCGATAACCAATCTCTACGACACGGTGATATTCATCACAGGTTCTGTCGTATTCCTGGCCCTTCTACTGGAATATTTTACCCGCAAAGGCATCGGCACACTCATGGCTGCGCTCGCCGGGGTGCTGGGGATGTTTCTCTCGATCCGATACGAGGTTAAAGAAGCGACCGACACGATGGATCCATTGCAAGCGGTGCTCGATACCAACTTCTGGCTGGCAACACACGTGACGGCAATCAATATTGGATACGCCGCCGGCATGCTGGCTGCATTTCTCGGTGCATTCTACTTGCTACGCCGCTTTCTCAAACCACTGCCGAAAGTGCTGCGCGGAATCTCCGGCTCTGAACAGGTGAATGGCGCGGAGATTTTCGAAGTGGACAAAGCAGAACGCGACACCCAGCGACTCATCACCAATATGACCTACGGGATCGTTTGTTTCGCGTTGTTCTTCTCGCTCGTGGGAACCGTCCTTGGCGGCGTGTGGGCGAACTACAGCTGGGGACGTTTCTGGGGCTGGGATCCAAAGGAAAACGGCGCATTCATGATCTGCTTGTGGACCCTCGTCATTCTGCACATGCGGATGGGAGGCTACGTCAAAGAAATCGGGATCGCGGTCCTCTCTGTCATTCTCGGTGTAATTGTCACTTTCTCCTGGTGGGGCGTGAACAACCTCGGCGTTGGATTGCACAGCTACGGCTTCACCGACGGCGTCATGCAGGCCCTCTACATCACCTGGGGTGAAGCGGTCTTCATTATGTTGTGCGGATTCCCACTCTGGTTGCACGAGCGTATGAAAAAACGCGGCAAAGAGTTGATCCGCGCCCAGAAGAAAGCCAGAGCTGCGGGTGGGGAACCATTGACCGCCTGACAAGAGCTTCGCGGGCTTTTATCAGATAAAATCATCAACCCCGCTGGCAAAGATGTCAGCGGGCCGACTGCTTGATTCCATATTCTTCCCGGAATTCCTGAATCTGTCCCCATACAGATTCAGCAACAGTGTCTTTGGATACCCGGGAGAATAGCGAGGCGAGAACCTCTTTCTCCCCCTCGTCAATAACGCCGTCTTCCAGCGCCAGGCGCTTCAACATCGCCAGTTCATTTTCGTCAATGGTATCGTCATTTCCGAAAACGACCAGGAACGAGTAGGCTATCAAACGACGGGAATTTTCATCAATCATGTTCGGAAATTACCCACTTTGGGTAGACACAGGAAATCAAAATGTGTGACAAAGCGTCGCACAGGGCAGTCCCTAAAAGAATTGACGCCATGCACCCTAAGCATTACCTATCAACGTATCTAGATTGATAAATACGAAGCATTCCAAAATTATGAGTAATTCCTACATTTTCTCCTCAGAGTCTGTCACTGAAGGACATCCCGATAAGGTGTGTGACACCATTTCTGATGCCATCGTGGACGCTTGCTTTGAGCAGGACATCAATTCCCGCGTGGCTTGTGAAACCATGGTGAAAGACAATCTCGTCGTGCTCGGTGGTGAGGTCACCACCAGTTCGAAGTTCGATCACCGCGAAGTTGTTAAGAAAGCGATCGAAGAAATCGGCTACACAACGAAAGACTGCAAATTCGACGCATCCAATTTCCTCTTCATCAATGCTCTGGGGCAGCAGTCACCCGACATCGCTCAGGGTGTGGATGCAGCAGCAGCGGCAGACAAAGGCCACGAAGAACAGGGCGCCGGTGACCAGGGCATTATGTTCGGTTACGCTTGCACAGAAACCGAAACGCTCATGCCTGCGCCGATCGCGCTGTCGCATCACCTTGGTAAAAAACTCACAGATCTCCGCAAAAGCGGCCAGCATTCATGGCTTCGTCCGGATTCCAAAACTCAGGTCTCAATCGAATACGTCGACGGAAAGCCAAACCGGATCACTGCCGTGGTGATTTCTACCCAGCACGCAGCAGACATCACAACCTCAGAGATTCGTGAAGCGCTGAAGAAAGATCTGATCGATGTGGAACTTCCGGGCGATCTCCTTACCGACGACACCGAATACCTCATCAACCCAACCGGTCTCTTCATCATTGGTGGACCTGAGGGCGACTGCGGTCTCACCGGACGTAAGATCATCGTTGATACCTACGGTGGCATGGGCCGTCACGGTGGTGGTGCATTCTCCGGTAAAGATCCATCAAAAGTTGATCGCTCCGCTGCTTACATGAGCCGCTGGGTTGCCAAGAACGTTGTGGCTGCTGGTCTTGCAGAGAAATGCGAACTCCAGCTCGCCTACGCAATCGGCTACCCGCATCCTGTATCAGTCCACGTGGACACCTTTGGCACCAACACCGTTGACGAAGCCAAAATCGTATCCGCAGTGAAGGAAGTCTTCTCCTTCAAGCCTGCGGATATCATCACACAGCTCGACTTGCTCCGCCCGATTTACAGCCACACCACCAACTACGGTCACTTCGGTCGTGAAGATAACCTCGACGCCCTGACCTGGGAGAAAACCGACAAAGTCGACGATCTCAAATCAGCAGCGGGAGCGTAAACCGATTCTACGAGGCAACAGGGTTGGTTCATCGAACAGACCCTGTTGGATCGTGAAAGGCTGAAACGTGAGGGGCGAATTCCTTTCCGTCTCCGCAGCCAATACCTATCAACTCCGGGTCACTGAAAGACGGAAAGCCATTCCGCTTCACTTCAGGTCCGGATCAAAAACGCAATTTTAAAAATACAAACAAACCAACATGAGTGAATTCACAGATTACAAAGTAGCAGACATCAGTCTTGCTGATTGGGGACGGAAAGAGATTTCTGTCGCAGAACACGAAATGCCCGGCCTGGTTGCCACACGCGACAAATACGCAGCAGAGCAGCCACTCGCAGGCGTTCGCATCATGGGCTCGTTGCACATGACAATTCAGACGGCCGTTCTGATCGAGACGCTGGTAGCCCTCGGTGCTGACGTGCGCTGGTGCTCTTGCAATATTTTCTCGACACAGGATCATGCGGCAGCAGCAATTGCCGCAGCAGGTGTTCCTGTTTTTGCCTGGAAAGGCGAGACGCTCGAAGAATACTGGGACTGCACGCTTTCCGCTCTGACCTGGCCTGACGGAAGCGGCCCGGAGCTGATCGTTGATGACGGTGGTGACGCAACGCTTCTCATCCACAAAGGTGCCGAGCTCGAAGAGGGCGCGGACTGGGTGAACACTCCTTCCGAAAGCGAAGAGGAGCAGATCATCAAGAACCTGCTGATCAAAGTAAAAGCTGAGTCCGACGGCAAGTGGACAAACTACTTCAAGGACTGGAAAGGTGTTTCAGAAGAAACCACCACTGGAGTTCACCGCCTTTATCAGATGGCTGAAGCCGGCACACTTCGCGTTCCTGCAATCAACGTGAATGACTCCGTCACCAAATCGAAATTCGACAACCTCTACGGTTGCCGCGAATCGCTCGTCGACGGCATCAAGCGTGCTACTGATGTGATGATCTCCGGTAAAGTCGGAGTGGTTTGCGGATACGGCGACGTAGGCAAAGGCTGTGCCCAGGCGCTTCGCGCTCAAGGTGCGCAAGTGGTAGTCACCGAAGTTGATCCAATCTGTGCGCTCCAGGCAGCCATGGAAGGCTTCCGCGTTCTGACTGTCGAGGACACCCTCGGTTGGGGCGACATCTACGTCACGACTACGGGTAACAAGGACATCATTCGCTTCGAGCACATGACGAAGATGAAGGATCAGGCGATCGTTTGTAACATCGGTCACTTCGATAACGAAATTCAAGTCGCCCCGCTCAATAACGCGGACGACATCGTGAAAGAAGAGATCAAACCACAGGTGGATCGTTACACGTTCCCGAACGGCAACCAGCTTTTCATGCTCGCTGAAGGTCGTCTCGTAAACCTCGGTTGTGCAACCGGTCACCCAAGCTTCGTGATGTCGAACAGCTTCACCAACCAGACGCTGGCTCAGATCGATTTGTGGAAAAACCGCGAAACTTACAAGCCCGGCGTAACGGTTCTCTCCAAAGAACTCGACGAGGAAGTGGCACGTCTCCACCTCGAGAAAGTTGGCGCAAAGCTCACCAAACTCACCACCGAGCAGGCCGACTACATCGGCGTGAAAGCGGAAGGTCCTTACAAGCCGGCACACTACCGGTATTGATTTAGCCACCGTCCTCAGACGGTTCTGAATACTTCGAAAAGGCGACTGGGGGAAACTCAGTCGCCTTTTTTGTTTTCTCTGCTCTCTGCTATGAGAATAAATGCGGTGAGCCCTGCCAGAATCAAACCGACCGCCGGTGCGTAGAAACGAACGAATGGTGTCCCGAGGAGGAGAACTGTGGCGACCACTACCGCGACACGTGAAGCGACAGTGGTGTTTTGCCGAACAAATACCATCAGCCGCAGAGCCAGCAGAAAAACAGCACACGGAATCGCCAATGCCCACGCGGCGGCAGAAATATCGATGTGAGCTTTGTGAATGGCGACATCAACCCCCAGCGCAAGCGCCGCTCCCACGGCAGCGACTGTCGCGAAGACCGCGTAGTGCCCGTATCCCCAGCGAAACACACAGGCCAAACTCGCTTTCTGCAGCAAATGCTCAGCAGGCTTCATAAAATACAGCCACCACATCGAAAAAAGAATCACTGGTGAGCTGATTACAACACACCACGTATCGATCCCCGGACTCTCCCCCGCAGTGGCTGCCTGCACAGCGATAACGCCGGCGAGGACTGATTCCCCGATCACAATAATCGTAAGCAACCCGTAACGCTCAGAAATATGATTGGGATGCCAGGGAGTGCGACTGGCCTTCTCCGCCCACACAGGTACCAACAGCTCGCAAGCGGCAAAGACAATGAAGCCAACCCACCAAAAGTTTCCCATCCACAACATCAGGACCCACCCTATTTGGCAAACCGTGATACCGATGGCATACCTTGTGGCCGTCGTTCGAAATTCCCGGTTCTGAACCGCCGCCCGTATCCATTGGGCCACCATTCCAATTCGGAGGATCACCCAGCCAATCACGATGATCGTAAAATCATGTTCTTCGAAGGCACGGTTCACTCCGGCGGCAATCACGACCACGCCGATCATCTGACACAACACCTTCAAGCGATACGGGACATCATCAGTATCAAAGGCAGAAGCGAACCAGGTGAAATTCATCCACGCCCACCAGATCGCGAAGAATACCAGACCATAGCTGATCATTCCGCTGACCGCGTGCTCATGCGCAATGCTGTGAGACAACGCATGAGCAGCCTGCGCAATCGCCACTACAAAGCAAAGATCATAAAGCAGCTCGAGCGGGGTTGCCGCACGATGCACTTCGCCGGGATCTCTGGCTCGCATTGGTCGGATCAAACGGGAAATATTCTGTTCACTCATGAAAGACGGTTTATTAGACCTGATTGATCGCTTCTGCAAAAACCCCGTCATCAATATTTCCACCACTGATGATCACTGCCGGCTTACTGAATCGATCCTTCTCCGCCGCCAGCCATGCTGCGTATCCAATCGCCCCCGCACCCTCGATCCTTTTTCCCGTCGTTGTGTGCAACTCCCGGATTGCTGCGCGGATTTCGGCCTCGGAAATCATCACCACTTCATCCACGTGCTGTTGAATGACTGAGAACGCGGCCGGATTAGGAACGCGCAGCGCAACTCCATCGGCAATGGTATCCGGGATATCATCCGAACTCAGCACCGTCCCGGCCTCAAATGAACGGGCATAAGCCGGGGCTTTCTCCGCGACCACTCCAATCACTTTTGCTGTGCTACCCACGGCATTGCGGGCCGCGATGGTTCCGCAGATGCCTGATCCCAATCCGATCGGCACATACACCACATCAATATCCGGGTGAGCGCTGAACAGTTCATGGCCGTAGGTCGAAACACCCAGAACCAACTTCCAGTCGAACGATTGAATGTAATGTCCGCCCGTTGCCTCAGCTTCCGAGCTTCCGAAATCCATCGCATCTGCGAAATCCCTGCCGTGCTCGATGACCTCCGCACCAAGCTGCCGCATTGCTTCGTTCTTTGACTTCGAATTTCCAAACGGCACGACGATCTTCGCAGAGATTCCCGCTTTCCCGGCAGCGAAGGCAATGCTTTGACCATGGTTGCCACGCGTCGCGGCAATCACCGAGGTGATCTCCGGATGCATTGCCCTGAGCCAGTCGAAATAGACCAGTCCGCCGCGGACTTTGAACGCACCCGTTGGATTCCCGCTTTCGAACTTGGCGACGATCCGAGCCCCGTCCTCACGCGCAATTTCTGCTGTTGAACTCACGGCAATGTGAGGGCGCACCAACTCAACCGCTTCTTCAATTCTCTCCCCTGTGATCGATTCAAACGATTCGATGGGAGTCTCTTTCCAATCAATACCAGATTTCATAAGGCTTCGTCACGCCGGGCACGGCGATGGGATAATAGCCGTCATCATTCGGTTTTACAGGCGGGTCTGAATTAAAATCGACCAGATTATCCGGCGCCAGCTTCTGATCCGTGGCCATGGCTTTCTCCCAGGTCACAGGCTGGCCCGAATAGTTCGACATCCGCCCAAGGATTGCAGTCATCGTGGCAGTTGCCCCGTGTTCAGCTTCGTTATAAGGCGTGTCATTCCGGATCGCTTCGAACAGCGGGAAGTGCTCAAGCTGATGCCCGTCCTCCCCTTTCCGCAATCGTTTGGCGTTTGCGTTGGCACCGGTGATTTCGAATTCGCGGGCATTGAAGTGAGCCTCCCCCAGCGTTCCCGTGACATGCTCAGTCACACTGCGCCAGCAGTTCGGAATCTGACGACACTGACTCCACATCCGGGTGCCGTCAGCGTATTCATACTCGACAAAGTGATGATCAAAAATCTGCCCGTTGATCTTCGCATCACGCACCTCACGGCCACCCATCCCCTGAGCCCGCACGGGGTGACCGCCCTTAATCCAGTTTGCCACATCGAGATTGTGAACGTGCTGCTCGACGATATGATCACCCGACAACCACGTATAATAGTACCAATTCCGGATCTGATATTGCAGTTCCGTTTCCCCTGCAATTCGTTCGCGGCCGGGACGCGACGAGCCGTTCCAGAAGGCACGTAAATATTTCACATCCCCGATTTCACCGTCCTGAATGCGCTTCACGAACTCTTTGTAGGTGGGTTGATGGCGGCGTTGCAGACCAACGCCCACCTTGAGATTCTTCTCTGTGGCCAGCTGTCCCGCCGCGAGAACCCGTTTGATCCCCGCCACATCACTGGCGACCGGTTTCTCCATAAAAACATGCTTCCCCTGCCGCACTGCTTCTTCAAAATGCTGAGGCCGAAACCCGGGCGAAGTGGCCAGGATCACCACATCTGATTCAGCAATGACATTCTTGTAGTCCTCAAATCCGGAGAAAACCTTGTCCTGCGACACCGCGACCTGATTCGGTTTCTGCTTTTGAAGCAGCTCCACTTTATCCGCTGCCGTCTTTGCATCGACATCACAAACCGCGACCAGCCGGATTTCATCACCGGCATTCATGGCTTGCGCCGCCGCTCCCGTTCCGCGTCCACCGCAGCCGATCAGTCCCAGTTTGATGGTGTTATCCGGGGCCGCATGAACAAATTGATTGGCCAGAGCCAGAGTGGAAGCCGCAGCGGCCGAAGTTTTGACAAATCGTCGACGGGATGGGTTTTCAGTCATGGTGCGCCGATTTGAACGGATTTCACCCCACTTGGCAAAAGAATTGCCCGAATAATCACGGGCGAACCGGGACCACTGCGCCGGAAATCACCGGTCTTTTCTAAGACTACAAAGAGAACGGTGTCTTGTAATAGAAGCCCTGGAACAAATCCGCTCTAATTAGAACCATGATAACACATTACACACGCCGCACCCTCGCTTCGTTTATGTGGATCTTCTCCGCTACGACGACGCTCTACATTCTGTTCACCGCCACATCCGCAATCGTGATGCCGGTGTTTGCCGCGACATTTTTCGTCGCATTTCTCGGGATGATCGTCTGGTCCGACACCCCTACGCTCACGCCTTCTGAAATTGATCCTTCGATGGTGATTCACCCAACTCGCGCACGAGCTCTCCGTTCGCGGATAAGTGTTCCAAAGAGTGAAAGACGTTCTCGACGTCTGACTCGCCGACCGCTTCCGAAATCTCGCCGGCCGTTGCCGAAGCTCCGCCATCCGAAAAGTAACCTCTGACTTTCCCGATAATTTCGAGAAACGTTCCGGCCGCTTTCTTTCCGGCCTCAACTCCCGGCTGGTGATAGGCATTCACATTCACCAGACTGGCGTAGAAGGAAACCGCCCGCTCATAGAGCCCGATGATCATTCCCAGAGTGAATGCGTCCAGTTTGGCAAACGACAGCGTGATCGAGACGCGACCGTTCTCGTGAAGCGCCGAGCGGGTTCCCCGCAGAAACCCTTGAAGGAAGTCCGCCGTCTTCGCACCTGACTCAGGCTCGACCACCATCGAATCCACGGATTCGCGAGTTTCACGGATCTCGATAAAGGTCGCAAAAAAGTTATTCAATCCATCCCGCAGTTGCTGAATGTAGGCGTGCTGGTCGGTCGAACCCTTGTTCCCGTATACCGCGATTCCCTGGTGGGCGACGACTTCGTTCCCCCGCTCAAACTCTTTACCGAGCGACTCCATTACCAGTTGCTGGAGATACTTGCTCATCAGCTCAAGACGGTCGCAATAAGGGATGATGACCATGTCCTTCTTCCCCTTGCCATCGCCGGCGTGATACCACATCAGCGCGAGAAGCATGGCCGCGTTTTCTGTCACCACTTCGTTGCGGGTTTTCTCATCCATCGCCGCAGCACCGGCGAGAAAAGCCTCGATATCAATTCCCACCAGAGCAGCAGGCAGCAAACCGACAGCGCTCATCACGGACGTCCGGCCACCAATCCAGTCACTCATCTCAAAGCGCTCAATCCAGCCGTTTTCCTTCGCGTAGTTATCCAGTTTGGAGTCCACCCCGGTCACAGCGACGGCCTGTTTCGCAAAATCCACGCCTGCCGCCTCAAATTTGGCCTTAGCTTCAAGCATTCCGTTGCGTGTCTCGGCAGTACCGCCTGACTTGGAAGTCACCACCACCAGCGTCTCGGCGATTCCATCACCAATGCTTTCGAAGACCCGGTCAATCCCGCCGGGATCGGTGTTATCGAGAAAGAAAAGGTCAAGCGGTGCATTGGCCGGCAACAACGCGTCGCCCACCAACTGTGGCCCCAATGCGGAGCCGCCGATGCCGATGATCAAGACATGTCGAAAGGTATTTCCGTTGTCAGCGCTGATTTCACCGGAATGAATCTTCGCCGTGAAATCCACCACGCTCTTTTTGACCTTTTTGATCCATTCACCGTGCTCCTGCGGCGCGAGGTCAGGCTTTCGCAGCCAGTAATGGCCGACCTGGCGTCCTTCATCGGGGTTGGCAATCGCTCCGGACTCCACTTCGCGCATGTCGAAAAAGGCACGCTCGATTTCCGGCTGCAACGAGTCGAAAAAGTCCGCGCTGTAATCCATCCGCGAGGTATCAATCGTAAATCCCAGGTCAGGGTAACGTAGGGTCTGTGTGTTGTATTTTTCCCAAGTCGACATGTGGATTATGTTCGACACATCGCCGGAATTCGCAAAAGGTTTAAGTCATGAATAAATTAATTCTTTTCGCACTCACTATTAATATGCTTGCTGCCACCGCATTTGCCGAAGAAGGAAAATTTCGTCACATCGTCTGTTTTAAGTTCAAAGAAGACGCCACCGAGGCTGAAGTGAAGAAAATCGAGACTGAATTTGCCGCTCTGGCGGAGAAGATCGACACGATCACAGATTTTGAGTGGGGTCCTTCAGAAAACATCGAACCGCTCAATGATGAGTTCACTCATTGTTTCGTGGTGACATTTAAGGATAAAGCCGGACTTGAAGTCTATCTCCCCCACCCCGCGCACAAAGAATTTGTCGCTTTGCTGAAGCCCAAACTGGACAAAGTATTCGTTTTTGATTACAGCCCCCGTTGACCACTTAACACGAGTCAACAGGGTCTGATCATCGAATCAACCCTGTTGGCTCGTTTTTTTTGCCAGCCCCGAAAGTTCCGGATAACGGTGGCGCTCAGGGCTTAAAAACAGACCAGCTTCCGTCTCAAGCAGCAGAGACCACCTGCCACCACGGTCATTCCTTTCTTCCGCAGCAGAAACGACTTGCCACCACGGCCATTCCCTTCTTCCGCAGCAGAGACGACCTGCCACCACGGCCATTCCCTTCTTCCGCAGCAGAGACGACCTGCCACCACGACCATTCGCTTCTTCCGCAGCAGAAACGACCTGCCACCACGACCATTCGCTTCTTCCGCAGCAGAAACGACCTGCCACCACGACCCATTTTACAATCCGCGGCCGGATCGACCTCTCCCGCTCAATCAGATCTCCCTTCCCGTGACCGGAACACACGAATCCTCAATTTGAGAGGTCGTTTCTTCAAGGTGAGGAAGGAAATCGCCACTCCAAACACGACCGTCTCGACTGATAATCAACAGGTTGCACCATAGGAACGCCTGACGGCAGGATATGAGGCGACTCCTGTCGCCAGGAGTCATCCTGCAAAAAATTTCAGCTATCGCGTGTGTCAGAACGCAATTTTGTTCCGTTTTTTGGGCTAAACACCTCACAAATTCGAGATCTCCCAGCCTTTTCGATAAGTGGGTTTCACGAGGCTGTTGGCTTTCTCTGAATTTTTAAACGCACATTTCGCGTTATCCCATTCCAGCGTTTCGCCGGGCATACGAATCGCAACCGTGCCCAGCAATACAGCTTCAGTCACCGGTCCGCTGTGAGAGAACTGTGAAACCGTTCCCTGTGCGCCATCGGCACGAATGTCATCGATCCAGTTCTGGAAATGGCTGTGGTCGGGAAGAATATCGAATGCATCCGGGACAATTTTCCCATCGCGATACAATGCGGGCGGATTTTTGCTGGCGTGAGGCAAAAGCAATGCGCCGTCTTCTCCAATGATGATGCTTCCATTCTTGGTCACGTTCTCGCGACCGCCCACGGCGGCGGCAATTTCATCGGTGGGCACTTCCTTACCATCATACCAGGTCGCTTCGAAGTCTCCCTGCTCAGCAGTAAACTTCCAGGTCACCCGACAATCCACCGGCCAGCTGTCGGCATCGACAGGACCGGGACCGAATGAGGTCACGCTGGTGGGGACGGGATCTCCAAGCCCTTTGAACCAGGGATGAAAGATGTGGCAGCCCATGTCGCCCAGAGTGGTGGTGCCGAAATCGAGTCGCTTCCTCCAATTGGACGGGTGATACTCACCATTGATGAACGGACGCATTTCCTGAACACCTACCCAGGCGTCCCAGTCGAACCCGGCGGGAATCGCATCTTTCCGATCGGGCAGCGCATTCATAGAGCCCCACTTCTTGGCATTGATGGAATGCACAGAGAGCACTTTGCCGATGATTCCCTCTTTCAGGATTTTGACGGCGGTCAGGTTGCTGCTTTTTGAACCGTGTTGATTTCCCATCTGAGTGACGAGTTTCTTTTCCGCAGCCACATCGCGGAGTCGCCGTGCTTCATAAAGTGTCCGGGTGAGCGGCTTCTGAACGTAGACATGTTTGCCAAGTTCCATCGCGCTTAGAGCCATCGGAGCATGCATGTGATCGGGCACGCCACATCCAGTGCCGACAAAGTTGGCGGCTTCCTTGTCCAACATTTCTTTCCAGTTCGAATAGAAAGTCGCATCAGGGAATTTCTGAAGAGATTTGAGTGCTCTGCGTTGATCGAGATCACAGAACGCAACGATTTTGGTTCCCTCGACTCCGCCAAACCCGGCAAGATCAGCCGCGGCCCGCCCCCCGCCACCGAAGCTGGCGAGATGAACGGTATCATTCGGCCCCACGCCTTTGGCAGCAGTTTTCCAACCGATGTAGGGGGCGGCAAGCACAGAGGTCTTGATAAAATTCCGTCGGGAACGATTCGTTTGCATGACGGGAGCGTGTCAGAACCAGTCTGACGCGTCAAAGGATCGCGGCGGCGCGATGAGATGAAATCAGATAAAAACGGAGTATCTTCGCCAACTACCTAATGCCAGATCATCCACCTCTCTTTGAATTGCTCGAACCTGTTGCGGGAGAACTGCGTGATGCGGGCGAGACATTGAGGAAACTGGTCACGGAATCAGCAGATGAAGAATCACCGGTTTACGAAGATTCGGTGAAGCTGGAAGGGGCGTGTCAGCTTTTTTCGGATAATATTTCGGACTGGTTTTCCAGTATCACCGGACCGGATGACGAAAACCTGCGCGGCTCCCGCCATGACGCGAAGAACCAGCTCAACAAGATCCTGTTGCCGATTCATTTCATGGCCACTGATCCTGAGGCGATTCATTTTGCGGATCAGATCGGAGAAGTCGGTGAGAAGGCGGAGCTGGCCCTGCGGTTGATCAACGAGTTTGGACGCACGGACAATCAGCTCAATCCGCTGGTGATTGAGGAAACGGTGGTCGGAGTTGAGGAGGTTCGGAGCAACACGTCAATTGAAGCGCAACCTCCGGGGCGTTTGCTGGTGGCTGATGATGATGCTGAAAACCGTGAGCTGCTGGCCAGGATGCTGGATCCGCACGGGCACAAGATTGATTTCGCAGAGAACGGCAAGATCGCGCTCGATAAGATTCGTGACAGCGATTACGACGCGGTTCTTTTGGACATCCAGATGCCGGTGATGGATGGCTTCCAGGTGTTGGAATCGCTGCATGATTCCGGTCATCTGCGGCAGACACCGGTGATTGTGGTCACCGGTTTGCAGGATGAGAGCGATGCTGTGCGATGTATTGAAATCGGCGCGGAGGATTTTCTCTCACGCCCGATCCGGTCGGCCCTCCTGATGGCGCGACTCAATGCGAGCCTTGAGAAGAAGCGGCTTCGCCAGAAGGTATTCGAACAACACTTCACACCGGAGTTGGCGCGCGAGCTGGCGCGGAACCCGGATCCGATGAAGATGCAGGCGCGGAATGCCGAGGTGACGGTGCTCTTCTGCGATATCCGGCGGTTCTCCACTATCTCGGAACGGCTGGGACCATCGCAAACCATTGACTGGTTGAGCGGGGTGATGGGTGAGTTTTCTGAATCCGTGATCGAGAACGGCGGAGTATTGGTGGACTACACCGGGGATGAGCTCCTTGCCATGTGGGGAGCGCCCAATGAGGAGCCGGATCATGCCGAACGGGCCTGCGATGCGGCGCTTGAAATCGCGGGGAAACTCAAAGCGATCAATGAAAAGTGGGCTCCCATCGTAGGGGCCGAAACTGCGGTGGGTATTGGTGTGAACACGGGCGAAGCTCTGGTGGGAAACATCGGGACGCACCGGAAGTTCAAATATGGACCGCTGGGGACGGTGGTGAATCTGGCAAGCAGGGTTCAAGGAGCGACCAAGTATTTACGCACCCCGCTCCTCATCACCGGAAACACGCGCGCTCAACTGAGCTGGGGATTCAATACCCGGAGGCTGTGTAGTGTGAAGGTGAATAACATTCGCGAACCGGTTGAGCTGTTTGAGATTGCCCCGCCGATCAATGACGGCTGGGGGGAATTGCGAGATGAATACGAAGCGGCGCTCGAGCACTTTGGAAAGTGTCAGTTCACAAAAGCGTCTGCCATCCTCGGTGATGTGTTGGTGAAACATCCGGAGGACGGCCCGAGCCTGCAGCTCATGTCACGCGTGGTGGACGCAATGCTCAATGGCCAGGAAGGGAACGTCGGGGGATTTGATGAGATCTGGGAGCTCCCCGGCAAATGATCACACCTCGGCCACTTTGTTTCGCAGTGTGCCGATTCCTTCGATGGTGATCTTGACTTCGTCACCTGCTTTGAGGGTGAAGTCGGAATCCGGCACAACGCCCGTGCCGGTCATCAGATAGGCGCCTTTGGGGAATTCATTCGAACGAAAGAGGAATCCCACCAGCTCATCGAAGGATCGTTTGATCTGTGCCACTTCCGTTTCGCCAAGGAAAGCGGAAGCCCCGTCGCGCAATATCTCGAGGCGGATCGCCGTTGTTTCGGCGGGAGGGGTATTCGTCACCAACAGGCAAGGGCCAATCGCAGTGGACCCGGTGTAGCACTTTGCCTGTGGAAGGTAGAGCGGGTTTTCGCCTTCGATACTGCGGGAGCTCATGTCGTTCCCGACTGTGTACCCAAAAATCTTTCCTTTGGAATTGATGGCCAGAGTCAGTTCCGGTTCCGGCACATCCCAGGTGGAGTCTTTCCGGATGCAAACCTCGGCCCCGTGACCGCGGGTCTTGGCTGCTGTGGATTTGAAAAACAGTTCGGGACGTTCTGCATCGTAGACCTTGTCGTAAAAGACGTCGCCGCCGGCGGTTTCTGCTTCCTCCATCCGTGCGGTGCGGCTCCGAAAATAGGTGACACCCGCCGCCCACACTTCCTGGTTTTCGATCAGTGGTTCACAGGCTGCGAAGTCTTTCTCCGAAAAGGCCAGCATGGTTGCTGACTTCTGCGCTTCAGAGAGAAACCCAAAGGGATCTGACATAGTGAACAAGGCATCGGGAGAGAAGTCTGCCCCGGGAGCGAAACACAGATCAGGTTCTTCGGGTGTGGAAACGAAGAATGATCCTTGATGAGAAAAGATGCGAAAAGCGGCGCTCATAACCGGAAGAATACACTAAAAAACCCGGCCACGGCGAGAATCTAAATTTTTCACCTGAAATGGATGACGTGATTTCTTACCGGACACGGCTGTCGATGCCGTCAATTGCGGAATCCCGTTCCGTTTTCGGAAAGAAATTGCTGGGACCATTTCCTATTGCGTGATTTTCTTCTCCAATGAGTGCCGCCGATCCTATCGCTGTGTTAGAGACACTTTACTCCGCTGTTGTGGCTGATGTTCTTGATTCAATGGGGCATCGGAATCAGATCCTGAGCGCCGACATCCAGGCCCTGACGCCCAACAAGCGGGTATGTGGCCGGATTTTCTCCGCCCGGTGTGTCGCGATCGATTCCATTCCCGCCGAACCTTACAAACTGGAGATGGAGGCGATCGATACGATGACCGGCGGTGATGTGTTGGTCATTGATGCCGATCATGACCGGAGTTGCGGGCTGTGGGGGGAATTGCTCACCACCGCCTGCATAGCCAAAGGAGTGCGGGGCGTGGTGATGAGCGCATGCAGTCGTGACCTGTGGGCACTGAACCAACTTGAGTTTCCGGTATTCGGCATTGGCATGCACCCCGGCGACAGCATGGGCCGGGCTGACATTGTTGAAATCGGCGCTCCTATTGAGATCGATGGTGTCAGCGCAAAGACCGGTGACTTTATTCTCGGGGATCTGGATGGGGTGGTGATTATCCCGCAGGAGTGTGCTGAAGAGGCGCTTCGGCTGGCAACGGAGAAGGTCGCAGGAGAAAACACCGTTCGGGATGAGTTGGCGGCAGGGGTGCCGGTCTCGGAAGTTTTCAGGAAACACGGAATCCTTTGAATCGATGCCCCGAATCTTCATCGCCGGCTTGTTTCACGAGACTCACACCTTCCTCGATCAGTTTACTGAGCTTGATGACTTCGAGGTGAGGCGCGGGGATGAATTGTTAGAATGTCAGGGCGACAGTTCTCCGATGGGAGGTGCGCTCGAGTATTTCGCTGAGAAGGGATACGAGATCCTGCCGGGGGCCGATTACCGGGCTGTTCCCAGCGGAACGGTAAGGGATGAAGTGGTGGATAATTTCTGGCGGGACTTCAAAGACAGGTGGTATGAAGGCGTCGACGGGATCTTCCTGGTTCTTCACGGCGCGATGGTATCTGAGACGCTGCTTGATGTTGAAGGCGAGATCCTGAAGCGCATTCAGAAACTTCCCAAAAAATCTGGAGCGTCGGGAATTTCTGTCTACGGCGTCTATGACCTCCATGCAAATTTCTCTCCTGCTATGGCAGCGAACGCCGACTGTCTCGTCGGGTATCGGGAGAACCCGCATTCCGATGCCCGGGACGCCGCCATTCGTGCGGCCGCTTTGATGCACCGGCATTTCAAGCAAGCCGGCCCTTTGCCTGAGATTGCCTTTCGCAGCACTGGCTTCAAATGGGCACCCACCCTGACCGGAACAGCTGATGATCCGATGCGGTCACTCTGTTCGCTGGCTCGCAAACTGGAAGCTGAACATCATGAAGACGTCCAGGCGATCAGTATCAATGCCGGCTTTGCTTTTGCAGATACGCCCGATACCGGAGTGAGTTTTACGGTGGTCACGACAGATCCGGCCGGTTCCGAACCGCTTATTGATGAATTGAGTTCTCTCGCAGAGAAGTTGAACCCCTCGCCTCCTGCATCTGATCGGGACATCGATGAGGTGATGGCGGAGTTGCGGAAAACCCCAGTCGAAGGGGTCACCATCCTGACTGAGCCGAGCGACAATATCGGTGGCGGTGCTCCGGGCGACACCACCGGTTTGCTGCGGGCGTTGATCAAGTATGAGGTCGCGAATTCGGCGATCTCGATTTGTGATGCCGCCGCGGTGTCACAACTTTCCGGGCTCGGCATTGGCGACAAAGTTAGCTTACCCATTGGAGGAAAAGGCAGCCGCTTTGATGAAGGGCCTGTCGAGATGGAAGTCGAGCTTGTATCAAAGAGTGATGGACGCTTTGAACTGGTCGATAAGCACAGCCATCTGGCCTCGATGTCGGGGGACACTTTTGACATGGGCCCGTGCGCGGTGGTTCGGCACCATGATCTCACTATACTACTCACCAGCGAACGTGTTCCGCCATTTGATCTCGGGCAATGGATCAGCCAGGGCATCGATCCCGCAAACCTGAGCGTGATTGTCGTAAAAGCGGCGGTTGCTCACCGGCAGGGATACAATCCAATAACCGCCCGGTCATTTGCGGTGGACACTCCCGGTCCCTGCCGGAGTGATCTGTCGCAATTTAAATTCCAGCATAGCTGAGCGAGCTGAGTTTCGACACTGAACTTGAAGCCGGGTGGAATAGGAAGAAGACTGCTACATGATTCATCACCAAACCCTGGTTGCCCTTCTGCGCGAAATACAATCGACGCCCACTGCTCCTTTTCATGAAGCCCTGGTCGCCGAAGTTATCCGTGAAAAGCTTGAAGGGTTGCCGGGCATCTCGCTGAAGGAAGATGATTTCGGAAACCTGATTTTTCACTACAAGAAAGGCAGGTCAAAACCCAAGCTTGCCTTTGGGGCTCACATGGATCACCCCGGTTGGGTTCGGACGAAGAAGGAAGGCGAAGTATTTCTAGGATGGGTTCCGGAGGAACGGTTGCAAACGCATCCAGTTGAGTGGTTTGGAGATTTCGGGATGTGGAAACTGAATCCGTTTGTGATCCACGAAGGAATTATACACGCAAGAGTTTGCGATGATCTGGTCGGCTGCGCGGTCATCGTAGCGATGCTGATGGATCTTTCAAAACGCGGAGTTGAAGCAAATTGTTACGGCATTTTCACCCGGGCGGAAGAGGTTGGTTTTGTGGGTGCAGTGAAGCTGGCCAAGTCGTGGCCACTTCCTAAAAGCGTCCGCTTTGTCTCGCTGGAAACAAGTGCGCCCCGTGGTGGCGCGGAGATGGGAAAAGGCCCGGTCGTGAGAGCAGGTGACCGAATGAGTTTGTTCGACGACGCAGTGACCGCAGAACTGATCGATGCAGCAGCAGAGAAGAAGATTCCGGTTCAGCGCTGCCTGCTTGATGGCGGGTCATGTGAAGCGACGGCGATGAACCTTTATGGAATCCCCGCAGCCGGGATATCAGTCCTGTTGGGGAACTACCACAATTGCCCGCCCGAACGGGGAATCGCCGAAGAGTTTGTCTCGCTTGATGATGTGAAAGGGATGATCAAAATGATCACCGCAACGGTCGAGAAGATGGCGACCGGAAGTGGGATCAATTCAAAAGCCGCGATGAAAAAGCGGATCGAAAAACGGGTAAGGGATCACGAAAAGTACGACCGTGCGGCAAGGGGCAGGCAAAGGAAGAAGTAACAGGATTACTCGATACCCAGCCGGGTTCTTTCGCCGGTGAACACTCTGATTGCTTCTTTCAGTTCACCGTGCCGCTGCTCGCCGTTCGAGGAAGTCTTGTTCTTGATGGCGAGAAATATATTCATCGCCCTAAGAACATCTTCAGCATAGCGCAGGTATTGCATTGCTTCCTGCGGAGTCGAATCGCGAAGGGTTCGAAGTGCGCTCGTCGCGTCCCGAAATTCCCCACTCAATTCTGTTACAACAGTCCCACCCTCTGGATCGATCGCGGCTCCGTAATGTTTGGCGAACGGCTTCAGCA
Source organism: Verrucomicrobiales bacterium (assembly GCA_048267005.1). GTDB lineage: Bacteria > Verrucomicrobiota > Verrucomicrobiia > Verrucomicrobiales > DEV007 > JABDJT01. The sequence goes on along the minus strand of JBLWYI010000009.1, from coordinate 88,575 downwards.
CGGCATCAATCTGGGCGATGGACCTCTTCGTCAGTAGCTCAGCGGAAGGTTGTTTCGAACCAAAATCAAGCATGAGACGGGCTGACAGATGGAAAGGATATTTGGCAACAAGGGTCTCCAGATAGCCAATCGCAGCTTCATTCCTCGCATACTCAGAAACACTCAAGGTAGAAGGCTTGGCCAGGAGGAAGTCACTGAACTCAACCGCTGCTTCCTCGATCGGAAGGGTCGAATTACCACGAATGATTTCGAGCAACGCTTTCATATCCTCGACTCCAATTAACGATACGGTGACGAAATCCGAAATATCGTCATTCACGACAGCGGCCTCCAACAAAGAAGGGAATGATTCAGACGAAATGAGCCCCTTTGTTGAGCTCCCAAATGAAGCCGTTGCCTTCATCACAGCCCTCACATCTCTAATATCGATCAGGTCCTTTTTACTGGCTTCATTCAGAACAAGATAGTCTTGAGATAAAGCGCTCCCCGAAAAGGCCTGTTCCAAGAGCAATGAGACAGGAAACATCACCCTCACTGAACCTGATACAGTCGGAGGCAACGCCCCTCCTAAAGGAGTGGTCAACGAAACTTCCCCAATCTTATTGTCCGGCCAACGGGGATAACGTTCTTTGATTACCTCAACTGCTTTTTCAACCCCAACGAGTTCAACCGGCATATCAGGCGCGGGCAACACCCGCATCTCGAATTCACCCTTCGCCGATCCATCGGGTGCGAAAACGCTGAACAGACTGGCTTCATCGGTCGAAGGTTCCCGCACCTTTAGATTCACATAGACAGGAACCGGACCGTCTTTGGCTTGCAACACGGTCGCTATCCGCCCGCTTTCGATCTTGATTTCGGACACTGGCCCTTCAACAGTAGGAGGGGTTGTTGGCGGAGCGGAAGGAGTATCCACAGACATCACCACAGGAGGCTTCACGGACTTCACCGTTTTTGGTTCCTTCTTGCGATTCTTTTTGAGAGCCGCAAACAGGTCAGGTACTTTGCGGTTGCTCAAGTTTGTATCCCTTTGCAGCGACACAAATGGTTCCCATTTTAATGGTTTGTATTCACTGATTTCTCCAAATCTCCAAACCCGTTCGCTGGCAGGCAGTGGGTCGACGATCAGGGATATCTCCATCAACAAAGGAGCTAACTTTGCATCTTCGGGCGAAGGCCTGTCTTTTAAGAGATCCAGGGCCGTATCCCAAAGCAGATCAGCAATTTTACGTGGCCCCGGTGCTTTCTCCCGAATCGCCGGGTTTGACTCACGCATAAGGGCGTCATTAGCCAGGCGTGCATCGCTATCAAGAGGAGACAATTGCAGGGCAATACCAATGGCTCTTTCTTTCAAATCTTCATCGGCCTCTGCATCGGCTCCAATTGCGTTCAACAGCTTAACAACCGACTCACGGTTTTTACCTGACAGCGAAAGACCATCAGGCTCGAATAGTGGAGCGTCGAAATTCGGCTGATCATACGCTACCGCGTATCCCGAAAATATAATAATGGTTGCAATGTAAGCGAAAATTTTGCCCTGCATGACGGGGCACGCTACCATTCCGCCAAGCCAATGTCTACGCTCTCATCGCCCACTCAAATTGAAGAGGAAGTTTACTTCTACGACACCGACTGCGGTGGTGTCGTCCACAATCTAGCCTATCTGCGAATCATCGAAAAAGCCCGATCCATTCTTTTCAAAGAACGCCTTTCCTGGGATGCCTCGGTGATGAATGAGACCCAGGTCTTCCCTGCGCTTACTAGAACCGAGGTCGATTATATCAAACCAGCCAGATTGGGAGACCGACTCCGCATCACAGCTCGTTTTGAGAAGATCGAACGGATTCGAATCACCTGCACTTTTGAAATACACCGACAACTGGAAGCAGAAAGCGATCAGCTTTCTGTAAAATGCAGACAAACTTTGGTCCTGATACAGATGCCAGACGCCAAACCGAGACGGGTTCCCTCCGAATGGTTGACCTGAAATTTCGAGTTGCAAAATCACCCGATGTTAAGACAATGTAAATACATGATGACAAAGGAAACATGGAGATCCTGCTTTTTCCGTTGAAATCCTGACCGAAATTCACATGAGTACTGAAAACTTCCCAACACCGGATTCTGAATCACCAACGGAGGACGCCTATCTCTACATGACATCCACTGACCCAGTGTTTTCACTTCTTCGCCGCGGTTCAGACACTCCGTCCGGCCCCTACTCTCAGGAAGATCTCCTTCGCTTTCTTCAGAATGAAGAAATTGATCGCCGCGACTTTGTATACTTTGAAGGAATGAAGGACTGGGCTCCTTTCGAAGAAGTTTTTGATATTCAGGAACAGATCAGTCACTTCGTAGACGATGGTCAGGACCGCGGAAAAGTCGGTGAGGTTTTCAGGGCGGTCTCCGATGTGCTCGCCACGGGAGAAGAGATTTTCTATATCGGAATCCAGGAAAAGACAGGACTGCTAAGCAAAGCAAAGCAAAGCGTGATCCTGACCAACCGCCAGATGCTGACACTTTCGGAGAAACGCAACGGCCACGAAATCGAATCCCACCCCTGGTCTTCGATTCAGAACACACTGATTCGGGATGATGGAAGAAATATCGGAACCTTCTCGGCTATTCTAAACACTGGGAAGCGAATCGATGTTGGCCAAATCCCTGTTTCCCAAACCCATCGGCTGTTCCAGCTTTCTCAGGAACTGACGGATGGAGTTACATCCGGAGAATAGAAACGTCTAGCCCTTCAAATACCGGGCGAGCGAACGCAATATCGTGGCTGCGAGCTTCGGCTCGACGCTGATGATTCGGTGAAACTGTTGTCCTTCCAATTTCAGAAAGGAAGCACTTTCTGAAAGAACAGAAACAGTGGCTGTTGCAGCAAGTCCTGAGACCGCTCCAATCTCCCCGACAACTTTTCCGCAATCCGATAAGCTGGCGACAAGGCGACTTTCTTCTCCCTCCCGGATATAAATTCCAAATTCACCCGACGTAAGGATATAGAGGTTGGGACATTTTTTTCCCTGTGTGATCAACTCAGTTCCGCCGGGGTAATCTACGGGTTCAGCAATCTTCGCCAATTCCTCGACGATCTTGGGTTCTGCGCCCTCGAACATTTCGACGGACGTGAGGCAGGCAGTTTTTTCTTCGAGAGAAACCATTATATAAAAAAGCAAAGGTGGACCTGAATCCTTGCACAAAAACCCAAAAGAACGAAAGCTTTTACGATGTTGAACGAACCTGACAAACAGGCGGAGAACCAGCCGATCGAAGTGCGTTGCTATTTTGTGAGAGAACGGAATGCCCTGCTGGTGCGAGGCCAGTTTCCTCTCATGTATACTGACTACTACCTTCATTTGATGCAGCACGGCATCAAATATGAAGAACAGCACGACACTCTCCTGAAAAATACATTCTCCGCTCTAACTCTGCATCTGGCATCCCGTCCGTGGGGTGAAACCACCGCATGGACCCTGAATTTCCAGGCCCCCTTGATCAATGTCTTTGCTGCAGGCTCTAATCGCACGGGTGGAATAACCGGCCGGGTTTTTACGGAAGACGTGAAGAAAAGTGAACGACAGACTCTTCATTCGCAGACAACCGACGACGGCGGCTCCCTCAGAAACAGCGTCATTGAGATCAAAGGTCTCGATATCTTTCATGCGGTCGAGGATTACTACCTTCAGAGTGAGCAGCGCCCCGCAAAGCTCTATGATCTTGGAGATGAAGACTTCGTAATGATCTCAGCCCAACCGGAGTGCGACCTTGACTGGTTCGAATCTCTTGATTCCGACAAAGTTCGCGACATCGATACAGCGGAGACGCTCAGTCTATTGGAGAAGCGGGAATACAAATTCGATTGTGGCTGCAGCGAAGAACGATTCTTTCCTATGTTTGCCACATTACCCGAAGAAGATCGCGATCACGTTTTTGCCGATGTTGGAATGGCTGTCGTCACCTGCCCGCGATGTGGAGCAAAGATCCCTGTGTCGCGGGAAAACTTCGAGAAATTCATGGCCGATGAAAAAACCGACGGCTGACCCTAAACGGAGAGAGCAGGAAGAAGCCTGGATCGGAGATACCATCCTCGATCTCTTCGCGCGAACCTGGATCCTGGAAAATCACGGGACTCTGTGCGGGGAGACGCTTCGCCGCATGACTTCCAATCAGTTTCTCGCCTGCTTTGGAAACCCGACTTCAGTGGAAGCAAAAATCGGGAAGATATATACCAGCGAAGGGCTCGACGCTGCCTTTCAATGGATCGATTCAGAGATCCTGCCGACCTTCAAGAAACAGGAGCGCAATCAGAAGCGAAGAAACTGAAGCCGAATCGCGCCCCGGGCATTCAGAAGAAGATTCGTTCCCGTTCTTTAAAATGCATATCACGGCTTGAATCCGTCGCGGTCCGCTCTTAAATCGTGGGCAGCACAATCTTCATGAAAATCCTCGTAGTTGGAAAAGGCGGACGCGAACACGCAATCATCACGGCTCTTCTTGAGTCCCCCACTGAAACCGAAATCTATTCGTTTCCGGGAAGCGATGCGATTTTTGAGCTCGCCAAGCCGGTTGATGCCAGTGATCTACCGACGCTGATCGATTTTATGAAGCGGGAGAATATCGATCTCTGCGTTGCGGGCGAGGAAAGCTATCTTGTGACGGGTGACGGTCTTGCCAACTGCTGTGCCAGAGAGGGGATTCCCTGCTGGGGGCCGCCAAAAGAGGCCGCCCAGCTGGAAGCGAGTAAAGAATTCGCCAAAGAGTTCATGGTCCGCCACAATATTCCGACGGGCGGATACGCCTCAGTCAATACCGTTGACGATGCCCGCGCTGCCATTGGCGGGATCTACCCAACAGTCTTAAAGTTCGATGGACTGGCAGCCGGAAAAGGTGTGGCCGTTTGTCTGGACGAAGCCTCAGCAGAAGAATTTATCGACGAAGTTCTGGGGCAGAGGAAATTCGGCGAAGGCCGCCTTCTGGTTGAAGAGTTCCTCGAAGGACCCGAGATATCTATCTTCGTCTCTGTGGTTGATTCTGAATACCAGATCCTGGCCCCCGCGCGTGACTACAAACGGATCTTTGATGCCGATGAAGGACCAAACACCGGCGGAATGGGTGCCGTCAGCTCGCTGGAAATGCTGGACAATGAACTTCGTGAGCGAATTGATCGTGAGATCGTTAAACCGACTGTCGATGGCCTGATCAAAGACGGCCTGCCTTATCGCGGCTTCCTTTACTTCGGAATCATGCTGACTCAGGACGGCCCCAAGATCCTCGAATACAATTGCAGATTCGGTGATCCGGAAGCCCAGGCTGTTTTGCCGATGATCACCGGAGACTTCGCAGGATATGTGTTTGAAGGCGCCAAAGGAAACCTGCTGCCCGATCACATCGGCTTTCTCGACGGGTGGAGCATTTGCCTCGTCTCAGCGTCGGCCGGATATCCCGCAAGCTCCCGCAGCGGAGATGTCATCTCCGGCTTTGGCGATGTCGAAGGCGCGCGGATCTTCCACGCCGGAACAAAGAAAAATGCCGACGGGGAATTCGAAACCGCAGGCGGCAGGGTCTATGTCATTGTGGCCCAGGGCGAGACACGCGAGGATGCGGTAGCCCGAGTCTACCGGGAATCAGACAAGGTGACTTTTGACGGAATGCAACGACGTTTGGACATCGGAACACGAAACTTTGTTTGATCGAATCAATTGAGCGAAAACGAAAACATCACCAGGCAGGAAATTCTGAGCGGTGCGAACATCGCGACCACCATCCGTCGTTTAGCGTATGAGATTCTCGAGACTTGCCGGGATGACCGTCCCGCCTTCGTGGGCATCTTCACCCGCGGGGTGACACTTGCCAATCGCGTGGCTGCGGTCTTGAGGGAAGAAGGCCACGAATTCCCGATCGGCACGCTGGATATCTCGCTCTACCGGGATGACCTCGATAACCTTGGCGCTTCGATGCCTAAATTGGAGAGCTCGGATGTCCCGTTCACCCTTGATGGAACGCGGGTCATTCTCTTCGATGAAGTGATCTTCACAGGTCGGACGATTCGGGCGGCTCTCGATGGCTTGATGGACTACGGTCGACCTTCCAAGGTCGAGTTGGCTGTACTGGTCGACCGCGGATTCCGTGAACTTCCGATCCAGCCCGACTACGTCGGAGTAAAGCTCGACACCACTCTTCTGGATTACGTCAAAGTACGCTTTCAGGAGGACGACGGGAAAGAAGGCGTTTTTAAGATCACAAAGTCAGATTCTGAAACCGATTTATGAGCAGAGACGACGCGGCCCCTCCCTCAAAGAAAGACCTTCTCGATATCGAAAGTCTTTCAGTCGAAGAAATTGAGTATTTGCTGAAAACCGCGGGGCCCTTCAAAGATTTGTTCAAACGCTCAGTGAAGAAGGTTCCCGCCTTGCGAGGTAAGACCGTCCTCAACCTGTTTTACGAACCATCCACCCGGACGAGTTCCTCATTTGAGGTCGCCGCAAACCGGATGTCGGCAGACGTTCACAATCTCGCCGTTTCACAGAGCTCAGTGGTCAAAGGGGAAACCGTCCTCGACACCGTCGATACCCTTCAGGCCATGCGGACCGACTACATCGTGATCCGCCACAAGCAATCCGGCGTCCCCAACCTCATCGCCAATCACACCCGGGCATCGGTCCTGAATGCGGGCGATGGTTATCATGCGCACCCCACTCAGGCGCTGCTCGACGCCTTTACCTTCCGGGAAGTTCACCCCGATTCAGCCGGCAGAAAGGTAGTCATCGTTGGAGATATCATGCACTCCCGGGTGGCCCGCTCCACCAGCACCATTCTGAATAAACTCGGCATCCAAGTGGCAGTGTTGGGACCGAACACCCTGATCCCCCGCGGTTGCCACGACTTCATTACCCGCCTGTCCAGCTGGGAAGACGTGTGGGACTGGGGCCCCGACGCGGTCTACCTCCTCCGGGTTCAGATGGAAAGACAAGACGTTCAGTTTTTTCCCAGCGTAGCGGAATACCACAAGATCTATGGCCTTACCTCCGAGCGCTACCGGATCCTTCGTGAGAAAGATCTTTACCTCATGCACCCCGGCCCGGTGAACCGCGGCGTCGAGATCGCGAACGAGGCCATGAATTACGAGAAATCACTGATCAATCAGCAGGTCGAGAACGGGATCGCCGTGCGAATGGCTGCGCTTTACTGGCTTCAGCCGGGAACGGGAGACGACAGGTGAACAGAATGAGCAAACGACTTTTCAAAAACGGCCAAATCGCCAGCGAAGATTCTTCAGAGTTGATTGAAGCGGATATTCTCGTCGAAGACGGCAGGATCGTTCAGGTCGGGCCGGGGATCACGACCAGCGGTGCAGTTGAGATCGATTGCTCCGGCTGTGTGCTCATGCCCGGGATGTTTGATCTCCATGTTCACGCCCGCGAACCCGGAGGTGATGAAAAAGAAACCATCGAGTCCTGCTCTGAGGCCGCTATCAACGGCGGGGTGACCGGTGCGGTGCTCATGCCCAATACCTCCCCTCCTATCGATAGCGGTGGCCTCGTGCAGACAGTGCTCGATATCATTGAGGAAAGTTCGCGCATTCCCATGCTGCAAACCGGCTGCATCACCAAAGGACGCGCCGGAGAAGAACTGGCTGGTATCGCCGGGATGGCAGCAAAAGGTGTGCCCATGCTGACGGATGACGGAGACCCCGTTCCCAGCGAACAGCTGCTGCGGAGGGCTATGGAATACGCGATGGATTTCGACTTACCGCTCGCTTCCCATTGTGAGACCAAATCTCTCAGCGGTAACGGGGCCATGAATGAAGGCCCCGTTTCCTATCGTTTGGGTCTCCCCGGGATTCCCGCAATCAGCGAAGAAATCTGTCTCGATCGCGACATCCGCATTGCTCAGTTCACCGGTGGCCGTGTCCACATTCAGGATGTCTCCACTGCCATTGGGATGAATACCATTCGCCGGGCAAAAGAAGACGGAGTCAGGGTGACCTGCGAAGTCACCCCGCATCATCTGATCTTTAACGAAGAAGACATTGGTGAATACGACACCAACTTCAAAATGAATCCGCCGCTTCGGACTAAAGAAGACAACGAGCTGCTTTTGCAGGGTCTTATCGACGGTGTGTTTGATGTGATCGCCACCGATCACGCTCCGCACTCGGAATTTGAGAAGAAAACCGATTTCGCCAGCGCTCCGTTTGGTATCACAGGGCTGGAAACCGCAATTGTCAGCCTATACCACCACTTTATCCGGGATGGGCGCTTTGGATGGGATCTGCTGGTGAAACGTTATTCCGCCGAACCTCGCCGGCTCATTGGTCACGCTCCAGTCCCGATCACTGAGGCCAGCGTCGCAGATTTTATCGTATTCGATACAAACCTGACGACCGAATTCACGCTCGAATTCATGCGCAGCAAGAGCGGGAATACACCATTCCTGAATAAGACACTGCACGGCAAAGTACGGAAGGTGATGCATCATAACGAACTGCTCCTTGATCGCTGACGTTCGGCTCCCCGTTTGCCGGATCAGGCGGCTCGACGATAGGAATCCCCTTCACCTGCGTTTTGCCGCGCGCCGCCATCCTGAGGAGAGTTGAGAAACTGCACGGACTCCGCCACGACTCGCAACTTGCTTCGATTCTGGCCGCTTTGTTGATCCTGCCAGGTATCCAGCTGCAAACGGCCTTCGATCAACGCAGAACTTCCCTTCTTCAGAAACTTCGCCACGTTTTCTGCCGTTTTGCCCCAAACCGTCACGTCGACAAACGTCACTTCCTCCCGCTTTTCGCCCCCCTCCGTCTTGTAGGTCCGATTGATCGCCAACCCCAATTCAGCCACACTGGCTCCGCTCTTGATCTTCTTCAGTTCCGGATCCCGGGTGAGGTTCCCCATCAGCATCACTTTATTCAAACTGCTCATGTGAACACTAAAACCCGACAATGCTGGATCAATCAAGTGTTTTTTTGAACAATACCCACTATTCCCTCACCCACCAGCAAGATGGTCGATGAATTCGCGGATCTGGCGGGCCACCGAGCCGAAGCTGACTCGTTCAAACGCGAGTTGCTGTGATTTCTTCACCTCCTGCTCATAGATCGAGTCGTAGGTGAAGACTTCCGCAATTCTCTGGTAAACAGCCTGGAGGTCCTTCGTCCGTCCGTCGCAAAAGTCCGGGAAAGCCTCCTCTTCAATGGCCGAATTTCCCCCGGCACAGAGCGTCCTCGCGAGCAAAGCATCGCCCGCCACCTGACCGGGAACCACACTCCGGTCCAGTTGAAAAACCAGCCTGTGGGATGATATCAGCTTCAAGTACTGATCATACGGCAGCCTTCCTTCGATCACATTGAGACTGGCTTCGGGGAATGACTCCTCCAATTGCGACAGAATGCGACGCCCCTTCGCCCGATCAGCGTTCACCACCGTTACCGGAATCTTTAATTGCGCAGCCAGAGTCGCACTGCGGGCCAGAGCCCGGAGATGATTTCGGGTCGGGGTGAAAAACTCCCTCGTTCCCACCATCAAACCCTTTCGGCCGGCAATCGGCACGGAAAAATCCCATTCCTTGTACTCCAGCGGGTAGGGCGTAGGAACAAAACGCATTTTCCGCCAGAACTCATCCGAAGAAATCCAGCCCCACCGTGGTGGAGTCACCCGGGTCGGGGAGAGAATCCCGTCCGCCTGCATCAGGATTTCCTGATACGCCTGCAGCGCCTTCAACGAACCGCTCAGTTGCTCCGTGATCTGATACGGTCCGGATTCTTTCCACGAAACCAGCACGGTGACGCCTGCGGCCTTCAGGGTTTTCACCGCATCGAGAGAAATCCAGCATCGCTGGCGAATCAAAACCAACACCGCATCAAAACGCTCCTTCTGCTGCAGAAGATCGTCGACTGAATCAAAGAACGCTCCACGCGTCGCCGCAGCGTAGGCATGGAAATTGATCGGGGGATGAGTGCCCGGTTCGTATTTTCCCGGCCCGTGGGCATAGTCGAGGAAGCGATCTCGACCTTTGGGATTTAGAACCGCAAGGCAAACCGGGGGGGGTAGGATTTGGTCGTCGCCGCCTGCCATTTGAAAAAAAGATGGTGCGCGATACTGGATTTGAACCAGTGACTCCCACCATGTCAAGGTGATGCTCTACCCCTGAGCTAATCGCGCATGTCCCGCCGAAGCGAGCGCGAAATTAAAACCAACCTCAGCCTTTCCGCAACTGGAATATAGGGCGATTGTTCCCCATGCATCTCCACGACGAAATCGTCGACTCAGCGAGCAGTGGATTAAAAATATTCCGCCGCATCGTCACCCCTGCCCACTCGGAAATCCGGGGTGTGTTTCTGATGCTGCACGGCCTCGGCGACCACCAGGGATGCCACATCGAAGCCGCGGAGATGTTCGCACGGCATGGCTTCGCCTCAGTCGGGATCGATTGGCCGGGAAATGGCAATTCGGAAGGTGTTCGGGGAGATGTCCCCGGGGTCGAAACCGCACTCGATCTGATTGACGAACATCTCGCGCTGATTCCGGCCCAGTTTGGAGCTCAGCCCCTCGGCGTATATGCTCATTCCACCGGCGGGTTTTTAATCCTGCGTTACCTGACGCTCCGCAAGCGCAACCCGTTCCGCTGGGTATGGCTCAGCTCCCCCCTGCTGGATCCCCGACACGGCAAAGCTGCCTGGCTCAAAGCTATCGCCCCGTTCCTTGCCAAAATATTCCCTAAATTCACAATTCCCTCCGGAGTCACGCTTGAACACATTCGGCACATCGATCCGGCAAACCCAAAACCCGGCACCCACCGTATCGAAGGGCGACACGGTAAGGTCAGCGTGCGGTTCGGAGTCGATCTGCTCCAGCACAGTAAAGACATCGAAAAAGCCGGCGCGTATATCAAAGCACCGACCGAAGTCCTCATCACACAAGGGAGCGAAGACGCCCTGTGTCCCCCCGAGTTTTCTCACGCACTCTTTGAAAAAATCGCCACGCCCGAGAAAAACTACGTTCTGCTCCACGGCCTGCGCCACGAACTCTTCAGAGAACCGGCCAATGATGAATTCGTCGAGGTCGTCGATACCTGGGTGAGCGACCTCACCTCAGCAGTCGATTGAAAAGCCCAGCCGGCTTCTGACATCGGCCGCTGACAGGCCTGATTCCCGCCAGCTTTGCAGCGTTTCGGATTCATCCCGCTTTGCGAGCCGTTTGCCGGCCTCATCGCGGATCAGATCGTGATGAAAATAAACCGGCTCATCATATCCCAGGATCTCCTGCAGCACCCGGTGCAAGTGAGTCGACTCAAACAGATCCAGCCCTCGCGTAATGTGGGTCACGCCCTGTTGGGCATCGTCGAACACTACCGCCAGATGATAACTGGTTCCGATGTCTTTCCTGACCACGACGGCATCACCCAATAGCTCTGGTTTAGCTGCGATCGTTCCTGCTGCCAAGTCCTCCCAGGTCAGGTCCCGGCCGATTTCGGCCAGAGACTTTTCCAGATCCAACCGCAAGGCATAGGACACGCCTCGGTCGATTTTTGATTGCTGTTCATCCTGCGAAAGCCGCCGGCAAGTCCCGGGATAAACGGGGCCCTCGGATCCATGCGGAGCTCCGCCGGCCCGTTCGATCTCCCGCAGCACATCCTTTCGCGTGCAGAAGCATGGATAAACCAGCTCCCGTTCTCTCAGGTCTTCTGCGACTTGCTGATATTCGGAAAGATGCTCGCTCTGACGGCGAACGGGAGTTTCCCAGCGAATCCCCAGCCACTCAAGGTCCTCGAGCAGCTTCGTTTCATATTCCTCCCGGCAACGATTGAAATCGATATCCTCAATTCGCAGGAGAAACCGCTTATCCGCATCACCCGACTCGCAAAAGACCTGCCATGCCGACAAGGCCGAAAAAGCGTGGCCCGGATGAAGTAATCCGGTGGGACTGGGTGCAAAGCGGGTGATCATACAGCGATTACGATCCAACAGGGTCTGATCGATGAATCAACCCTGTTGACTCGTGAAAGACAACCGCGAAGCGATCACGCCCGCTCAAGCTTAACTGGATAGGTTTTTCCGGAATTCCACTGGGGAACGTAGACGCTGTCATCAGCGTCGATCCACACCCCGTGAGGATGGGTGAATGGACTGTCCGCCGCCTTGGTGATTTTTTTGAGGTCAAAGTTCGCGTCCTTCTCCGGCGCCGAGCCGCCGGGATTTGAGACGACGTGATTGTTCTTATCGATCACGGTGATGACGCCTTCCAGGCTGGGCGAAATCATGTAGTCGCCGCGATTGGCCACCTGACACACGCGCATCCCGGGAACGGGAATGGTCTGCAAATGCACGCCGGACATGGTGAATCTCTTCAGCGCATTGTCAGAGCGCGAGGCAATCATCAGCGTCACATTATCCGGATCGCGGGTATCGACGATACCACCATGAGGAGTGTTGAGGCTTTCCGGATTCTTCCCCTTACCACCGAAAGCATTGAGAAGTTTCCCATTGGCATCGTAGTGCATCACCCAGCTGCTTCCGTAGCCATCACCCACAAAAAAGGTCCCGTCCGGAGCCGGCATGATATTAGTGGGTGCCCACTTCGCCTTGGCGTTTTTCCCTTGATACTGCGGTATATCGGGGCGGCCCAACTCCATGATGACCTTTCCCTTCATATCTGTCTTGAAGACTTTGCCGAGTTTGGTATCCGACAGGAATAGAAAGTCCTCGCCGTTCTCATTCACGATATCCAGGCCGTGCGCGCCGGGATAAGTCGTGCCCCAGCTTTCCAGCAGCTTGCCGCTCTTGTCGTAAATGATGACGTTGTTCTTTGTATCCGTCTGAAACAATACGAGCCTGCCTTTGGAGTCCTCGACCATCTCATGACAGTTCGCCACCGGTGTCCGGGCCGGGTCGAGCTTACCCCACCCTTCTACGACTTTGTATTTGAAATCACCATGCCCGATGATTTGCGGGGCCTGAGCGCGCGACTTCGAGGTCAGCGCAAAAAATCCGGCCATCCCGGTCAATGCAGCCCCGCCACTGGCACCCAGAAACTGACGGCGTGATTTTGTTTTCGATAGGTCCTGAAAAGTATCCATGGTGGCTACCCTATCGAAAGCCGCCGGAATTTTGAAGACACGATTCGTGTCACTTGAAATACTTCTTGGGATCAACCGGGGGCTTTTTCTTCGCCTCTTCAGGAGTCGCAGGCTTTGTTTCCGGTTTGGCTTTCTTTTCCGCCGCGGGCGCCGCGGGTTTGGCATCCTTCCCGCCATCTTCCACTTTTGGAGGGAATACGGCATCCGCCTCAAGAATCTGCACGGTGGAAGGATCTGTCAGTTTGATCTGCGGTTTGCCTTTATAGACTGAAATCACACCGGTTACGGCAATCCGTTTTCCGTCGTAGAGGTCGACAGGCTCACCCTCTTTAAACTCGGTGAGATCGGATTTGAACGTAATCAGATAAAAGTCCGCATCCTCAAAATTCACGAAGTTGGTTCCTGAACCGGACTTGCCCGAGCTTTTGGTGTTTCCGTAGACCACCACTTTCTGGCCGTCTTTAGCCATCAGAGCTTCCGTTTCCGTCGCTTCCATGTAAATCGGCGCGGCCGGATGGACTGTTTCCTGTGCCAAACAGGGGAGTGCGGAGATCAGTGCGAGTATCAACAGAGGTTTGGTCATCGTCTTCATATGATCGTTGAAATCAGGAAACTTACTTCATCCTAGACCGATTCTTCCTCCACTTCAATTTGACGATATTGAAAGAATGCGCTGATTTCCCCATTGTTCCTGACAAAGGACGGGACTGAGCCTTGGCTACTATGAGATGATGCAAAGTTTTCGGGTGAAACGGGACCAAAGGCCCGCGCCCTGCCGGAAGGCCTGTGGGCATGGACGACTGGGGACTACACCAGCTGTTGGGTTTCGATGCAGGTCCCTCCTGCGTCGGGATGACAGGGGCGGTACGTGTTGACTTTGAGATTTCGATCTCTGTCATCCTGACGAAGGAAGGACCTGACCCAGGCTCTTTGAGGTGATGCAAAGTTTTCGGGTGGAACAGAACCAAAGGCTCGCGCCCTGCCGGGAGGCCTGTGGTTCTGTACGTCCGGGGACTACACCAGCTGTTGGGTTTCGACGCAGGTCCCTCCTGCGTCGGGATGACAGCGGTGCGGGCGCATCGGTTTTTCTTCCCCGTTACTGTGTGCAAATGCCTCTCCAACCGTCCGGACGGCCATTGTTCTGTGTGCAATGCCCTTCAATCGTCTGGACGGCAATTGTTCTGCGTGCAATGCCTCTCCATCCGTCCGGACGACCATTGTTCTGTGTGCAATGCCTCTCCATCCGTCCGGACGACCATTGTTCTGTGTGCAATGCCCCTTCAATCGTCTGGACGGCAATTGTTCTGCGTGCAATGCCTCTTCAATCATCCGGACGGCCATTGTTCTGCGTGCAATGCCTCTTCAATCATCCGGACGGCCATTGTTCTGCGGGCAATGCCTCTTCAACCATCCGAACGGCCTTTGTTCTGCGGGCAATGCTGCTTCGATTGCCCCGGAAACGGTTGTTTTTCACCGCTGGGGCGACTTTTGCCGCCAGATCAATGACTTGGAATGTCGAATCGGGGAAAACTACCGAACCTTATTCAACTTCGGGATTTGCGATCAAATCCGTATTCCCGTCCGCGTAGACCACCACGATTTCGGCCACTGAAGGCGGGGCGATTTCCTGAATTACGACAACGGTATCCATGATTGCACGGAGAACAGGGCGCTCGTGTGGCACCATTTGGAAGGATTCCGCAGGACCATCCGGGTGGGAGCTTTTCAAGAGCCGCTCAAGATCGTTCCGCGTCAGATACCGACCGGCGAGTTCATCCCATGACGCAGGGTATTGCTCGTCATGCGAAGAGGCATAGGTCTCACAAGCCAGATAAAGCCGGGCCGCGGCGTCAAAACTCCGGTTCTGACGTTCCTCAGTATAGCGTTGGTTCACCACAGTGATGACTTCATCTTTATTCGCCCACGCGCCGATTCCCAGACTGATCAGAATCAGAGGCGTCGTGAACAGGCTCAGGTATCCGAGAATGAGTCCGACCAGGGCAGCGCGTTTACCCCGCATCGGTTTGGGCATGGACGGTGATTTCTGACATTTCCACATGCCTACATGCCCGAAAATGACGGCGAGACCCGCGAAAAGCGTGCCGAAGACCGGCACCCCGAGAACGCCGTAGATCAAGCTGCACACGGCGACTTTACTCAAAGGGGTGTTGGATTTCTTCGAAGACACTGGAGGTGCGGCGGGGTTAAGGGGACGGAATCTAGCAAAGATTGCTGTGAATACCAAGGGGGCAAATGCAGGTCCGGGAGATCGCTTGTTTCAGGGAAAATGGGTCCCGACTAGTTCTTTTTACCGGTGCGGAGTTTCCTCTCGACCTCCCTCTTCACCAGTTTTGAGACGCGGTCCCCATGATTCTCCAGGAAGCCTTCGACAGCTTCGCGATCCCACGGAACCAGCTCGCGAATGGCCCAACTGATGGCTTTCTGCACCATGATTTCCTGATCACCGGCCAATGCCTCGCAAATCCTGAGGGTTCTCGTGGTGTCCCCTTTTCCGCCTTTTGATTTGGTATTCAGCGCCACGGTACAGACAACGGCCGCGCGTCTCCACCACAAGTCGGGTGAGCGTATCCAGTTTTCCACAACGGAGTCGGCAATTCTGCCCTCCCGCCAGGCACGACCGGCGACGTAGGAGCAGTAGTTGTCGACGCATGCCCAGTTATCGATGCCTTGTCCGAGGGCTTCCACACGTCCCTGATCAAGCAATTCGCGCGCGCCTTTGTGTGCTGAGATCAGTTCGTAAGCGACCTGTCGGCATTCGGTCACGTTTTTCCGCAAGAGCTTCAAGCCGAGGTCGTGGACAAACTCGCCGTCAGCCTCTTTGAGCCGGGCTTTGAAGTCCTTCACCACGGATCGCAGGTCGGCTGTGTAAACTCCAAAGTCTGCCTGAACACTGGGCCGGTGCGCCTGTCGTGTTCCCCGCCCCAGTGCTTTCAGGGCGGTAGTGACTTTGTCGGCAATCCGAGTGCTGCTTTCCATGGGCTGTCAAAATGGTCCCGTATCGGGGTCTTCCCGCTACTCATCCGGCGGAGGCGGTATTCTTGCAAAAAGGAAGGTGATGATCAAGGTCGCCACCACGCCGAGGCATCCGGTCACAAGAAAGAGCTCCCGCAGCCCGAAGGTCATGGTGATCCAACCAGCGGTGACGCCGCCGATCACCCTGGACACCCCGCTCACCGACATGGTGTAGACGCCCTGGATGGAATTGCGGAACTCGTCCCCGGCCAGTCGGTTCAGGAACATCACGGGGACGACGAAGAGCGCCAGCACTTCCAGCCCGTGCCCGATCTGGGTGGCGATCACCATACCGACACTGGGGAAAGCCCAGAGCAGGAACATCCGCGAAGTCATCAGGGTGAGCCCGCCGATGAGAATGCCTTTTAAGCTGATCCACTTCTGCAGCTTTGGCATCAGGAGCGTGTATCCGATTTCCAACAGCACACCGAAGTTGATGATCAGTCCGATGTATTTGTTGGGCAGCTCGACGACCTCCATGTAGTAATTCGCAATGAACCCGTAGTAAGAAGAGGTGGCGAGGAAGGCGATGGCCAGCCCGATACAGAGCCAGCGGGCCTCTGGAGAGAAGAGGGTGGCGAAGGCCTTCCCGGTGGGGAGCCTCTGTTTCCGGGTCAGATCGACGGGTGCTTTATCGAGGCGCTTCAGCTTGGGCAGGGTGAAAGAATTGGCAATACTGAGGAGGCAGAAGGCAACGGCGCACGGGATGATGACTCCGGGCGATGCGCTTTTTGACAGCGGGTAGAAAAGGATGAGGCTGGGGACAATGAAGCCGATGGTTCCCCAGATCCTGACCAACGGGTAAGGGGTGACTTTGATATCCTCCTTCCGGTTTTCCTCGGCATAGGAGAAGTAGAATCCGTCCTGCAACGGCAGCATCGCAACGAACGACAGACCGTGCAGGAGAAAGAGACCGAGGGTCAGCCCGACGTGTTCTGAGAAGAAGATCCCGGTCAGGACACAGGAGCTGAGGGAGAACGACACCGCAAGGATGCGTCGGGGATCGACGTTTTTGTCGGCCAGCAGCGTGATCAATGCTGGAGAGCAGACCATCGGCACGCTCATGAGCGACATGGCGATACCGATCGCGAGGAAGCTGAAGTTTGCCTCACTGCGCAGGAAGATCGTCATCAGAGGCATAACGCTTCCGATGACGGCGTAGCTGAAGAAAAACTGGCGGCGAAGTGCGTTCAAAAGACGGGAGGCTACGCTCCCCGGCTCAAACCTTCACGTTAAATTATGTGTCGTCTTTCTTCGGAATCAGAGGGAAATTATCAGCCATAAATGCCCCGCGCTCACCCATCGGTTTATCCTCGCCGGTGGTGGAATCGACATGGGTCTGGAATTCCATGTGGGCATTCACCAATCCCCCGAAGAGGACCGCCGCCGCGACGATTTGCAGCCACAGGAGCAGGACCACCACCGCCCCGAGCGATCCATAGGTGGTGTTGTAGTCTCCAAACCTGGCAATGAGCAGTCCGAAAATCCAGGAAGCCAAAATGATAAGCAGCACAGCTGTGACCGCGCCCACACTGATCCATCGCCACTTGGGATCTGCCCGATCCGGTCCGATCCGGTAGAGAAACGCCAGTGAAACCAGCATCAGAATGATAAACACCGGCCATCGCAGAAACAAAACGGTCGTCTCAACCCATCGCTCGGTGAAGTAAACCGTTTTCATGAGGTATGGGAGCACTCCCAGCAGGCCGATTCCCAGAAGAGCCATCAGCAGCACTCCACCGGTGAGGCCGAGGGCCGTCAGACGTGATTTGATGATGCCCCGCTTCTCCTTTTCCCGATATACCACATTCATCCCCCGCATGAAGGCGGCGGCGCTTTTTGATCCGCCCCACAGAGCGATACCAGTGGAAATAATTGCAGCGGTTCCCGCGATACCGCTGGTGGAGATCCGTTTCAACTCGATGCCGACGATCTCACGAACTTCGAAGGGCATGGCCCCGAGGTAGGTTGAGATCTTTGATTCCAAGGTCGAGGGATCGACAAAGAATCCGTAGAGGGAGACGAAAGCGGCGATTGCCGGGAAGAGTCCGAGAAAGGAGTAAAAAGCGATGCCCGCGGCGACAAGCGCCAGCTCGTTTTCGCTGAAAGACTTTGCGACCCGCAAAAGAATCCGGCCCCAGCCCCGCAAAGGAATCTGGTGGGGCGATTCAGCATCGGCTCCGGGCCCTGCCGCGGAGGGAACTGTGTGCGGTTCGTCAGCCATAGTCAGAAATAGGACGCATTCCACGACAAACATCACAAGCGATGTCTTTCCGGGGTGCGCTGACTTTCGCTGTGCCGTGCATTGATTGACGGGTGAGCTAACGAGCTCACTCTTGGCAGGTTATGGATTTCGTTACGCAAAAACAGGGCCGGAAATCGTGCACTTTGCAACGGAAGTCGTTAAACAACAGCGCTCCGTGACGACATTGCGTGAAAACATTTCATTTGATTGTTTGGTGAGCTTGCTTAGTTTTCACGGCCTCTTAGGTGAGGCAAAAAGAACTGACTCAACCCAAACTCTATGAAGAAACTACTCCTAAACTCAGCTGCTATTGCTGCAGCATTTCTCGCATCAGCGGCAGTCGCCGGTGATTATGGTAAAGCCCCTATCGTGAAGGGTCCTGTGATTGATCCAGGTTGCGCGTGCTATTCACCCGGCTTCGAATTCTCCGGTTTTGCTGCAGGTCTCATTCCTGACGGCGCAGGTGAAGATGAGTTCTCCGGCGGTGCTTCAATCGGTTACTTTCTCACTGAGAACATCGGTATCGAAACGAGCTACTCTGTTTTTGATACAGATCCAAGTGAAGAGCACCTGATCACTGTAAATCTTGTTTATCGTTTTGTGAACACTGACGCTTGCTTCGCTCCATACGTGATGGCTGGTGGTGGTCTTTTGACAAATGGCAGCACTCGCGGTCTCTACGACGTCGGTGCCGGTGTTGACATCCGTCTTGAATCTCTTGGTTGTGTGGGTCTCTTTGCAGATGCGACCTACAACTGGGTCGAAGATGATGGTGCTGACTTCACGCTCATCCGTGCAGGTTTCCGCATCCCATTCTGATCTGTAGAATAGACTAACGTCCCTTAAACCGGAGCGGGAGACCGCTCCGGTTTTTTTGTGTCATTGCGAGAAGAAGATGCCGGGGTTCACGCCTCAGGTGTCAGCTTAAGTTTGGAAGCGAGGCGGCGAGGTTAGAAGACAGGTGACACCCACCAACGTTGTTCACCATTATTTCTGAACGGGTGACGCCCCAATATTGAATCTGCACTGCTGATCCTTGAAACCCGCAACAAGCAAGCTTCTCTCACCTATCTCAGGCACGATAGCGATCCGTCCGGCGACGGCGGAAAAGGAGACAAGTGAGCCCGATGCCGAGGAGGACTGCCCCTCGTGGTTCAGGAACGGCTTCGGTTTGAATGTCGAAAGCGCCGAAGGTGGTGTTTGATATGCCGCTTTCGTCTCCATCATAAGAGCTGTTGACAGCTCCCACCACAGCGGTGAGGCCAACATCTGACAGAAAGAACTCAGTGAGATCGGGATCCGGAGATGCGGATGGGAAGGCCCAGTTAGCGCTGGTGAGAAGGATGTTTTCCCCGGCGTCGCCGAGCAGGCCGTTGGTTCCCCAAATGTAAACGGGATCGGTGGTTTCGAAGATCGTGTTGTCGGTGAGATTGACGCTGCCGTTGAACCAGTTGTTCACTCCGTCATCGAAGGTCGCGGAATCGAGGGTGGACCAGTTGACCAGCCAATCGTTGAAGTTGGAGCGGTCAACGGTTGGAGCGAAGGAGTCAGCAAAGGTGCCCAGGTAGAATGTGTAGCTGGAATCGACGGCGGTGCCCGTGCTGTCAAAGCTGGAGGTGGGGGTCTGAGCCAGTTCAAATCCCCAGTCGATCACATCAGCGCTGGCCGGAGTGAACGAAGCTGCGGCAAGCATTGCGAGAGTGATGGCGGTGTGTTTTGTCATCATCGGTTGCGTTGAGTCTTAGTTTTGTTGAATAGGCGGTATCGACGGGTGTTTTTATCGATATCAGGGTGTGCGGGAGCGGTTTGCTCTGCAGCGGGGGAAGCAGCGGGATCGGAGTCGCGATAAATGCCGGGGTCGGCAAAATCGAGGGTTTCTTCGACGAGGTTTGAGCGGTTGATCTCCAGGTCAACGGTGTCGCGCGGAATCACCCCGTGAGGTTCGCCTGGTATGATATGCGGCTGGATGAAGATGAGGAGTTCCTCACGGCGGGTGCGTTTGTCGGTGGAGCCAAGGACGCGGCCGAGGATGGGAATCTTCCTAATCACGGGGATGCCGGTAATCTCTTCCTCTTCGCGCTCAGTGATGAGGCCTCCGAGGACGATGGTGGATCCGTTATCGACTGAAACAGTGGTGATGAGTTCCTGTGTGCTGAGGGTTGGGATTTCGTTACCGGAAATGTTCTGGCTGCCGGTGATGTTGTCATTCAGTTGGGCGATCTTAAGGGTGACCTGGTTATCGGAATTGATGAGAGGGATGACTTCCAGCTTCAGAACGACATCGCGGTATTCGATATTGGATGCGATGGAACCGGGGAAGTTTTGTCCGAGCCCATTGCCGCCTGTGCTGGTGAGTGTTGAAATGGGAACGGCGATGCGCTGGCCACTGGAGATGGTGGCTTTGACATTATTCTGTGCGTAGATGCTGGGCCGCGAGAGGATGCGGAAACGGGTGTCGCGGGTGAAGAGGTTGACCATTGCATTGACGGATGCGTCGTCGCTGCCGAACAAGAGTTTTCCATAGACAGAGAGCCCTCCGGTCGCGCCGGAAAATGCGGAAGCGGATGCAAGGCTCGCGATGTCGGCAATGGGGTTGGAGGTTCCGGCGGTGTTGTTGCCACCGTTGATAAAGCTGCCCGCTGCGGAAACTTCATTGTCGTTCACCTTGAACGATTCCAAGGTTTGCAGGGCGTTGAGGGCGTAGTTGAAGTCATCACCGATGGTGAGCTGCCCAATGACGGTGGAGATGTAGACTTGGCGGGGTTGAATATCGATTTCGTCGATGAGTTTTTCGACGATCTCAAGGTGCTCGGGAGATCCGGAGACGATCAGAGAATTGGCCTGGGTGTCAGCGATGAGGAGAGTATTGCCAACGACGAACGATTGCGGGGCGATTTTAGCATCAGGCTCGGCCAGACGATCGGGCGCGGTGATTTGTGAGCCGCCGCCGGATATTCCTCCGGTGTTGAATCCTGAATTTGGCAGGGTGGAACTTTGTCCGCCACCGGTGAGGGATGGGTTTTCGACGGGATCGAGCAAGTTTCCGGCTTTCTCGATGTCGGTCCCCCGGGCGATAGCATTGTAAAATGTAGAAATGTAATCAGCAACGGAGACATGACTGAGGGTGCGCTTGAGGAAATTGACGCCATCGCTGGGTTGGTCGAATTGTTCGACGAGGCTCTCGATATAGCGCACATCCACCGGCCGGGCCATGACAAGCAAGCTGTTGGTCCGGCGATAGGGAATGATGAAAACTTCTCCGTGACCGCCCTGGATGTCAGCAGTGACAGGAGTGGCGCCCTTGGAAGCAGGACCAGCATTTCCACTCGGGTTACCAGCCAGGCCGTTAATTGGTGTTACTCCAGTACGGGCCTCATAGAGTGTGCTGATGATATCGGCGATCTTCTCGGCGTCGGCGCGATGTAACTTGATAAACTCGTTGGCAATCTGGGCAGGAGGAACGTCGACGTGGGCTTTCAACTCAACAAGACTGCGAATCACTGAGGTGTTTTCAGTGATAATCACGCCGGATGCGTTCTCCAGAGGAGTGATAGCTCCGTAGGAATTGAGAGTGACCACCTGCCCAAAGGTCCGGACGGCGTCTTCCGGCGAAATATTGTCGAGGGTCATGATATAATTCACAACGGCATCACCCTCGGGAAGATTTTCGGCCCGGGAAACTACTGGAAGCCCCTGACTACGCGGGTTTTTGCCTCCGGTAACATTCACCAGCTTCAAGGTGTTGTTATTGACGGGAATAAAGGCGTATCCGTTGAGCAGGAGGATGGAATCAATAAAAGCGATAGCTTCCTGACGAGTCATGGGGTCAGCACTGGCCACAGTGAGATTCACACCTGTAAGATTAGCGTCCTGAATGATGCGCTTGCCCGTTAAGTTCTCATAATAGGGAAGAACTGCGGCCACAGGTGAGTTTGGGAAATTCACCCGAACAGTGCCGCTACCGGAATTCTGGGCAATAGATGTGAGTGATGCCCCGGATATTACGCAAAGACAAATGGCTGCCCCAACAAGAATACGGGGCATCTTTTTGAAAATTGAGTGCGGAAAAGTCGAGATCACGAGATAATATTACAATTATCTCAAATAATTCCAGTAATTATTAATAAATATTAAAATTTTACGCGTATCAGATTAATAATTGGCTCACAAGAAGGCGATCGGGTGACGCTCTTCCCACAGCGGTGACCAGTTTGACAGAATGGGCTGGATTCCCTACGTTATTGATTTTCTTATTGGATATAAAGACTGAATGGCTGAGGACATGTTATCACCGCGCTCTGATTTTGGTCGGACGTTCATCTCTGCGATGTGGATTCTGGGGGCTGTAGCAGCTTTCCAGGTGGTTGCTGTTGGCTGGGCTGTTCTGACGCAAAAGCCGCGTGAAGTTTTAGTAACAGCTCCACCGGTTACTCCTGATGTTCCCACACCTCAAGCGGCGGCCCAAAACCCGCCGTCAATTGATCCGCCTGATAGTAATCCGGCAACACAGGAAGTGAATACGGTGACTCCGCCTCCCACGGCAGTAATTCCTCCGACAACAGCAGGCCTTCCACCTGTTAGCCCAATTCCGGAACCGACCTTTATCAGTCCGCAAAAGATCCAGACGCCGCATACCCCAACTCAAAAGCCGTTAGGATCAGCCCTTGCAGACAATGCTTTGAAATCTCATCCGGCTCATCGGATTAATGATCCGCTTCTCGATAAGATAGTTGCTACCGGTGAGGAATTGCGGGGAACGGGAAATATGCAGGGCGCGTTGAAGGCCTTGCGCACGGCTGAGGATGCTTTGCCGGATCATCCACGGGTATTGGCCGAGTTGGCAGGGACGTTCAGCCAAATGGGGTTGGAGCAAAAGGCTCTGGATTATTGGGAACGGGTTTACGAACTGGGCGAAGAAAATGCAGGTGGCTATTATGCCCTCGCTGATATGGCCCTTAAGGGGAATCTGGCTTCGGCTGCAGGCACAACCTCTGCGGTCTTAAAGATTAAGAATGTGAGTGTGGAGAAAATTCCCACAACCGAAGACGAAGGGGAAAAGGTTGTGTTAAGTGTGGTGGTGGACGGCGATAACAAGGTTCGTCCCTCCGGTGCTGAGATGGAGATGTCGGTTTACTTTTTCGATAAAGTGGACGGAAAGGTCATTGATGCAACGACCGCGGATACCACCCAGGAGTTTCCGTCTGAGCCCTACGACTGGCAGGGAGGATCGTCCGAGACCGTGAATGTGATCTATCATCAGCCGGTGTTCACCATTGAACAAAAGCGTGAGCTTGGGAAAAGAGTTTATCATGGGTACGTGATTGAGCTTTACTATCGTGAACAATTGCAGGATACCGTTGCCGAGCCTCAGGAATTGCTCGAAATACACACCGAACCAGCTGACAATCGCCCGGCCGATGCTGTTGGCCCTGATGGGTCATTGTTTCCGGATGGAACGAATCGCTAATTTTAGCGAGTGGTTTGAAAGAGCGTCTCTTGTATTGTTGTAACTGTATCTCCGAAGTTTTTGTCTTTAATTTAACACAATGGATGGATCAACCACCACCCTGCTCATCGTAGACGCCTCTCCTACTGACCGTGAAGCGTTGAAAGCTGCTGTCGGCGATGCCGTGGACCATGTGCTGCAGGCTGCCACGAATGAAGAAGCACTTGCGTCGGTGGAATCACTAGCCTCGTCTCCAGTAATCGTTGCCGGAATTCCCGACGAAAACAGCGACAGTGTCTTTGTGCTCCGGGATCAGTTGCGGGCAAAGTTCGGCGAGATTCCAGCCGCCTTTTGCAGTCGCAATGACATGAGCGCTCACTACGGCAAGGTTTCGAAAAACGAAATGTTGTTCTACAAACCGATCGATGCGCAGGTAATGCGGAATTGGCTCGCCGAGGTAACCGGGAAACACGCCGCCGAGGAAATCCCCGTGACAGCCGACACCACGGCCATTTCAACCAGCGCACTGAACACGCCATCGGAGCCGCTTCCGGAAGGGGCGCTACCTACAGGGACAATTCTCGGAGACTACAAGCTTAAAGATGTGATACAGAGCGACAATGATTTCGCGCTCTATGAGGCGGAGCAGATGTCTATCCAAAGGGATGTAGCGATCAAACTTCTCTTTCGCAAGCACCGCAAAGACCCCGTTTGGGTCGGTGCTTTTGTGGAAGAAGCCCGGGCCCGGGCGTTGATCAATCATCCGGCGATTTCGTTGGTCTACGAAGCAGCTCAGGAACATGGCGTTAACTTCTACACGCTGGAATTGATCGATGCCCCGAGCCTTGTTGACCTCTCGAACAAACGGGAAGTGCTTGACGATGACGCTTTGTGGAACGTGCTCGAATCAGTGGCGGATGCTCTTTGCTATCTGAAAGCCAACCAGATGAAGCATCGCCTTGTAACCGCCCACTCGATCTTCATCACCAGCTCACAACAGGTTCGTATCGCCAACCCGGTAAAAGGTTCAGGAGCGATGCTGACGGTTGATGAAGAGATCCAGCAACTGCGTTTGATCGGAGAGGCGGTGCGCCCGTTTCTGCGACAGGGAAAAACCGATGCGGCACTGTTTGCGATTCACGATCGGATCACACAGGACAGGATTGATTCGATCAAGACTGTGGAGGCCCTGAAGGATGCCCTTCAAACAACCGAGCCCGTTCCTGTGATATCGGAGGCCGAAAAGGCTAAGATTGAAGAGCAAAATTCGAACCGGACAGCTATTATTGTAGGGGGACTCGTTGGTGGCATCATTATTGTAGGCGGCCTCATTGCTTTATTGACGGTAGGAAACCGGCCTGTCGCCAAAGATTTCTCCCTGAAAGCCAAGGTGCCGGCGGGTGAGTTCACTTATCAGGCAGACGAGCAAGTTGAGCTGGAAGATTACTGGATGGATCAGCACGAAGTGACAATTGCTCAGTACGCGGAATTTCTGAACGACCTGGCGGCAAATCCCTCAAAGATTGACGAAGTGAAGCATCCTCTTCAGCCTGAGGATAAGAAAACCTACCACCCCAAGGAATGGGGGTCGATGTATTCAAACGCAACCAAAGGCGGAAGGTTCCTGGGCGTGAAAATTGATCTCAACTGCCCAGTTCTCAACGTGGATTGGTGGGATGCTTATGCCTATGCCCGCTGGGCCGGCGGGCGACTTCCTACCGAACAGGAGTGGGAGAAAGCATCTCGCGGCAGGACTGGTAACACCTACCCATGGGGAGCTGAAATCGATCTCACCAAGTTTAACTCCGGTGTGGATAAAGAGGCCTCCGGAGAAGGCGAAGATGCAAAAGGGCCGGGTGAAGTCGACGGGTTCAAGTATTGGGCCCCAGTTGATGCTCATCCATTGGATGAAAGCCGATACGGCGTCAAGAATCTCGCCGGAAACGTGACAGAGTGGACTTCGTCGTGGGACACTCATCCAGACAAGCCTGACGCAAAGGTCCCCTTGAAGCGCGGTGCTTCTTTCAACACCAAAGAAGGCTTTGAGTTGGCAGCGCGGCGCTCCACGGAAGGACCTGCAGATACAAATTTATGGACAGGACTGCGCGTGGTTCGTGACACCGATCCCGAAATCGCGGACACTCCAACTCCTCCTCACTCTGAAATTCCAGCCGGGGCGATTGGTGTATCAACATCAGCTCCCGCGGCTCCGGCTTCTGAAACCGAGCCGGCACCAAATCCCGATACCCCGGAGCCTGCCAGCGACGATGCAGCCGGTAAAGGCGACGCAACTATGAAGTCCGAGCCGGCACCATCTGACACGATGAGTCCCAGTGAAATGGCACCGGATAAATCCATGGATGAATAGCAATTCCCCGGTTTGGGAAAGAGCTTCACTTTTTTGAAGCGAACACGTAGAGTGCCCCTTCGGATCAACTCCGAAAAATACACCCCAATTGCAAACTGTATGAGAGGTAACAAGCGGAAGCGAAGTCAGTTAAGTCTGATCATTGGTACAATGGTTGTGGCGGGATTCATTGTGATGTCTCCCAACTTGCAGGCACAGCTGGATGTCGATTTCAAAATGGGGAAGACCACCTACATCGCCCATGAACCCGTAGTCGGGGAGCTGACCATCGTGAACCGGGCGGGTCGCGACCTCGTCCTTGCTGGAAAGAACGGAGCTGATTGGCTGGACTTTCGCGTCACAGACTCCACGGGACGAATGCTGACTCCCTCTGATAATGCCGAAGCTCCCAAGCCGATTATCCTCAATGCCGGGCAGGTATACAAAAAGCGGGTGGTGGTCAACAAAACCTATGCGATGGGACGCACCGGTATGTATCGGATCAAGCCTTCGATCAATCTCTCTCAGATAAACCGGGTGTTTACGGTTCCGCAAAGCCTGACCGCAAACATCGTCGAAGGACAAAAAATGTGGAGCCAGGTGTTTGGCGTCCCTACCGGTCGTGAAGGCGAAGGACAGTTTCGCGAATACGCTCTTCTCACCCAGCACTACGGGAGTCGCAGCAAAGCTTTGTATCTTCGCCTCACCGATGTCGCCTCAGGGCTGGTGAAAAAGACCTACCCGATTGGAGATTACCTCGGGGTGCGACCACCGGAGAGAATCGTCGACCGGAAGAACCTGCTTCACGTTTTTCACATGTCCGGACCGAAGTCCTATCACTACACCATTATCGATGTGGATGGGAAAGCTATTGATCAGCAGGTCTATGTGGTGAAAGGCACCAGCGTTCCGCAAATGGTTCAGAATGGTGGGGATATCGCAGTCGTCGGCGGTATGACTCTCGAAGAGAGCCGTGAAAGCTACGAAAGCCGGGAGTTTCGGAATCTATCCGAACGCCCCCCCGGCTTACCGACTTTCTGAGGTTTCCTATTGAACCTCGAACAACTCAATATCGAAGATCAACGTTTCTCTGGGGCCGATCGTAGGTGGCTTTCCTTCGATGCCGTAGGCCAGATAATGCGGGATTGTGAACCGGTACTTGGCCCCTTCCTGCATGAGCTGAACCCCTTCAGTCCAGCCCGGTATCACTTGATTCAAACCGAAAGAAATAGGCTCACCACGCTGCACGCTACTGTCAAAGACAGTGCCGTTCGTCAAAGTGCCGTGATAGTGAACCTTCACCTTATCAAAACTACGCGGCCGCTTACCCGTCCCGACTTTGAGGACGGTGTACTGCAAGCCACTGGCCGTTGTGTAACTCCTACCAGCCACAGGTGGCGGCATCGAAGACTGAACCTCAGCTGAGGGAGCCGTCACTGCCGGAGCTGGAGGCGGAGCAATTTGAGCATTTTTGTCGACGCAGCTTGGGAGAGCAATCGCGGCGACCAGTGCAGTAGGGAAGATATAGAATTTGTGTTTCACGAGACAGCAAACGTACCGACGACGATTCCCTAAATCAAGGTCTCATTCCTTTTCCCCGGATAAACCTCACGACACATCTCCGCGACGCGCTGACTTTCCTTGAGGCATTCCGTTGACTTCTTTAATTCCCGATGAGATTAGTCGGGATTCTGTGAAGATTTCTAAAAAGGCTGAGTATGCATTGCGGGCGATGGTAATCCTGGCCGACGCTGCGCCGAACCAACCCTATCAAATCCAGGAACTGGCCGGGAAAGGAGATGTCCCTGCAAAATTTCTCGAACAAATACTCCTGGCGCTCAAGCGGAGCGGCCTCTTGAAAAGCAAGCGTGGGGTTGGAGGCGGCTATCAGCTCAATCGCGAAGCCCGCTCCATTTCGATAGCCGAGATCATTGATACGATCGATGGCGACCTCTGTTCTCTGGCTCCGAATGCTGAAGACATGCCCGACTTTCGTGGCGCCAATGGACTGCGCGAAACCTTGCAGAAGGTCGACGAAACCGTCAATAATCAGTTGCGGGCGAAATCCCTCGAAGACATTCTCGAATCAGAATCAGACGCCGGTGCCGGCTTCATGATCTGAATTGTATCAGACCGTCACGATCCTTTTCAGCTTGGTGAAGAGCAACTGCGTCTCGATTTTCTCCGGCGAAAGCCCCGTCATTCTCGACAGGACCGTGCGGTAAGTTTGCAGCTGAGGCCGGTAGTTTTCAATCTTCGACTCCAGCTTCTCATCATCGTCGAACTCAATCCAGTCCGTCTTGAAGTCCAGGATGATCGCCTTGTCCGGCTCAATCACCACACGGTCGAAAGTTCCGGACAGCCATTCATTATTCAGCAGAATTTCGAAGCGGCGTTCCAGCCAGCATTCAGCCTCCGGTGAGGGACGCGTCAGTGCCAGCCAGATCTCCTTCACTGCGAGGCACGACACCACTTCTTCGAGCGCCTTTGTCTTCAATTGCGCATCTTCCGCAGGCACAGCCTCGAACCGCTCCGCCAGTATATCGTCCTCGATCTCATCGAGCCATTCGATTTGTTCAAAATGCGCGTGCACCAGTGTTCCGTAGGCCCTTGCCTTTCTCCCCGCCCGGCTGAAAAGCTGCGAAGCATCAACCGTCTGCGTTTCAGACCCGCTCGGCGTACGACGACGGGGCCGCAGGCGACCATCCGCCTTTACCGTGGTTGATACCCCTTCGTCAGTCTGCCCTTCCCGGGGCTGCGGAGCCGTCCTCTCCGCATACCAGTTCCAGTCAGTTGTCGACTCTTTCGACTCGTAGAGAAAATCCACATCCAGCCCGCCATGAACCTTTCGCCGGGGAGCCGACCCGCCAGCCAGCGCCATCTCTAACAGGAACACAAAGTTCTTTGAGGTGGAACTCCGTCCCCGCGGATTCGTGATCAGGTAATTCGCCTGCCGTGCCCGGGTCAGAGCGACATAAAATTTGCAAAGCTCCTCATACGCAGCCTCCGCTTCGCGCTCCTCCCGATAGCGACACAAAACGTCGTCCGCCTCGACCATCACCGTCTGTGGCATGTCGTAGACCCACTCCACCTTCCGCTGAGAATTCCGCTTCACCCCGATCGTTTTGCGGATCTCGGTGATCTTGTTCCCCTCCAGATCAGGAAGGATCACCATGTCAAAAGTAAGACCTTTCGATTTATGAATCGTCATCACCTGAACCGCGCTCTTCGTGTCCGGTTCCCGAACCGTGAAGCGCTCTGCGTAGCCGATGAACTCGTCGATGTCGCGGCTGCCGCCCTGATCAAAAAGCCGGGCCGCCAGCGCCATGTCTTCAATCCGGTTTCTGGAAAACGCACTCAGTTCAAAACCGGAACGCTCCAGCGCACCGACCCAGTCTCTCAGGCAGAATTCAAACCCCTTATCAAAAACCTGACGCAACACCCGGTTCGCCACGCCTCCCCGCGTCAGATCATCGTCCTCGATCACCGCCGCGAACGGTGTCATCGCCAAATGCTGCCATGCAAACGTATCCCCCGGATGCGTCGCAAAACGAAGCAGACTCAACAATCCCAAAGTCAGCGGATTGTCCGTCGCCACACTGATGTCCGCCTCGCTCATTACCGGGATTTTCGATGCTGAATGAGCCCGTATATAATCAACCATGGCCCGGCCGATCTTGTTCGTCTGCACGAGAATCGCGCAGTCAATCCCGCGCTCGATCGGTTGGATCTCTTCCAGCAAAGCCACCACCACCGCAAAACGGTCCTCTTCCCCGACCTTCTCGCCATCCGTGTAAGCCAGAGGATTCAACCACCCGCAATACCCCGGGAGCTGATCATGCGGCGGTGCGACCTCATGCGCCTTCCACTTCCAGCGACCGATCGCCGGTTTTGGGATATCCATGGCCGCAAAGTGCGGGACCGGTTCAAAAACAGCATTCACTGTGCCGATCACATCATGGCCGGAGCGCCACGATACATTCAGATCACGCGGCTGAATCCGCGGAGCAGTTCCGTCGCCTTTGTAGTGCTCAAAGATATCGTGAAACAGCCGCGTATCCCCGCCGCGCCAGGCATAAATCGCCTGCTTCACATCCCCTACCTGAAACAAACTCCGTTCCTGCGAAATATCCTGAACTGCTTCATCAACCAGATTCGCGATCACATTCCACTGCATGTAATTCGTATCCTGAAACTCATCCAGCAGCCAGTGGTCATACTTCGCATCCAGCCGGTAATCGATCCGCATCCGGTCATCGTCACCCGGGATCTGGGTCAAAATCGGTTGCGGGTGATCGGTCCCGAACTCATGGCCGGCCAGAATCAATTCCATATCCTGAAACGTCAGCCGCCCCCGCCGTCTCACCAGGTGGGAATACGCTTCTTCATAGCGCGTTAAAATCTCCCAGATGCCGTGAGTCCGCTTCAGGCGCGTTTCCAACTCTTCACCCACGATGTGTTTGATGATGTAGTTGAGGACATCACAGGCTTCATCCCGGATCGTCTGCTTCGAGCGATTCACGATGATCGAGACCTCACCCGCCTCCACATCAGACCACTCCGGCAAAAGCTTCTTCAGGAAAAACTCCATCCGGTAGGGAATCTTGGAGCCGGGATTGTGATTCAACGCCTGATCCTGAAACTCATCCCAGAACTCCCACTGCGCCTCGTTGACTTCCCCTTCGCTGGAAAAAATCTCGAACAGACGACGGAAATCCTCTTCCAGATTTCGTTTCATCCCCAGCCAGCGGGATCCCTTCGGCCAGATCGCATCGGCATTGCCCCATTTGTTCCCCGAGGCAGCGTGCAGGTAGATTTCGTGCTGATTTTCAACAAAGCCATCGAGCACCCCGCGGATCTTATTCTCCTCCCGCCCGAAGGTTGCCCTCCGGAAAGCCTCCAGAAACTGATCCTGCGCATTCTTTACCGAGACCGGTTGGCGTTGGAAGACCGACCGGTAAACCTGCTGTCGTGCCACAGCGGCGAGGTGATTGTCGATGATTTCGAAATCCCCGGCGAGACCGAACTCTGCCGGGAACGCTCGCAGGATGTTTGAGAAAAATGAATCCAGCGTATTGAGAAACAGCCGCGGCATCCGGTCGATGAATACCCGGAGCAAAATCCGGTAATCGGACTGCTTCAATTGCGACATCACCGTGTAGAGCGGATCTGTTTCCGGCGGGCACAATTTGGCCGCCTTTTCAGGGGAGCCCGCTGCCTCTGCCAGCTTCGTCAGGATAGAATCAAAGAATTCCCCCGCAGCTTTGCGGGTAAAGGTCACCGCCACAATCCTCTCCGGGCGTACCGGATTTCCTGACAGCAAATCCAGCCCCATCAGCGCGATGTAGCGATTCGTCAGTTGATAAGTTTTCCCAGACCCGGCGGATGCCAGGATCATTTCGTTCGGAATCGCTTCGCTGCTCACGCTGTCAGATTCCGCCGGTTCTTCCCCGACATCAAATCAGAAATCCCGTCGCTTGTCTTTTCGGCGATCGTTTCTAAAGTCGCACATCATGAAAAACTTCTGGCTCCTTTTCGTAGCGACGGCATCCGCATTTGCGTTGTCGAGCTGTGCGTTCCTGCAATGCGAACGCTGCGCCGCCAAGCAGGCAGCCGCCAAAGCAAAAGCGGCGCAGGAATACGAAGCCCTGCAGGTAGCTTTAGCACAAACCCCACCGAAAACTGCTCCGGCAGCGGAAACACCGGCTGCCCCTGCGGCGGTAGCCGAATGAGGAAGGAGATCCGGCTGGTCCGGACGGTGGTTAGCTAGATTCGGAGTTTCACGATCAAATAGGGTTGGTTCATCAAACATACCCTGTTGGTTCGTCGAGACCTTGATGCGGAACATCTCGCCAGACACGCCTGGGTCATGGATCGGTCCACGATCTTTTTCCGCCACGTCAGAGCCGGTCGCTGCCGCAGTTGCCGCTCCGCTCGGTTTCGTCTGACTACCCGTTGGTTTCATCAAGTTGGTTGGTTCGTCTGTTTTGTTGGTTCTTCGGCCCTTTGCTCCGGTGACTTTCGCCACTTTCCTCGCTACTACGCCCTCTGCTGACCTCTCCACTGCTCAGGATGACAGGGAACGAAATCGAAAAGCCAACACGCACCAATTCTGTCATCTTGACGCCTGCCCGCGGGACAAACGGACAAAAAACAGAACAGAGGCCACTTTTTGTGCCAGCCATTGGCATAATCCGCAGCAGAAGCGCGTTGCCGGCACGACCATTGGCATAATCCGCAGCAGAAACGAGTTGCCGGCACGACCATTGGCATAATCCGCAGCAGAAACGAGTTGCCGGCACGACCATTGGCATAATCCGCAGTCGGAACGCATTCCGAAATGAACCATTGCCAAAGGATGGGACGGAGGCGGGCGCCCAATCTGAGTTCAGGGACAAACAGTAACAGCGTTGTGGGGAAGATTTCTTTTCATGCTGACCTCTTGCCGACAGAGAACCCGGTATTTTTGTTGCGCTGTCTCCGCCGATCCACCAAGTAGGAGATTTTCTCGCAGTTGGATCGAATTGTGCTAAATGCGCAAGACTTCTCTTGTATGAGGCGTCGGATTGTTAGACGCTTGAATCGTAAAATCTATGGACGCTGCTATCTCTACTCGTGAAACGAACCCTTCCGGGGTGGATCAAATTTTGGCTGCCAATCATCCCGACCCCTTTGGATTCCTCGGAATGCATTCGGCAGGCGACCGGGGTATGCTCGTCCGTGTCTTCAATCCGGAAGCGAAGTCGGTGACGATTGTCCCGGATCACGACGGAGGCGAACAAGAGCTGATAAAAACCCGCAAAGAAGGTTTTTTCGAGGCAATCATCGCGGAACGGAAAGAGCGTTTTGGCTACCGCCTGAAGTGGACGGATCACGCGGGAAATGAACACGGCCCTGAGCGGGATGTGTATGACTTCGGCGCCACTCTGGGCGAGCAGGACTTTTATTTTTTCGGTCAAGGAAAGGATCGTAAGCTCTGGCATAAGTTGGGAGCAAACCCGCTGACGGTGAATGAAACAAAAGGATTCCGGTTTGCGGTCTGGGCGCCAAATGCGAAGCGCGTCAGTGTGATCGGGGATTTCAACCGGTGGGATGGCCGGGTCCACCCAATGCGGAAGTGGTTCGAAACAGGGATTTGGGAAATCTTTATCCCCGGGATCGAGGCCGGAGCGCATTACAAGTTCGAGTTGATTGGCGAAGACGGGTCTCTGTTTTCCAAGAGTGATCCAATGGCGTTTTTCTCGCAGCACGGAACGTCAACGGCCAGCATCACCTGCCGCCGCGATACCTACACCTGGAAGGACGGGGAATGGATGGAGAACCGCCCCAAGGTGGATCTCTACCACGGCCCAATGTCTGTTTACGAGGTTCACCTGGGATCGTGGAAGCGGCGGGCCGACGACGGCAACCGGATGCTGAGTTATCTGGAACTGGCTGATGAGCTGGTCGATTACGTTGTGGATATGGGATATACCCATATTGAATTGATGCCGATCACGGAGTTTCCCTTTGATGGTTCGTGGGGATATCAGGTGACGGGATTTTTCGCACCCACCAGTCGATTCGGGTCGCCGGATGAGTTCCGCGAGTTTGTGGATCGCTGCCACCAGCGCGGCATCGGGGTGATTGTTGACTGGGTGCCAGCCCACTTTCCGAAAGATCCACATGGCCTGGCCCGATTCGACGGCTCTGCACTTTATGAGCATGCGGATCCCAAGCAGGGCGAGCATATGGATTGGGGGACGCTGATTTTTAACTACGGTCGGACAGAAGTTAGAAACTTCCTCGTCGCCAATGCGCTTTACTGGTTGGAGGAGTTTCACATCGATGGCTTGCGGGTCGATGCGGTGGCTTCGATGTTGTATCTCGATTACTCACGCGAACCGGGCCAATGGGTTCCGAATCATGAAGGCGGGCGCGAGAATCTCGCTGCCATTGAGTTCCTGAAGGAACTGAACCACGTCTGTTATGAGGAGAATCCGGGGATTATGATGATCGCGGAGGAATCCACTGCTTTCCCGGGGGTATCCCGCCCAATTGACACCGGCGGTCTGGGCTTTGGGTTTAAGTGGAACATGGGTTGGATGAACGATTTCCTGGAGTTCATGAAACACGATCCGATTCATCGAAAGCACCACCACGGTGAGGCAACGTTTGCGATGATCTATGCCTACCAGGAAAGTTACATGCTGGTGCTGAGCCATGACGAAGTGGTGCATGGCAAAGGTTCGATGATCGACAAGATGCCGGGAGACCGCTGGCAGAAGATGGCGAACCTGCGGTTTTTCTATGCCTGGATGATGGCGCACCCGGGTAAGAAGTTGCTGTTCCAAGGCTGTGAGTTTGCTCAATGGCAGGAATGGAAGCACTCTGAAAGTTTGGATTGGCATTTGCTGGAGGAAGCGGACCACGCGGGAATCCAGCGGCTGGTTCGGGATTTGAATACGCTCTACCGCGGTGAGCCGGCCTTGAATGAGCTCGATCACAGCCCCGAGGGTTTTGAATGGATTGACCATATGGATAGCGAGAACAGCTTGTTCTCTTTTGTCCGCAAAGGCAGGAACGGTGAAATTGTTTTGGTTGTGATCAACGCCACTCCAGTTCCGCGGGTGGACCACAGAGTGGGTGTTCCGCAGCCGGGATTTTATCAGGAGGTTTTCAACAGTGACGCCGAGCTCTATGGCGGGTCTAATGTTGGCAGCGCGGGCGGCTCAAACTCTGAGGGGATTGAGTGGAATAGCCGTGACAACTCGATTCAGATTCAGCTTCCACCGCTTGCGACGGTGATGTTCAAGCTCCAGCGCTAATATTTTTGCGATTTCCGCAGAATATTTGAGATTTTCTTGCTCTTTTTTCGCAAAAATGGCAATGTAAATACGTGGAAGGTGGAATTCTGCCCTCCGCATGCAGTCATACGCCGCAAGGCGACATAATAATAAGTAACTAAATACCTGACTAAAAATGAAAACAGTACAACTGAAAAAGAGTAATCAGGCGTTCACCTTGATTGAATTGCTGGTGGTGATTACCATCATTGCGATTCTCTCGAGCTTCGTTCTCCCCGGTGTCCAGGGGGTCCGTGAGCGCGCCTATCGTAGTAAAGACATCAACAATCAGCGCCAGATTCTTCTGGGATGTAACACATTCGCAGCTGACTGGGACGGACAGTTCCCGTTTGGCGGAGCTGATGAACTGGAAGAAGAGGGAGGCGAGGAGGAATCCGGAGCTACCACTTCGATCGAAGCATTCAATGACCTCGTTCCTGATTACATCGACAATGAGTCGATCTTCTGGATCAAGACTCAGAATCCTGATAAACAGCGTCCACCAGTGGAAGACGGTGAGCTTGAGTCAGAAGAGTGTGCCTTCGCATACGTAGTCGGTCAGTTCAGCACTTCACGAAGCAACTCACCTCTCGTAGCAGACGGTGAGATGAGTGGTCCAGGTGAAATGGGTGAGTATCACCCCTGGCTCCGGTCCAAGAAAGCCGTTGTCGGCTTTGTTGGTGGACACGTGAAAGAGCTTCCGCTCACAGGAAAAGAAGAAGGTGCAACCGTGATGTCTGAAGACCGTCGCGTGAAGAACATCTTCGAAGAGCGCGCCAAAGGCGAAGACGCTGAAGGCGGTGGCTTGCTTGATACCGACCAGGCCAACGTGCTTCTTCCTGAGTAATCAACTCGGATAGATAACACTTCTGAAAAGGCCCGGAGCGTTTCGCTTCGGGCTTTTTTTGTGGACAGACGCTTCCCCGCTTACTCCACGACGCTGCTGACTTCTCCGTCACTGAGCAGGGTGCGGATCTTGTCGCCGCTCTTTGCTGACTTCACTTTGGTGATCGGCTCACCGGCCGCATTCATGGTCATGGAATACCCGCGACTTAAGATGGTCTGAGGGTTCAATGCTTCGATCAGCGCTTTCTGGTTCGAAAGCTGGCTGGTCCATCGTTCGAGAATTTTTTCAGGCATGGATTCCAGCTCTGAAAACACGCGCTCCAGATCCCTGCCGAGAAAGTCGATCTCTTTCTCCGGGCTCATCGCTTCAACACGATTGGCGAAGTAGTCGAGTTGAGACCTGCTTTCAGCAAGTTGCTCAACAATGGCACCGCTGAACCGGTCGATCAGATGACGCGCATCAGCTTCCTTCGAATCGAAGAACCGCGCGAAATCTCCGCCGCCAATCATTTGTGATGAATGATCCAGTGATTGCTCAAGGCGGTTGAGTTCGCTCTCCAGGCGATGCTCAAGTGTTCCGTTGAGCATTTCCAAATGCCGGATGAGGGCGGCCCCATCGGGCACGGCAAACTCTGCGGCGGCACTCGGCGTGGGTTCGCGACGGTCGGCCACGAAGTCAGCGATGGTGAAATCAATCTCGTGCCCCACGCCGGAGATCACGGGAATGGGGCAGTCGTAAATGGCGCGGGCTACGCCTTCGTCATTGAAACTCCAGAGATCTTCGAGACTGCCCCCTCCTCTCGCGACGATGAGAGTATCGATATGGGGAATGGATTCTGGGCGCTTCGACAGCCAGCGGATGGCAGCTTCGATATCCCGTTCTGATCCCTGCCCCTGCACCGCCACCGGCATCACTAACACTCGCACCCAGGGAGCCCGGCGGCGAATCACATTGAGAATATCCTGCACTGCCGCGCCGGTGGGCGATGTCACGACAGCGATGGTCCTGGGAAACCGGGGAATGGCGATTTTGGTTCCTGAATCGAAGAGCCGCTCAGCGTTGAGCTTGGCTTTCAATGCTTCGAACTTGGCCTGAAGCGCCCCGAGTCCCTTGGGCTGCACCCACTGGGCGATGAGTTGGTATTGCCCGCGGTTTTCGTAGACCGAAATATCGCCGGAAACCTGAACCTGCAATCCATCAGCCAGCTCGGTCCGGTTGAACTGGGCCTGGCCGCGAAACAGCACGCAAGCCAACTGGGCATTCGCGTCTTTCAGCGTGAAGTAGTGATGCCCTGAAGCCGGGCAGCGATGATTGCTGATCTCGCCTTCAATCCAGACACTGGAGAACTTTCCTTCCAGCGTTCCTTTGATGGCCCGCGTCACCTCGGTGACGGAGTAAACGGGCTGGCTGGTTCTGTCTCGTTGGCCGGGCATGAAGATCAGTTTTCGCCCCGCATCTGAGCGATGGAACCCGCCATATCGTCGACCCGGTAAAGTGAGGTCC
Organism: Verrucomicrobiales bacterium; assembly: GCA_048267005.1. Classification (GTDB taxonomy): domain Bacteria; phylum Verrucomicrobiota; class Verrucomicrobiia; order Verrucomicrobiales; family DEV007; genus JABDJT01. Next base: position 51,255 of record JBLWYI010000009.1, on the reverse strand, counting down.
CTGCCACCATAACATTGGCGCCGTTGGCGGCAGCGATCTCCACCGTGCCGAGATCGATCCCGCCGTCCACTTCGATGTGGTAGGTCAGACCGCGCTCATCCCGCCAGGCTTTTCCGGCTGCGACCTTCGGCATTGTTTCTTTCTCCATAAAGGACTGGCCGCCAAATCCGGGAACAACCGTCATCACCAGCAGCAAATCGATCTGATCAAGATACGGCTCGACCGCTGAGAACTCTGTCGCCGGGTTCAATGCCAGACCGGCTCCGCAACCGGCCTCGCGGATTTTCTTCAGCGTATCTGCCACATCGTGATCCGCTTCCACGTGTACGGTGATGCGATCGGCGCCCGCTTTTACAAAATCTTCGAGATATTTATCGGGATGAGTGATCATGAGATGCACATCCAGAGTCATGTCAGTGCATTCTCTCACGGTGGCAACGTATTGCGGGCCGAATGAAATATTTTCCACGAAGTGACCATCCATCACGTCGAGATGAATCCAGTCAGCACCGGTATCTTTCGCGCGCTGGACTTCCTCTCCCACGCGCGACCAGTCAGCCGCCAGCATTGAGGGTGCAATAATTCGTCGGTTGCAGTCGTTCATATTCCCCATCACTATCTTGCGATTCCGGCTTTCGCCAACTCAATATGACTGAAAATGAACCAGACGACATGGACACCCCTGTGATTGATCTCCACAGTGATCAATTCATGATGTCCCAGGCACTCCGACAAGCTCAGCACGCTTACCTCGCAGAGGAAGTCCCCATCGGTGCGGTCATTGTTCACAAGGGTTCTATCATCGCCCGGGCCAGCAATCAGGTAGAGACTTTAAAAGACGCCACGGCCCACGCAGAAATGCTGGCGCTTACTCAGGCGCAGTCCGCCATGGGAGACTGGCGGCTGACCGATTGCGATCTTTATGTGACCAAGGAACCCTGCCCCATGTGCGCCGGGGCTATAGTTCATTGTCGAATCCGACGGGTTATCTTCGGCTGTGGCGATGCCAAAGGCGGGGCCGCAGGGGGATTGCTCAATCTTCTTCAACAACCCACGCTCAATCACCACTCGGAGATTACCCCGGGAGTGCTGGGCGATGAGAGCGCTATGCTGCTGAAGCATTTCTTTGCCGAAGCCCGCGCCAAGCAAAAGGGAGCCGAAGGCCACAACTGACAGAATCCATCCTGCCTGATTTCAGGAATCAGTTGTCAGACTGAAATCGGCTCTTACGTGTCAACTGCGTCACTTTCTTTAGACTGAAATTTTCTCCGTATATGCATTTCACCAGCCTCACCTTTGCCGACGAGATCGGTTCGCACGCTTATCTGCTCGAACTGGGAGGGACACGAATTATTCTGGATTGCGGTATTCATCCCAAGAAGACAGGCTACGAAACGCTTCCCGACATTCGGGATCTCAAGCCGAACTCCATCGATGCCATTCTGATTTCTCACGCGCACCTCGATCACATCGGAGGGCTGCCGTTTCTGCATCGGGATCAAGAGGACGCCACCGTCGTCATGTCCAAGCCGACCCACATGGTGGGGAAAGCCCTGCTGCACAATTCGGTGAATGTGATGAAAGCCCAGCGGCAGGAGCTGGGAGTGAATGAATATCCCCTCTTCACCCATCGCGAGATCGATGAGATGTCTAAGTCATGGAACCGGCGGAACATCGGGCAGCGATTTCGTATCGATCCCAATCAGGCGGATGCGCCGGTGACCTGTGAGTTTTATCCCGCAGGTCATGTGCTCGGTGCCGTAGGCATCTCCGTTTCCTATCGTGATCACCACATTTTCTACACAGGTGACATGCACTTTGAGGATCAGACCCTCTCCGTTGCGGCCGACTTTCCTGATGAAGACATCGACACACTCATTGTCGAAACCACGCGCGGGGATCAGGAACGACCGGCGGAATACACCCGGGAAAACGAAAAGCTCCGGCTCGGTGATACCATCGCTGAAACGTTTGATCGCGGGGGAGCCGTGCTGATCCCGGTGTTCGCCCTCGGCAAAACTCAGGAAACGCTTCTCATGCTTCACGAGTTGATGCTCGAAGGTGTTATCCCGGACAACACCCCCATTCACATCGGTGGATTGTCCACCAAGATGACCATGCTGACCGACACCATCGGGGACGAATGGCCGCGGCGTCATGGGGACATGAAACTTCTCGAAGACCTGCCCATGTTGCGACCACTGGAGCGAGGCAAGCCGATTCCCGGTTCCCGGCCCGGCCACATCTATCTCTACTCTTCCGGCATGATGACTGAACACACCGTTTCCCATGTGTTTGCCCGCCACATTCTGCCCAACCACAAGAACAGCCTGCTCTTCGTCGGCTATTGCGATCCGGATTCGCCCGCAGGCCAGATCCAGCAGGCCGCAACCGGGGATGTCGTCACGTTGGAAGGAAAAAAGGTTCAGCTCAATTGCCAAGTCGAGCGATTCGATTTCTCCGGCCATGCCCCGCGTGACCAGATTCTCGATTACATCCAGCGGGTCAATGCCAGGCGCGTCATTCTCATTCACGGCGACGGGCCGGCGCGTCAGTGGTTTGCAAACCAGCTGGCCGACAGCGATAGCGAAGTCATCATCCCGACCGGCGGGGATAAGATCGCTTTGTGACAGCGTCACAGTGCCTGATTGGGGTGTGTAATTGCCTTCTTCCGTTGCGGAGCAGGTGATAAACTCAGGGCATGAGACACTTCACGATTCTATTGGCAGCATTCTTTATCGGCGGATCCGGAACGGCCTACTCTCAGGCACGAAAGCCGATCAAATCCCTCAAAGACATCGAACTTCTGGTTTCCGCTACCGGGGACTGGGAAGGCGTGGGCATCGGATTCGATATTGTAAAAGGCGAGCTCAAAGAACCCCAGTCCTTCCGCGATGACTGGGGCGCGGATTTCAAGAAAGGCGATCAGGTCTTCGAGATGGTCGGTTTGATCACCCGCAGTGGCTCAGAGTTACCCTATTCGTGGAAGTTCAATTTCAACGGAAACGCCGAAAACATCACCGCCTCCTATGAGATGGGCACCGACCAGTCCGGGGTGCTGGCAGTAAAAGTGATTGCCGGTGGAAAGCGGCTCCAACTCGGACCGGTCCCGGGGAAACAGGGCATCAACATGAAAATCGACATCTACTTTGAAGAGGGAGATATCGTAATCGAGTCAGAAGTCCGGAACATAACCGACGAGCTGGTTTACCGATCCGCGACGCGATATCAGAAGATTTCTTCATGATAAAGCTCTTCAAAGGTGAATTATTTTATAATATTATCATTATTGAGACGTGAATAGTGAGAAAGTTTTAAAAAATGATTTGCAGGGACATTAATTGTTTGGTAAATTTGACCATCAACTGCTCGCGGTTGTTTCGGAGCCAGAAAATTAATGAAATCTTTCCCTCTCAATCAAACTCGAATCACTGCCGTTGCTCTCGCAGTTCTGGGCGCGATCGCACTTTGCCCGGCTCAGGGGCAGGACTGGGCGGATGAAGGAAATGTTTACGACGACTCCTCAAGCAGAGGACTTTTCAAAGGCCGCAGCGGTGGAAGCTCACAGTCAGCTTTCAACTACAACTACCTGGACCTCGGATACTTCAATTACGAGTTCGATGACGACAACGTTTCGTCTACTGGAGGACTGGGCGCTGAGTTTTCCCTCCCCATCATCTCGACTCTCTATCTCACGGGTGGATTTGGATATGTGACGCCGGACACCACTATTGGTGATGACCTCGACTTTCTCTCCTGGAACGCCGGCGTCGGTCTGGGGATTCCGATCAAGTCAAACCTCGACTTTGTGATCGAAGGCGGACTTTCCCGCGAAAAATTTGTCTCAGATGTCCTCGATGATCCCATCGACGGCTATGGAATTTACGTGACGCCAGGTCTCCGGCTAATGATTGGAGATTTGCTCGAACTGAGCGGCGGCGTCACCATCACAAACATAGACAGTACCACAGACCTCGGAGTAGATCTGAAGGCGCTCTTTCACTTAACCCCTTCGTTAAGTGTCTTTGGCAGCGCCGGCTACACCGAGGAAGTGAGTCAGTACGGATTAGGACTTCGGTTGAGTTTCTAACGAAACAAGATTCTCAATCGCAAGCCCTTAGTTGAGGGGTAGCCGCAGTTCGGGTTATTGGCAGGTGCCCGGACTGCGGCTCGTTCCTTTTCAAAGAGGAAAAGGTTGGCAAGTCGCAAGCCTCTCCCCGACCGAAGGAAAAGCCCCCCTTCCACCACGAGAATCATTATTCCTCCGCGCCATCCGTTGAATCCGGGAGCGTCGCCGTTTCATCAGTCCAGATCGTGCCGTCGTGAAAATCATCCGGGATACTACCCAGAATGCGGGCCATGGAATAATAGAAGATCCAGCAAACCACAATCGCCACCGCCAGATGCACCACCGGCATGAGCGGCAGGGAAAACCCGCGCTTCTTTTTGTCCGCAGACGGCTTCTCTGCGGCCAGACATTTGGCGCAGGTTAATTTACCATCGTGCTCGGTGATACATTCGCCGCAGTAAAACGTGCCACACCCCGGGCAACGCGCCGTGGCAGGTCGCTCCGGGTGAATCAGGCAAATTGTTTTAGAAAGTGGAACTGAAGCCATAGATCACCGCTTTGCTAAGTTACGACCGGTTCCTCCACTTGAGCGAAGCGATCAGCCCTACCAGACTCGACACCGTCAGCACTGCGCCGATCACCACGAACACCAGATAAAAAATCAATTCCCCCTCACTGGAGAGGTCGGCAAAAGCCTGGAAAGGTCCCGCCGCATCGAGCGTATAGGCAGGGTCATCAAAAGCGACCACCCCAAAATAAATCGGAGCGGTCACCGCAAAAGCCAGAGCCGTTCCCAGAGCCGTCCACAGGCAGGATCTCGTCAGCTCCGGACATGGCCGCCGCAAGGTCGCGCTCAAACCCGTGAGAACCGTGATCACACTCCCCAGCAGCAAAGCAACCATCGCCACGACGATGGGAACATTGTCGAGATGACTCGCCACCACCGTCAGAATCCCGCCCAGCAGAGACACAACAAAGGCAATGAGAGCGCTGTTTGGAACCGACATCGGTGCCAGAGAAACCTCATCCGGAACAACGCTGCCACCCAACCGGGTCAGGTTCGACTGATGTTCATGAATCCTCGCGCCCAACTGGTTCAAAGCCTGCTCAGCACCTCGCAGTCGGGAGAGAGGTTCCAACCGCTCCGTTTTCAAAGCCGTTTGAAGATTACAGATACAACGGGGGCCCAGCAAAAAGTTCCGTACCAGTAGAATCAGCGACAATAGACCGAGAGGAAGTGGGAGGATCAGCGTCCAGATCAATCCGAAATTCGAATCCGGATCCCGCACCGCGAGGATGCCATAGGCGATCGCGATATTGATGAGCAGCCCGATGAAGAAAACCGTTCCCAGCCCCCACATCCCACTGGTCCGCAACGTGGCGAACGCCTGAATATCCTGATAACGGAAGCGGCGGTATTCCTCTCGAAAAGGAAGCCCCAGCCCCGCGCCTTTCACATAAAGCAGGTGATCCTGCCCCATCCAGAGGCTCGACTTCCCGAGAAATCCTTTTCCGATTCGCTGATATTCGTCAAACTCCGTCTTCACAATGCAAAAAAGCTCGCAGCAGAATACAGATGCCGCAGAAAAACGCGACGATCTTTTTCTGTCTTTCAAATCCACGATCCAACAGGGTCTGATCGATAACCCAACAGGGTTGGTTCGATGCATGCCTTTCAGTTAAGACCTGAGATTCGGAGGATCGTCACACACCATTGTATCAAGCCTCCGGCTTTTTCTCCGCCGAGTCCGCTGCCGAGCAGGCCTAACAACACATTCTCCCGCCGTGCTACCTCCGTTCACGGTGTCATCGAGATTAGCGTTCCGCCGAAAAGGAGGCATGGGATAGTTCCGAAGCATCCCGATACCCGAAAACGCATCCGGGCCTTCAGATGCCGTTTGCAGATTTCGCAATAGGCATCCTACGCTTCAGATGCCACTTGCAGAATTTGCAATACCCATCTGAAGCTTCAGATGGCACCTGCAGAGATTTGCAATGCCCTTCCTACGCTTCAGATGCCACTTGCAGAAATAAACATAGGCATCTGAAGCTTCAGACGACACCTGCTGAGACGAACATTGGCATCCTAAGCTTAGGATGCCTATTGCAGAAATTGCAAAGGCCGAAAACAGCTTCTCAGAGTCAAAGTTGCCCCTTCCAGCATTGTCAGACGCCCCAAAGATTGCTGTTTTTGGGCAAAGTGGGCATTTACCCGAAAAAGAGCCCATTCAGCCCGGCGAATTCATCCCGCGAATCACCCGGCGATTTCTTAGATTGCCGCACCGACACAGGCATCAAAATTTCAGGAGGGCGAGAAATTTACCCCGGTCTTCCCCGCCGATACACTAAACGCCCCCTTTTCACCCTCCTCCCGGCGGGCAGGTCACCACTCGATCTCTTCGCGATTGCGAAAGAATTTGCCGGTCAGGGTGTGCGGGGCTTCGTGGGCGAGCCAGACAATAGTGTCAGCGCCTTCTTCCACGGACAGCTCGGCGTTTTCTCCTCCCATGTCGGTGCGAACCCAACCGGGTGAAACGGAATTCACCGCAATGTTCTTGTCACCCAAAGCGGAGGAGAGTTGTCGGGTCACCGCATTCAGGGCGGTTTTCGAAATCGAATAAGTCGGGGCGGTGTCATCCATCTCGCTGAGCTGGCCGAGCTTTGAGGACAGGTTGATGATGCGTCCGCCGTCGTCAGAGTTCTCGATGAGCTTTCGGAAGGCGCGCGTCACCAACAGCGGGCCGAGGGTGTTGGTCAGCAGAGCGTGAAAGAGTTTCGCCTGATTGACATCGAGGATGGAATCGTTGTCGTCGGGGTAGATGCCAGCGTTGTTCACCAGGACATCGAGGGTATCGCCAAACCGATCCGCGAAGGTTTTGGCCCCGTTGAATATGCTTCTTTCGTCGGAGACATCGATTTGGAGAAACTCGATCCCGAGTTCGTCCGCTGCCGATTGGCCTTCGCTTGCGTCACGCGCCGAAAGAATAACGAAAAAGCCGCGCTCGTTGAGCTGTTTGGCTGTTTCGTATCCAATACCGCGATTCGCGCCTGTGATGAGTACTTTCCGCTGTGAATCTTCCATTCCGTCTGTGTAGACGCGAAAAGTCCCCCGATTTATCACAATTCGGGGGAAGAAAATGCGGCTTATTTTGTAATTAGCCGGATTGCCGGACTACGATTTTCCGGTAATGACCAACCACAAGGCGTGGATCATGCCGGGAATTCCACCCAGAAGCGTGAGGATCAAATTGATCCAGAAATGAGTGGAGATTCCCACCTGCATGGCCGCTGCGACCGGTGGCAGGAAAATGGCGAGGATAACTTTTAAGATTTACATCGTTATGTTTCTGCCATTTTCCGCCAAAATGATCAACCCAGTTCTGCTTTCACGCGACGGCACACTTCCTCAACATTGGCGCGGCTGTTGAACGCGGAAATCCGGAAATAACCTTCGCCCGCGGCTCCAAATCCGGCTCCGGGAGTGATGACGACGTTGGCCTGCTCGAGCATTTTGTCGAACATGCCCCAGGAATCAATGCCCTCAGGACAACCAACCCAAACGTAAGGAGCATTCACGCCGCCATACACAGGAAGGCCAATCTCTTCGCAGGCTTCGCGGAGAAGTTTTGCGTTGCCCATGTAATGGGTGATGAGTTCGGCGACTTCCGCTTTTCCTTCATCAGTGAAGATTGCGGCAGCTCCCCGCTGAACAGGGTAGCTTGCGCCATTGAACTTGGTGCTGTGGCGTCGTCCCCACAGCGCGTGGATGGACTGATCGCTTCCGTCTTCTTTCTGCCCCATGAGGCCTTTGGGAATCACGGTGTAGGCACAACGCACGCCGGTGAATCCTGCGATTTTGGAGAAGCTGCGGAATTCGATTGCACATTCTTTGGCACCTTCGATTTCAAAGATGGAGCGCGGTACGTCGTCTTCCTGGATAAATGACTCGTAGGCAGCATCGTAGAGAATGATGGCTTTGTTTTCCCGGGCATAGTCCACCCAAGCCTGAAGCTGCTCGCGGGTGGCGGCTGTTCCGGTCGGGTTGTTCGGGTAGCAGAGGTAAATGAGGTCGACTTTTTCGTCGGGAATTGCAGGGACGAAGTCGTTTGCTGCGTTGCAGGGCATATAAACGAGGCCGGCGTAGGAACCTGACTCATCCGCTTCACCAGTGTTGCCGATCATCACGTTGGTGTCGACGTAGACGGGGTAAACGGGGTCGGTGATGGCAATTTTGTTCCCGGGTCCGAAAATATCGAGAATGTTTCCCGAATCGCACTTTGAACCGTCGGAGACAAAGACTTCATCCGCTTCGATGCCGAGACCGGCGAACTGATTCTCGACGATTGCTTCGCGGAGGAAGGCGTAACCCTGCTCCGGGCCGTAGCCGCGGAAGGTATCGCGATTGCCGAGCTCATCCACTGCGTCATGCATTGCTTTGCGGGTGGCCTCGGGCACAGGCTCGGTGACATCGCCGATTCCGCAGCGAATAATGTTTTTCGCGGCATCAGGATTGGCTTCGGTGAAAGCGTTCACCCGGCGGGCAATCTCAGGGAAGAGGTAACCGGCTTTCAGTTTGAGGAAATTATCGTTGATACGTGCCATGATTCTGTTGGAGACTTTCTAAGTGTGGTAATTGTTTTTGAGTAACCAATGATTTCAAAAATGGGCAACGGTTTTTTTGGGACGGCTTTATTGGCGGTTGCAATGATTTGTCCCGCTCAACGACCGGAGAACCGGGTTTCGTTTCACGAGAACAAGCTCTCCATTGTCCTGGAACCCGGCTGGAAGAACTCGGATAAGAATGCTGACACCGCTTTAGCCGGATTTGAGTCTTCCGACCAACGCAGCTCGATGTTTATCAATTTGGTGCGGGCGGCTGACAGCGCCAGCATGCCGGACATCATGGATGTGGCAGTGGCCAACTACGAAAAGGTCTTCGATGTCAAAAAAGTGGGAGAATACAAGACGGGTCAGGTTCAGGGGCCGGATAAGAAGTGGTCGGCCATTTATGTTCAGATCGAACTGGAGATGAAAACGAGCCGGGATCCGATTCCTTTCCGGTTTTATGTGATGCTGTTTGACACCGGCACGCAGTTTTATCAGATTCAAGCCAGCACGATGACACCCGTTCGAGAGGTACGGGAGAAGGAAATATTTAAAATGATGAGCTCCATCATTGCCAAACGGTAGGGATTTTGCTGTAAAAAGTGAGAATTTCTTAAAATTGAGCCTGAAAACTGTGAATTTACGTGGCATATCCCAATTTTTCTGAGATAATATCGGTTTTCTAGAATTCCAATAACAAAAATGCCGTTTTACCTGCCAGAAATCGGTGTCTCTCAAATCGTTGCGCTTCAAACTGCGGCGGTGACACCTGAAATTCCGTGGCATCAGTCGGAAGAGTTCCTGCTGGTCCCACTCGTGCTTCTATTCGGAGCGGGTCTTTTACTGGGCTATATTTTATTCAAACCATCGGCGAAAACGTCGTTGGAAACGGGAGTTGATAGCGAGCAGGATCTCGAAGAGCGCACCAGATCTCTGGCCGAGGCAATTCAGGGAGGCAGTGGCACCACCGACGAAAAGGAAACCACCAGTGACATCGAGGCTGAGTTCGAGCGAACCCTCGCCGGGCTGGAGGGGGAGCGTGACGCCGCAAAATCATTGATCGAACAACAGCGGGCTGAAATCCAAAGGCGTGATGAGAAGCTTGCTCTGACGCAAACGCAGTTTGAGGAAAAGCAACGCCGCATGGACGAACTGGTGATGCTCACGGAAGTACCGGGGGATCATCCCGCTAACCTTGCTGCGTTGGCGCATGCTCATGCGTCGATTATCCAGCTTTCGGAGACGATCAAGAGTGAACGCCAGCAGGTGGGCTCGGGAATTTCCCGTCTCGATCAAATCGAGGAGCGGGTTTCTGATCAGAAGTCCCAGGTATTGGCCGGAATCGAAACGGTCAGTAAGCTGAAAGCTGAAACCGGTAAAGTGCGTGGTCGCAGATCAAGGATTTTGGCCGGGCGGCTCCAAAAGCTGGAGGATCGGTTGTCCATTCATCACCAGAATGCGGTCGGGTGTATTCAACAAACACAGGAAGCGCGCAGCCGTTTATTGCATCGACAGAATCAATTGCGCAGTGTGCTCAAGCCGGTTTCCAATGCCGAAAAGCGGCTCGAGACTCTGGAGAGAGCGAACGCGGAAGAAAGTTCGGCGTCCATTCTGCGCTGGAGCGCAGAGTTGGAAGGGGGAATTGATGACCTGACTCGCGCCAGAGAACTGGCAGCAGGCTATAAGAACGGCATTCGCCAGGAGCTGGCCGGGGTCAATGAGCGGGTTGATTGGCTGACCAGTGATTCAAGCCGGGGGTTTTTCACAGCGCTCGACGGATTGAAGGAGGCGAAGCTGCCGCTGAATAAGAATTTGCGGGGAGAGTTTTCCACGGCGGAGCGCTCACTGATTGCTACGAGGGAATCGATCAAGAATATGGGAGAGACTCTCAAGCCGACTGATTATTTACCGGCGAAGGGTGATCATCCACCACTTGATGAGGTTTTTGATGCGACGATTCAATCAGTCAAAACAGCGGCATTGACTCCGGCTGAACCCATCCCGCGTCTGCAGGAACCGGTGGAAGCTCCCATTGATGTTTCGGCATTGGAATCGCAGTTGGCGGAACTGGAAGCGCAATTGGCGCACGAAAAAGAATCCGCTCGAAGTCTGGAGAAGTCTCTCGCTGAAAACCAATCCCGTCTCACCGAGATGGAATCTGAAGCGGCTGAGCGGGAAAAAGTAAGCGCTGTCCCGGTGCCATTGCCGAATCCGGCGGAAGGGAAAAACTTCATGCGCCGCCTGCTCGGGCTGGCTCCGCGGCAGCAGGAGAAACCGGAAAGCGAAGAAGAAGGCGAATGGGAAAAGGGAATGACCGGTCCGCAGGTGTCGATCGCGAAACTGCGGTCGGCGGCAGAGATCGTGGAGACAGGACCGATCCAACCCCAAAATGGAAACGGACATTCGGATCCGGACGGCGAAATCGAAATGCTTCGTCAAAACTTATCGGAGAAGGACGAGCAGATTTCTGAACTGGAACGTGAGATTCGCCAACTCACAGCTCCAATTCCGCTACCATCGGAGATCGAGGCTGAGGAAACGGATACCACGGAGAAAGAAATCCCGGCGGTGACGATTCTTCCACTGTCACCGGGGCGTTTTGATTCATCCGATTCGGATGTTGAAGAAGAGGGTTCGCCCGTTCCGGTGCCCCATGAAGTCCAAGGTGAGCAAACCGTCATCTTTCGCGGGGACGATCCGCGAACCTGGAACTCCGACTTCAATGATTCGAAAGGAAATTTTGCGACACCTCTGGATGAACTGCCGGAGGGAATTCAATCACTGACCTTAAAGCGTCTCGATACCGGAGAATCGGTTTCACTGCCAGTGACCCGCGAAGGGCTGATCGCCGGCAACTGCCAATCCGGCACGAGAGGGTGGTCGGGCAAAGCGGAACACTACTTTGGCAGCATGCATCTGGGGATTTACGATGAGACGGCCCCGCATGAGGTGGAAACGAAATTCGGCTCAGGTGGCTGGGGCTTTGGTCATCGCTATGAAATCGGATCCGGACAGGCATTTGCCTGGGGCGGGCATGAAATTCCGCCCGTGACTTTCGAGATATCAGTCAGCACAGGGGAAGCAGGAATCGACAACACCACGAACCAACAGGGTTCAGTTGGCGAAGCAACCCTGTTGACTCATGAAGGCGATGAACCGGAGGTCGCGACCTTACCGGAGGAAGGGTTGGTTATTTTCCGTTCCAACAACCCTTCGTTGTGGAACAGCACGGTATACCGCAGCGCCAACCATCGCGCCCGCTCTCTCGATGAATTGCCACAGGGGGAGGATGCGATCCAATGGTTGAAGCTGCGCCGTTGTGACACAAATCAATCTGTGGTCCTCCCCATCACGGCGGAACAACTTGGAAAGAACGGTGACGGACAGGATTCCGGGTTCAACGGAACGAACGAGCTTTTTTATGGAGCCCATCATCTGGGAGTATTCGATTCTACGTGCTCCCTGGATGTAGAAACCCGCTTCATGTTTGGAGGGTGGGGTTTCGGGCACGGAAATTCGCTCGCTGAAGATTCGCAGGCCTGTGGTTGGGCAGGAGAAGAAATCCCTGCTGATACCGTTTTCGAAGTGACCGTATTCGGATCGCTTCCTGACGTTGGGCCGAACGACGTTCTTTTGCAGGGGAAGTAGTTCTCAAGGTTGATGGAGACGATTCCTTTTCCCCGGGCCACTGCGCTTGCGCATCAGTTAATCGCCGACCGCCTGAAGCCCGGCGATCTGGTCGTGGATGCCACGGTTGGCAACGGGCATGACACGGTCTTTCTCGCCAAACGCGTCGGCCCGGAAGGACAAGTGTTTGGTTTCGATGTGCAGGCGGAGGCCATCGATGCGACCCAAAAGAAAGTGAGTGAGGCTGGTTTTGAAAACGTCGCGCTCTTTCAAAAAAGCCACGCTCTGCTTGCAGAGCACATCACCGGGAAAGTAACCGCCGCGATGTTCAATCTGGGTTATCTCCCCAGTGGTGATAAGTCAGTCATCACCCGGGGCGACTCGACAGTGCAAGCACTTCAATCTCTCTGTGAATTGGGAGTTGAGATCATCACCGTCGTCGCCTACACAGGTCACGAAGGGGGAAGGGCTGAAGCGGATGCCGTGATTGCCTGGGCGGAATTGCTTGAGCAGACGCAATATACGGTGATTCAATATCAATTTGTGAATCAGAAAAATAATCCACCATTTTTACTGGCGATTGAGCAAAAAAAATAGACATTTCCCCTGCACACCACTGACGACAACTTACCCAGTTCAATGATTGCCATCAATATTGCCAACGAAAAACTGAAGGACTATCGCTTCCTGAAGGACATGTACAAAGATGATTACTTCCCGGATTTCCTTGTCGATAAAGGCAAGATGATCCTGATGCGGATGTGTCAGCAAATCGAAACTCTGGATCCAAAAGAAGACGAAGAGTTTGTCGCGCTCGCGCACAAAGCGACCGACAAATTCAATGACCTTGTCGAGGATTTTGAGGACAACGACAGCGAGATTGAGACCACCGCGCGGGAGTCAATCTGCATGGACTTCGAGTACATCGCGAAGGCCTTTGGATTTGGCCACATCGATGCCGAAGAGCTGACCGCTCCGCGTGACTGGTAAGCGCAACGCGCAATTACTTTTCCACCGCACACTGGTGGATGAAGAAGTCGGGATTAAGATCTCCCATTGGTTCCCGCAGCTTCGCGATCTCGGACTCGGGGCCATGGACTTCGAGCCGAAAGAGGTCTGATATAGCGAGCCCTTTACCCAGGAGCTCACCCACATTTTCCAGGTGAGCCAGAACGCTCTCGCCGTTTTCGTAACCTTCGCGGCAGAAGATGACGTCATCGCAAATGGTGAATCCGTAGTAAACGCATCCCGCTTCACTTGAGGTTTTCTCGACGAACTGAGGCAGGAGAGCCTTAAACTCGTCCATTTTTCCATCGTTTACTTTGAAGTAGGGGTGAAGGCTGACTGATTCTGCTGGATTCATGCCTGAGTTCTACGGAAGGAAGTGGAGTGAGAAAAGTTATTTTTTCGTTCAAAGAAGGGTTGATTTGTCGGACAAACAGAGTTGAATCGTCCGGTCGTTACAAATCGGCAGAGTTGGCTCAATGAACGAACTCTGTTTTAGGGTGTAACTTCCTCTTGAAACCGCTTCGCAATGCAGGACTATACCGTCCGCATCGCAAGATTTGCGAACGGGGTGTAGCACAGCTTGGTAGTGCGCCTGGTTTGGGACCAGGAGGTCGCTGGTTCGAATCCAGTCACCCCGACCACTCTTAATAATGAGTGATTTGTCATTTGCTTTTAGTGATTGACGGCAAGAAGTGAAGCGAGTTGAAACAAGAATCTATGCCAGACGCAGAAGCCCCTCAAAAAGAACGGAAGACGCTCGACGAGCGTGACCAGATGTCGGATCTGGAACGCCTCCGCCATTCAACAGCCCACGTTCTGGCAACTGCGATTTCTAAATTGTGGCCTGACGCCCAGTTTGCCTACGGCCCTCCCACCGAGCAGGGGTTTTACTACGATGTGGACCTGGAGCATCGAATCACGCCTGATGATTTCCCTGCGATCGAAGCAGAGATGAAGAAAGTGGTGAAGGCGAACCAGACTTTTGAGAAAATCGAGGTAAGCCGTGCTGAAGCACTGGAGCTGGCCAAGAGTGGACGCCTCGCCGCTCTGGGAGAGCGGGATGTGGAGAGTGTCTTCAAGATTGATTTGCTGAACGAGATCCCGGAAGACGAAGCGATTTCGATCTACAAGAACGGGGACTTCTGGGACCTTTGTGCCGGTCCTCATGTGGGCCGCACCGGAAACTGCAAAGCGTTCAAAGTGATGAGCGTCGCATCTGCTTTCTACAAAGGAGACGCGAATAATCCACAGCTGCAGCGGGTTTACGGCACAGCGTTCAAGAACCGGACGATGCTCGATGAGCATTTAGAGCGCCTCGAAGAAGCGAAGGAGCGGGATCACCGTAAGCTCGGCAAGGAGCTGGACCTGTTCCACATCGACGAAGCAGTTGGTCAGGGATTGATCTTGTGGAAACCAAACGGTGCCGTGGTTCGTCAGGAATTGCAGACTTTCATCTCTGAGCACCTCGTGCGTCAGGGATACTCACAGGTTTTCACTCCGCACATCGGGAAGCTCGATCTCTATCGGACCTCGGGACACTTTCCTTATTATCAGGATTCACAGTTCCCTCCGGTGATTGAGCGGGATCATTTGAAATCGCTCGCTGATGAAGGCTGCACTTGTTCGCAGTTGATGAACCAGATGAACGATGGCGAGCTGGAAGGTTTCATGCTGAAGCCGATGAACTGCCCGCATCACATCAAGATTTTTGCGAGCAATCATCACAGCTACCGCGATCTGCCGGTACGACTGGCGGAATTCGGAACGGTTTATCGCTGGGAGCAGTCCGGTGAACTGGGCGGGATGACCCGGGTTCGTGGCTTTACTCAGGATGACGCCCACCTTTTCTGCACGCCGGATCAGGTGAAAGACGAGATCATGGGTTGTCTTGAACTGGTGAAGATCGTGCTCGGGACGCTGGGAATGGATGACTACCGGGTTCGAATCGGACTGCGTGATCCTGACGATTCCAAATACGTCGGCAAGTCGGAGAACTGGGACCGCGCGGAAGAATCACTTCGTGAAGCAGCCAAGACGCTGGGAACCGATTTCACCGAAGAGCCGGGCGAAGCTGCATTTTACGGACCGAAGATCGATTTCGTTGTGAAAGACGTCATCGGTCGCGAATGGCAGCTCGGCACCGTGCAGGTGGACTACAATCTGCCGGAACGGTTTGGCCTGAGTTATGTGGGATCAGACAACGAGTCGCACACACCGGTGATGATTCACCGTGCGCCGTTCGGTTCCATGGAACGTTTCATCGGTGTTTTGATCGAACACTTTGCCGGGAAATTTCCGACATGGCTTGCTCCTGAGCAGGTGCGTGTCATTCCGGTTTCAGAGAAATACTTCGAGTTTTCTGAGAAAGTCGAGGCGATCCTCAAGGAAGCGGGGATCCGCGTGAAGATGGATCGAGCCAGCGAAAAAGTAGGGGCTAAGATTCGTCTTGCTCAAATCGACAAAATTCCTTATATGTTGGTCATCGGAGAAAGAGAGACAGAGCAAAATCAGGTTTCCATCCGCCACAGGGATCGCGGCGATGAAGGCTCTGTCAGCGTCGACGAATTTCGCGACAAGGTCACAGAAGAAGTACGCTCCCGTTCACTATGATGTGCGAAGGACCGGATTTCCTGACCAGTATTGTCACCTCCAGCGAGAGCCTGACAATTCAACACTCATTTGTGCTTTAACACCACTTTGCGCCGGGTCGCATTATGTACCCGTGCAACCTGACACAACAACAAACCTAGAAATAAGCTATCGCTAAGAAAAGATACAAGAAACGCCCGCGTCGGATAATGACGCGAGTCAACGAACGCATCCGGGTTCCCGAGGTGCGCGTCATCTATGGGGAACACAATCTCGTTCTTCAAACCCACAAGGCCCTGGCCAAAGCAAAAGAGCTGGGACTCGACCTCGTGGAAATTGCGCCCAACGTGCGCCCTCCGGTTTGTCGAATCTGTGATTTCGGAAAGTGGAAATATGATCAGTCAAAGCTGAACAAGAACCAGAAGCCGAAGAACCGCGAGAAGGAAGTGAAGTTCCGCGTTAACATCGATCCGCATGATTATATGATCAAGATGACGCGGGCGGAGGATTTCCTGTGCGCCGGTCACAAAGTGCGAATGCAGCTTCAGTTCCGCGGCCGTCAGATGGCTCACAAAGAGCTCGGCTTTGAGCTGATGAATCGTGTGAAAGAAGACCTGAAAGGTGTTTGTCAGGTTGATCTGGAACCGAAGCTGAATGCCCGAAACATCTTGATGATGGTTTCGCCTCTGGCGAAAGAAAAACAGGTTCGTAAATATCGTCACGAGGACGATGACGACTTCGATATCGAAGAACACGAAGAAGCCGAAGCCGCTGAGGACGATCACGACGATTTGAATCCCGACGATCACTACGATGATGACGGGAATCTGGTCGAAGGTGATGATGACTCCAAAGACGGTGAGGCCGACGACAAAGAGTGAGTTCTCCCAAGCTGCTCCTTTTTGATATCGATGGCACCCTCCTGGATACAGGAGGGGCTGGCCTTCGATCATTAAAACAAGGTTTCATTGATGCGTTTGATCTGGCGCATCGCGAAGCTGAGTTTCCACGGCTTGATCTCGCGGGAACAACCGATGGCAGCATTGTCGAATCTCTCTTTTCACAGTTCGAACTCGATCCCTCCGACGGGAACGTGGAGAACTTCTATTCGCTCTATCATGGGCATCTGGTCACATCTCTGGCAAATCGCGCGGAGGGTGAAGGGCGACGGCTTCCGGGCTCGCTCCGTCTGCTTACCCGGTTGCGGGACGAAACCGATCATGTTCTCGGGCTACTCACCGGTAACATTGCCCGGGGAGCTTTTACCAAAGTCGAGCATTTCGGCATGGGAGGCTTCTTTGAATTCGGTGCCTTTGGCGATGACCATCCCGACCGCAATCAGCTCGGCCCCATTGGGATGCAGCGGGCCTTTGAATTCTCCGGGATAGAATTCGCACCGGAAGATGTGTTTGTCATTGGCGACACACCGAAAGACATCGCCTGCGCCCGTGCCTGTGGAGCCAAAGCCGTGGCTGTAGCCACAGGGATCTTCTCAGCGGATCAGCTCGAAGCACTTGATCCCTGCATGTTGATTCAGGACTTCGAATCAGATGCCGGGAAGCTTCTTGATGCAGTGATGTGATCGCCCTCAGTTACGAGGCAGGAGCGAGTCATTTTCAATTTTATAATCCAGCGTCGAGCCAACGGCCCCGGAAAGCTTCGTCGCCTCTTCTATTTTGAATTCCACATTGTTGGTGCCTTCCGGTGGATTCGGCTTGTACCCATCGTAATACAGGGTTACCTCGGAAAGTGTCTTTCCCGGAAGCCTCTCCTGCCTGCCGAACTTACAATCCTCAAACACGCAGTTTTTGGTGATGAGCAAAACGCTTTGAGGGATTTCGCAATTAATGAAGCGGCAATTCTCGATGTTACGCCAGCTGTCCCTTCTCTCAACGCCTGCATCTTCCTTGTATTCAATCTCCTCGAACTTGACGTCCAGAAACGTGGAGTTGGTGATGTTGACTCCAATATTGGCCTTGTTCCACTTGGTGAAATAGCTTTTGCGTAAGACGGAGTTCCTGATTTCGAATTTTGCTGAATACCCCATGAACCAGCCTCCCGCCTTCTTGAATACAACGTCTTCTATCAAGCAATCTGTAAGCGTAAATTTACCGCCGAGATCAGCCGAGAGCTCCATGTCTGAGAAAAGACAGCCCGAAGCCGTCACGTCACCCTGATTGATATAGATTTCCTCTTTTTCAATAAAGCAACCGGGCGGAATAGTGACCGAACCCTGAAACTCGGGATCCGTCTTCTCCAGTTTATCATCACCAATAACGACCTTCTTCCGCAACAGATGACGCCCCGCCTCTAACTTGACGGTGCCATGAATATGATGATTCCCACTGAAGACCGTGTCCACGACACGATCCTCGACCAGTCTCAGTGAGATTTTTTCTGAGGCGGCAGCCGGGGTATTACCCGCCACTGGTGGAGCGGTCGGTAGTGATTTCGCCGGACTTACCGCCCCCATCGACTTAATCTTATCGGAAACTGCGAGCGCCTCTTCAATTTTACCCTGTTTTGTCAGCTCAACCTTCAGCGCTTCCAGCTTTTCAGCAAAAAGAAGGTTCAACTGGTTCAACTCAGTCTGGTAAGCAGCTTCAATCTTCTTCATCTCCGCCTCAAGAACAGGTCGCATCTTGTCAGCCCCTGTGAAATCAGCCTTGCCGATGGTGCGATCAGTCTTTACCCGCTCGATCTCTTTGCGAGCCTTTAGAGTATTATCCAAATCTCCCGCTTTCTGAAAGTCAGCGGCCGCCCTCTCGACTGCCTTTGAATATCCTTCGAAAAGCTTTGCGACTTTCTGGCCGCGGATACCTTCCAGCTTCGTTTGCTCAGCCCCGAACTCAGAGTTCAACGCGTCAAGTCCACCCGGCTCCTGTCCACCAACTGTGGCGAAAGAGAAAAGGATAAGAAATAAAATGCTCCCGAATTTCATCTATCCAAGATAGTGAGAAACAGGGCTCTGAAAACATAATATTTACATCCGGTCCGGAGTCTCGATACCGAGCAAGCCAAGCCCGCCCTTCAAGATCCGCCCCGTCATTTCGCAGATCGCCAAACGTGTCTCCCTGACCGCTCCTTCTGCCTGGAGAACCGGACAGGCTTCCCAGAATTTGTGATACGCCGTGGCCACATCATAGAGATAGCCAGCCAGCACGTTGGGCCGGAAATCATGAATAATGGTTGGCAAAATCTCACCGAACTGAAGCAACTTCAGCGTCAGGTTTTTCTCTGCCTGCTCAGTCAATTGCAGAGTCTCCACCCCTTCAAATCCAGAGCCGAGCTTTCTGAAAATCGCCTGACTCCGCACGTAGGCATTCAGCAAATACGGCGCCGTATTCCCCTTCAGGGCCAGCATTGTGTCCCAGTCGAAAATGTAATCCGTCATCCGGTATTGGCTCAACTCGGAATACTTCACCGAACCGATTCCAATCTTCGTGGCGATGGCTGACTTCTCTTCCTCCGGGAAATCCGGGTTCTTTTCCTCCACAATCTTCCGCGCACGCTCGATCGCTTCGGTCAAGACATCGGCCAACTGGACGGTCTTCCCGTCCCTCGTCCGGAGCATCTTCCGATCCTTCCCGAGAATACTTCCGAACGCCACGAACTGGAGGTCGACGTCCTGTCCACGCCGCTTCGCAGCCGCAAAGATCTGATCAAAGTGCAATTGCTGAGGCGCGCCCACGACATACCAGATGGTGTCTGCTTTCAGTTCGTTAATCCTGTGGTCGATGGTTGCCAGATCAGTCGTTGCATACAGGAAGCCACCGTCAGATTTTCGAATCAAAGCGGGAAGGGCTTTCCATTCATCGTCTCTGTAGGCCAGAAACGGATCCTCCTTCTCCGGCATCGATCCGTCCGAGAAGATTACGATCGCCCCGTCAGATTCCTGCGCGATCCCTTCAGCCTGAAGCCTCTCAACCAAAGGACCGAGCTGATCATTGTAGAAGCTCTCTCCCAGCCAGTGGTCGAACTTCACATCGAGCAGATCATAAATCTTCTGCAGCCCCTGCTTGGAAAGTTCAAGGCAACGTTCCCAGATCTCCCGGTTTTCAGCATCACCGCCCTGGAGTTTCACCAGTTCGCTTTTGCAAATATCCCTCAGGGATTCATCCTCCTTTTGTCTGGCATTGACCTCCCGATAAACCCGCACCAACTCCTCCACCGGAGAAGCTTCGAGCGCTTCCTTGTCGAGGATGTTTTTCCATCCCCACAGGATCATTCCGAACTGGGTACCCCAGTCGCCAATGTGGTTATCAGTGATCACATTGTGCCCCAGAAAACGGGCGATCCGCGCCAGAGTATCGCCAATAATCGTGCTCCGGATATGCCCGACATGCATCGGCTTCGCGACATTCGGGGCGGAAAAATCGATCACGATTGTCTTGGGATCGTCCGTTGGGGCAACTCCGAGCCGGTCATCCTGCAAAAGATCTCCCAGTCGTGATTCCAGCGTTTCCGTCAGAATCCTGAAGTTAATAAAACCGGGGCCGGCGATCTCCGGCTTTTCACAGATGCCCGCCGGATCAAAATTCTCTACAATCTCGCCGGCAAGTTCGCGCGGGTTTTTCCCGACCTGCTTGGCGAGAACCATAGCGGCGTTGGATTGATAATCACCAAACTGGGGATTTTGAGAAGGTGCAATCTCTGCAGAGAAACCCTCAGGCAGATCTCCGGAGACACTCGTTTTTGCCAACGCATCGGTGAGCCTTTGCTGGAGGATTTGTGTAAAAGTAGCTGACATATCAAATTGGAAAAGTTGCCCGACGATCAAACAGGGTTGGTTCATTGATCTAACCCTGTTCGATCGTGACAGGATAATTCGTTGGCGATCAATTGTCCCGTTAAGGACCTGCCCGTGAGGTCGGGCATGGATTGTCGGTTAAATCGGCCGCAGATCAAGTGCCCGGCAGAGGTTTGCCGCAGAGAAGCAGGATTACCGTGAGAAACGGATATTCTGAATTTTCAGATAAATTATCATCTCCACAATTTCCAAGCGATCTCCCTACTGGAAGATGACCATCCGGCTGCCCGGGAAGCACTCTTCCGGTTGGAAGATGACCATCCGGCTGTCCGGAAAGCACTCTTCCGGTTGGAAGATGACCATCCGGCTGTCCGGAAAGCACTCTTCCAGTTGGAAGATGACCATCCGGCTGTCCGGAAAGCACTCTTCCGGTTGGAAGATGACCATCCGGCTGTCCGGAAAGCACTCTTCCAATTGGAAGATGACCATCTGGCTGTCCGGGAAGCACTCTTCCGATTGGAAGATGGCCATCCGGCTACCTTCACGTGGCAGCCCACACGCGCCGGATTTTCCAGGTGGCGCTCTAATTGTGCCTTCTCAGTTCCCGATCTGCAACTCGTGAAGCTTCCACTTGCCTCCCACATCTTCGATTACCCCGGTGAACGGCGTTCTCACGGTGGCTCCGAACCCATTGGACGCATCGACTTCTGCCGTCACCCGATACTTGTTTCCACCGAGTGATTTGACGGTATTTCGGGCATAGCCGATAAACTTGGCCCCTTTCGGATTTTTGAGTTCCTTCTCTACAAACAACTGCATGTAGGCCCAGGCTCCGTGCATATCGCCGTTTGACTTGGAGGGCGGCACATATTCCTCCCATTCGGTGATGTAAAACCCATCCTGGGTCCATTTATCGTCCCTCCGTTTGAAGTCGATGGAAAACTCAAACTTGGTTCCGTTGATCATGGTCGTTCCTCTCAGGTCGATATTAACGCCATAAGCAATTACCCCTCCCTTTTCATCAATCTGTATTTTAGTCGGCACCCCGTGCTCTTTTTTGAAAAGGTGATCCCACTTGTGGGAAAGAACCTCTTCCCGCAGAGCCGCAGCCTTGGCCTTACGCTCGTCCGCGAGCTGTTTGTTCTCCGCTTCCCATTCAGCCATGGCCTTATCTTCCTCCGAAGGACTACACGAAGTGATCAGGAATATGAGGCTGATCCCTGCAAACACCCGCCAGAGTGACTTTCTTAAAACGGTTTGGTCCTTTGATTGCTGCTCCATACGCCTCTGAATTAGGCGAAGATTGTCCGGCAATCAAATAACGTGATTGCTGTTAAGCGATCTGCGTTGCCTTTCGAGTTTCCCATGTCCACACATGGGGAAAGTTTGTGGGATACTCATTCAAGAGGTTCCAAATGGCACGCCCGCCGTGATTCGAACACGGGACCTACGGATTAGAAGTCCGTTGCTCTATCCAGCTGAGCTACGAGCGCTTTTGATTGGGGCGGTATTTTCAGGGTGAAGTCGGGTCTGCGCAAGCGCAGTTTCGCAAATATTAATGACAACTGTTTCGTCGTGAATCAAGGTTCCTCTTTTCAATAATCACTTCAAACCCTTGAACGATTTACCACCCCGGCCTGCAGCTGTTGCAGCATCGGTCCGACCACTCCAACTTCATCAGTCCCAACCAATCAAATAGATTCGGAAGGTGCGAACTCTTTGGAATTTTCGGGTTCCTTGCAGCGACCATTTGTCATAGAATTCTCTCTCTATCATGAAAGCAGCAGCAGTCACGGTCCCTCTCTTTGTTGTCCTTTTCGCCCTGTCTGCCTCCGCGCAGGAGAAATCGAAAGGTGAGCCGTCCAAAGGAGAGTCCAAAGATCCCAATATTCGGCCTGCCGGCGAGGTGGTGCTCAAGTTCGAGCGCAAGATTGAGATTCCTGAGATTAAGAGGTTCGATGACAAGGGAGTCCTCGAACTGTTCCCCGGCGACAAGGTGCATCTCGAATTCGCAGACGATGGCAAGGGCGGTCTGACTCAACCCAAAGTGGTTGCCAAAGTGCGGGATCCGGCGAAGACGATCACGTTTGCGATGAAGCAGGACAAACAGATGACCACGCTTACCCGCTCGACAAAGATTCAGAAAACCGTCGGGTTGGATTGCGTTCATCGAGGGCTTGGCGGCGAAAACTTCCACCGCACCAATCTGCATCCCACGGAAAAGGGGCTTATGGCTTTCGACACCTGGCCAAACACGGTTTGGATCCTTCGCCTCAGCAATATTAAAGTCACCTCCAAGTCGGCCGCTGAGGTCTACGACGAAAAGGTTTCCAGAGATGAGCCCGACAAGTCCAAGGCGGATGATTCCCCAGCGGATCAGAAAACAAACGAAGGGGATCCCGGCGAATAAATTGAGTGGTCAAGCGAATGACACACTCGTCTACCGGCAGGCAATATGAAACTCCCGACGATTTGTTTATGCCTCGCCTCGGCAGTGTCGTGCTTCGCGGATGAGGAAATCGCAGCGAAGGCGGTGAGTGGTCATTTCGAAATCGTGCAGGAATTCCGTGGGATTTCTCTGGAAACCATCCGTTTTCCCAAAGGGCAGTTTTCTCCAGTGCAACTGGCCGGTTACCCATGGCCGGGGATTTACGAAATCTCTCCGGATGAGCAGTGGGTTTTCCGAACGCAAAAAGTCGGAGCAGGTGAATCGATCGCGATGCTCTACCGGGTCGAAAAGAACGGACGCGTCTCAGAGGTTATCGGCTTTAATGAGGCGCTGTGGAAAGTTGCGGATGAAAAAGCCCGCTTGAAGAGGAAACAGCTCTACCACACGGGCATCGTCAGTGTTGGCTGGAGCAAAGACAGCTCGACACTGGAAATCAAATTCAGGGGTAAGAACGCGGAGCAAAGCGGTGATGGGATTGAAGTGATCCTTGTCTATGATTTGAAGAAGAGTGTGATCTCCCGAAAAGCTCTGTAGCTGGACCAAACGTATGTCGAATCCAACACCCCGACTTCAGAAGTTCATTCCGATCATTCTTCTCTCGACCGTCTGGATCATCTCTGCGACCCACTCGATGTATCTTTCGCTCTGGAAGTTCCAGCTCGGGGTTTCGGGAGCCTCAGTGGCTCTGCTCTACACCGAGGCTGCTATTCTTGCCAAACCCAGGTTCTCTCTGGAACGTTGGGATACATCCTTCAATCCTCCGCTGACCACTGAACAGCAAAAACAGTTCCCGCTTCTCCGCAGGCTGGCTGCCCCGATTCATTCGCGTTTGTTCATCCACCAGTCCAGTGGTTCAGGGGATTTTTATGCAATCTTTGTTCCGGTCTGGTTTCTTATTATTTGCTACGTCATCAGCCTGTGGGTGATCAGGCGATCCAAAACAGATTCCAACTTAAACGATTGAACTCGCCATAGTTCTCTTCACGATCCATGGTTCGATATGATCGCGAAACTTTCCCCCCTTCTCTTGGCCGGATTTCTTTTTACAGGATGCAATCAGGAGAGTCCGACGAGCGAAGATACTTCTTCAGCGACTGACCTGACCCCAACCGGGCTCACTGTTGTCGCGATGGATTCCACGACCAACATTTTGGATGTGATAGCGGTCCCTGATGACCCTGCCTCTCTCACCATCGAGTTTGAGGTGAGTTCAGATGAAGCGGGACTCGAGGTATTCGCACTTGGGGAGCGCATTCACGACCAATTGCCGGCTGGTTTTGTCGTAACCGGCATGACTGAAAAGGCGGGCGGGCTCGGTGTGGTTTCTGCTGCAATCGAAGAGGGAACGTTGGTCGGGATTGATGGAAACGGAGTGAGAATGGGCTTTGAAATGAATGACCAGCTTAAGAAGGATATCCTTAAAGGCTTAGCGGCAAAAGAAAGGGCCCCGATTACAAGTATCATTGCTGGCGAATAGACCTGCCAGTCGTGTGGATCGTGTCAGCGGTGAATTACAGGGTTATTTTTCGCGGTCCTGCGCTAGCTTCGTTCTGTGAAATGGAAAATCATCGTGGTCGGGAAACCGGCGCTCTCGTTCGCGAAGTCGGGAGTGGAAGAATATCTGAAACGGCTGCGGCGTTATGCCACCGTCGAGGTTCAGCATTTGAAGGAGAACGGCCCGGTGGAAAACGGCAAGCGGGCGCTCGCAGCGAGTGAGGATTCACTCCGGATCGTCCTCGATGAACGAGGCAAAGGGCTGACGACAGCGGCTTTTGTCGATAAGGTCCAGGGGTGGCAACTCGATGGTGTGAAGCGGGCTTCAATCCTGATCGGCGGGGCGGACGGACATACAAAAGAAACGCGGGCGGCGGCAGATCTGTTGATCAAGCTGAGCGATTTCACCCTGCAACACGAAATGGCTCTGGTCCTGCTGCTGGAACAAATCTACCGGGTTCACACGGTCATCAAAGGGGAGCCTTACCACCGTTGATTTGATATGACACCGATTCTCGAACCCCTCGCAATTCTCGCGACCGCGATCTATGGCGTTCTGCTGGCCCGACAACAGCGTATGGATTTTGTGGGAGTTTTCTCGATTGCCCTCATTGTTAGTTTCGGGGGCGGCACGTTGCGGGATTTGCTGATCGATCGGAATCCGATTTTCTGGATTGGTCAGTGGCACTATTCGGTGATGGTCTTTGCGATTGCTCTGGTGACATCACTGATCAAGCGCATGCCTGCCCGGGTCGAAAACTGGCTGCCCATTCCCGACGCGCTCGGTTTGGGGCTATACAGTATTCTGGGAACGAGCTTTGCGCTGGAAGCGGGAACCTCATGGTTTGTGGCGTCTCTTCTCGGCGTGGTCACGGGAACATTCGGCGGAGTGATCGGGGATGTGGTGTGCAACCGGATCCCGAGTCTTTTCCGCCCGGCAACGCGGCTTTATGCCTCGTGCTCGTTCGCGGGTTGCTGGGTCTTCCTGTTAATGCAGTGGGGCGGAATTGCAGAGTCGGTCGCACAATGGACCGGTATTGGCGTTATCGTGACCCTGCGCCTCTTGTCTTTGAAATTTGACTGGCGACTCCCCAGTCATGAGTTGGCAGAGAAATGAAACGGCTCACCCGGTCGGGGTGTTTTCGTTTGGGGCAGGTTGATGTTAGAATAAATCAACTCCCCTCCCCACTTCATGGCCAAGCCTCAATTTGAATTCATACCCACCGGCGAATCACGGGCGCTTGTTTTCAAGATCGATCGGGATTTGTGGCCGGTTTATCATTATCACCCGGAATACGACATTCTGCTGTCACTGAAGGATCACGCAGGGGAGTTCACTTCGGGGGATCACATCGGGCGGATGGAAGAGGGCACTCTTTTCATGAACGGACCGAATATTCCGCACGCGTTGCATTCGGGCCGGCCGGATGAGCGGGACTGGGCGCGACCATCACTGGCGGTGATCCAGTTTTCTGAGAAGTCGATCGGTGAGGATTTGCTCGGGAAGGTGGAGCTTCAACCTATCCGGCAGTTTCTGGAGTCCGCGAAGTTTGGATTTCAGTTTCATGGTGAAACGGCCAGGCGAAGTGCGGAATTGATCATGGAGATGGAACACCAGTCTCCGCTGGAACGGTTTGTTCAGCTGCTCCGAATTTTGAATCTGTTTGCGGTCTCGGACGAGAAATCACCACTGGCGAGCCCTGCGTATTCCCCATCGCTCCGGGATGAAGATATCTCGCGGATCGGGGCGGTCCTGGAATATCTCCGCGAACATAAACATGATCCGGTGCGCCTCGAGGAGGTGGCAACGGTCGCCAAGATGACACCGAAGTCGTTTTGCCGGTTCTTCAAAGCCAACACCGGGAAAACATTGATCCAGTATTTGAACGAGCTCCGGGTCGGGGAAGCCTGCCGAATGCTGGTTGAGACATCGCATTCTATATCGGAGATCGCATTGGATTCCGGATTCAATAACCTCTCGAACTTCAATCGGCGCTTTCGCGAGATCAAAGGGGAGACGCCGCGTGAATTCCGCGCCAGCGTAAAGATCGACCCGGGCCGGCAGAATGCGCCAATGCCTCGATCGCTCGACTAGTCCCGAACGAACGCGGGATACCGCCACGGGAAATTTCGTGTATGATCCCTGCCTCTTATGAAGTGTTTTACTACTACAATCCCCATTGTCGCAGCCCTGGCGCTCGGTTGTTCTGCTATTGGCCAGACTCCGGAAAAGAAGCCCAATGATCCCAAAAAGTGGGAGGCTGACATGGCGAAATTCGAAGCAAGGGACAAGGCCACAGCACCGCCGGAAGGCGCAGTACTTTTTGTCGGCAGTTCCAGTATTCGCATGTGGGACCTGGAACCTTCCTGGCCGGGGCTGAAAGTGATAAACAACGGATTCGGCGGATCCACTCTGGCGGACTCGGTTTATCACTTTGATCGCCACATCGCCCCCTACAAAAACTTAAAGGCGATCGTGATCTACGCCGGTGACAATGACGTGGCGAAGGGCCTGAACCCGGACGAGGTGTTCGCTGACTTCAAGAAACTCCATGGGAAGATCACAAAGGCACACCCCGGCGTTCCCATTGTATTTATCGCCATCAAGCCGAGCACTTCACGCTGGAGGATGTGGCCGACGCAGGATGCGGCCAATCAAAAAATCGCTGCGCTCGCGAAAGAGGATGAACTCCTTTACTACGCGGACATCGCCACCCCAACGCTCGGACCGGATGGGGGTATGCCTTCAGACAAATGGTTTAAAAAGGACGGCCTGCACCTGAATGCAGACGGCTATGCCGAGTGGGTGAAAGTGATCAAACCGCTTCTTGAGAAAGCCGGCGCCTACGCTGAATAAGAGTTCAAGCTACTGTCCGGGACAAGTCACTGAAGCCCCGTTGTCGCTCGCACTGAGATTAGCGAGGTAGGGAACGGCGGCTTTCGCCCATGCGTCCGGACCTGAATATGATCCGGCCGCGTCGCCGAAACAGCTGCGGAGCATGTCGGTATCGATGACTCCCGGATTGAATGCGACGGCAGCCAGGCCGGGTGGAAGCTCCTGCGCCAGAGCACTGGTGAGGCCTTCCACTCCCCACTTGGTGGCGCAGTAGGGCGCCACTTCGGAGGAAGTTGAGCGCCCCCAGTAGCTGGAGAAATTTACGATCACTCCGCTGCCGTTTTTAATCATGGGTGGGACGAAATGGCGGATCATGTTTGCGGTGCCTTTCAGGTTCACATCGATGACGCTGGAAAACTCTTCAGCAGACACTTCCCACAGCGGGGCGTTGGAATTGATGAGCGCGGCTGCGTTGATCACCAGGTCGGGCGGACCCAGTTTTTCCACCACATCGTGACAAAAGGCGGCCACCTGAGTGTCTTGAGATATATCGACCGCGGCAAAGTGATGCGGACCGGAAGCTGTCTCAGCGTCCCATTCTTCAATCGCATCGGGGCTGCGGGCGCAACCGGCAACGGTGTCACCCCGGTCAATAAATCCCTGCGCCATGGCCCGCCCCAGCCCTCTTGAACAGCCCGTAATTATTACCAATTTGCCATTTTCCATGTCCATTTTCGCTCTTAAATTCGTAAACCCACTAATAACACCCAAATTTGAGTCGATCTTGAAAGGATAATGTTCCTATCTCGACGAATTTCCGACAAAACCACACCTATCGCCATGTCAGTAGCCGCTCTTGACCTAGATATTATCCAAAACCCCGAGACCCGGAAGTTTCCTGAATTCAGCCTCGAACGTCTTCTGGGGGATGTTTTTAACCCCACTCAGGGATGCAAGTGCTGTGTCCTGATCGATCTCGAAGATATGGACCTGATGAAGGGCTACGCATTTTTGAATGCGGAAGGCCATGAAGTTCAAAAGAAAGCTTACGAGGAGTTTTATCTCGGCTTGAAAGACGGCGGCATGGACGCGCTTGGTATGACCGGCGGTGAAATCTTCGCATTTCCCATGACCTATGGATCGAACCTCGATCTGAAAGATGAATGCTATGACGCCGAGGGAAACCAGCTCTCGCTGGATAGAGATATCTACCCTGAATACGATCTGATCTTCTGCATTTCGACTTACTCAGCCACGGCTCCGCTTACCGCGAAGTGCAAAGAGTTCAATTTCCGGGGAGCAACGCTGCACGGCTTGAACGACGTGATTCTTAGCAGCGGCCTCGCGGTCAATTACTCGGATGTCAGCGCGGATGCGGAGAAGCTCCGTCTCGCCATGACAAATGCGGACTCGATCGAGATTGACTTTGAGCTCGAAGGCGGCCGGATTCTCACCGCGTGGTTGGGACTGAATGGTCAAGACGCTCAGAAATCACATGGACTCTGCAATGGCCTGACACCGGACATCGCCAATCTTCCGGCGGGAGAGGTTTACTTCGTACCCGCGGATGCGCGGGGGCAGTTCCCCATGAAGTATGAGGACGGCACTCTGGGGATCCTTGATGTGGAAGATCGCTGCATCATTCGCTCAACACTGTTTGAAGGCAATCAGGAGACCATCGATGCGCACAACGCAAGACTTCAGGACGACCCGATGACCGGGACTCTGGGTGAGCTGGGCTTTGGCACTCAAGTGCTTCCGGTTTCCGGGGCAGACATTCAGGACGAGAAAGTGCTCGGCACCTGTCACCTGGCCACCGGTCGCGATGATCATCTGGGCGGCGACATATTGCCTGACATGTTCAAGAAGCACGAGAACTCGACCCACGACGATATCCTTTTCGCGCCACACAAGACACCGAACTTCAACATCAAGCAGGTCCGGATGAAACGGGGAGAGCAGGAAGAGATCCTGATAGAGAATTTCCGCGCAAGTGATTACTTGCTGAACGCAGTCCGCGGCTGAGCCTTAGAACCAGGGAGGTTTACCAACTGTCGCGTGCGCAAGTCCGGTGGCGGATAAGCCTGCCACCCCGTCTGACGGTGTGATACCATCTGTTTGCAGGCTTGTAATTACCTGGTCCGCCAGATCCGGAGCGAGAGCCAGCTTTGTGGGCCAGGCCGCCAGGATGTTCTCCGCTGCTTTTTCGCAAAATGCGCCCGCAGGTCGGGCTCCCGAATCGGTCCGGGGTTCTGCACGATCAACTCTCACGGTGGACCAATCCGCTTCTTTCAGATCGATCCAGGGCATCTGTTTTCCAAACCATTCCTGAGCAGCGCGGATTTGCGCAGATTCCTCCCTCGACACGCCATCTGCTTCCGCAATATCACCACCAATATACCAGACGGTTCTCCCGTCCGCGTCGGTGTGGGTGGTTGATACAATCGGCGGCTTTGGGGTTTTCCCGATACACACAGAGAAGAAATCAGGGAGACCGTTCTTTCGTATCACGACTTGATGCAGAGGTCGAAGTTGCATCTGCGGCCGCTCCAATCCACAAGCAGCGAGAAGGTCTCCGTTGCCCTTCCCTGCCGCAAAGACGAAACGTTTGGCACGAATCGTGGTTCCCGACTCCAGACGAATGCCTGTCGCGGTTCCGTTTTCAACGACGAATTCCGCACTGCTCCAATCGATCTCAAATGCACTATCGGCCACCGGTTTCATCAATTCAGTGATGATCGAGTGGGGATCGAGAACCCGCTCAGCAATCTTAAAAATTCGTCCTTTGTATTCCGGAGTATCAAAGACCGGCGGATAGTCCTCCCGCTTCACTCCATCGGCCCGGCCACTCAGGGCTTTGCTGCCAAAGAATGACACCACCTGACTCATCACTCCCGGCAGACTCCACATCAGTTGGTGATCACTGAGGATTTTCACGCCCGACAGATCGATCTCGCCGGTCCCCGAAACACAATCCGTCCATCGACCGGGCATTGAGGCCAGGGCCTCGGAGGCATCATTGAGTTTCCCGCCCAGCGCGTATTTCAATCCGCCATGAATGACCCCCTGAGCGGCAAGTGATTGCCCGGAGCCCAATGGTGCGTTTGCGAAAAGTGCAAACCGCCCGTCAAACCCGGCGTTCTTCAGAGCGTTCGCCGTCCACAGCGCAGCCACACCGCCGCCAATGATGGCTACGTCCAAATCGATTTCAGTTTTCGCTTCAGGCATGTTTCACGAACCAACCCTGTTTGATCGGCGAATCAACCCTGTTTGATCGTATGGACTGGGGAATCGGATCTCTTCGTGACACCTCGTGATCTGATGGTTTAATGGATGGGATGGCCGAACACCGTTTTCTCTACCGCCGCCGCGTCGAATTTGCCGATACTGACGTGGCTGGGATCATGCACTTTTCGAACTTCTTCCGGTTTATGGAAGTGGCTGAGCATGCTTTTTACCGTTCGCTGGGATTTTCCGTTCATCCGTTTCGCGATGAAGCCGACACCGAGAAAGGCCCGAATGTTGGTTGGCCCCGCGTCCACGCTTCAGCCGACTACCGGTTGCCGCTGAAGTTTGAAGAAGAAGTCGAGATCGAGCTCCTGATCGAGGAGATTCGGGGGAAAGTGGTGCGTTACTATTTCCGTTTCTGGAAGAATCCTGACGAGCCTGAATCCCGGGCCGTTGCTGCCACGGGGCGCTTCACGGTGGTTTGCGTTCGTTTTGACCCCACGATGAGGCAAATGAAAGCGGTTGCGATTCCAGATGAAGTGCGCGAGAAAATCGACGTCGCTCCGACCGGTTCCATCGAGGAATCGATATCTCATTCCTGAATCTAATATCTTCTCTTTATGACCAGTTACAGTTGGCTTTTCTTCGCACTCGGCACCGTAGTGACCTGGGGACTTTACGGAATCCTTCTTCACCAGGGACAGGTCGGAATGAAAGATCCGGTGAATGGTCGCTACAAAGCGTTCCTTTTTGTTGGGATCGCCTATTTCCTCACAGCCGTGCTTGCTCCACTGGCAATTTTGTTGTGGAAGAAGGCTGACTGGAACTATCCCGGCGAAGGCATGTGGCTTTCTCTGGTCGCGGGAATTCTCGGGGCGATCGGTGCCTTCTTTGTGCTGCTTTCACTGGGAGCGTTGTTTGGACAGGGCAACAAGAGTGCTCCGGCGATTGTCATGTCAATTATCTTCGCGGGGGCGCCCGTGGTGAACGCCATTGTTTCCATGATTATGCATCCGCCGGAAGGAATGGTCCGGTGGCAGTTTATTCTGGGCATCGCAATGGCCGCCTTGGGTGGTTGCCTGGTGACCATTTACAAACCGGCACCCGGTCATGCCAAGAAACCGGCCAGTCCACCGGCAGCGGAAGATTCAGCAAACACCTGAACCAAATTACACGTTGGTGGGACGCATTCTTGCCAACGCCCGGTTCACAATCGCGACAAGCTCGCGTGGAGCGTAAGGCTTAGGCAAAACGTCGCAGAATCCGAAGCGCTCGGGTTCCGCCATGGCTGCTGCATCCGAATAGCCGCTGGAGACGATCGCAACGACATCGGGATCTATGCGACGCAGGGCACGGATGGTCTCGAGACCTCCTACCCCGCCCTCAATCGTAAGGTCGGAGACAACCAGATCGAACCGCCGTCCTGATTTCATGGCTTCACGATACTTCACGATGGTGTCACGGCCGTCAGCTGTTTCGATCACTTCGTGACCAGCCCGACTCAATGAAACACGCATGAGTCGGCTGATGGAAAGTTCGTCTTCCAGAATAAGGATCTTCCCGGGGGCAACGTTTTCGGCAACTGCGTCGGAAATCTCAGCAGATTGTGATAGATCCAGCCCGGGATTTTCGGATACTTTGAATGGGGCCGTCAACGGCATGCAAAACGTGGCGATGGTGCCTTTCCCTTCTTTTGACTGGAGCGCGACGAAACCATCGTGAGCCTTAGCAATTGATTCACAAACCGTCAGACCGATCCCTGTGGCATTATCGCTTCGACGGGTGGTGAAATACGGTTCGAAGGCATGCTCCAGCGTAATGGAGTCGAGCCCGTGACCGGTATCGATGACCTCGATGAGAAGATGTTTCTGGTCGGTGCCGCCCAAATCCCCCCGAAGGCGCTGAACTTCGTCGCTCTCGATGATACCGCACCGTGTGATCAGCACGCCGCCATCCGGCATCGCCTCTTCGGCATTGGACACGAGATTCTCAACGAGCCGATGAACCTGCGATGCATCAAGATACGCCGTCATCTGCGGATCACCGCATTGAAACTGATAGCGGATATTGGGATGCAAAAGCCGCCGCTCAGAAAGGACTTCCCGTATGACCTGGGGCGGATTCACAAAGTCACGCACCGGCTTGCCGCCGCGGGCAAAAGTCATAAGCTGCTGCACGAGGTTTTGCGCCCGGGCCGCTGCCGTTTGCGCCTCTGCCAGGCTGCTGTGCAAGTCAGCATCTTCGGGATGGCGTTCCGCTGCCATACTGAGATTCCCCGAAAGTACGGTCAGGTTATTGTTAAAGTCATGGGCAAACCCGCGCGCCAACAACGATAGTCCTTCAAGTCGTTGTTGCCGGATCTGCTCAGCTTGTTGTGTTTTGCGTTCCGATATATCGCGGAACAGCGCCATGGTTTCACGGCCGCTCCGATACGTTCGCACTTCATGCCAGACATCCCGCTCAGTATCGTGGAACTCAAAGACATGGCGCTTGCCGGTCTCGATGGACTTTGAGAAATCTGCGCGATAGCGCATGTGATCCTCTGCTGAAAATGCATCCCAGAACTCGCGACCGATCAACGGTTGCGCCCCACCGAACCAGGCCAACGCCTCACCGTTGCCGTAGGTGATCCTGCCTTCTTCATCGATCGTCACAATCGGATCGCCGATCGCATCGACTTGCGGTACCTCATGGGTTTCCGAAGTTCTCTGATCATCCACCTCATCGACAAACTCATTTTGGAGTGGAGGCGAGGAAGCTGAGGCCTTGAAACCCAAAAGCTCGCGAAACGAAGCGCTCTTGGATATTCTCGCGGCGGTTTCCATAGCCCGCCCCCGAGCTGGAGGGTGGGCAGGCTTAAGAGTGGCAACATCTGTTTTGGATGCTGGATCAGAATCCCGGTCATCGTCTCCCGGAGGATACAACACCGTAAGTAACCCGAGCACATCTCCATCAGCATTGCGAATTGGGACGGTCCGCTCTTCAACCTTCACTTCCTTTCCGGAGCGCTCTCTCAAGGTGACTTCGCGGAATGAATCCGAACGGCGCTCAGTTTCACCCTCCGCGTCGATTTCGAAATTCTCCTTAATCTGCGCAACTTCGATCAGTCGACGGCCAATCGCATCCACCTCAAGCCAGCCGGTCATCTTTTCGGCACTCAGGTTCATCAGCGTAACGCGGCCATCCAGATCCGAGGCGATCACTGCGTGCTCAACAGAAGAGGCAACAGTGCGGATATTTGCTTCGTGATCAAGCAGTTCGATCTCTGACTTCCCTCTCTCTGCAGCTGCTACAATCGCAGCAGCCAATTCCCCGTCTCCATACGGCT
Source organism: Verrucomicrobiales bacterium (assembly GCA_048267005.1). Classification (GTDB taxonomy): domain Bacteria; phylum Verrucomicrobiota; class Verrucomicrobiia; order Verrucomicrobiales; family DEV007; genus JABDJT01. The sequence continues at coordinate 17,272 of JBLWYI010000009.1, read as the reverse complement.
TCCGCAGATATCCGACGGGACGCGCGGTTCTCGCCCGCTCAAAAATGGCATCTTCCGAATACCCCGTCACAAACACCACGGGAATCGACAGCTTCTCGCGCAAGGTCCTTCCCAGTTCGATCCCGTCCATTTCACCGCTTAACTTAATGTCAAGCAATGCCAAATCAGGACGCCGTCGTTCGGCAAGCTCCATTGCCACCATCGAGGACTCAGCCACTCCGACCACGGTAAACCCCTGACGCTTAACCGTAGCTTCGAGATCAAGCGCAGTGATGTGGTCATCTTCGACGATCAAAACCTCAATCGGGCTTTCATCATCTGTTCTAGTCTGTATTTCGGTCTCCGACATGTAGGCAGGTTGAGGAGGTGGACCGGCAGGCACACTATGCCTCTTCTCCCAGCTTCACACCACTGGAAATTATGATACTTAGCGCCTGAGTTCCTCCGTTTTGGGTCATCTGTATGCGCCCCCGCAACTGTTGGATGAGGTTCTTCATCGAAGTCAGCGTAGATTCTGAAGTATCAGGAAACAAAGCACCACCCGCACCTGCGGTCGCAGCGATCGAAAGCTCAGAGCCACTCTTCCGCTCAAGTTGAAGGAACAACTCAGGCCCTTCACTGCGAACAGGGCGTTTAAGACCGAGCCTTATAATTTCCCCGATGAGCAAACTGAAAGCCGTCGCCACATCCGCTTCAATGCGAAACGAATCGCTTCCGTGAACAATCACTTCTCTACGACCCGGACCGCGCCCGGTCACCGCAGCAACTTCATCTGAAATCGAACGTATCAGCGGCACTACCCAAACCGTCTGGTCCTGCGGATGCTGATGCGCGTATGCCTGCGCCATGACCCTGAGTCTAACCTGCCAGCGATTCCCTGCATCGAGCCGGTCCTTCTCATTCTCGCCATCACTTTCCAGAGCAAAAAGGCTGGTTACCATCTGCAGCTGATTTCGGAAACGATGCTGCATCTGTTCATGCTCAAAATTGAGCCCGGAACTTGCTGCCGGGAGACTATGATGTTGTTCCTCCCTCTGCGCTTTGACCTCTCGATGAACCACCAGAAGCTCCCTTGGTTTTCCGTTATCCATCACTGGCGAAAACTTAATGTCCGCCACCCCATGGGAACCGTCTTTCCGGTAAAATTCATTACGCCCCTCCCAATGTCCTGTCTTGTTGAGCGAGGCTGATAGTTTGCGATTGAAAGCGTTTGCACCGGATTTGTCCCGTGAATACAACCGCGAAACTCCGCGACCAATCAGATCATCTTTCTCATATCCAAACTCTTCCACGACCGCAGGATTGGCATCACAAATGGTTCCCCGAAGGTCCGTGATCAGGATCGACTCATCCACCCTCTCAACCGCGGCTTCCCGCCAACGTGCCTCGTTCCTGAGTTTAACAATCTCCGTGGAGTCACTAACGACCACCAGCAATCGTTCACCCCCGCACGGGGCCATTGAGACGCGAAAGTATCCCCCATCGGAAGAGAACTCGAGATCTGATATCACACTTCCCGCAAAGGCTTCAGTGGAATATTTACTGATGGCCTTCTCCAGAGCTGGCCAAGCTTTACCGACCTCCCCATCACTCCAGGACGGCAGCGCCTTTCGTCCCGTCCACTTGCCACTTGGCGGTGCCACATCGACAATCTTCAGATCCCGATCCAAAAGAAAAATCATGTCCGGCACCACGTTCAACAACGCCAGGTTTTCCTCCCGGCTTTGCTGAAGCTGAACATCACCCTGAACCGATGCATTTTCGACAACCGGCTGTACATCAGGCTTCGGTACCACATCATCACCTGAAGCCCGAATTTCCAGGAAATACAATCCCAACCGCATGCCACCCTCGTCATCTCGAATCGGACACAAAGTCATCTTAACCGGGGGCAGGCTCGGTGAAGCCTGATCACTGCTTCGAAATCTCACCTCGATCGTATCGCGATCCAACGTTCCCGGAATCCGATTGGCGATCTTTTCCTCAGCCGCGCGTAACCGGAGACCATCCTGCGGCACCAAACACTCCAGCAACGTCTTTTGTTGCAGTTGGTGAACAGTGCTCTTCGTGAATTCCTCAAACACCGGGTTCGCATCCAGAATCCCTCCTGTCCGGTCCACCAGCACCAAACCACAGGTATCATTTTGAAATACCGTGCGAAATTTCTTTTCCCCCATCCGCAACTGGCTCTCATTCCGACGAGCTTCCGTCACATCTGTATGCGTTAGGAGCATCCCGCCATTCTCCATCAGCTTCGCCGAAAATTCGATCTCCCGAAGTTTATGATCATTCCCCTTCAGCGAAAAAGTCCGCGTCAACTGCTTGCGCCAAATGTGCTCCCGCCAGGAATTGAGAACCCGTGCTGCATAGTCAGCATTCGGGCACAAAATTCGGAGCCATTCTTCGACGCCTCCCACTTCCTGCACACTCACGCCCAACATTTCAGTGTGCGCCGTATTTGCGAAACTCACATTCTGCCTCGAATCGAGGATGACCAGCCCGTAAGGAAGGCAATTTGGAATGGTGTGCCAGGAGACATCGGTGCCTCCACCAACATTTTCTCTCCCGAACTCGCTGGGGCGACGGGAAACCGTAACTCGCGACAAAGCTTCAGGTGGACTTGACACTTCGGGAGTGGTGGGTAAAACCGGTCCGGTAGCTTCAGGACGGGGCACTTGCTCGAAAGGCGATTCAACAGGCGCCGCCTGAGCCTGCGGAGCTGGGTTACCGGGGCGGGTCACGGGTTGTGGAGCAACAACCTCCTCAGACTGTTGAACCTCCGGCACAGTATAATGCGGGACGGGACCTGTTTGTTCCGCTGGCACAGCCTTCTGGGAAATGGCCGCTGTAATTGGTCGCGCTGGTTGGCCTCCCGCTACGCCATGCGCCTCATGCTCTTCGTCTCCCCTTGAAAAAATGTTAAAGTTGGGGCGTCGCAAGGGTACCGACTCGCCCTTTGCTGCGGACGGGTCGCCAGCTCCACTCGAGGCGGAATGATGCGGCTGATGAGGGGTAGACAAGCGTTTGCAGGACTGAGAAATTTCTTAAACATGAGTATTTAAGAAAATTTAAGTAAAATCGCAAGTCATATTCTATGAAATTTGTAATATAAGGGGTAATCCACCTGCGATTATGCGTATTTAGTATCATGCTGGAAGAAAACGTTACCCAAATCAGGGAAAGAATGGCATCCGCCGCAGATCGGGCCAACCGGTCAGTCGAAGACATCTTGCTGCTCGCGGTCAGTAAAACTCATCCGGCTGAAACTGTGCGGGAAGCAGTTAATTCCGGACTTGATACCTTCGGTGAAAACCGTGTTCAGGAAGCCATCACCAAGATCCCGGAATTGCCTGGCCGCTTGCATTGGCACCTTATCGGGCACCTCCAGAAAAACAAAATCCGGAAAGCTCTTCCCTATTTTGATCTCATACACACAGTAGATTCACTTGAGCTGGCAGCGCAAATCAATCGGATTGCTGAAGAGGAAGGGCTTCACCCGAGGGTGTTGATACAAATTAATATAGCAGAAGACGCCGCAAAATTTGGTTTCTCCGAAACGCAAATCCAGTCTCAGTTCGAGGAACTTCTATATCTTGATCGGCTCCAAATCGAAGGAGTCATGACTATCCCCGCTTTCGATCCTGACCCCGAAAAGACCCGTGCTCCCTTTGCCTCGCTGCGGGAACTGCGGGAATCCCTTTCGGAAAAATTTGATTGCCCGCTCCCGGAAATATCCATGGGAATGAGTCATGATTTTGAAGTGGCTATCGAAGAAGGCGCCACCATCATTCGGGTCGGATCAGCCCTGTTTGGCAAACGCCAAAATATGATCCAACAGGGTTAGGTTGATGAGTCAGCAGGGTTGGATCGTACCAATCAAAACACCGGGATTGCAGATTTTGGAGAGAAGGGACCGTTGGAATTTGAACAGGAGGTATAGGAGGAAACGGAGGAGGCGTACTTTGGAAGTAGGTTACCGCGCTTTCCTGAGGGATCGAAATGGGGAAACGTGGCATGGATTTGCAATCCGTGTTCAGAACTCCTGCTACTGCTGCCGATCGGCTTCGAACACGGATTGCAAATCCGTGCCACGGGGAAATGGTCCTGTGATTTTGGCAATTTGAGCCGTTGAATGACATTTTTTTGGTGTTTGCCAACTTCGGGTCCCCGTACTCTGTAAATGCCGGTAAGTACGACCCAAATGCCAGTCAGTACGACGCAAATAGCGATCCGTACTGGTGAAGTGGCAGTCGGTACGACTCAAATGGCGAAAAGTACCCTGCAAACGGGGCTTTGTACCATGACAGCGGCAATCAGTACTCCGAAAATGCCGGTCGGGATGGTGGAAGCGGCAGCAAGTACGATGAGAGTGGTGGTAGGTACCGTGTGAGTGGCAATAAGTACGATGAGAGCGGCGGTTTGTACTCCTTCAGCGACGATCCGGGAGGTCGCAGCGACGCCCGGGGGAGGGAGTCCTGATCACACTCCCTTCCCGTCGAAATATGGTAATGGGCACCGACTTTCAGTATCTGAAGATGATCATTTCGACACCACAGGCAAATCGCCCGTGAGAATTGATACGTCAACTGGACCCATCCGCGACGTATCCTATACTGCCAACCATGTTCGAAAACGCCCTATCCAACGTCTTTGAAGGACTGCAGGTAAAACTGTCAGTTCCGGATCTCTGGCAACAGGATGCAATTCGCGCACTCGACGAAGGAAAGGACGTGATTGTAGACGCGCCGACCGGGGCCGGGAAAACCTTCATTTTCGAAACTCTGGTTAAAACCGGAAAGTTTCTTCGCAACAGCGATCAAGCCGTCTACACCGTCCCCACTCGCGCCCTTGCAAATGACAAATGGCGGGAGTGGAAAAATGCCGGTTGGAAAACCGGCATTGCCACAGGTGATTTGGCTGAAAACCTCGATGCTCCGGTGCTGGTAGCCACCCTTGAAACCCAGCGGGAAAAATTGCTCAGTGGTCAAGGACCCAAACTCCTCGTCATCGACGAATATCAGATGATCGGCGATTCGCGACGTGGATTAAACTACGAGCTCGCTGTGGCGCTTGCTCCTCCCGATACCCAACTACTCCTCTTGTCCGGCAGCGTGGCGAATCCCGATAAAGTGGGGGAGTGGATCACGAGCCTCGGTCGCGATGTCGCAATCATTCGAACCGCCCACCGCCCTGTTCCACTCGAAGACATTCCTTTTCAGGCCTTGCCCAATCGTGCGCCCAAAAAGGTGAAGAATTTCTGGCAACGCGTCGCCCAGGGAGCCCTGCTTTCAAATCTTGGGCCGCTATTGATTTTTGCCCCTCAACGACACGCAGCCGAAAAGATCGCCCGCAAGATTGCTGAATCACTCCCCGATGATGATCCCATCACCTTTGATGACGCCCGTCTGAATCAAATCTGCAGTCCTGACCTGAAGAAGCTCCTCCGAAAACGTGTCGCCTGGCACCACAGCGGCCTTACATTCGGAGAAAGGGCTGCTATCGTGGAGCCTCTCGCGAAAGCAGGACAACTCCGGGTCATCGTCGCTACAATGGGCCTCGCATCAGGAATTAATTTTTCCGTACGTTCTGTTTTCGTGACCGACACTATCTATCGGGACGGCCCCTTTCAACGCGAGGTCAGCCCGGATGAGTTACTACAGATGTTTGGCAGAGCCGGTCGTCGGGGACTCGATGAGATGGGATACGTCATCTTCGGTGACGCCAGTCCCCGCCTGGGAGATGCCCGCGCCCTCGAACTCCGGCGTTCTAATGAAATCGATTGGCCAACGCTGTTGCGGGCCATGCATTTGACCCAATCTTCGCCATTCGAGGCTGCACGTGAAGTCATTAAGCGACTCTTTTCCAAACAGAAAATCCATATCGGGTTCCGTCCCGGCACACTGGAAGAAGAAGGCGCCCCAACAAACGGCCCGCTCTTTGGTCTGGTCCCAACCCGCCGCGAATTACTCAATTCCAAACTTGAATGGCAACCTTTGAGCGAATCCCCTGAAGAGGAAGCTCTTCTTCGGGACGCTCTTGTATTTCAGAAAGGCCGCTACATCGCAGCGGAGTCACACAGCCAGTTCATCAGCGAGCGACTTCCCCGAAACGCCAGGCTTTGTCGGCTCGATGACAAAGGCGAAGGAACTCGCCGCTACGGGCTCGAAATAGCGGTCGCCACTGAAATTGAGAAAGACAGCGGGACCTTCCGGCTCACCAAACACACCCGCAAGCTCACCGACTTTGCCAAGACTGACGGCAAGTTCAGTCGGGAGGAAATCGAAACCCTCACACCTGACGCGCTCTTTGAAAAGCTCGACGGCGCCAGACCCACTTCCTTCATTCAGAGGGGCGCCACTTTGAGTATACAGGGTTCGTTTGCCGAACAGACCCTGTTAGTTCGAAGAGACGAGCAGGGAATGAAACTTCACAACCCTGAAACCCGGACGGTGGAGATTAAGACCGACACCCACTACACTGACGAGGCCGGGAAGGAAATTTCGCCGGCGGCAGGTTCGCCTGCCCAGGCTTGGCGTAAACTCGGTCTGATCGATGAGACCGGAAAGCCAACAGAGCGCGGGGTAATCTTCAGTTTCTTCCAACACGGCGAGGGACTTGCGGTGGCGGCCGCTTTGGAAGATACCCATTACCCTGTCGACGAGCTGATCTGGCATCTCGCGAACCTGAGAGCCGGCCATCGATTTGAAACCCATGAACTTTCCGACGACGGGGGCAGCGAACGACTGGCCGCCGTTTGTCGTCAGGCTTACGGCCCGGTCGATTTCGAAGGTTATCTCCATCTGGGATTGCCGGTTGGGTATGGTGAAAGCGCTTCCGAAGCTGTTCAGACAATGATGGAAGGTCGACTCGCCAGCCTGTTTTCCCAGGCGAAGAATCCAGAGCTTGCGTTTGGCCCCGGCGATGTCGAGCGTGCCGCCATCGAATGGCTCAGCTTTCTCCGTCATATTCGCAGCGCACCCGACTTACCGTCGAATGCCCGCTGGCAGGAACTCAAAGACGCCGCGGCGGATGAACTCAAGAAACACGAGAAGATGAGTCCGGCCAGAGATCTACCGCTTATCCAGGCGAGCTTGTTGCAGCGAACCCCACAACACCGGCTGAGTTACTCTCAAGTCGCGCACTATCGGGAATAAAACCGTTCCCAAAGTTGATCAACTTCCCCGCAAACCTGATCAACGCTGATCTCTTCCATGCATACCATGGGCGAATCCTGATTGGTGCAGTGGTTAATTGGTCCACTCACCCTGTCGCACGGCTGACAAGCCAGCCCGGGAACGCGTAGATTAACAACACGCTCACGGTGCCAGTAAGGATCCCACTTCGGAGGCGATGGTCCACTGAAGATGATACTTGGAAGCTGCAAGGTATTCGCCAGATTCATCGGCCCGGAATTGTTGCCAATAAAGAGCCGGGCTGAGGCGAGGTCATTGATAAAATCCTTGAGAGTCCCGAGGGAACGGCGAGCGACGGCTTCCGGGAGGCGGGATTCTTCGGGCGCATCCTGCGAATACCAGACTACTTTAAATTCTCTCTCGACCAGCTTTTCAGCCAATGCGACAAATCGAGCGAGCGGCCATTGTTTGTATGCACGACTCGCACCGGGATGAATCAAGATACGACGTTCTGCATTTTGATCCAAATCTCTTATGAGATGCTTGAGATCGGGCGGCGGAGGCGTTTCGGAAACCGGCCCAAGCCCGCAACTGTCGATTTCACCCAGCTTGCGAATCACCTCCCAGTCCTGCTCCGCCATGGGGGATGCCAGATCAGTGGTAACAGGGAAGTTCAGGCACCGATTCGTTTTTGTTGCGGAATTTACCACCCCGACCCGCCATTTTGCACCGGAGAACCGGGCCAGGATTCGAGCCACATTTCCCTGATCAAACGGAATCAAGACCAGATCCGGATTGATTTCTCGAACCGTGCGGATCAATGAAAGCAGTAACCCCGGGTTCTTCCAGGCACTGTTAAACCGAGCCCGGTCATAGACATGCAAATTCGATTCCGGCAGCAAGCCTTCATAAAGCCCGGCCGCCGTTCCCGTGGTGAAAACGTGCGTCGATTCCACTCTATACTTTTGAAGGATCGTCTGAACTGCCGGGAGAAACACGAGGTTATCACCCAACTGGTTCACCTTTAAAATCAGCGTCCTCATTTTGCGCTAATGCCGCGAATAGAGCCGGACATCCCCATGAACCTCATTCGCGGTGGCTACGAGTTCAAGGCCGACTTCGGAGAAGCGGGATTCGATTTCCCCGGTGGCGCGACCTTCAACGGGATGAATCTCGATGATCAGGTTCTGGATCCGCGAAAGTTGAACGGCGTATTCGCTCAGCAGGAAATCGAATTCAGCACCTTCGATGTCGATCTTGCAAAGATCGATGGTGGCTTCTGCCGGGAACCGCTTCAGAACGGTGTCCAGGGTGATCGTTTCGATCTTCACCTCTCGGCTCCCTATATCTGAAACTCCTGCCTTTGCCGACGTCGAACCCTTCTCATCCGCCACAGTCAGACTTCCATCCGCTCCCGCTGCCGCCGCATTCAAGACCACGATGTCGTTGGAGACATTTGATTTCAGGTTGAACCACAAGCGCCTGAAAGTATCCGGATTGAACTCGATGCTGACCGTCTCTCCCAACTCGCCAAAAAGCTCCCGGCAAAGCAGGACAAAACCACCACCATTACCACCGACATCAAGTATACGTGGCCGTTTCGAGATTTCGACATGGGCCAGCAAGTCCCGATACATCGGGGAAACGAGACATTCCTTGGTGCCCGATTGATCCCCGGCGATATGATCAATGAGTACTCGCCATTCCCCTTTGCGGTAGACGGTCAGCCCGGTTCGTCGACCAAATAACCGGCAACAGAACAGCTCGACAGGATTATCGAAATACCAGTTTTCCCACAATGCTTTCAGTTTCGATTTCATCTCCCGGATTCACTTTGCCTTTGAAGTGTATTTCACCCGCTTCTTCTGGACTTTCAACAGCGGTTCGCCCACCTGCTTTTTCAATTCATTCAATTGATCACGGATCAATGCGGCCCGTTCAAACTCGAGCTTCTGTGCAGCGACTTGCATCTCTTCTTCGAGTTCTTTGATTACGGTGACCGTGTCCAGATCTTCACCTTCCGCGACCATCGAAGACTCGACCGCCTTACCGTTTTGGTAAGTTCGTAAACTGCCCTGTATCGATCGAATCACACTCTGCGGCGTGATGTCGTGCTCTTCATTATACTCTACCTGTTTGAGCCTCCGGTATTCTGTGATGTTAATCAGTTTCTGGATCGAATCAGTGATTTGATCAGCGAACAGAATGACTTCTCCATTCACATGGCGTGCCGCTCGACCAGCAGTCTGAATCAAACTGGTTTCACTGCGCAGGAACCCTTCTTTGTCTGCATCGAGAATACATACCAGGCTCACCTCTGGTAAATCCAGCCCCTCTCGCAACAGGTTGATCCCGATCAGGATATCGAACTCAGCGGCACGAAGATCCCGAAGGATTTCCACCCGCTCAATCGCATCGATATCAGAGTGGAGATATCGCACCTTCAATCCCGCCGCCCGCAGGTAGTCTGTTAAATCCTCCGCCGTCCGTTTTGTCAGGGTCGTCACCAACACCCGCTGATTCTTCTCAATACGCTGCTGGCACTGCTCGATCGTCTCATCGATCTGCCCTTTCAGCGGACGCAGCGTAATGATCGGGTCGAGCAATCCGGTCGGGCGAATGATCTGCTCAACGATGAGATCGGTCCCTTTTTTCCCGGGATCAAAGCTGTCAACCGGTTGGGCGGCCCCGGATATCCTTGGCAATCGCTCAGGAGTCGTTTCCACATCCCCGATTTTCTTCCGCTCGTGGGGAATGAAGTCGGTAACACCTGCCACTGAATTCTTGATCTCAAACTTCGCGGGCGTCGCGCTAACATAGACGATCTGATTCGTCATTTCCATGAATTCAGGAAACCGCAACGGTCGGTTATCCAGCGCACTCGGGAGCCGGAACCCATATTCAACGAGATTCGTCTTCCTCGAACGATCCCCCTCATACATCCCGCCAATCTGCGGAACCGAGACGTGAGATTCATCGATCACTGTCAGAAAATCCCCGCCAAAGAAATCAATCAGCGTCCCCGGACGGGAACCCACCGGGCGGCCGGTCAGATGACGGGAGTAATTTTCAATCCCCTGGCAGAAGCCCATCTCCTGCATCATCTCGATGTCGTAATCCGTCCGCTGTTTGATACGCTGAGCCTCCAGATATTTCTGTTCTTTCTCAAACTTCTCGACCTGCTCTTTCAACTCATCACGAATGGCCTTGACCGCTTTCGCCATCTTGTCCGCCGGAGTGACAAACTGTTTAGCCGGGTAAAAAGTGAAGGAATCCAGCTGTGATTTCGAAGTGCCCGTCAGCGGGTCGAAACAGGTGATACGATCAATTTCATCACCAAAAAACTCCACCCTGATGGCCTCCTCATCGAGATACGCAGGATAGACCTCGACCACGTCGCCCCTCACCCGGAAATGACCACGCAAAAAGGCGACATCATTTCGCATATACAGAATCGAGACCAATTTTTTAAGAAACACATCACGATCCATCTCCATCCCCGTTGAGATGGGGATCATCATGTTCTTGTAGTCGTCAGGTGACCCCAAACCGTAAATGCACGACACACTGGAGATCACGATGACATCACGCCGCGTCAGGAGCGAACTCATTGACGAAAGTCGCAACCGTTCGATCTCCTCATTGATGGAAGAATCCTTTTCAATGTAGGTATCAGTCCGCGGGATATAAGCCTCCGGCTGATAGTAGTCGAAATAGCTCACGAAGTATTCCACCGCATTATTGGGGAAGAAGTTCTTAAACTCGGAATACAACTGCGCCGCCAATGTCTTGTTGTGAGACATGATCAGTGTTGGCTTCCCAATTTGCTCAATCACATTGGCCATGGTGAAAGTCTTCCCCGACCCAGTCACCCCCAACAACGTCTGATGGCGATTACCTGCTCTCACCGACTTCACCAACTTGGCAATCGCCTGGCTTTGGTCGCCCTGCGGAGAGTAATCAGATACAAGTTCGAAATTGGCCATGTGGTTCTGATCGATACGGCGTGACAGACTGTGAGGCAAGCACCGCACGGCAATTTTCCGCGGTTGATTCACAGAGACGTGGTTCTACCTTCGGCGAAATGCCGGAAACCGCCACCCAGAGCCCTCACCCGATCCCTGACGAATCCATCCCGCCAATCGATCGGCTCCGCCAAATCATGCACATCCTGCGTGCGCCGGGTGGTTGCTCATGGGATGCCGAACAAACCCATGAATCGCTTGTCCCGCATCTTATTGAGGAATCCTATGAGGTAGCTGAAGCCGTTCGTAAAGGTGATCGCGACGAACTGGTCGATGAGTTGGGAGACTTACTGTTACAACCCGTATTCCACGCCGAAATCGCATCCGAGACAGGTGCGTTTGATCTCGATGACGTTGCCGCAGCCATTTGCGAAAAACTGATCCGCCGCCATCCCCACGTCTTCGGCGAAGCCAATGCCGATGACCCCGATGCCGTCCTTAAACAGTGGAACGAGATCAAATCAGAAGAACGTAAGGCAAAAGGCGATGTCGAATTTGCGGAAGACGAGCCTTTTCTCAAAAAAGCCAACGAAGGCATGCCTGCACTGATGGCTTCGCAGAAAATGCAGCGCAAAGTCGCCAAGATTGGATTCGATTGGGACGATGCGAAGTCGGTTTTGGATAAGCTCGATGAAGAACTCGACGAGATGCGCGAAGCGCTCGACGGAGACGACATGGAAAACCTCGCCGACGAGATCGGGGACGTTCTTTTCGTCACCGTAAATCTCGCCCGCAAGTGCGGGTTCGACGCCGAAACCCTGATGGCTGCAGCAAACGCTAAGTTCGTCCGGAGATTTCAGGGCGTTGAACGCGTGTTGAAGACAAAAGGCAAAGCCGTCGAAGACTCTTCCCTCGAAGAAATGGAAGCCGCCTGGCAGGAAGTGAAGAAAACTGAGAAAGCGGAATAACCTTACCCGTTCCGCTGAATTCCGAAGCTCTTCTCCACCACCCCCTCACTCCGTGAATAGAGTTTTATCTCCTCTCCGGTTGGAGAGACCACCATTTCGAGGATCTCGCTGTCGCCACCTGCCCCGATTATCTCAAATTCAACGGCCCACATCAGTGACGTCAGCCGTCCTGAGTATGATGGCGGCGTCCCTTCAGGGATCTTAAACCTGAAATCGTAGCTACCGGACGCCCCCGGTCTGTCGAAAGACAACTGCTCTACAATCTCCACATCCCTCGTTCCCTTCCCCGCAGTGTAGTAGAACAATCTCACCTCCCCGCTGTCAGCCTCCGGGCTGCCGCTGTCCCATTCAACGCGGCCATTCACTTCTTCCCCATGGACAAACACCCGGTTATCCAACTCGGTCTCAATTTTCAGTTTAACAGCCATGTGAATAAGAGTTACGAAAGCACCACAGGTAGAATCTCAATCTCGTAGGTGTCTTTAACGTCCGGCCAAAAAGGAATGTCGCCGCTCACCTCGATCTGCCATTTGATCTGATTGTTCGTCAGCTTGAGCGAGGGCACGAGATCATTCGGAATCGGGAACACCACCCGCCCACTGTCAATACTCAGACCATCAGCCGAGTCGACCATCGTTCCGCGATAAAACTCACTGCTGTCCGTGCTGGACCTCGTTCCACGCCGATAAGTCGCCGACTCAGTGCCCACCAGCTCAATTTTGAACTGCGAGACCCGCCTCGAATTCCCCCGCATCTGCCACGAAAGCCGCAGCTCATCCCCCATACGAATCACTGGATCCTGAAGCGTCACCACAGGTCTCGGATTCGCCAGAGCCAGTAGCTGATAGAGCGTGAAAATAATCATGCCCAGCCCCACCAGAACAAAAGGGATCATAAAGATCGAAAGAAACCACTCCGGCCGATCATTTTTGAACCCCTGAATCACCTGATAAACCGGAATCGCAGTGATGCCGTTCCAAAACAACGAAAAGAGCAAACCACCGCCCACCTTCGCGAAGCGGCGTCCCCCCGGACTCAAAACCGTCGGCCCCGATTTCTCCAGAGAAGGGCGAAAAGCGGACGGCTCAACCGTCTTACGACTCCCTCCCTTCAACGCGGCAAAGAGCAACAGCAGCCCAATAAAAAGGAAAATCAGCGGAATCAATCCCAGCAGAACCCAAATCGAAACGCCCTGAACCAGAGTGGCCTGCTCCGGCAACTCCGGATTCACAAAACACTTCTGAGTCGAACCCTTCGGATACCTTTTCACAATATCCCGCTTCCCCGACCTCCCACTCGACGACCCGGTCATGAATCCATAGCGGTTACTCTTGTGAAGCACCCCCTCGAATTCATACTCGTAAAAAATGTCCACGCTGTAAGTAGTCCCGTCGTCGTTTTTGTGGCTCAGGACACGACTCCAATTCACCTTGCAGGGCGTCTCCAACCACGAATTCGAAGCCATCATCCGCTTCAGAGGCAACACACCCAGCGGAATCGCCAGCCCCGCACCCACAAGTGTAAAAATCACGCCAACGATTAGAAAGACACCTCGACCACCTCCCTTTCCGTTGCTCGAAGATGCTCCTCTGGAAATCGAAACCCGCTTCCCCTTCTCTTTCCTGAAACTCATGATCCCTCCGATCATCACCCCCACACCGATCGCGACAAATATCAGCGGAAAGAGAGCAAACAAAGCAGCCGCTAACGCCTCGCGCTTGACCACGGCTTCCGCCGGATCCTCCGGATTTACAAAACAAGTCGTCCCGTCCGCCAGCGCAAGAAGCTCCTTCCGTTGCAACGCGAGCGGCTCATAGTCAGCCTTCCAGTGCTCCTGACGCGTGTATTGCGTCGACGTGTACGTCTTGCCATCAACCACATAGGAGAACTCCACATTCAGCCGAAACGGCGAATTCCCCTTGGATTGATCAGCCTCAATCTCGATCGAGTTGATCTCACACAGTGTCTCATCCCAGCTATAGGTAGCCGCCTCCTTCAGAGCCTCTTTAGCAAGAAAGAAAGTCCCGGCACCTCCGACACTGGCAAAAACGAGACCAAACAGAATGAGGCAAAAGCCCCCTCCTTTGCCCCCGCTACCGGATCTGGATTTCGATGAAAAGCCCACGACACCCCGACTCTGATCCCGATTCCCAAAGAATCCAAACCCAAAATACGATCAGACAGGGTTGATTCGATGAACCAACAGGGTCTGATCGTAAACGCCGAACCTCACTTCAACTGACCGGTCCCGAACGCCAGGTATTTGTAGCTGGTTAATTCTTCCAGTGCCATGGGACCACGCGCATGAAGCTTGTCAGTCGAGATCCCAATCTCAGCACCGAAGCCGAACTCCGCGCCATCATTGAACCGCGTCGAGGCATTCCAGAACACCACCGAAGAATCGATCTCGTTCATGAATTGAACAGCCGCCACATCATTCTTCGTGATAATGCAGTCCGAGTGCTTCGAGCCGTAATTGTTGATGTGATTGATGGCCCCGTCAATGTCATCCACCACCTTCACCGCGAGGATGTAATCAAGATACTCAGTCTTCCAGTCCTCCTCAGTCGCAGGGACCACGCCCTCAACCCCGGCATATTGCCGGAAAGTTTCATCGCCCCGGAGCTCAACGTTTTTGGCCGACAACACCTCCGCAATTCGAGGGGCAAATTCCTCCGCCACATCCCTGTGAATCAAGAGCGTCTCCAACGCATTACAGACACTTGGCTTCTGAATCTTCGAATTCATCGCCACCTCAACAGCCATCTCCAGATCAGCGTCTTTGTCCACATACACATGGCAGATACCATCGTAGTGCTTGATCACCGGCATACGCGCCATGGAAACCACCGCCTCAATCAAACCGGCACCACCACGCGGAATAATCAGATCGAGATACTTATCCATCTCCGCCATGTGCTGAACACTCTCCCGCTCAGTAAAAGGAATGAGTTGGATACTCGCGTCCGGCAAACCAGCCGCCGCGCCGCCCGTTTGCAGAGCATCTGCGATCGCCCGGTTGGAATGAATCGCCTCTTTCCCACCCCGGAGAATCGTTGCATTCCCCGTTTTGAAACAAAGCACCGCCGCGTCCGCCGTTACATTCGGCCGACTCTCGAAAATAATCCCGATCACACCGATCGGGACACGCTTTTTCTGGATACGAAGCCCGTTGGGCCGCTCCCACTCCTTCAAAAGCTCGCCCACCGGGTCATGGAGGTCAGCCACTTCACGAATTCCCGTGGCAACCGCTGCCAGCCGATCCGGATCCAGCTTCAAGCGATCAACCATCGCGGACGTGAGCCCGTTTTCCTCCGCCGCAGCGATATCCTTCGCGTTCGCGTCAAGAATCTCCGCTTCCGCCGCCATCAGACCATCAGCCATGGCATGGAGGATCGCGTTCTTTTCTTCAGTCGACAGCTTTGCCAGCCCGTGCGAAGCCGCGCGAGCCTTCTTTCCCATTTCGAGAACTTCAGTTTTTATTTCTTCAGACGTCATTTCAAAGTGATTGATTCTTAGGCAGGAACCGCGTTCCGACTCCATTTCCTTCCACAAGGTCGAGCAACTGCTCCGGATTGTGCCCTGCTGCGATCAGCGTTTCGATTCCCGCATCCACAGTCTTCTTTACAGCTTCCAGCTTCGTTTGCATTCCGCCCACAGACAACTTCCCCGAGTCCCCCTTGGCAAAATCCATCACCGCAGAGATATCATCCACCACCTCGACGATGTCCAACGGCCCCGTGGAATCCGGCCCCAGTAGCCCCGCCACCGAAGTCAGCAAAATAAGCTGATCCGCCTCGATCAACTGCGCCACCTCGGCCGACAAATGATCATTATCTCCGAACTTCAGCTCAAAAACCGCCACCGAATCGTTCTCATTGACGATCGGAACCAGCTTCGGGTACTGCATTAAGTGCGACAAAGTAGCCAACACATTCTCCCGGCGGCGCTCATTCGCGAGGTCATCATGCGTCAGCAAAAGCTGAGCGACCTTGAGATCATAATTCGTGAACAGGTTCTCATACACCTGCATCAACTTCGCCTGCCCCGCCGCAGCACATGCCTGCAACATCCCCGTGTCAGTCGGACGGCTGTCCAGCCCGAACGACGCCAGCCCCGCCCCGACCGCGCCCGAGGAGACCACCACCACCTGATGCCCCGCCTCATTGATCTTGGCAATCGCCTCCGTGAGCCGGGCGATCATGGCAAAATTCAGCCTCGCCCCCTCGTCGTGAGCGAGGACACCCGTGCCGATTTTGATGACGACTTTCTTTTTCTGGATTAAATCTGACATTCCGCTGGAAACACCCGTCGGCAAAATTTGACGGGGCGGGAGGATATTGCTTGCGAATCAGGGTGTAAAGGAACAGTTTACCGCCCTCAAAAAACGCGCCCGTAGTAAAATGGATATTACGTCGGTTTCCGGAGCCGAAAGTGCAGGTTCGATTCCTGCCGGGCGTATTTTCAGATGGAACCGCTCCATTTGTCCCCCTCCGGCTCATATCGGAATCATCCCGATCGCCGCTGAGACCTTCCCGATTGCCGCTGAAGGAGTACAAACCGCCGCTCACAGGGTACCTACTGCCACTCTCATCGTACTTACCGCCATTCACACGGTACCTACCACCGCTCTCATCGTACTTGCTGCCGCTTCCACCATCCCGACCGGCATTGCAGCAGTACTGATCGCCGCTGCCATGGTACAAAGCCCCGTTTGCAGGGTACTTTTCGCCATTTGAGTCGTACCGACTGCCACTTCACCCGTACGGATCGCCATTTGCGTCGTACTTACTGGCATTTGGGGCGTACTTACCGGCATTTACAGAGTACGGGGACCCGAAGTTGGCAAACCCCTGAAAAATGTGATTCAAAGGCTCGAATCTCCAATATCGCAAAAACCGGGACATTTCCCGTGGCACGGATTTGTAATCCGTGTTCGAAGCCTTTCGGCAGCAGGAGCTCTGAACACGGATTACAAATCCGTGCCACATTCCCCCATCTCGCCGCCATAGGCTCCCAACTCCGGAACCTATTCTGTCGTCGTTCCCGGCACCTGAGGAAGACGTGTCGCTGGTAGCCCTTTACGATGTTTGGACACATATTCGGACACCAATTTCAGCTCTTTAGCCAACCGGGACATTTCCCGTGGCACGGATTTGTAATCCGTGTTCGAAGCCTTTCGGCAGCAGGAGCTCTGAACACGGAT
>JBLWYI010000008.1:0-237877 GCA_048267005.1 Verrucomicrobiales bacterium | reverse complement strand
TCGTCGCATCGACGGTATGACCGGGCTTCCGAAATATGGACAGGATTAACAGAATTTACAGGATTGGATTCCGAGCCAACGAGTCGTCCAATAGGCCCTGTTCAGACAAATCCTGTCAATCTTGTTAATCCTGTCTAAAAACAATTCGTCGCATCGAGCCAGCGAGTCGTCCAACAGGCCCTGTTCAGACAAATCCTGTTAATCTTGTTAATCCTGTCTAAAAACAATTCGTCGCATCGAGCCAACGAGTCATCCAACAGGCCCTGTTCAGACAAATCCTGTCAATCTTGTTAATCCTGTCTAAAAACAATTCGTCGCATCAAGCCAACGAGTCATCCAACAGGCCCTGTTCAGACAAATCCTGTCAATCTTGTTAATCCTGTCTAAAAACAATTCGTCGCATCGATGTGGGTCGTGGCGGCAATAGACTTCTTCCGTGGAAGAAACGCATGGCTGTGGTGATAATCGACTTCTTCCACGGCAGAAACGAAGGGTCATGGCGGCAGGTCATCTCTTCCGCAGCAGAAATGACCCGGCAGGATGGCAACTCATCTCTTCTGCGGAAGAAATGCATGGCGGTGACGATAATAGACTTCTTCCGCGGTTGAAGCGGCTGGTCGTGACGGCAACGGACTTCTGCTGCGGTCGGAGCCCATAAACACGGCGGACATTCGTTCAATCCGCCGATTCAAGGAATGGCGATCGGCGAACGCTTCGTTGCCCCTGATAAATCCGGTCGCGGGAAGTATATATAGAGAAAACCCGGAATTTTGACCTCACAAAGGTTCAGGAGAGCCCCTTTTTCCATCGGGAGATTTCGACCGGGAAAACGGTTATAATTTTTAGAAAGGGGTTTGGGTCGTTTTGGTCGAAATTTTTTTCAAGAAAATTGCGATTCAGGTGCATAAACGACCCAGTGACCTTTTTAATCTGAAAAATAGGTGATTCGGTGATGGGGTAATCCCGGTGAACCAACGATCCGGTGATTACTTAACTGAACATATAGAAATAAAATAAAATGAGTAAGGTACGAAACCTGATCACCTACATCACCAACCCGTTCCGCAAAGCATTCAGCCTGGCGAGAATGGTTGCCTACACCACTGACAGCATACAGCGAATGATCGCTCACAATGCTGACGGCGTCTTCACGGCGCGTATCACGGCCACGGCAACCGCTCTCTCCAATCTGATGAACAGCCGGTCGAGTGATGAAATCAAGCTCGGTATTCGCGCCGGGGTCAAGCTTGCGAAAGATAACTTTCGCAACGAGTTGCCCGACGCTATCCGCCCCATCTATGGTGCGGTGCTGACCGCGTTTAACGAGCCATCGGTTGAAATGAAGAACGTTTTCCCCAAAAAACGCAAAATCTTTTCAATCGAACGTGATGACGACCTCCTGATCCACCTGAATACTATGGTGGAAGGTCTCACCGCATTGCAATCCAGTCTGGGAGTTCCCATCGTGGACGAGGCCACTGCACTGCGTGACCAATGGGTCACCATTCACCAGGCCAGTGAAGCCGCCTCCGGCGAAAAAGCACTGGCTGAAGCTGAAAAACGCAGTGCCCGTGAATCACTGGCACATGAGCTCTTCCTGAATCTGAACTACATCGGTACATTGATTACCGATGAGCCGGATAAACTGGGGCTCTATATGCAACAGTCGTTGCTCGGTGGGCCAACTACCGAAACCACTCCCGGTGGTGTTCCTGCCCCGGGAAGCCAGGGTAGCACCGGCAGCACGTCCACCTCAATGAGCAGCGTGGGCAGTGTCGGTTCCGGCTCGAGCATCAGCTCCTCGACGTCATCAACGTCGATGGTGGCGAGCAGCTCCGGAAGCAGCTCGGCAGGGTCATCGTCTTCATCGACATCATCAACCGGCAGCAGCTCAGGCAGCTAATGCGGAACGACCACAGGGAAAGCTGACGCTTTCTCCCACGATCCAACAGGGTAGGTTCATCAAACAGACCCTGTTGGATCGTTTTGCGTTCCGGACCGATGGTCCGGTATTTTTTGATTCGTAGCGGGCGATGTCCATAGGGCATTTCTCGCCGTTGGTTCGACTAAAACCATGGCTATTCAATGTCGGCCCCAGGGGCCTGCATGGAGAACACGGATTGCAAATCCGTGCCACGGTCGATCCAGATTATGGCGCTGTTAATCAGTCACGATGCTTTCCCCGGCAATGAGGTCGTCCATAGTTTGGCGCTTGCGAACCACGTGGGACTTGTCGCCATCGACAAGGATCTCGGCCGGGAAGGGACGTGAATTGTAGTTCGATGCCATGACGAACCCGTAGGCTCCGGCACTGAGCACAGCGATGACGTCGCCTTCTTCGACTTTGGAGATCTCGCGATCTTTGGCGAAGTAATCGCCGCTCTCACACACGGGACCAACCACGTCGACGGTTTCCGCCACGGCGTCTCCTGCGGGCTCTTTCAACGGAACAATGTCGTGATGACCTTCGTACAGGGTTGGGCGAACGAGATCGTTCATCCCGGCATCAACAATCTTGAACAGCTTGGTGGTGCCCTGCTTTTCGTAGATGACTTCGGTGAGCATGACTCCGGCATTGCCCACCATGTAACGTCCGGGCTCGAGGATAATCTTCAAACCGAGCGGCTTGAGCATGGGAACGAGCTTGTCGGCGTATTCTTCGATGGTGAGGGCTTCGCTGTTCTGCCACCAGTCGGGATCTCCGCTGGCAAGTGAGTTTTCATACACAATGCCGATACCACCGCCAATGCTGAAGAACTCGATGCCGTATTCGGCTTTCAGCTCTTCCACGAGGGGCGCTACTTTGGCCACAGCTTCGACAAATGGGTCTGACTTGGTCAGCTGGGAGCCGATGTGCATCTGCAGGCCGCGAATATTCAGGTTCGGCAACTTGGCAGCGCGGGCATAGGCGTCACGGATGAAGTCGTAATCGATCCCGAATTTGTTGCCGCTTTTCCCGGTGGTGATTTTGGCGTGGGTTTTCGCGTCGACGTTCGGATTCAAGCGCAGGGCGACGGGTGCTTTCACGCCCATTTCCCCGGCTACTTCGTTGATAAGGATCAGCTCGGCCTCGCTCTCGGCGTTGAAGGAATAGATGCCTTTCTCAAGGCCCTGCCGGATCTCGGCCCGGGTTTTGGCTACGCCGGCAAAGGTGCATTTGGCGGGATCGCCGCCTGCTTTCTCGATACGGAAGAGTTCGCCTCCGGAAACGATATCAAAGCCTGCGCCTTCTTTGGCGAGCAGGTTGAGAACGGCGAGGTTGGAGTTGGCTTTGGTCGCGAAGCAGATCTGGCAGTCCAGCTCGCTCATGGCTGAGTCCAGCCGGCGATAATGATCGACGATGGTGGCTTTGGAATAAACGAACAGAGGCGTGCCATGTTCTTCAGCCAATGCTTGAAGATCAACTCCCTCGCAGTGGAGGCTTGCGTTTTGGTACCGAAACGAATGCATAAGTGCGCGGAAGATAGCGGCGAACCCCGCGCTGGCAACACTCAGATTTCGGAGGCGATGGCGGTGCCCACTAAGATTATATAGGCAATTATACCCAGCGCCGCGATGCCGCCGATGACCACCCCGATCCATCCGGTCACCAGTCCGGCTGTCAATTTGCTCTCATCTTCCAGCAATCCCGCTTCACGGAGTTTCGTTTTCCCTTTATGGGCGCAGACCACGGCGGCGATACTGACTGGCAGTCCGAGGCCTGAACAAAGGGTGGCCACGAGTCCAACAATGCCGCAAATCAGCGAGCCGGTAGCCAGACCATCGGCCGGGCCGGGAGGTTTCACTCCGTATACGTAATTCGGAATCGCGGGCGGGCTTCCCGGATCATCCGGTGGCGGAGGCGGTGGTGTTATTGCGGGCTGATCGGAGCTTTCCTGACCGATATTGAGATATTTTGCTGCACTGGGCGGCGGCTTTTCTTCTGAGGCCGCCGGACTCGCCGGTGCGGCTCCAAACAACTCCGGCTTCACCTTTTGGCATTCATCCCAGTCCGCCATCGATTCGGTCCAGACGAGGGTGTCTTTCTTCACCACTCCGAGACGGACGAGCCGCTCGAAATCCTCTTCCAGGATTCGAATCTGCTCGTCTTTCTCGTTTGCGTAAAACCACTCCATTTCCGCAAAGCTAGGAAGTTATTCCCAAAATGCCAATCACGAAAATGTCGTAAACTTCTGGAACTCGGCGAGGCGCGCTTCGAACTCTTCCTGCGTCAGGTCCTGCAGGCGGTGGGTGCTGAAGCTTTCACAGGTGTAACCGGCCACGATTGTCCCGCGCACCACGGCTCCGGCAAGGTCGGTGAACTCAAAGCCGTTCGGGCGGTCGAGGCTGGCAAGGTATCCGGCGAAACCACCGATGAATGAATCACCGGCTCCGGTGGGATCAAAGACGTCGTTGAGCGGGAAGGCTCCGGTTGAGAAGAATTCACCGGCCTCTTTTCCGAACAGCATGGCCCCGTGTTCGCCTTTCTTGATGATGACGTAGCGGGGGCCCATTTCGAGAAGTTTGTGGCCGGCGGTGATGAGATTGGTGGTCTCCATCATCTGCTTGGCTTCACCGTCGTTGAGCACGAGCAGGTCAATCCGTTCCAGGAGCTCGTCGAGGCGATCACGTGCGATGGTGATCCAGAGATCCATGGTGTCGGCAATGGTCATGACAGGGCCGTCGCCCAGTTGATCGATCACGGAATGCTGGTTCTCCGGGTGGGCATTGGCCAGCAGGGTGATCTTCGTCGACTGGGTAAAAGCTTCGGGAATCTTCGGCTGCCATTCTTCGAGCACGTTCAAAGCGACATCGAGGGTGTCGCGTTCGTTCATGTCCTCGTGATACTCACCGGACCAGCGAAAAGTCTCGCCCTCGGAATATTCCAGACCTGCGAGGTCGACGCCTTTGGATTTGAAAAGGTCGACGTGTTCTTCGGGGAAATCATGTCCGACGACTCCGACCAGGTTCACGGGAGAGAAGAAGCCCGCAGCGATAGCGGCGTATGACGCTGAGCCTCCCAGCAGATCTCCATGTTCGGCTTTGGTTGTTTTGACGCGATCGATCGCGATGGATCCGGCTACGAGGACACTCATAAATATAGGTTAGGTGGTAAAATTAAAGCGGGACCTCCTCAAGGCGGTCCCGAACGTCGCGGACATAAGCAGTGATATCGCCTGCTTGCAAGATCCCCGACACAATCACGACACGTTTTGCCCCGGCCTCGAGGACGGAATCGAGGTTTTCCCGCTTGATCCCACCGATGCAGAAGATCGGGAGGTCGGGGTGGGCTTCATGCACTGCTTTGATTTCCCGGGTGCCGATCGGGGTGTAGTCCGGCTTGGTCGGCGTGGAAAACAGCGGCCCGAACCCGATGCAATCGGTCCGCGGATCTGCAGCTGCTTTGGCAGCTTGCTCGACGCTGTGGGTGGAGCGTCCCACGAGCATTTCGTCCCCGACGATGGCGCGAACACTGTCCATATCGAGATCATCCTGCCCGACGTGAATGCAATCCGCTCCGATCTCGACTGCGATCTCAGGGAAATCGTTGATCACAAATGGCACGCCGCCCTTGCGACAAACAGGCTGCAACCGGGCTGCCAGATCGCGGATTTCATTCAGGGTTGCTTTCTTGGCCCGCAGCTGAATCACATCGATCCCGCCGTCGATCATTTGTTGGCACACCGATTCCGCGTTCTCCGCCTCGCAGTAACCGAGGTCGAGAATTCCGTAGAGCCGGGCATTGAAAAGAGCACTTCGAGCCATGCGACGAATCAACAGGGTTTAGTCACCGAATCAACCCTGTTGGAGCGGGAATTGCTTTGATCGCATTTTCTGCGAATCGTCTCTTTCTTCCTCCGTTATGAAAAAATTCCTACCCGTTCTCGCCTTTCTGATTGCGACAACCATCCCGCTGGTTGCGGCTGATCGTCCCAATGTTGTCTGGATTATTTCGGATGATCTGGGCCCGGAGCTGGGTTGCTATGGGTATCCTGACGTGGCCACTCCCAATCTTGATCGCCTCGCAAAGGAGGGCACCCGCTTCACTCATGCGTTTTCGACTGCGCCGGTGTGTTCAGCTTCCCGGACGGCCTTTCAGACAGGGCTCTATCAAACGACGGTAGGCGGGCATCATCACGACACGCGGGACAAGAAACCGCTCCCGAAATTTGCCACAACGGTCACGGAGGAAATGCAGAAGGCGGGATATTTTGTCAGCAATGGCCGGGGAACAGCGGAGCCGGAGAAGCGGCTGGCGAAATCGCATCTCAACTGGATCTATGATGCGCGGGAGTTTTTCGATGGGAATGACTGGACGCAACGGGCGGAGGGGCAGCCGTTTTTCGCGCAGATTCAGATCAAGGAGCCGCACCGCGCTTTTGTGCAGGCGAAGAAAACGTATCCGAATGCGCCGATTCCTCCGTATTACCCCGGGCATCCGGTGACGACGGCGGACTGGGCGAATTATCTGGCCAGCATTGAAGTGCTGGATCAAAAGGTGGGGATGATCCTGGACCGGCTCGATGCAGAAGGGCTGGCAGAGAATACGCTGGTTCTGTTTTTCGGGGACCATGGACGGCCCCATGTGCGCGGGAAACAATGGCTCTATGATGGCGGTCTGCTCGTGCCGATGATTGCCCGCTGGCCGGGAACGATTGAGGCAGACGAAGTGGATGATCGGCTCGTGTCATTGATTGACATGATGCCGACAACACTTGCGGCGGCGGGAGTCGAGGCTCCGGGGAATCTCGAGGGATATAATTTACTGGATCCTCATGAACGGGGCCACCCCCGGCTTTTTGCAGCCCGGGATCGTTGTGGTGATGCGCCTGACCGGATTCGTTCGGTGAGAACCCGGGATTTCAAATACATCAAGAACTTCCATCCGGAGATTCCCTACATGCAGCACAGCGGCTACAAGCGGGCGGGTTACCCGGTGGACACGGTGATGCGGGTTTTGCATGAAGAAGGGAAGTGGGATTCGCCTTTCATGGCGAAAACGAAGCCGGTGGAGGAACTCTACGATCTCAAGGCGGATCCGAATGAGATGAACAACCTGGCGGACGATCCGGCCTATACTGAAACCCTCGTAAAGCTGCGTGGTGCGGTGGAGACGTGGATTAAAGAATCCCATGATCTCGGAGCTGTGGATGAAGGTAAGACGGTCGATCTGAAGGCGGTGATGGAGGAGAAGTGGAAGACTTACGAGCGCAAAATGAAGTCGCGGGGCCTGAGCGCGGAGGTCTCAAACCGCGCGTATCTGGAGTGGTGGGAAAAGGAGCTGGGTGTGGCGAAGTAGCTCTGAACCCGTCGCGGGGAGAATTCATGGCCTGCTCAGTTTTCATGAGCCGGGCAGTAATGATCGCGCCTCCGTGAGGCGGGATGTGGGAATGTTGTTTTTGCATAAGCCGGCCGGGTCACCCGTCTTATTCCTGAAAACAACAAGTAACACTGAACCAACCACACCCATGAAAGCCAGACTTACACTCATCCCGGTCATCGCAGTTACCGCAATGGCTCTGGCTACCGGAAAGGCCGAAGCACGCGGCGAGAATGAACTCGTCCGTCTCACTCACAGCATCGAAGATATCGCTGCCGAGTTAAAAGATGAATTCCGCATCCATTACCGCCATTCGAGCGCATACCGCCATCTGATGTCCGACGTTTCACAGATCCTTGCTGAAGCCGGTCACATCGACAGCCTCGCTCATAATCCGCACTCATCACTCCGCCACATCAAAGCCGATTTGGAAGATCTTGATGACCTGGCCCATCACTTGCACGACCTGGTCGATGCGGTTGATCGCGGACGCTACAGCGGACACGTTGATGGAAACACCCGGCACGTCCACTCATTGCTGAGCTCACTCAACGGCACCATTCACCACATGGAACGAGTGGTTGCGGCCTACGCAGCTCCACCGGTCCACCGCCACCGCGACAGTCATGATCACCACAGCGACCACCGCTCAGACCGGAGTCGGATCATCAGATCAGTCGTGGGAGCCATCTTCGAGAAATCAGGTGGTCACCACGGACACGGTCACTGAATGATCGGAAGACCTTAATCCAACCAAACAGTCAGTCACGAAGTCGCAGGGCTCCGTGGCTTTCTGCGTTTCCAACTCTACGGGTTTTCAGAGTTGATCAACGTTTCCAGATGCGCAGAGACGGCCTCGGCCAGGCCTTTCTGATTGTAGCCGCCTTCTAAAACCGAGACTAATCGCGACTCGCCAAACTCACCGGCGATTTCGAGAAGAACTTTGGTCAGTTCCTTGAAGTCATCATCCGTGAGTTGGAAATCGCCCAGAGGGTCCCGCACCCGTGAATCAAATCCCGCTGAGATAATAACCAGGTCCGGCTTATAGTCCTTCATCTTCGGCACGAAATCCGATCGAAAGGCTTTGCTGATCGCTGCCATATCGGTTCCCGCCGGCAGCGGCGCGTTCAAGTTGGTGTTTTTACCTTTGCCGGTTCCAGTTTCGGAGATCATCCCCGTTCCGGGATACCACGGATGCTGATGGGTGGAGAAGTAAAAGACGTCCGGGTCTTCGATGAAGATATCCTGAGTGCCGTTCCCGTGGTGGACGTCCCAATCGATAATCGCTACGCGCTCCATGCCGAACTTTTCCTTCGCATACCGTGCGGCAATAGCGGCATTGTTGAAGATGCAAAACCCCATCCCGCGATCAGCCGTAGCGTGATGGCCCGGCGGGCGCACCGCGCAAAAAGCATTTTTGGTTTCACGCTTCACCACTGAATCGACCGCATTCAGGAGGCCGCCCGTGGCGTTTCTGGCGATTTCCAGGGAACGCGGCCCGAAATTTGTATCGCCTGTGCTGAGTGTTCCCGAAGACTTCCCGTCGATCTCCTTGATTGCTGTCTTCAGATAACCCTGAGTGTGGACAAGCAGAACTTCGTCATCGGTAACGGCACGGAACGGGATCGGTTCGCATTTCCCGATCAGGGCGTCGCGCTCCAGCTGTTTTCGGATGGCTTTGATCCGGCCCGGCGCTTCGGGATGGTGATCACCGGGATCGTGCTCGGTAAAGATGTCGTCGAGGAGGAGTCCGGTTTTCATGGGTTCGGTGGTTCTGTGAATTCATCTGCACAGATGGTGGAGGACAGGAATCCTCAAAGGTCTGCGCATTCTATTTTCATACAGAGTCGGCGTCCTCATTGCAAGCCAGAGCCGCTTTCCGTCGAACCCGACGGACCCATGGCACATCAGGAGGCCGAATCTCCACTAGAACCGCGGACACCATGGCCCGTTGTCTCCTTATGAAGCGTTTCGAACGGCTTCTTTCTCCTCTTCGCACTTGTTCTTCAGTGCTGAAATCTCACGCACTCTCTGCTGCTCCAACTCAGGCAACTCCGCATAGCTGCTTGTTTGCCGGGCTTTATCAATCAGACCATCGAGAAACAATTCCTTCTCGGCAATCTTAGCTTTATAGCGCTCATCGATGGAAGCCAGTTCAGCTTTCTGGTCATCCGTGAGTTCCACCGTGGGGCTCGTTTTATCGAGCCGTTCCATGGCAAGTTCGTAAGCGCTTTTCATAAAGAAGCTTACTCGTCGTCAGCTTTTTTCGCAGCTTTCTTTTTAGCAGGTGCCTTTTTCTTAGCCGCCGCCTTTTTCTTAGCTGGAGCTTTCTTTGCCACCTCCTCTTTCCCGGCAGGAGCTTCTGCGGCTTCTTCTTTCACTTCCTTCTTTGGCTCAGGAGCAGCGGCCGGAGCCGGTACGTCGCCGAGATGAAGGTCTGGAGTCTCTGCAATCAAAGCATTGAGGGCATCAAAACCGTCAGCGCTCTGCATATTGAAAACGTAAAGATAAGTCCGGACGACTTCCTTGTCGCGATCCGCCAACAGCTTATCAACGGTTGTCTTGAGCTTTTTAGCATCAAGATCGTCTGGAAGATCATCGGCGGCACCTTCGCCATCATGGTCAATGCCCACGCCATCGAGGAATTCGACCAACAAATCCTGATGCGCTTTCATGAGCCAGAGTTGCAGGACTTGTTCAGCAATTTCATTGGAACCCTGAAGCCGCACATTTTTCAAGAGCCAGGCGATCTGGTCTTTCCCCGGCTTGCGCTGAATAAACACAGGACGCAGTCGGCGGTTTTGAGCGAGCGAAGACAGCGATGCGGTGTAGACCTCCCGTTGTTCTTCACGGAGGTATTGAAAAATGGAAGTGCCGAGGTCGTCGGATGATTCCTGAAAAATCTGATAAGCTTTCATTCGTTCGTTCGTTGGAAAAGACGCGTAACCAACGACAAACCGACGAATTGTCCACTTTGGAAATATCTATTTTCCAGCGACCAAATCCGGGACAATTTCCAGGCCACGGGGCCAACAAAGGACCAGGGAGGGGCAGAGGCCTGACTTACCCGGGAAGGGAAATCAGGAATCACCCAGACTCAGGAGGCGGACGCTTTCCTCCAGCAACCAATCGGGGTGCATGAAAGGTTCAAAGCTGATGTCCTGCCAGCGGATGTGCCCGTCGCCATCGATCAGGAACGTGCCGTGAAGGGTCATGTCTTCGAAGTCATCGTAGGCACGGAAGTCTTTGAAGGCGACGAGCTTTTCATCAGAGAGCAGGGGGAATGGAAACGGATCGTCGCTGTTCTGCAGGGTTTCTTTCAGACCGCCGACTGAGTCGGTGCTGACGGCTACGATGTCGATCCCGGCGTCTGCGTATTTCTTATGAACAGGTGCGAAGGCATTGAGTTGTTCCATGCAGTGAACGCATCCTTTCCCGAGAAAGAAAATCATGAGGGTTGGCTTCCCGCGCTGACTGGCCAGGTTGAAAGTCTTCCCTTCGGAATCAGTCAGCGAAAATCCGGGAGCTTCAGGCGGGCTCCAGCGGAAGGGACCGAGAGTATCGAGATCAGGGCGCTCGCCGAGGTCCTTTGCGACTACGGGAGCGTTTTGCCATCCCGCTTTCGGCAAGCCAAGCTCGGCAGCAATCGGTGCGAGACGCTTGAAGATCGGTAAGTCAGCATCGGCATGAGCCGCGGTATCGCGCAGGGCTTCGAATGCGGTCCTGGCGTCTTCGAGTTTGCCGGCCGCGAAGAGAATCTCCACCTGCAGGGCACGGGGATGAACTTCGTTCTTTCCTCCGTCGACAGCTTCTTTGGCAAGCTTGATGGCTTCATCGTCTTTGCCGGCCCGCTGCCAGAGCTTCGCGTGGCGGGCTTTGGCCAGGTTCTTCAATTTCGGCAACAGCTCCTGTGCCTTTTTCAAATCCTTTGGTTCGGCATGCAGGGCGGCATAGACGGACACTTCTTCGAACCGGGTCTCATACTCTGCAATTTTCTTGGTGAACTGTTTCTCTGTGGTCTTCTTGATGCCTTCGATGTCTTTCTCACTCTTGCCACCGTCTTTGGCTTTCTTCACAGCCTTGGCGAGCGCGTCATCCCGTTTCTTCTGCTCTTCTTTCAGCTTCTTCTCCAGGGCTGCGAGGTGAACCTTTCCCCCCTCAATGTCACCGGATTCGAATTTGGCGATGCCGATATATTTGTCATGGTCGTGCTGCTTCAGGGAGTTGTCATCCGGCTCCAGATAAGGAGTTTCTGACAATGCGATGAGCCTTTCCCACATTTCGAAGCGGAAGAGGGTGTCGCGGAGACGCTGGCGTCCATACTGCCAACTGCTGCCGCTGGGGTTGTACGTGTCGTCTTTCTTCTCGTCTTTGAACTTCGCGAGACGAGGCAGCTCGATCATGTTTCTGGAAAGATCGATCGCGCGTCCGGCCTGGCCGAGGAAGTTCATATTGCGGATACACCATTCGTTATTGTGGGCGAAGTTATCGATCTGATCAGGGATGAGGTGGTAACGCATCATGTGAGCGTGATCGACCCGGGCCGAGGCTTCCTGTTGCCAGGCGCCGTCGGCGTAGCGTTTCAAGTAGGAATAGATGTGTCCGGGCATGTGCCACATGTGGGCAATCCCCGGTGCAGCAGGACCACCGGCGGCGGCAGAGTCGAGTGCTTTGGCCGGATCCTCGCGATCCCAAATGTGAATCCGGTAGTGATGAACCGGATGCCTGGGATTTTTCTCAAGGACTTTCTTTGCCAGCAGATCAGCCGTGTAATGGCTGGGAATGGGGTGGCCATTGCGATGGTTGTAGTAAAGCTGCTTCATCAGGAAAGCCTGTGCTTCTAGCTCGTCGGGATATTTTGCAGCGATCTTCTCAAGGGACCGGAGATAGTCGCGGAGGCGCTTTTTCTTATCAGCCTTCACGTCTTTGAAATAGGCAGCGATGCCATCGATCCACATTTTTTCCTGATCGTTTGCCCCGTCCCTGCGTTTGGTGGCTTCTTCGGCAAAGCCTTTCCCCCGGGTATCGTTCTTGAAGTTTGCCTGGGCCATCCCCCAGTAAGCCATCGCGCAATCCGGATCGAGCAAAGCGGCCTGACGAAAACTACGCTCGGCTTCGAAGTCCCAATAACCGTGAAGCTGTCCGATTCCCTGATCGATAAACTTCTGTGCTTCTTTGGATTTGGTCGTGACGGAGAGATGAACATCTCCAGTGCCGGGGATTAAAACAGCGGCCTGACGGGGGCCTTTATTGAAGACTTCACCATGAACAGAATGCCCTTCAGCGGGTCCTTTGTTTTCATCTTCTGCGATCGCTGGCAGGCACAATGCCAAAAGTATGAACGCTGTCCGGGAAAGGTTTCTTTTCATAACGTTGCGAAAGTTTAGCGAGGAAATCGCGCAGGGGAAACGCGTATTCTGGCATAATCGGGTCACAAACTCTCCGTCGACCGGCCGTGGATGAAGTTCTGAAGTGTCTCGTCTTCAACGGCATTCAACTCCTCAGGGGTTCCCAGAAAGTAGATCTTTCCCTGCCGGAGAACGGCCACTCGATCAGCAATGGAATTCATCGATTTCATGTCGTGGGTGACGACGATGGAAGTGACATTGTATTGATCTCCCATGCGGTTGATCAGGTGATCGATGGAATCTGCCACGATAGGATCAAGACCGGCCGTTGGCTCGTCGTATAGGATACAGGCGGGATGGGTGATCACTGCGCGGGCCAGAGCGACGCGTTTTCTCATACCGCCGGAAATGTTGATCGGCATTTTTGCCATATGCTGTTCCAGCCCGACGATGCTCAGGACTTCGTGGACCTTCTCGATGAGAATATTGCGATCACGAATGCCTTCCTCCATCAACGGGAAAGCGACGTTCTCAGCAACTGTCATGGAATCAAACAATGCGCCATCCTGGAAGAGAATGCCGATTTTGCGGCGCACCTTGCTGAGCTTTCGTTCACTCAGGCCGACGATTTCCTGACCATCGATGACGATGCTTCCGGAGTCAGGCGCGAAAAGACCGAGCAGGTGTTTCAGCAGAACACTCTTCCCCTCACCGCTCTGACCGAGGATCACCAGAGTTTCCCCCCGATGAATTTCAAGATCCACCCCTTGCAAGACGTGCTGCTCCCCGAGGTGCTTCTGAAGATCAGAAACCTCGATGAAGTTATCGGTCTGTTGAGAATCAGCCATCAATTGTTTCCGGAACCCAGAGGGAAAAAATGGTTCAAGAGGAAGCTGAGAAACAGGTTGGACACCAGAATCGCGAGAGAGGCATGCACCACAGCTGCAGTGGTGGCTTTACCCACTCCGACAGCTCCGTTTTTCGCGTTCAGGCCCTGATGACAGGCGATCAGAACGATTAATCCACCGAAGACAAATCCTTTGATCATCCCAATGGCAAAGTCTTCCAAATTCGTGTGGGTAAGCACTTGCGCTTCATACCAGGCGGAGGGAACTCCGAAGAATTTCACAATGATCACATGGGCGGCGAGCAATCCAAAGCCAATCGCTTCCGCCACGAGAAGCGGCATAGAGACCATGGTCCCAACCACACGAGGCATCACCAGATAATCAACTGGATGCACACTCATGGAACGAAGTGCATCGACCTGCTCCGTGACCTTCATCGTTCCGATTTCGGCAGCCATTGAGGCTCCCACCCGGCCGGCTACCATCAGCCCCGTCAAAACCGGCCCCAACTCCCGACACATCGCAATGGACACCACGGGCCCCACCCCGGTCGCCAGCCCGAGATCTGAGAATTTAAAATAGGACTGCGCGGCAAAGACGGCCCCGGTGAATGCTCCCGTAACGATGACGACAAGTTGTGAACCAAACCCCACTGAGACGATTTGCTGACCGGTCAGATTAAAGCGTGGACGACCGCAAAAGGTCGCCACAATCATTTCACCAACCAAATCAGCCAACTGCCCGAGATAGAGCAGTGAGTTTTGTGTGCCGCGTCCCAGCGATTTAATTATTCCAACCATCAAAAGCGGTGCAAATTACATCAGCTTTAAATGCGCGTCACTCTCTTCTCTTGGTCAGGCTTTTGTCGCGAGGAAGCTCATCCGCGAGTCAATGACGACCTTCCTGTCGCGAGGAAGCTCGTCCGCGAGCCAATGACGACCTTCCTGTCGCGAGGAAGCTCATCCGCGAGTCAATGATGGCCTTCCTGCCGCGAGGAAGCTCGTCCGCGAGTCAATGACGACATTCCTGTCGCGAGGAAGCTCATCCGCGAGTCAATGACGACCTTCCTGCCGCGAGGAAGCTCATCCGCGAGTCAATGACGACATTCCTGCCATCAAGAGGGCAATTTTTCGGAAAAGAATCGACTTTCCCGGGAAGAATTGCCGTCACGCTACGCCATCATCTCACGCCAGATCTCGAAGGCACGGGATTCTGGCAGCTCGACGTCATCAAGTGTCAAAACATCGCCGTCTGCGATATCGCGTGTGACTGTCACGTTTTGTAACAGCCCGATCGGCAAATGATTGGGGAAATCAGCGATTCGGCAGGCTTCACCCCGGAAATCATAGGTGCCGATCCCGCGTTTGAATTTCTCCCCGGCCTTGATATCCCGCTTCGCGATCGAATTGACAGAGACGGTCGGTTTCGCAGAGTTATCGAGCAACTTGCCAGCTTCGCCGAAGCGGAGGACGTTGCGCACCGTCTTTAACACTTCGAGATGACACAGGTGATAGGGCTTCACCAGAGTGTAATAGGGGCCCGGGCCCATTTTCATGTAATTCAATGGGCCCTGCTGATCTTCGCTGTGAGTTGCAGTGACAAACACCGAACCGTTACCCGGAACAATAATGTATTCCGAGATGGCGTTGCCGTTCGCTTTCGCCAGCTCGCCGAGGATTTTGGAACCTTCGTGCACCGGGTCAGCGGCATCAGGGGCAACATCCTTAATATCGAGGCCTTTCATGCCTGTTTCCAACAGGTCGGCACCAAAAGCGTTGGCACAAAACGCCTGCTCAATCTGTACCTTTGTGCCATCGGTGAACGACGTGGTTTGGTCGACAGAAATTCCATTCAGACCGGAATAGTATTCCATGTCTTTCTGTGAGGGCTTGTGGTTGAGAAACCCTTTCACGTTTCCGTAGACCAAGGGATCGAAGCCCAGCGCAAGCGCCTCTTCACGAAGAGCTGCGATACACCCGGGTTGATCTCCTTCTGCCTCTGTGAGGAGTCCTTTATCCACAAAGTAGGACCCGACAGTGACATGAAACTCTGAATCCAGGGTGACCACCGGCTTACCGGCAGCAAGACATTTCTCGATGAGCGGAGTGACGTAGATGGGATCGCCGGAGGCTTCAATAATGAGATCTGACTTCTCAAGGACTTCGTCGAGACTGTCGGTCAGCCGATCGGCGAACGGAAAATCTGATTCCCGGTTGGCAATGGACCTCGAAAGAACAGGACCCACTGTATAACCGGCGGCATGAGCTGCGCGGGCGATTCCACGGGCGATAAACCCTGAACCGATCATTCCAAGGGTCGCGTTTTCGATGGGGTGGTTGAGTGACATAGGGAAAATGTGAGGCTTCGATCAAACAGGGTCTGATCGATGAATCAACCCTGTTGACTCGTTAAATGCTTTTTTCAGCCGGGATTGCCTTCGCTGAGGTGTTTCGAAGAGAGGCAATGCCAGTTTTCGTTAAGAGGGCTCGGTCCATTTTCGCTTTGTGCCTTGGCGACGGCTTCTTCAACCTGAAGCTGTAATTCTGAATCCACCGC
Organism: Verrucomicrobiales bacterium; assembly: GCA_048267005.1. Lineage (GTDB taxonomy): Bacteria > Verrucomicrobiota > Verrucomicrobiia > Verrucomicrobiales > DEV007 > JABDJT01. Next base: position 221,825 of record JBLWYI010000008.1, on the reverse strand, counting down.
TGCGACTTCTGCCTCAGTCTGCCAGTGGTTCCTCAGGATTGTCGCCCTGGCACTTTCGATACAATCGCCGCCAAACTCGGCAGCTCGAAGCTGATCGGGAATGTAACGTGCGTCATCATGCTCACCGTGTCCGGCAAGTCGCAGCAGTTTACCAACAACAAGCTGGGGGCCTTCCCCTGCACGCGCACGATCAACCGCATCGGAAAAGGCATCAATACAGGCCTGCAGGTCGGTGCCGTCGATCGAAACACCCCGAAATCCGTATCCTTCGGCACGTTTGACGAGATCCGAGCAAGCATACTGGCTCTTGGTCGGCGTCGAGTAAGCGAACTGGTTGTCAGCCACCGCGACGACGAGGGGAAGTTTCTCAACTGCGGCCTGATTCATGCCTTCATGAAAAGCCCCTGTCGAGGTGCCGCCGTCTCCGGAGGTTGCGCCACCGACAAAACCGGTTTCACCACGAAATCTCTTTGCGATCAGCATGCCATTGATCACTGAAACCATTGAGCCGAGGTGGCTGATCATGGCGGGCATTCCATTGGCAGGGCGACCGCGATGAATATTCCCGTCCCGGCCTCTCATGGGGCCTTCGACCGACCCAAGGTAGGTCCGTGCCGAATCAATAATAGTTTCACCAAAGGCCATGCGACCGGCCTGATCGCGGATGAGCCCGCCAAAGACATCGCCGTTTTTCCCGTGATCGAGCAACATCCCGTGAGCGGCACTGAACGCTTCCTGTCCACGGCCCAGATACACTCCGCCGACGATTTTTCCGGAGCGGTAAAGGGCAGCGATCTTGTCCTCGAAAGTGCGTGCCAGAACCATCCACCGGTATGCCTCGAGAAACTTCGCGTTGGTTTCTCCGGCTGCGGCGGTTTGGTTTCCGGACAGTGTTTCAGTCAGATTCGACATGGTTCAAATCGTCATCCACCCTATTCCGCGCATTTGGGCAATGGCAACGGAATTCTTGGGCATAAAAAAAGCCCGAACCATGTTCGGGCTGATTTTGGGGAAGATCAATGCCGTTCAAGAGATCAGAGCTTTTCGTCGTACTTCTCTTCGTGGAAGGTTTTGGCCTGGGCAATCCAGTCATCCCGGTAAATGCGGTCTTTGAACGTCAGCATTTTAGAGAATTCTTTGCACGCTGCGTTCGTCCAAACTGCGATCTGCTTGAAGCGGTAGACTCCTATTCCATGAAGTTTACCTTCAAGGACTTTCGCAATGCCTTTGATCTTCTTGAGGTCATCGACTTCTTCCGGCATGGATGTGTAAATGATTCCGTAGACATCATCCTGCTTCGCAATCCCGGACTCCAGTTCTTCAGAGAATGCGCTGGCTGCTTCTTCCGAAGTGGCTGTATCGATACCAGGCAGGGTGCTGCATTCCATCGCTGCAGCCTGCGGAATCCAACGGTCTCTTTCGATACGGTTTTTGAAGCAATTGAGACGCTCCGAAAACTCAGTGACGTTGTGATCAGACCAGTTGGCGATCTGTTTGTAACAATAAACACCGTAGGAATTAAGCTCGGAACTCAACTTTGGCCCAACGCCCTTGATTGCCTGGAGATCATCAACATGCGCAGCAACGGCTTCCGCGTTGTAGACAACACCCAGATCATTGTCGTTGCGGACATCCTGACCAGCAAAACTGCTAGCGATTACTGAATCGTGATCGACCGAGGCAGGAGCGGAAAAGGGGGCTCCGAATGCCGGATCGTCATCAGATACTGTGTCGGGATCAATTCCATCGGCCAGCGCGTTGGCTTTCCACGGTAGTTGATCGAAATCAACGTCGGCATTTGATCCGCCATATTTGGATTTGGCATCCGCAATGTCATCAGTCGACCAATCCGCGATTTGTTGATATTGAGTGATGCCATCCGCGTTGAGGAGTTTGGCTGTATCTTCCGTCAGCCCCAGCTTCAAAAAATCATCTTTCTCCTGATCATTCAAAGCACCCGCCGTTTCAGCGGCATTTGGGGTGGCGGCAGATGGTTGTTCAGGCTCTGCAGCTGGCTTTTCTGCAACAGAAGAGGCGCTCTCGCCCTTGGTTACGGCTTTTTCCACAGGGGTCCCTGTTTGGGCCAAATCACTTTTGACTTCAGCTGCTTTTGGTCGCGCGGGCTGTTCATCCTCAGTGGTTACCGGCTGTTCTTTGACTGTCGTTGAATCGGAGTTGCCGACTTCATCTTCAGAGGCACCCAGAAGCATCCAGATCAAGAGCCAGACGATTGCGGCAATGAGAAACGCCCACGCTAAAATACCGAAAATGGTTCCCCAGCGCTCGTTGTGTTGGCCAATCTCGGCAAGAATGAAGGAAAGGTTTGTCATAGGTAGGCGAGAGAAGTTTTGAAGTGTCGGAATAGGTTTTCTACGAGTCTGACGCAACGTTCAAGCCAATTTGTCACAGTCCCGAAGAAATTGAGGACATCGAGTCAACCGTTAGCAATAAGAAAAAGGGTCGCCCATAGAGCGACCCTTCTTATGCAACAAATGTGTTACGGAACCTATTCGATCAGGCAGCCTGATGAACGGGCCCCCCGAAATTTCCATTTCCAAGCCAGGTGCTGCCTAATTCTTCGCTAAGCGCTTGCTTGGCCCGGTGAATCAGAACCCAGAGATTACCTTTAGAAATACCCATTTCACGGATGATTTCCTCAGTCGAAAACCCCTGCATTTCACGCATACGGAACGCTTTACCCATAGCTTCCGGAAGATGCGAAACGGCCTCGTCAAGATCGTCCATGAACTCGTGACGCTCCGCGGCTGCGACAGGCTGAAGGTCGGTCCGCTCATCAGCACGACGATCAAGCCAGGTTGATGTGGTTCCCTCTTCATCATTAAACGCTCCATCGAGATCAGTAGTGAGCACCGATGGGCGTCGACCAGTTTTACGGTAATGATCGATGACTTTGTTTCTCAAAACTCCAGTCAGCCAGGTCCGTTCGGTGCAATCACCCCGAAAATTCTTCCGTCCATTCCATGCCGCAAGAAAGGTATCTTGCACCAAATCCTCGGCTGTTCCGTAATCAGACACGCGCTGAAGAGCAAACCTGACAAGATATTCGTGATATTGGTCGATCCATCTCGATGGATCAAGTGTGTGTTTTTTCCGTTTCGTTTTCATCGGTTCGTTTCTTTCTTAAAGTTTCGTTAGTGAGAGTGATTTGGGACTACTTTTGTTCCCGATTAATTGATTTGGTGTCGAGAGCGGCTCGATCTAACTCCGTCCAGTGATTGGTGAATCCCCTGTCCTGCATCAGTTAGTTGGAGGCTTTGATTCATTTGGATTTTCATTGTTTGTTTAATTAAAATTACAGACTGGTCTGTCTGTTTTGAGGGCCAAAAAAAACTCAACGGGATCCTTCGCATTCACATATTTCGACCGCAGCTTCTCTGGCAACATCGACCGGCCATATCGCTCTTAAGGTTTGAGCTTCGACTGATGCTCCGGAGTAAAGGAGAAAAAGGCGATCCCCAACGGTTTCAGCCCGATCACTCTGCGTGATAAATTGAGCAGACAGCTTGTGAAAAAAATCCCGGATTGAAACTTTGTGCTCTTCAATACAACTGCGAATTCCACAACACTCTTCGTCAGCCACCGTGGCGGTATTGGAAAAAGGACAGCCACGGAACGAGCTGGCTTCCATGTAATTTTTCAGGTTGTCGAAATAGCTCACTATTTTTTGAACCGGCTTGTCATCTGATTCTAATATATTCGCACGGTTCTGTTCTGAACGTTCATGCATTGTATCAAGCCAGGCCTCACACAGAGCCTGTTTCGAGCTGAAATGTTGGTAGAAGCTGGCCTTTGCAGTTTCTGCCTTCTCAATGATTTCATTGATTCCCACCTCAGAATAGCCACGCTCGTGAAACAGCTTCCCCGCTGTTTCTAAAAGTCTTTCTCTAGCATTGGCTTTTCTCATCTGGATTAAGATAAACAGACAAGTCTGTCTGTAAAGATTTTTTTATTCTTCAAGGCCAATCGGGATTCGTAAGTGATTAGTTTCCATGGATCTACATCCGAAACAAATTTATGAGAGAGTCGTTTGACGATGAAACTCGACTCATTCGCCTCTTCCTTCCCAATCGGGAATGTTTCTCACTCGAGTTTCCGTCAGGAGCTTTTGGCAACGGGTTTCAAATGCGGTAATTTTTTGAAAAACATGCTCAAGGTAAAAGATAGCCCTAATGTCTCGGGCAGGATAACCGTTCAAAAGCGGGGAAATCCGCTCATTTGTTTATATTTACCGTAATCATTGAGCAAATTTGGCCTCGGTTTAGATGGACCTCTTAAACTTTTTAGTTTAAATTCTGAAAAATTTTTCACACTTGAGTCTCATGAGAGAAAAAAATAGCCATAGGCGGATGCTTACTATCAAACGTTGGTATCCAACTAAATCTCTAATTGCTACACTGGCAGCCGCAATAGGTGGAGTTGGAATGTCGCCTTCTTATGGTCAGAATTACTCCACGACACCTTCCGGAGCATCTGGAATGACAACCGGAACTCCCGGAACGACTGGGAGCCAGATGAAATTAATGCAAGTTCGAGCTCAGGCATATCAAGCCAAGAAAGAAACAGAAGCCGCTTCACTTACTCGTTCCACCGATCGTGCTCTTGAAGAACAGAATTTTTCGAATGCGGTAGAGAAGTCGAAACAGATCAAACAACTTAAAGAACAAGCAGCCCGGCAGGCTGAATTTGAGAAAGCCTCAACGGGATACAACAAAGTCAGTTCAAATGATATCACTCGCTGGACAGACAATCGGGGAAACATCAAAGTCCAACGTGATCTTCCTCCCGCTTTCGTAAACCCGCTTGGTGATGCTCCTGTCCCGGCGGCTCCACAAACAATGGCGCAGCCGGAAACCGAAGATGGCGAGAAGAAAGGTTTCAGTCCGTTTAAGAGCGCTGGAAATGCGGTAAAGAAAATTGGAGGAATGAATCCTTTTAAAAAGAAGGACGAAGAAACGGGGCTGCGGGTCCCCGAGGTGGATATTGCCAAACCCGAGAAGGAGAAGAAAGGGATCCTAAATGCGATCCCGTTTGTCGGTAAAAAGGACGAAGTCGCTTCCGAAACAACGCCTCAGGCTACGATTGACTATTCTGAGCCTGAAAAAAAGGGATTGCTAAAGGGAATTGGTCAGAAGCTTCCATTCGGGAAAAAAGATAAGGAAATCGAATACGCAGAGCCAGCGCCTACACAGCAGATGCAGGTGCAACCGGCACAAACCTCAACGGCCCCAGCACCGGTCCGGGTCCAGGGCAATGCGCTGGTGGACGGAATTTCACAGGTGAATACCAACACGGTGAACGCCACTCAAAACAACACGGAGTCAGTGACTACTGGTTCAGATCAGATGATTGGTAACACTGTGGTGACTGCGCCTGCACAAATTGAACCGGAGAAGCCTGGAATCATGGGCCGACTTCGCAATGCAGGGGATAAGATCAATCCATTTACAAAAGATGAACCGCAAATGGCCCCGATTGGACCTGCCCCTGTAGAAACCGGTGAGGTGGCAGCTGTTGCCACGGAACCCGAAGCTGAAAAGCAACGATTGATGGGCAAGCTGTTCAACAAAAACAAAGACGAATCTGAAAACATTGCTGCCGCAGAAACTCCTGATGAGAAACCGGGCTTGATGGGACGCCTGCGAGGGATCGGTGGAAATGGAAACCGTATTGGAGGAAGTGGGACGATTGATGCCAGCTTGTTTCCGGACGGTTCTACTTCAGCTGCCCCAACGGGAGGAGAGTTGACTTCAGCTGATCCAACAGCACTGGCAGCAACAGGAGAGATGGCCACGGCACCACCAGCTCAGGAGTTACCCGGTGAAGAGAAAAAAGGGTTTAACCTTCCCAAGCTTTCCAACCTGTCTCTGCCATCAGTTGATTTCTCTGAAGTTGGTAAACCAGATCCCACAGTTCCCAAGAAATGGAAAGAACGCTCTACCGCCCACAAAGGGGGAACGGATTTTTATGTGGTCAACTCAGCGACAAACTTCATGAAATTCGGCAATTCCCAGTTCAATTCACAAACAGATGAGTTGCCCGCCGGAACAATCGTCCGCATGACAAAACCCGGAGACGAATGGTCGTCCATTCAATTGGCAAACGGAGCTCAGGGCATTGTGAAAAACAAAGTGCTTCGTCCCGCAGCACAGGCAGAGGTTCCTGCAAATTTTGCTGACGCTCCTGCTCCAAGTTATGCTTCAAGCATCATTTCTTCTCAACCCGCGCCGGCCTCAACTTCGGTCGCGGCGCCGCCTATCAATCTGCCTACTTCTCAGTTGCCGACAGATAGTGGTGTGGCCATGGATGCCAGTTTGCTTCCTCCAGCAAACTAATCCACCTGAAGTAACTCGCCTTCCCAAATCTCAAATCGGCCCGGTGATGCCCATATTGGGTATTCCACGTGCTGGATACGACTTGGATCGGGCCAATCAGGCAAATTAAGGGACCAAAACTGATAATCCGGGCAGAATACCAGAATACGTGGCCTCCATTCCTGCCAAATCCACAATGTAGAAGTTGGCTCGAGGGCTCACCGCCGTTTTTTCTTCACCAGTTTAGCCACAAAGGCTACGGCGTACCCTCCTGCAGCGAGGATGACCATAAAAGGCCCGGTCGGCAGTTGCAGGGGATAGCTGATGATAAAGCCCGCCAGCATGTAGCAGACAGATATCACGGTTGCCACCAACATCATGATCCACAGCCGGTTTGTAAAACGGGAAGCTGTTGCAGCAGGCAAAACGATCAGAGCGATTGCCAGAATAATGCCGGTCAGCCTGACAAGCAGCACCACACTGAGTGCCACCAGGCAAAGCAATAACAGAAAATAAAACGAAGTGTTCACCCCCCGGAGCCTCGCGAATTCCTCGTCGAAACACACCGCTACCAGTTTGTTGTAAAAAAGCACCGTCACTCCCAGCACAATCGTTGCGAGTATTGCGGTAATGGTCACATCCTCTTTTGAGGTCAGTAATATGTTCCCGAGGATGTAGCTCTCAAGATTCACTGCGCTGCCCGGAGTAAACTGCACAAACAGGATTCCTATTGCCATACCGGCAGCCCATATAGCTCCAATGATCGTGTCCTCACGGTCCCGCGCTCGCAGACTGACAACCCCGATCACCAGCGCTGATACTAACGCTGCAATGATCGCACCCAGCAGTGGACTTGACCACTCCCAGCCAAATCTCCGCTCGCAAAAGATCGCAGCTCCAATGCCGCCGAGAATGCTGTGTGCAATAGCCGCAGCGATATAACTGATCCGTCGCACCACCACAAAGCTGCCAACCACCCCGAACGTCACCGACGAAATCAACCCTGCGATCAGCGCATACTGCAGGATCGGAACTGTTTTCAATGCCTGGAAAAACTCACCCATGATCACAATCCGAATGGTCTCCGTGTTTGTGGCGCGTCTTCACATCGTGATCGACCCGTTTTTCGCCACTGTAAATCTCCCTCACCGTGTCACCTGAAAGCGGCAGTGAATGCCGATGCACCCGCCGGTTCACACATAGAACCGAATCATGTCCAACCCGCGCCACAACATCGAGATCATGAGTTACCAGCATGATGGTAAGTCGATCCTTCAAACGATCCAACGTATCGAGCAGATTCGCCTCCACCGTCAGATCCACATTCGCCGTAGGTTCATCAAGCACCAAAAGCTCAGGTTCACTCGCCAGCGCACGGGCAATTAATACGCGCTGTCTTTCTCCACCGGAGAGATTCGAAAACGGCACCGACTCCTTATTCAAAAGCCCCACCTCACTCAAAGCAGAGCGGGCCGCCTCACGGCAGGGCTTCGAGAAAAAACCCACTTTCAGCCGGTCCAGTCTTCCCATCAAAACGATGTCGATCACCGATACCGGAAACTCTGAATCAAACTTGATCGCCTGCGGCACATACCCAATCTTCCCGCACGACAGAGCATCAATCCGACCCTTATCCGGCTCCAAAATCCCCAACAACAGCTTCAGCAAAGTCGTTTTCCCCCCGCCGTTCGGACCAATGACACAAAGCGATTCCCCGCGCTCAAGCTGCCAGGAAATATCGTCCAGCACCAGATTCGATCCGAAGCTGAGAGAAACTGAATCAAATGTTACAAGAGGGGACGACATCTACAAAAGATCAACCGGGCGTGAGCCGCCAACAAACTCGGTCCACCTTGAAATGCAAATGCTTTGCAATTAAGCGGAAGCCTCCGCCCGCTTACGCGCGACCACCTTTTTAGCGATTTCATCACCGATCGCCCCGGCCAGAATGACCGAACCCACGATCGCAAATTCAATGTTGTCGTTCATCCAGTCGACCTGGGTGATCATGTTTCGTAAAACCTGCATCAACGCGGCTCCGATGATCACCCCGAGGATCGACCCGGTTCCACCACGCAGGCTGCAGCCCCCCAGAACCGCCGCCGCAATGGCATACAGCTCATAGAAATTCCCGAAATCCACCGGTTGAGCATTGTTGTTGTCCAGAATGTAAAGCACACCGCCGAATCCTGCCATCATCGACGATATGACATAGGCGATCATGATCATTTTATCAGTGTTGATCCCGCTGAACTTGGCTGCCTCCTCGTTGTTGCCCAAAGCCATCAGGTATCGACCGAAGATCGTCTTATTGAGAAAAATGCCGGCCAGCACTGCGATCGCAATCAGCACAAAAAACGAAACCGGGATGCTGAAACTACCGATGAACGGGACATTACCATTCGCAATCCAGCGCAAATCCTGAAATTCATTCTGAAACCCCACCGACTGATCATTCGTGAAACCCCGGGTGATCCCGCGATAGATCAACAGCCCGCAGAGAGTGACCACGAAAGGTTGAATCTTCAATTTCGTGATCAGGAATCCGTGCCATAACCCGATGACCAGCGGCACGATCAGCACAACGATAATCGCAATCCACAGCGGCCACCCGAGATTAATCAGCATGTACGGGAGAGCCACGCCTACTAGACAGACAACCGACCCAATCGATAAATCGATCCCGCCCGTAATAATGACGAATGCCACCCCGATCGCCAGAATGGCCGCAAGCGACGTGCGGCGCAGAAGATTCCCCTGGTTGAACGCCGACATGAAACCTGTACGCCCCGTGATCAGATCGGAGAAAAACCACGTGGCAAAATAAACCACCAGCAAAAGGACAAAAATTCCGAAAATCCGTTTCATAAAGATTCGCGATGATGAAGGGACCACTTCCACAAGTCAAATCCCGCTTTCGCGAAACCCATTTCCGCGCCACACTCCGGCATGTCGAAAGACGAAAAAGATCCCAACGCTATTTCAGATAAACAAAAGTCCCGTGAGAACAGCTCTCCCGTGTCAGGTTGCCTTATCCTCTCAACGATCGTAGCCGTTTTCGGCGGCCTCGTCATTCTCTACACCGTTGTGGGATTCTATCAGTTCAAGAAGATTTCAGGGTTCACAGACGAAACTGCAGCTGAAATCGAAGTCTTTGAGCCAACCCCTGATCAAATCACAAAAGCGGACCAGCGCCTCTCATCAGTCATCACCGCCGCCAGCGGGAATACCATGGACCGCGTAAAGTTCACCGCTGATGATCTCAACACACTCATTGCCACGAGGGAGAAGCTTAAAGATTTTCGCGGTACCGCCTTTGTCCGCCGGATTTCAGACGAGGGAATCGAAGTCGAGATGTCCCAACCAGTCCGGCAACCGGGCTTTGGAAAACCAAACCGCTACCTCAACGCCACGTTCGTATTCATGCCCGAAGCCCGTGCCCGGACCATTGCCTTCACCATCATCGATATCCGAAAGGAAGACCGGGACGTCGAGATTCCCGAAGCCTTCAAGAAAAGCTTCAGCGCCATCGACTTCTACCGCCTCGATCCCGATGACGAATTGATGGAGCCCATTCTGCGACAGATGGGTAAGATCTATCTCGAAGACGAAATCATCGTCGTCGAAACCAAAGTCTCGTTGAACAACAACTGAGGGCCCGCTACCTCTTTTTCTTAGGATCAGTTCGTATCCGCTTCGCCAGTTCATTCAGGTCGTGATTCTTCAGGCAACCCTCGATTAATTCAGGCAGCTTCTGCGGAGTACACCCGAAACAGGGCACTCCAATCGCAGCCATCTTCTTGGCGAGGCGTTCGTCGTAGCAGGGGATCCCACTGTCTGATAAAGCCAGCAAACAAATCGCCCGCACCCCCGACTCCACCATCTCGCGCATCCGCCGAACCAACTGAGCTTCGTTCCCTCCCTCATAGAGATCCGTGATCAGCAGAAACAATGTCTGCGCGGGATCAGAAATGAATTGCTCACAATACGCGACCGATTTGTTGATGTCTGTCCCCCCTCCCAGCTGGGTGCCGAAAAGCATATCCACCGGGTCATCGCCACATTCCTCAGTGAGATCCACCACCTCAGTATCAAAGGCCACGACATGAGTCTCCGTCGCAGGCAGAGAAGCAAAAATCGCCCCGGTCACCGCACCATAGACGACAGAGTCAGCCATCGAACCACTCTGGTCCATGTCCACAATCACCGTCCAGTTGTTCGATCGTTGCGCCCGTGAGTAAAAATAGACCCGCTCAGGCACCAGCTTCCCGAGATCCGGTTGCCAGTTCTTCAGGTTGCGACCAATGGTCCATTTCCAGTCGATGTTGGCCGCATTGGGGATCGGAGAATGCTCATTACGGTTCAAAGCTCCCATCACAGCCTGGCGAATTCGTTGCTCCAGCAGCTTCTTGATTTTATCAACCACCGCTTGCACCACCATCCGCGCAGTTTCCTTGGTGCGGGCCGGTATTTTACCTTTCAGACTCAGAAGCGTCCCCACCAACTGGACGTTCGGCTGCACATTTTTCAGCATCTCAGGTTCCAGCAACAACTGCTCCATCCCCTTACGTTCGATGGCGTCCTGCTGAATCACCGCCACCACATCTTCGGTGAAGTATGTCCGAATATCACCCAGCCACTTGGCCAACTTGGGAGAGGAAGCACCACTGCCGGCGCTTCGTTGAGCTGAACCACCCTCCCCCTCGGTTTCATCATAGATCGCTGCCAACGCTTCATCCATCGCCATCTGATCGGCCGACAGCCCGCAAGTCTGTCCCAGCATCTGCCCGGCCGACCCGGCATCCTCCCCATTCTTTCCGAGGATCAAACGCCAGCGTTGCAGTTGGATTTTCTGTTCGTCAGCCGTCATCAAATATCATCAAAGTCAAAATCCCCCAGATCCTCGATCTGCTTCTCTTCATCCTCCGTCATTTCACCGGCCAGCACCTCACTCGCCGCGTCCGCTCCCACTCCCCAGATCTCCCCGAGGTTCTCCGAAATCGCCCGCTTCTCCCGGGAACTGAAATCTCCAAAGGCACGGCGCAGAAACACCAGCGCACGGGAAAACTGCTCATCGTCCAACGATGAAACATACTCAGCCAACTGCTCCCACAACGCCAACCTCGACAGCAAAGCGTAGCGGTTCCGGCGTGCCAGCCCCTCAAACCATCCCGCACCGAGATCAGCCTCGATCCCCGGCGACAACCGACGCGAAACCTCGCGGGCCAGCTCGTCGTTCGATATCAAATTCCGCTCCAGCAAAATCGCGCAGGCAAAACCCGACATCAACGGGTTCAGATGATCCGCAGCAGAAAGCGATAACAACTCACGCTCCCACAGGCTCTCATCAATCAACTCATGCCAGTCCTGACTCACCCGGTTCAGTTGATCAATTCCAGTCACGTTGGTTTTTGCGGCCGCCGCATCACAGTTCGAAGACGGTATCAAAGCCAGTGACCCCTGAATGAAAAGCTCTTCCAGAAGTGGTAAAAGCGGAGCCGGATCAAACTTCCGCACATCCCCGTACCGGGCAATCATCGCAATCTCCTGAGTGGCCAGAGCAAGATTCGGAAAATCAGAACTCTCTGTGCTGAGCCTTTGCACGGCCCGTCGTGCCTGCTCCATCGAAGCCATCAACCCGCATTCACACGCTTCGCGGACCGTTGTCGCAGCCGTGGCGATGTCCGTCGTTTCATCCAGCCGTGTCTTGAACTTAAACGCCGTCGCCAATTCAACCGTTTCCCCGAGCAAGACACTCTCCACCAGCTCAATTTCTGCTTCCGGAGACCATTGCAAAACCCAGCTCTCCGCCCAGTTGGATTTCTCCTGGTGTTCCAGACCGCTCTTCGCAAAGGAAACACCCAGAACACTCAACCGGTTGAGAAACTGCGAACGTCTCAGGTCAAGAAACGCAGCCTCCTCTGATTTCACCTGACGATTCTCTCTCAAATCCAGCCGCAGTTCCTGACGAACCGCAGTCTTGTATTTCTCCAGCTTCAACGCCTTCAGTTCCCTGGCAAAGTCAGCCTGGATCGAAGTCTGACTCACCCCGTCAGGCAGGCTGCCAATCGCAGTGCCCACATCCACCCGCGCGAGCGCCTCTTCGATACCGGATTTCTCACCGTGCCCGATGAGAGTCACCGCAGCGTCATGAAGATCTGCCAAAGTCGGGGCCAGCCCGTCTTTCAAAGCCGACAAAGTATTCGCCAATCGAACCCCTTCGATGATAGCGGCCGTTGATTTGGGGTCCCCCCCCTTTCGCAAATGGCGAACCAGAGATGTCAGATAGCGTGCCGCCACAAGATCCGATTCATCCGCCTCCAACATCTCCCACACCATTTGGAAATACGCCGGCGCATGATTCCCCGCACCATAGCCGGATTGCGATGACAACTTGAAATAAGAATACGGCATCAGCGTGAGATGACTGTCGATCCGCGGGAGCGATTTGAACTCATCCTCCGTCATCGGTTCGAAATCACTGCCCATCACCGGAGCGTGGAAAGCACCAACCACCACCACAATTTTGTCCGCCGGGATCCTGTCTCTTTCAATCGCCTCGCGAATACACTTCCGCATGAAAGCCTCGCGGACCAGATTCTCCGCTCTCCCTGTATCAGAGTCCGCATCGAATTCTCGCAATCCCCGTCCCAGCTCGATCGCCGCCAACCGGTAGGCATCGTCACTCCCGTTGTGTTCAAAATGCCGTTCCCAATAAGTGTCGTAGTCCGGCTCATCGAACTGTTCTGCAAAATGCTGATACATCCCACCACGATCCAAAACAGCCGCCTCCTCCTCACGATCAGACCCTGTTGGTTCATCGTTCGAACCCTGTTCGATCGTTTCCGGGACGACCGTCGTCTGATGAGACAGACGGTTCAGCGAGAGAAAAACATCCGACGGCAAATCGATAAACCGTGCATCCGCACGATTGGATTTAGCCCACTTCAACGCTTCGTATTCCGGGCTGTATTCAGCGACCGGGTACATCAGCGTTTCCACAGGCGGTTCAGCAGAATAAGCCAGGATCGCAATCGGCGGCACCGTGTCCTTCCGGACAATATCCGGGATCAATTCATTCGCATCCGCCAGCCCCTCAATGAGAACCAGCTTCGGTTTCTTCTCATCGAGAAACCGCCGCAGCTGCCAGGCCCCCATAGGAGAAAGGTGTCGCACGCCGAATATGTGAGGGGACTCGGACATGTCAGTAACCCCCAAACAACGTTTTAATCTCGTTCGATTTTCCAACACACAGCGCAATAGAGCCCATGTCACTCAACACTCGGCAGTTCTCTCTGTGGTGGTAGCTCTCAAGCCCACCCCCCCAAAGCTTTAGAGGCTGTTCCCGATTCACAAATGGAAAGGGAACATCCGGAGTTGCCTGAATCGAGGATAATTGTGCGAGAAATTTGCCCTTCTTTTTAGAAGGACTCGACTGCGGCATGGAGTCACAGCCAATGAATTTCGTCGCATTCCAGGCTGACGGCTGAAACTCCCGATAATCTTCGAATTCATGGTCGACGGTAACAACACGATCGTCATCGTAGTCGATAACCGGATCCCAAGTGCGATAGAGCTGAGCAAAAAAGGGATCGGCTGGAGCTCCTTCCATCCCAAAATTCTGATCATCGATTTCTTGAATAGGAACGGCAGATTCAAGATCGATCCAATAGGACTTCATCGTTTTTCCTCCCCATGGAAAATCTTTGTTTCCCCAAATAGAAATTATTTGAGCAGGTAAATCAGGTAACAAATCGGTTGAATCCGCAAAGTTGATTTGACCAAAGAATTTCCACTCCTTCTCTGGTAATTCAGTTCTGGAATCCCAAACCGGAATGCCGCCCACTTTTGTGCCTGCCGGATGTTTTGATTCACCACGTCCCCAAGCCACAATCTCAGTCTCTACCTTTTCAACGTCATTGTGTTTGGCAAGCCACTTCGCTCTCAGCTTTTCGACTGAATAGATGTCAAACGGCGAAGCAACAAAGGGCGAATGATTGAAGTCACGTTCGGGGATGTTTTCGAAATGGGCCAGGTATCGCGAAAGATCAAAACGATCATGGAAACGAGAAGCGTAATTTGAATTCTCCATCACTCAAGAATTGTGATCCTGGCACGCTCCGAACAACCCGCGCCACGCCGCGCCGCGCTTCTTCATCACATTCTTCAAATACTCCTCCCACACGATGTGATCTTTCTCTTCGTCTTTCACGACGGCTCCCTGGAGTCCGGCGGCCAGATCTGAGTCATCAACCGTCCCGCTGCCGAAACTCCCGGCGAGTGCCATGCTGTTCGCCAGCAGGGAAATGGCTTCGGCAGTGGAAAGCACGCCGCTCGGAGTCTTCACTTTGGCTTTGCCATCGAGCGTCTGACCGTTGCGGAGCTCGCGGAAAATCGTGCAGACTTTTTCAATCGCGTCATCCTTGGGAACCTCAGCCTGGAGATCAAGATTGCAGGCAAGTTCTTCGACCCGCTTTTTCACAATGCTGATCTCAGTCTCCAGATCGGCCGGGGCTGGCAACACGATCAAATTGAACCGACGCTTCAACGCAGCCGACATATCATTCACCCCGCGGTCGCGGGTATTGGCGGTGGCAATGATGGAGAAGCCTTTCTTCGCCGGCACCTCAATGCCGAGCTCCGGCACAGAGATTCGTTTCTCTGAAAGCAATGAGATCATCGCGTCCTGCACCTCCGAAGCACAGCGGGTGATTTCTTCGAATCGCGCCAGCGTGCCCTCTTCCATGCACCGGAAGATCGGGCTTTTGATGAGCGCGTCATTGCTCGGCCCACTGGCGATCAACATCGCGTAATTCCACGTGTATCGAATCTGTTCCTCAGTCGTCCCCGCCGTTCCCTGCACCACTTTGGTGGAGTCCCCGTTGATCGCTGCGGCCAGATGCTCCGACAGCCAGGACTTCGCCGTTCCCGGTTCACCAATCAGAAGCAAGGCCCGGTCCGTCACCAGCGTGGAAATGGCAATCTCGACCAGTCGATTGTGACCGATATACTTCGGCGTGATGTCCAGGTTCCCCGCCTTCCCTCCGGTGACGTAGGTCAGCACCGAGCGCGGTGACATTTTCCACCCCGTGGGGATGGCGTGTTTTTCGTTGGCGATCAGGGCATCGATTTCCTCCTGAAAGAGAATCTCGGCCGGTAGCCGCAGGTCGCTGTTGGGTTCGCTTTTCTTTTTGGTGGCCATGGTTTGAAAGAGTTATTGCTTTGCGCGGGCGGCTTTGGTTTTTAAATCAGCCAGATGAGGCAGCACATCATCGATGTGTTTGTCAGACAAGGTTTTCACAAACTTCTCGACCACCCCGACGGACTCGACCGGGAGCCTTGGAATCAGCCCGAAGAAACGCCAGCGATGCCAGTAATAACTGGATTTACCGAGGACCGATTCGACCGCCTGACACGTCAGCTTCGCGGCATCCTTGCTTCCCAGTCGGATCAACGTCTCAAGCACTTCGGACGAAGCAATGTCGTCTTTCTCGACCACCAGTTTCTTCTTCGAGTCGTAGTTGAGTTGTTTCTTCAAAAACGTTTCCACTTTCTTATCACCCGGTTTGGCGAGATGACACACCAGATCAATCCGCCCGGCTTTCATGGCCGTGGCGCACCACGCCTCATCCCAGGTCACCGTCTTACTCAGTTCACCGAGACGCCTCTCATAGTATTGATGGTAGTACCAGCCGCGAAGCACATTCTCGATGACGTCTGCAATCTCCGACTGCTTCAAAAGCAGCTTGCCGAAATCTTTGTGCACCTGTTGCGGAGTTTCCAACCGGGAAGCCGCAATCATAGAATAGCCAATCTGCGACGGACTGAGCTTTGCGCGTGAATCCACCAACTGTTTCTTCGCCGCGTCCGAGCCAAAGGAAGCGATGATGAAGGCCACCTCTCCGTTGAGGTCTTCCCCGACACTTCGAACGGCTACCTTGCGAAGTGTCGAGAAGTGATCATGAACGGCAAAGACCTTCAGCAGGAAAGCTTCAGCCGCCTCATTCAGATTCCCGGAGAGTGCCTTCAACACATGATTCAACCGATACAGAGCCGCTTCGTCCGGAGACTTGTTCTTCGTCACATCAGCAAGCAATTGCTCCCCCTCTTCAACCAGCGGCCCCACCAAATCGTCAGTCAGCGCATCACCGATCGTATCGGAAACCAGTTCCAAATCTTTTGATTGAACCGCTTTCCGAAACAACTCAGTCACGGCAGCGAGTGGAACCCCGGCCAGTGCGGTGAAGGCAGCACGGCGCACATCTTTGACCTTAGCTTTGGCCGCTTCCAACAGGATATCCACATCTTCGGTCGATCCACCGAGCGCTTCGACCGCTGCGATTTTGACCTCCTTGGTGGCATCATCGATCAACTCACGGGCAATCGTTCTGGCTGTGTCAGGGTCGATTTTTGCAAGGGCACGCAGGCGACGCGCGTGAACCACTCCACCCTTCGGATCGAGACCATCGCGCAGCAGCGGGGCGATTCCCGGGCCGAAGCTCGGGATCACTTTTTCAGAAACCAGGGTCGCCAGTTCCCCGTAGCGGTCACCCAGTGCGAGGATGGCCGGGCGGATCAAACGCACATCCTGAAACGCGCCGCGTTTCCACGCATCTTCGACAAGTTCATATCGTCCCTGCCCGGTTGTGGTCAATGCCTCAATCAGCGGGGCCAGCACCCGGTAGCTGGTCTTCGTCGTCGTTCCCTGAACCGGGCTGGTTTCAAGAGGCTCCAGCTCCCCTTCCACTCCGGTCTTCCCCTGGGTGTAGAGAATGGCATTCACCAGCGTGCTGAGATCGAGCAATGCTTTGGCGGCGGTCCGCTCATTGGATTCGATGACGGCTTTGACAGAGCCTGCCACCTTGGCAAAGACGGGAGCCTTGGCTCCTGATTTCTCGAGGGGCTCAATCAGTTTTTGAAGACGGAAATCCCCCGGCGCAAGCGATGCCCCGGCAATCGATAACCGCCGGACTTCATTCGATACCTCGTTGAGTGCTGCAATAGACATGTTGAAAAGAGCGGTTCGATTAGTAGGTCAGGCGGATCACTTCCGAGTCAGTGATGATACTGAGCGGCTCCGCAGCGAGGATCCGGTCATCCAGGTGATGATGGAAACGCAGCAGCACAGTTTGGTTCTCCAAATGTTCCGGAGGCAGCATGGCAAGCAGATGCAACATACCGGGAACCTCCCGCTGCTCGGATTCGCGCAAAGCGATGCGGTTCCCCTCGCCATCCTCGAGGACAAACTCTTCCCCGACCTTCCCGATCCGGGCGAAATTCACCAGCACAAAGGGTTGCTTGGTTGCCAGCGGCGCCTTGAGCTGATTCTTCACCGTCTTGATTGTCTCCGCCAGACTGTTGGATCCGTGCTCCCTCGCCTTGGCGTAGTCACCCGGCTCGACCGGCCGGGAAACCATTTCCTCCCAGCGTACCCGGGGATTCAGATCACCCGGGTAGAGATATAGCTGAGTGGCGGTGACGACTTTGAAAAAGCTGTCCTCTTCCTTGATGTAGTTGTTCGCCCGATAGGGGCGGAAATTCTGCGTGAGCTGGATCGCCCCGGTCACAAGATTCAGCCAGATCCCCAGATCGATGAACTCATTACGCGCCCGCGAGTCGATGCAGTGAAAAGCCAACTGGAGCAACTCCGCGTTTTCCTGCACCAGCCCCACCTCACCCAGCTCCCGAAGCTGCCAGGCATGACCCAGCCACGCCGCGATGGCCGATTCCGTCTCAGGTTTCAATTCCGGATCTTCGAGACGGGACTGCAAATAGCTCCGCCCCTGTTTCACCAGCGAGTGAACCCGCGTCAACCGGTCCAGAGCCTCGCTGTAAATCTTGTCGCGGTCGATCTCCGTTTCCCAGTCCCCCGCGTATTGCAATTCCCACCACTCAAGATTGCGGGTGAACAATCCCGTGAATTCATAGAGCGCAGCCTGGGCTCCCGGCAGATACGCGTTCCCAAGTTGTTTGGCCTGCTCCTCGATTTCATGTGCCGTCTTAGCGTTCAGACTCCCCAAGCCTCCACGGATCAAGTCCGAGACAAACGTCTCCAGCAAATCCAGTCCCTCGAGCTGAGCAGCGATTTTCTTTTTCAACGCTGCCTTGTTCACCTTGCGCGGCTTGGCAGGCTCCTTCGCTTTGGCAGCTTTTTTGGCGGCGCGTTCTCCCGCTTTCTCACGCTTATCGGCCAGATCCTCAGGCAGCTCAGCCGTGGAAAAGTCTTTCCCGTCCGCAAAAGCATACATCAGACCGATCGTGTGTTTGCAGGGAAACTGGCGACTGGGACAGCTGCACCGATACACCGGCGCATCCGGTTTTTGAAAGTCAGCCGAGCAGTGGTAATTCGATTTCCCGCTTCCACCGCACTCCCCGAAAATGATGGTTTCATCAGCATCCTGATGAAGCCCCACAAATTTCCCTTTTAAGACAAGACCACGCCCGTTTTTGATCGCATTGGCGTTGGGAGCCGCAGAGTCCACGAATGATTCATCAATATCGATTGCCATCGCCTTCTTTTGCCTCAAAAAGCACTCCGGCGTAAAGCTGAAAAGCACTTTGATTACGAATTCACGAAGCGGCTGATCATCAGCCCTAACAAGGGGCTACTCATGGGGGATTTCCTCATTGATGATCACATTGAAGGAAGGGGGCAGGAAGAATTTCCCGGAACCGTGATTCATTTTGGATCCAGCTCATTCCCTGACTGGTTTGCGGTTCGGGAACACCTGGAGCGGGTGGCAGCGGCCGGCGAATAAAGGAGTCTCTCACTCCCGGCTGCCGATCGCCGTTGTAAGCCTGAGCCGAAATATCGATCCAACCCTGTTGGATCGCTGAACCAACAGGGTTGACTCGTAAATCTGTTTTTACGCGCCGCTGGATGACGTGGCGGAAGATGATGATGACGCAGATGAACTGCTGCCGCTCGAGGACTGCGAAGTGGAAACGGACGATGAGCCGGTCGGTTGCGCGGGAATGCCGGCCGGTTGCGTAGTAGATCGTTTCCCTCTTCGATATCCCAACAAATGCTGTTGCATATAGAGACCGGCATACTCCGGTTGATCCGGATAACGCTTCGCCAACTCCAGGAGATTGAGGAACAACTCCCGCTGCAACGCTTCGCGCGCCGCGCGTCGTTCCGATTCGGAGGCCGCCTTTTTGGCGGTGGAAGCTTCACTCGCTTCGTAGATTTGCACCCACTGTACTTTGAGTTGCTGCGCCTTTGCGATCACGGCACCGTCGATGGGCGGCTCTTGATCCATGAGACCACTGATCAGCGTTTCGAGATAGTTTTCGATTAAGTCATCACTGGCATGTGAGAACGCAGTTCGCCCATGGGGTATGAGTTTGGTGACATCCGAAGATCCTTCACCATGAATAGCGACGACATTGGCGACGATACGACTCACTTCATCGGCGAGTTGTTCCCGGAACCGGGTTTTGACGATTTTCTGCGATTTCCGTTGCGCCAGGTCAGTGAGATTCCTGGTGTAGGCGTCCTCAAACACGGAATACGCCGCTGTCGTTGCCGCGATGCGATCCGAGAACCAGCCATCGGTATTGTGCTCGATGGCTCGTTCCAAATGATCGGAGGTGAAATGGATCATTTTATTAAAGCTGATCCTCTTTGTGTTAAATGGACTTATATAGGTCGTTTCTATTGATTTCATGGAGTTAATACACCCCCAATAAAATTGATCGTCAAAATCAAATAGAAAAAAACTGCGACACGTACAACCCAATCTTACTCCTATAAGGGCTGGGAGAGGTGCTTTTTCGGGTGTTTTTACCGGGAAAAAGGCGGGTATCCCAAAGACGACTGAAAATCCCGTCGCAGCGTTGGCCTTGGATCTTTGGGTTAAAACACCCTGTTGGGTTGAGCGAAACCAAAGGCTCGCGCCCTGCCGAAAGGCCTGTGATCCGGAATGCGTGGGAAACGACACCCGCTTCAGGGTTTCGACGCAGCTCCCTCCTGCGTCGGGATGACAGGGGCGGTGGCGAGTTGGCTTTCGCTCCCGTTTCCTGTCATCCTGACGAAGGAAGGACCTGGCCTTGGATCTTTGGGGTAAAACACCCTGTTGGGTTGAGCGAAACCAAAGGCTCGCGCCCTGCCAAAAGGCCTGTGATCCGGAATGCGTGGGAAACGACACCCGCTTCAGGGTTTCGACGCAGGTCCCTCCTGCGTCGGGATGACAGGGGCGGTGGCGTGTTGGCTTTTCGCTCCCGTTTCCTGTCATCCTGACGAAGGAAGGACCTGGCCTTGGATCTTTGGGAAAAAAAAACCTGTTGGGTTGAGCGAAACCAAAGGCTCGCGCCCTGCCGAAAGGCCTGTGATCCGGAATGCGTAGCGGCGAAACTATCGTGGTTCCGTATTCGGCGACACAGTCTCGTGTGCAGGTTGCTTCTACGTGGCCTGGAAGGGATATGCCAAAATGTGCAGGTCCTTTCTAAACGGCTAAAAGGGATGTGCCAAAGTTAGCAAGTCGCTTCTAAACACCGAAAAGGGAGGTGCTAAAATGGGCAGATCTTTTTTAACCGATTAGAAGGAATGCGCCAAAAGTGGCAGGTCATTTTTAAATGCTTAAAAGCGAGACGCTCAAAGTGGCGGGTCGTTTCTAAGCGGTTAGCAGGGGCACACTAAAAGCTGCGGTTCGTTTTCAGGGCTGAAAACGTCGGTGTTGTGGCGATTGGAGTGGCGGAAACGGGTATCAGGAATACGGCGCGAATTAAAATTTGTTAAGAATTAAGAAATTCTAATAACTTCTTATAATCGAACTGTATGAGTTTCAACATCCAGTTCCAGCATGGCCCCGCCCAGCAGTGGCGGGGCATGATAGCTGATTAAACTGACTCAACACCCAACGCGGCGGTGGGTTGGCAATCAAACGATCGCGAATCCCCGCCGCATTTGGTGGGTGCAGAGGGCTCAGGTGCCTTGGCATTGCCAATCTAAACCGGAAACTATGATTGAGCTCCTTTTGCTTCCAGAAAGCGGATCATCTTCTGGTGCTTTTTTCCGTGCTGTTTAACAAGGCCCAATGCGGTGAATCCATGCTTTCCCCGGATATTCATTTCAGCGCCCGCTTTCAACAGCGATTCCACGGTTTCGATAAACCCATGTTGGGCTGCAAACATCAATGGTGTCGACCCCTGATTATCCACTGCATTAACATTGGCACCCAACTCCAGCAGCGCATCGACTACTTCGGTCCTTCCGCGGTTGGAAGCATTCATCAAGGCGGTGTAAGAGTCGCCATCGGGCAGATCAATCGCGGCACCATGGCCAACTAGATTTCGCACCGTATTCAATTCGCACTGATGGGCTGCCACTGTCAGCGGTGTCACGTTTGATTCTGTGCCAATTCGATCCAGATTCGCTCCGGCCGAAACAAGAAGACCAATCATTTCCACGTCATCGTTGAGTGTTGCTTCGATCAAAGGGAATCGATCATCTCCAGTTGTGATGTTCACATCGGCTCCATAGTCCACCAGAAGCTTTGCCGTGGCATGTTGGCCATGTACCACGCTAGAATACAAAGCGGTTCTGTGATCACTGCCTGAGAAATCAACTTTAGCCCCGGCATCAAGCATAATTTGGGTGCTCTCCACCAAGCCAACTTCAGCAACCAGTGCTAATAGCGCTTTTTCAGTCCACCCGCGTTCTTCATCAGTGTTCAAACGGTCGATGGTAGCTCCCCCCTTGACCAGTGCGGCGACCAGCTTGGGTGAATGGGCTACACTCAAAAGGTGAGGAATACCCTGTGAGTTGTCGACATTCGGATCGTCACCCGCTTCAAGTAGCTCATTGATCCGTTCCAGGTTTTCATCATCAAGAGCGCTTTCCAAAGCAGTTTCGGTGTGATTGTAGACTCGCAATAGACGCTGCTGCAATCTCATGACCCGATCAATCAATTTGCCAAGCTCATGGTCTTCCTCAAAGAGAGCTTCTACCTCAGATTCGGCAGCAACAAAACCGTTGGGGGTGAGAATTGTTAAGAGTGCTTTCCCCTCCTTCGGATGCGGACGGTTGTTCGTTGGTGAAAAGTATTGGGTTACCTTCTTTGCTTCTGAAATGCAATCGATTGCTGCTTCGGTAACGGTAGGAAACTGAGACATCTCACCGACGACCCCCATACCCTTCAAAGAATAGAGGCGAGCTTCGCCATCAGCGAAAGCTCCCGTTATAATCGTGAAATCTTCGTCATTAATTTCCACAACAACCCCTAAAACTTGATTGGCTTCAGCAGCTGGAGGAACTTCACCAAGTTGTCGAAGCCAATGCCACGCACCGAGAATGGCTCTCGTCTCACCTGATTCACGCGCTTTTTCCAACTGACGCTTCGCTTTAGCAACGGACTTCGCATCATCGGTTTCGTCAGTGTAGCCAAGGGATTCTGAAGCAATTGCGGGAGTGGGATCACAATAAAGGAAATAGAGTAGCTGCTCGACCATTTCAGCTGAGTTCACTTTTTCTTTCGAATTCCTATCAGCCGAGGCTAATTGGCTGCCACTGTTGCCGCCCCGTTTTCCTTTCTCAGCAATCTGCCTCCACACAAATACAGAGATCCCAAGCAGCCCAAGAATTCCAAGCAGAATCAGCCATTTCATCCACCGATTGTGGATGTGGTTACGAATCAATTCAAGAGTATCCCTTTGCCGGGGAGGGTAATTACCCACGAGAGCAAAACAATGTACTTGCCCTCCCCGGATAGAATACACTTCAGCCAGTTGCTTGCAGAGTCACCGATCCAACAGGGTTTGTTCATCGATCGAACAGGGTTGGATCGAAAAACTGCCGGTTCATAACAATACTGTAATGAATTTTGGGATTGAGTGTCTTGTGGGACTCCGTATGTTGTTTGACGCGAATAATCAGCGACGATCTGTTTCCCCCCTATTTTATTTTTGACCTATGCCAAGACGAGCCAGCTCCGGAATCAACACAGGACAAATCATTGGGATTTCGGCGGCCGTGATCGGCTTTCTCCTGGCGGTGGTGTTCATGATCAAGCTCGCGGGTGATATGTTCGGCGGCGGTGGCGGTGGCGGGAATTCCCGCAACGGAACGGTGAGCTTTAGTGATGCGGCTGAGCTGCGACTGGATACCTACCGGGACAATGCCAACAGCCTGCGGGGGAATGTGTATAAGGTGACAGGAATTGTGGAGGAGACGCTGAAGTGGACGCCGGATCGTGGGCGCCTCATCAGTCTGGATGCTTCCAGTGGAACGATTTCGCTTCCTGTTCCGGTTCTGATCCCTGAGACTTTTAGCAGTGTGAATATTGATCGCGGCGCTGAGTTATCGATGGTGGTGCGTGTCGGCAGGGACGGCACGCTGGTGGCGGAAGGTATCGAGAATTAAACCCCTGGAACGTTGAGAAACATGAAAGACAGAATCAATCAGAGAACTTCTTTTTTCGTCGCCGGTGTGATGGCGATATTCGGATCGGGTCTGGCCTGGAGCCAGGTCTACACGCCCCCGGTTCAATCCGGCGGCGGTGGCACGCCCGGTGGTGGCGGTGGTGGAACCAATCAGACGACTGTGGTGAATCAGGGATCTGGAAATCAGGGAAACCAGCAGGTGGTCGGGAACGATGTGCCGTTTCTGGATCCAACGACGGAGACCTTCCTTTTTGATGGAAAAGCTTTCAATGTGAATGACAACCGGCTCTTTCGTTCGCGGTTTGAGAAGTATTTGAATACTGAAGAGGCGGCTTCGGCGGCGGATTTGGCGTATCGCGGATCGATCCGTGCGGTGCTTGACGCGCTGTCGCCCCACGGTCGCAAGCGTGGTGAGAACCGGCTGGCAATGGCGGTGGCCCGTTTGCAGTATGCTGCGGAGTTTCCTCAGGATGCGCGTCTTTGTGAATCGCTGGCCAACGCGGTGTATCGGGTGAATCTGGCCCGCATGACGGTGGGGCAGCTGAATGATCTGAATTTCCAACTGGATCGTGAGCGCAAGCAGCTGGACTGGAACTTTGATGCCTGGAAAGATGACACGGGGCTGAATAACCGCCGGAAGTTGAGCGAGTCTCCGGCAACGACTGAAGCAAGGCAGGATGGCAAAGCCACGAATCCTTCGAATGCGGGTCATCTTTCACGCTATGTGCAGCGCATTGCGGAAGTCGAGGCGGAGCGGGTCAAGAACAAGGCGAAGATGGAGCTTTCGGAAGTGGAAGCGAAGCTGGAGTTCCAGGCGTTGATCGTGCAGTTCTTTCTCCAGCGCCGCTTTGAGCATGTCATTATGGGAACGCGACTCTACACGGAGTTCTTCGCTGACGGTGACGGCCGGTTGCAGTTCGAAGAGGGGTCTGAAGTGGAATCTTCTTTCGGGGCGATGATTGGTTTTAACCCGACGATCACTACGCTGGATGCGTTTGCCAATGAGGCGATTCGTGATGTGGATCAGCAGGTTGAGTCTTTCGGATTTCTGCTTGAGCAGGGTGAGATTGACGGGGCGACCCGCCAGCTTCAGCAGGCGTTTGTGATGGGTGAGTATCTGCCGTCGGTGCAGAGTGTGCCCCGCGATGACAAGCGGCAGGTGCTGGAATACGCCCGCAATTCTTTCCAACTGATCAACTCGATGGAAGTGAAGGATTACACGCTGGCTGAGGAGCTGGTGACGAAGATGCGTGATCAGGCGGGGGATTTTGATTACTCCAAGCCCACTGCGGCGATCGAAACGGCAAAGATCACGAGCAATATGCGGATTCGCACGGCAAAGAACGCGGCCCTGAAAGGGGACGAGCAGGCTTACGAGGAAAACATCAAAGCAGCGGCAGAGATTTGGCCGACCAACCCGCAGTTGAAGGAGCAGTTCGATATGATTGCTGATTCGGCTGACGTTCAGGAGCAGGCGAAGATTGAGTTTGATCGCCTGCTGGGAACGCAGAGTTACCGCCAGATCTTCACCAACAAGGCACGGTTTATCGCGGCCACGGTCGATGATGCCGAGCGCCAGGCGGCGTTGAATCAGATTGTGGAGAACATTCTGGAGATCGAGACCACCATGAAACAGGCGGATACTCTGATGAACGCCGGCCAGAGTCATGCCGCGTGGGAGATTGTGGAGAAGGCATTCCAGCGTTTCCCGGATGATGTTCCTCTCAGTTCCAAGCGCTCTGACTTGTCGACGGAGGTGGCGGAATTTGTCCGTGCACTGAAGACGGCCGAAAACCTGGAGGAAGCCCAGAAGGGTTCCAGTCTGGCGTGGTATCTTGCGGCGCGTCGCTACTACCCACAGAGTGATTTTGCGAAGCAGGGAATTGATCGTCTTGTGAATGAGATTCTGCCGGATGACGCAGCACCTCAGGCCTCGGCAAGTCTTCCTCCGCTGCCGGATCCTGCGTCAACTCCGGGTGAACTTCCGCAGTGATCGGGGTCTGCGATCGTTCGACATTTCGTCATCGCTGTGCGAAACCTGCCGCTTTCCGGAGCGGCAGTTGCATTTTGCGGGTCTTCCCGCACAGTTCGCGCTGTTTTTGAAAGCTCATGAAACTGTTTGATACGCTCACTCGTGAAACCCGGGAATTGAAACCACGCGACGGGGAAACCTACCGTTTCTACTGCTGTGGGCCCACGGTTTACGGTCCGGCTCACATCGGGAACTTCCGCACGTTTGTCTTGCAGGATGTGTTTCGGAGAACGCTCGAGCTTTCCGGCCAGAAGTGCCTGCATGTTCGGAATCTGACGGATGTGGATGACAAAACGATTCGGGATTCCCAGGCAAACGGGAAGTCACTGAGGGAGTTTACCAATCAGTGGCGGGATAAGTTTCATCTCGATTGCGAGGAGTTGAACCTGTTGAAGCCGCATATTGAACCGAGCGCGGTTGATCATATCCCGCATCAAATCGCGATGATCGAAGATTTGATCGGGAAGGGCCATGCCTATGCGGCGGAGGATGGCTCGGTGTATTTCAAGATCAGTTCTTTTGAGACGTACGGAAAGCTTTCTCATCTCGACAAGCGTGAGCTGCGAAGCGGTGCCAGCGGGGTATCCGATGACGAGTATGACAAGGAGACGGCTTCCGACTTTGTCTTGTGGAAGGCGCGTCGCGAGGAGGACGGCGACAACTTTTGGGAAAGTCCGTGGGGTGATGGACGCCCCGGCTGGCACCTTGAGTGCTCGGCGATGAGCCGCGAATATCTTGGCGAGACATTTGATCTGCACTCGGGCGGAGTGGATTTGATTTTCCCGCACCACGAGAATGAGATTGCCCAGAGCGAAGCCTGCACGGGCTGCACGATGGCTGACCACTGGTTCCACCTGACTCATCTACTGGTCGATGGCGGTAAGATGGCGAAGAGCGCCAACAACTTTTACACCATTGATCAACTGGCCAAAGCCGGCTTCAGCGGGGCGGAGGTTCGTTATGTGTTGATTGCGGCCAACTACCGTCAGCCGCTCAATTTTGTCGCCAAAGACAAGGCGGGCGTGGAAAACTTCCCGTCGCTCTCCGGAGCCAAGCAGGCGCTGGAGAAGCTGGCGAAGTTTGAGGCGGCTCTGATCGAACAGGGTTCGATCGATGAAGCAACAGGGTTGGATCAATTCGTCGGGGCAGAGACCAGCGGTTCATTTGGCAAAGCTTTTGCCGCGCTGCTCAATGATCTGAACACGCCGGATGCTCTTGGTCAGGTCTTCACCGCGATGAAATCGATCAAACCGGAGTCGCTTTCTGCTGAAGAGGCAAAGACGGAGTGGTTGGGATTTCGTCAGGTGATCGAAGGAATGGGTTTGCGGCTTCCGAAAGTGGAATCAGGCGGGGGCGAAGTGCCGGCTGAGGTCCAGGAACTGGCGGAAAAGCGCTGGCAGGCAAAGCAGGACAAAGACTGGGCAGCTTCTGATGCGTTGCGGGATGAGGTGGCCGCACTCGGCTGGGTGATCAAGGACACGTCTGACGGATTCGAAGTTGTTCCGAAATAGCTTTTTTAATCGGCGAAACTGATTTTAACTGAGGGACAATGGCGCGGATCCTTTTAGTTGAAGACGAACCCGATAACCTTGAGCTGCTTTCGCGATTGCTGACGCGGAAAGGTCACGAGATTATTCCGGCGGAGAACGCAGCGGATGCCGTGAAGTTTGCGCTCGCGGAAATCCCGGAGCTGATCCTGATGGATCTTCAGCTGCCAACGGATGCCGACAGTCCGCCTGATCCCAATGCAGGTCTGGAAGCGACCCGGGCAATCAAGGCCGAGGAATCGACTAAGGATATACCGGTGATTGCACTGACGGCTCACACCATGGCCGACCATCGCAAACGTATATCGGAGGCGGGATGTGACGACTTTCAGGAAAAGCCAATTTTCCCATTCGATAATTTGCTGCAGAAAATCGACAAGTTCACCGGCTGAAGTCGGCAGGAGAGTCGTATTCTCTCCATGAAATCTTTTTCAGCACTCATCGCCGCTCTGTTTATCGGAAGTGCGACCATCGCCTCCGGGGCGGAATTGACCGTCATTGTGAAGGGTATCAAAAAGAAAGAGGGCACCCTGATGATCGGGATCTTCGACAGCAAGAAGTCCTTTAAGAAAGATGCCATTCCCGGATCGACGAAAGATCCGGTGACACCGGAATCTGTGACGGCAGATGGATCAATGACGGTCACCGTGAAAGATCTCAAGCCGGGAACCTATGCCTTTATAGTGTTCCAGGATTTGAACGGCAATGAAGAGGTTGAACTTGGGAAGTGGGGTATTCCTACAGAACCGATGGCATTCTCCAACATGCCGAAGATCATGTTCGGCCCACCCAGTTTCAAAGCGTGCTCGTTCACCATCACTGAATCTGAACCGGTCACTCAGGTGGTGACGCTGCGGTCGAAAGACGACTGAGGGTCAGGCCAGGATTTCGCTAACCACTCGCGCTTTCGGGTTCTCGACCAATCCCTGGTCCGTTCCGTTGCGCTTGTAGGTGAGTTGATCCTGCTCGAGCCCGAAGAGGTGAAGCAAGGTTGCGTGATAGTCGTAATGGTTGACGACGTTCTCGACGGCTTTGTGACCGAATTCATCGGTCGCTCCATGGATGTGCCCACCTTTGAAGCCACCGCCTGCGACCCACATACTGAATCCGTAGGTGTTGTGGTCGCGACCGACTTTTGCCCGCTCTCCCCGTGGAGCACCGGCGCGGTTTTGAATGACAGGAAGGCGTCCCATTTCCCCGCCCCAATGAACGACGGTTGAATCGAGTAAACCACGTTGCTTGAGATCGTGGACCAGCGCAGCAGCCGGTTTGTCGACATACTGACATGCCTTGGGAAGGTTTGTGATCATGCTGGAGTGGTGATCCCATGTCTGGTTGCCTGTGAAAACAGAAACGAACCGTACACCGCGCTCGACCAGGCGTCTCGCGATGAGACAGCGCTTGCCGAAGTCCTCGGTCTCCTTCTGGTCGATGCCATAGAGTCGCTTGGTGGCTTCACTCTCCTGACTCAAGTCGAGGGCGTCTTTGGCCTCGGTCTGCATACGCGCGGCCAGCTCGAATGATTGAATGCGCGCCTGAAGGTCAGTTTCGCCCGGACGACTGGCAAGATGCTGTTTGTTCAAGCGATCGACAAATCCCAGGTAACGTTGCTGGGCCTCACCCTTCAGAGACACAGGTGGGTCGAGGTTCAGGATACGCGGTTCTGTCGGGCGAATCACAGTTCCCTGATACATCGAGGGCAACCAGCCGTTGGAGAAGTTTTCAACTCCGACGACAGGGAGTCCTCGCGGATCGGTCAACGCTACGTAGGCAGGAAGATTGCGGTTTTCCGAACCGAGTCCGTAAGTAAGCCAGCTACCGAGGGTGGGCCGCCCCGCGAGAGAAGTGCCATTGTGCATGGCGTAGATCGATTGACCGTGATTGTTCACACCGGTATGCATCGAGCGGATCATGGTGATATCGTCGGCGATCGAGCCCATGTGCGGGACCAGCTCGCTGAAGTCCATGCCGGACTGTCCGTGTTTGGAAAACTTCCAGGGTGACCCCATCACTTCCCGCGAAGCACCCGCGGCATCATCGTATTTCACTTCACCGGGGAAATCTTTGCCGTCGAGACGGGTGAGCTCCGGCTTGGGATCGAACATATCGATGTGGCTCGGACCTCCCTGCATGAACATTGAGATCATGGCCTTCGCCTTGCCGAAGCTGTGCGCCGGTTTCGGAGTGAGATCGAAATGCTGCGGCCCGCCTACAATGGAAGGGTTCGCGAGAACGCCCTGTTCCTTTAGAAGAGTTGCGAGGGCAATGGCCCCCATTCCATAGCTGGACTGCAGAAACTTGCGGCGGGAGTAGGGAGCGGGGATTTCACTCATGAGAAGATAACGTTCCTGCCGATCGGTGTTGGGGCGAGTTGCGGATTTGCGCCCCACGCCACTTGCGAATCTCAGGGAAAGGATGACGATGCGCCTGTGAATTACGACGAGGCAATCGACTGGCTATTTGGGACTCAGCTTTTTGGAATTAAGCTGGGTTTGGAAAACGTGACGCGCCTGCTCACGGAGCTGGGTATCCCGCTGTCGCCTGACGACAAGAAGATCGTTCATGTCGCGGGAACCAACGGCAAAGGCTCTGTCTGTGCGATGGCGGATTCGATTTTTCGTGAGGCGAATGTGAAATGCGGTCTATTTACTTCACCTCATCTTGTCACGTTTGGTGAGAGGATCCGGGTGAATGGTGTCATGATTTCAGAGTCGGAAACCGCCCGGCTTTTGACGGATATTCGCGAGAAAGTAACAGGATGGGATCCACATCCGACGTTCTTTGAGATCACCCTCGCGCTGGCCATGCGCCATTTCTATGATGAGGAAGTAGAAGTCATTGTCCTCGAAACCGGGATGGGCGGGCGGCTCGACGCGACCAATGCTCTGAAAGCAACCGTGTCTGTGATCACTTCGATTTCGCTGGATCACACCCAATGGCTTGGGGAAACCATTCGTGAAATCGCGGCAGAGAAAGCGGGAATCATCAAGCCGGACACACCGGTGGTCGTGGCAGATGTCGTGCCTGATGCCCGCGATGTGATCGGCCGCCGGGCGTTAACACTGGGTGTGCCCTACATCGAAGCGCACCCTTTACCCGAAGACTGGCCGATCGGCCTTCCCGGTGCCCATCAGCGGGAGAATGCAGCGCTGGCGGTTGAAGCTGTGTGCCGGGTGTTTGACGATGGACGAAAGCACCTTCGTATCACAAAGGTAAATATTCAGGACGGGCTTAAGAATGTTTCCTGGCCAGCCCGCTTTCAAACCTTCGAAGAAAAGATCGTGGTCGACGGCGCTCATAACCCCGATTCAATCACTGCTCTGGTGGCAACGTGGCAGGCTCGATTCGGAGAAGAGAAAGTACCCGTGGTTTTCGGTGCGGTGGAATCGAAAGATGTCACTGCAGCTCTCAGTATCCTGAAGCCCATCGCAGCCCACCTGACTATGGTCGCAGTTAAATCTCAGCGCGGACTGTCCACAGGAAACTTGATCGCGCATGCACACGCTGCTGGATTTACGGACGAGGAAATCAGCGAGGAAGAGGATCTCCGGAATGCGATTGATGCTCTGCGAGAGGGAGATCGCCCATCTTTGATTTGTGGATCGCTCTTTCTGGCGGGTCAGGCGATTTCAATCCTTGAAGAATCGACGGTTTTCCAAGTGAGTGAACAATAGCAGCGTTACAGGCGAACGCCGGATAGACTGCCTCTTGGTGGAGGTGCAGGGAGGGTCAGAAAGCGTTTCAACAGGGATCGGATTTTCCGCGAAAAGTCTTGACCTCGAAGATTGGATAAAGGTAGGATTTACAATGTAAATGTGAGTGCGTGTGGGCATTCATAAAATTCTACCGAATAAGAAATGAAAAATATCCAGAGACCTACGGAAGCCCGCGGCTTTACGATGATTGAGGTCCTCACGGTGGTGGTGATACTTTCCGTGTTGGTTTCACTCATGTTTCCCGCCTACCGGAACATGAAAATGGCAGCTCAATCGGCTCAGTCGATTTTCAATTTGCGACAAATTACAACTGCGACCATTCGCTGGTCGGCGGAAAATGCGGACAAATTGCCGTCGCCCATCTATCCCGGGGGAGAGCCTGATGATCCAGACACCCTTCCGGAGTATTGGGATTATCAGGAAACGGGAACCGGACTTTGGTTGGATGGAGTGGTTTACGCAGCCGTCTATGTCGAACGCGACGGTGATGATGCCAGCGAAGAAGAAGCCGCAACCAACAACAAGTACACCGGAACGCTGACAGGCGGCCACATTCAAGGATCATTCTTTGAGAGCGTTCGTTCAGTCCATGTCTCTGACGGTCAGGTCACTGATTACTACAAGCACTCCTATGCCATGAACGCGAATCTGGCCTATGACCTGATTCACGATGATTTGGGAACATCGGATCCATATCTCACTGAAAAATCGCGGTCCAAGCTGGTCCATTCACCCCAGGCACTCCTCTTCATTGACTGTGCTGAGTCAAACGTGGTGATGGCATCCGATCTATCTTTGATCAAGGACACCATCGAAGAGCGCTGGAACGACAAGTATGCGATCTGCGCATTTTTGGATGGGCATGTGGCTCAGTATAAGAAAGGTGAGATCCCGGACGGCGAACCAAAAACCAATCTGGAAGCCAGCCGGTTCTGGCGCGGTGTAGATCCTGAAGGATTTGAGCGCTGATTGATTTCATTCTAAAAATACTCAGCAAACTGGGCGACCCTGATTCAGATGGTCGCCTTTTTTGTGTCCACTATTCGACGGCAATCCCAGCAGGAGTATGGCGCCAGCTGAATCAGTCAGAACTAAAGAATATTCAATTAATGTTGATATTTTTTTAAAATGAGAGACTTTTAGGGACTGTTTACTCAGTAGTTTTAAAAAACCGCTCTCAAATGAACCGTTTCAGCCAGAACTCACGCCTCTTTCTTACTATTGCGCTTCTTATCTCTGGGCTCGTCTCCGAATTGGTTGCATCTCCTGAGCCTTCAGGGAAATACAGTGCCAAAGCATCGCTTCAGGCGCTGGAATTGATTCGCGGGAAACTTGTCGCCTCAACTGTTACCGGAGTGACTGGGTTCTTTGGACAGGATCAGCCTCAGCAGTGGCGCCTGTTGGCGATGGATGCAAGAGTCCCCAATCTTTATCACGAGTTCGCCGTGCAGGATGGCAAGATTGTGGCCGAACGTCATTTCAGCGGCCGACCAGATGAGGATTTGCCCCGGATCCGCATCCAGCCAAACACGGTCAGGTTCGATTCGACCCAGGCTTTTCAGATTGCTGAAAGAAATGCCCGCAATGCGAGTGTGGGATTTGACAGCGTTCACTATCAACTGCGCTGCCGCGATCTTCGTAACGAACCGGTCTGGGTGATCAACCTGATCGATCAGCGTCAAAATGCTGTGGGAGTCCAATACATCTCCGCAGTCACCGGCCAGACCTTGCGAGTTGTTTGGAACCGCCCCGGAACCCAGCAATACACTTCCGTGAATAAAGAAGAAGGCATTCTCGCCAAAATCGGCAAGGGGATCGAAGGCGCAGGCAAGACTCTGGTGGGAAAATCAAATCCACAGAAATCGAATGCCCGTCAGGCTCCAAGTTTCGCCCGCCAGACGAGTGTTTCCGCAGCCGCTCCGCCTGTGCAGCCTAAACCGGCAACGACTACCCCTAATCAGCGAAGTGTGGTACCGCTTCCGCCTCGCTAGACGAGTCGGAAGAAACGGGTTGAGTGTCCACCTACACTGCTGAAATTCTTCAGCGGTGATTTCCCGGCATTGGGATCTGGCGAAAATGTTACGGAAAAGAGGTGTGTTTTCCCGAATACAGATTGACGAAGCACCAACCCGTCGGCATTGGTAGCCTCCTCTTTTCTTTTTACGCTCTTTCCGAATACTCTTGATGAATCTCAGGTTCTCTTCCTACCTGCCGTTGCTTGCTCTCTCGTCTTTGTTCATCCTTTCATCATGTGCAGTGGATGAAAACGGACATGTGATTTTCAACACAGAGCCCGCCGTCACGGCCCAGCCCCTCACCGTCGAAGCCGGCTCAAAATACTATAGCAGGGGACATCACGTATTCGTCAATGAGGCGATTCTTGACGAGGTGACTCCCTCTAATTCCAGAATCGAAATCGATCTGAGTGAGCAGCGGGCACGTCTCTACAAGACGGATGGAAGACGTGATAAGCTGGCACTCGAGACACAGATCTCGACCGGTAAATCCAGCTACCCGACACCGACCGGGAGCTTCAAAGTCATGGAGAAAGCGATTGCCAAGGAATCGAATTTATACGGCAAATGGATCGACAATGGCACTGGTGACGTTCTCGTGAGGGATGGCGACAGCCGGGAGCCGCCCGCAGGCAAGGATGCAAAATTCAGTGGCGCACCGATGCCGTATTGGCTTCGACTGACCAGTGGTGGTGTTGGACTCCACATCGGCTATGTCCCGAGCGGACCAGCAAGCCATGGATGTATCCGGGTGCCACGGGCAGTTCAACCTACCATTTACAAGAAGGTCCGCATCGGCACTCCGGTCACGATCGTACACTGATTGGCGATCCTGATCAGCAAATCGGATCCGGGCAGACATCACGTCGCCCGCACTTGTCGCAGAAAGATCCGATCCAGAATTCATCATAGAATTCCATGAGGCCCTGAACCATCTCAGGGTCACGGGTTAAGATCCCGGCTTCGAAGTTTCGGCGCAGCGGGGACTTCGCACCCAGTCCCGCCCCGGTCAGATTCGCCGAGCCCGTGTAGGCGACCTTCCCATCAACAATGATGATCTTGGCGTGCATACGAACGCAGAGAATCCGCTCAAACAATTCCGACTCAATCAGCTCAGGGAATCGGTCAAAGTCAGCTCTGAAGCGGGGGCCGGGTTCCTTCGCGTGGACCAGACGGACCTCCACACCGTCCTGCAGCAAGTCCGCCAACAGCTGAAGAAACGGTTGGAACTTCCGTTTCCCTCCGCCACGTTCGACATGCAGATCCTTGATGTCAGCCGTCGCAATCCAGACAAACTTCTCCGCCTGCGGGATCTCTCTTTGGATCACCGAATCGTAGATCTCTTTGTTCAACAGCAGCTCGGTCATCGTGTGAATCGGAAATTTGACAGGAAAGGTTTTGAACTTACCCTCATTAGTCGTCATCACACTCGATGAATTTTCCAAAAAACAGCAGCACTGAAAAACTTCGTCTCCTCTTTGGTTTGGAGCTCGTGCTACTGGGCCGTTCTGCCCGCTGATTTTTACCTTTCCCAACTTCCGACTACCTTTTGCGGGGAGAACTGTGTACCTCCGCCACGACTTTTTTTCCTAAACCCAAACCTGAACTATGAAACCTGAATCGATCCAGAAATACCGGCCGTTCCCGTCTGTGGAATTGCCGGACCGGCAATGGCCGGATCGCACGATCTCCGAAGCTCCCATCTGGTGCAGCGTCGATCTACGCGACGGCAATCAGGCGCTCCCGATCCCGATGAGCGTGGAAGAAAAGCTGGAGATGTTCGACCTGCTCGTTCGGGTGGGATTCAAACAGATCGAAGTGGGCTTTCCCTCGGCCGCAGACACGGAGTTCAACTTCCTCCGCGCCCTTGTCGAACAGAACCGCATCCCGGACGACGTCACCATCCAGGTGCTCGTGCAGACCCGCGATCACTTGATCGAGCGAACATTCGAGGCCATCAAAGGCGTGAAGAATGCGATCGTTCACATCTACAATTCGACCTCGCCCTTGCAGCGACGCATTACCTTTTCTGACGCCTCGCGCGAAAAGATCAAAGGCATCGCCGTGAACGGGGCGCAGTTGGTGAAAGATCTGGTTCCCACTATTCCGGAAACCAACATCACTCTTCAGTATTCACCCGAAAGCTTCTCTGACACCGAGCTCGACTTCTCGTTGGAGATCTGCGAAGCGGTCTCGGAAATCTGGGCACCGACCCCCGACCGCAAGATCATCTTGAACTTGCCGGCCACTGTCGAGTGGGCCACGCCGAATGTTCATGCCGACCAGATCGAATGGTTCGGACGCCATATCTCCAATCGTGAGAACACCATCATCAGTTTGCACACCCACAACGATCGTGGAACAGGAACGGCAGCCACCGAGCTCGGCTTGCTTGCCGGAGCTGACCGGGTCGAGGGCACTCTCTTCGGAAACGGGGAGCGCACTGGAAATCTCGATATCGTTACCGTGGCCTTGAACATGAACAGCCATGGAATCGATACCGGATTGGATTTCTCCGATCTCTCCAGCATCCGCAGCGTCTACGAACGCACCACCCGGATGACCGTTCCCGAGCGTCATCCCTACGCAGGCGAATTGGTGTTCACCGCCTTTTCCGGCAGTCACCAGGACGCTATCAAGAAGGGAATGGACCGCCGCAAAGGCGATCTGGATTCCGCTGGCGATGACGAAACCGTGAAGTGGGGCGTGCCTTACTTAACGATTGATCCCCTGGACATTGGTCGAAGCTACGAGGCGATTATCCGGATCAATTCCCAGAGCGGTAAAGGCGGTGTCGCCTATATTCTAAACAGCGAGCACGGATTTGATCTGCCCAAGACAATGCACCCACAGGTCGGCGAGCGGATCTACAGCCTCGCAGATGAGTGGGGGCGCGAGATTCCCAATGAAGAGATCCACGATCTTTTCTTCAAGGAATTCGTGAACGTTGGCGATAAACTCATGTTGCTGGATTACGAGCTCGACCATCATTCCGGTGAACGGGGCGAAGTGATTTGCGAAGCCAAGATCGCAGTGAACGGCGAAGAGAAAACCATTCGCGGGACCGGGAACGGACCCATCAATGCCTTTGTGCACGGATTGGAAAACGAGGGGCTGAAGAACTTTGCAGTTACCGATTATCGAAGTCACGCTATCTCGGGCGGCTCCGATGCCGGAGCGGCTGCTTACGTTCAGGTCCAAAGCACCGAAGACGAGGAGCCACGCTCCATTTGGGGATGCGGAGTCGATCCATCCATCGAGATGGCCGGACTCAAGGCACTCGTCAGTGCGTGGAATCTGCTTCGTTGATCCAGAACATGATACAGCCCGAACACGCATGATTAGGGCATCGATTTTCAGGGGGACTCGTGAGACACTTCACGAGTCAACCCTGTTGGATCGATGAACAAACCCTATTGGATCGTACATACAGCTCTATTATGTGGCCTGGCGACGTCGACATTGTTCGCGGCTGATGAACCGGTTGATTTCAATCGTGACATCCGACCGATCCTTTCAGAGAACTGCTCCCACTGTCACGGACCTGATGCTGAGGCGCGCAAGGCGGACTTGCGCATGGATGACGAAGCTTCGACCCGCAAAGACCTCGGCGGTTATGCCGCGATCGTTCCCGGCGATTTAGAGAAAAGCGAAGCATGGCATCGGATGATCACCGACGATCCGGACGAAGTCATGCCGCCACCGGACTCGAAGCGTTCGCTTACGAAAAAGCAGATCGATCTTCTCAAACGCTGGATAGAAGACGGGGCAAAGTTTGAGAAGCACTGGGCTTATGAAAAGCCGGTGCGACCCGAGATTCCGACAGAACAGAACCCAGTCGACCACTTTGCCAAAGAGCGGCTCGAAGGAACCGGCCTCACGCCATCGGCCCCGGCAAGTCGCGAAGCCCAAATTCGCCGGGCCAGTCTGGATTTGATCGGCCTGCCACCTTCGCCCGATGAGGTTCGTGCCTTCGTTGCGGATCAGTCCCCCAATGCCTACGAGAAACTGGTCGACCGGTTGCTGGCTTCCCCCCGCTTTGGCGAACACTGGGCGCGTCCCTGGTTGGACCTGGCCCGCTATGCGGACTCGAATGGATTCCAGGCGGACCAAATTCGCGACAGCTGGGCTTATCGCGACTGGGTAATCAATGCATTGAATGCCAACATGCCTTTCGATCAATTCACCATCGAACAGCTCGCCGGCGATCTCCTGCCGAATGCCACCGTGGCCCAAAAGATCGCCACAGGATTTCATCGCACCGTCACCTGCAACGTCGAGGCCGGAGTTCATCCCGAGGAGAACCGCACCAATCAAGTCGTCGACCGGGTCAACACCACAGCAACCGTGTGGCTGGGCTCAACCATGGAATGCGCCCAGTGCCATGACCACAAGTATGATCCCTTCTCGATGCAGGATTACTACGGAATGCTGGCCTATTTCAACAACACCCCGCTGGAAGTCCGCAACCCGAGCGGCAAAGGAGTGAGCTTCGATTTCTACGGGCCGAAGATGGATCTTCCCATGAATCCGGATAAAGAAGCTGAGCGAGAGAAGTGGTCCACAAAGCTGGCGTCTCTTGAAAAAGAGCGGGACGCTGCCGTTGTTAAATCCACTGCGAGCCGGGCGGACTGGGAGAAACGAATCGTCGCTTCGATCAAGAATGCTCCAACCTGGGAGGTTCTGGGAATCACAGATTTCGAAGGCACGGGCAAAGAAACCTTCAAGCCCATGGACGATGGCTCCATCCTCGTCACCGGACCCGTTCCGGACAAAACAACTTACATCGTCACCGCCGCGACAAAGCTCAGCGGAATCCGCGCCATCAAAGTCGAACTGCTGGCAGATAAATCGCTGAATCGATCGGGACCGGGACGGACCAAAGATGGCAACCCCAATGTGATTCTCAATGAGATCCGGCTCACCATTGGAGAACCGGGCGGGAAAGCCAACCCTGTCGATCTGACCGGTGGCACGGCGGATTATATCCAGCCCAAATGGACACCGGCGAATGCGATCGATGGTGACCCGAAAACAGGCTGGGGCATCGCCCCGGAGTTCGGGAAAGATCACTGGGTCTATTTCGAGACAGGCGGTGACAACGGCATCGGAAAAGCCGGGCTGGAAAACGAACTGACTCTTACCCTGGATCAAAACTACGGCGGCGGTCGTGTCATCGGGCGGCTGAGGATTTCGGCAACTACCGGACAACCCGGAGTGGAAAACCTGGACGATGATTTGACGAAGATCCTCACCAAAGCCACGGGCAAACGCTCCAAAGCCGAGAAGAAAAAGCTCGATGATTACTTCGCCAAAGAGAACCCGGCGCTGAAAAGAATCGATCAACAGATTAAGCAGGCGGAGGCCCGCCTGAAATCCGTCGAGCCGGACACCACACTCGTCATGATCGAGATGGATGAGCCCCGTGAGACCCACATCATGAAACGCGGCAACTACCTCGACACGGGTGACAAGGTCGAAGCCCACACGCCGGAGATTCTGCATACTGCCGCTGACAATCTCCCTGAAAATCGACTTGGCTTTGCCCAATGGCTGATGGATCCCGACAACCCGCTCGTCGCCCGCGTCACCGTCAATCGCTGGTGGGCCAGAATCTTCGGCCGCGGCATTGTCCGCACCGCAGAAGATTTCGGAACCCAGGCCGAGCCCCCGAGCCATCCCCGACTTCTGGACTGGTTGGCGGTGGAGTTTGCCGAAAGCGGTTGGGATATGAAACATATCCTCAAAACGATCGTCCTGTCGGACACCTACCGACAGGACTCCCGCGTCACTCCGGAGATGCTGGAACTCGATCCCGACAACCAGCTCCTCGCCCGCGGGCCGCGCTTCCGCATGAGCGCCGAGATGATCCGGGACAACGCACTCACGGTGAGTGGTCTGCTGTCTGATAAGATGCAGGGGCCGCCCATCATGCCGTTCCAACCTGATGGGATGTGGCGGCAAGTCGGCCGAAACGAACCCAAGTGGATTGAGGCAAAAGACGAAAACCGCTGGCGTCGCGGCATCTACATCATCTGGCGCCGCGCCGCGCCGTATCCCAGCTTTGTGAACTTTGACGGTCCCGACCGCAGCGCCTGTGTCGTTCAGCGGCCCCGGACCAATACGCCACTTCAGGCCCTTACCCTGATGAACGATCCCGTCTACACCGAAGCTGCCCTCGCCCTGGCCGATCGCGTTTTGACCGAGAAAGCAGGAGCGTCCGTTGATGACCAGATCAATCACGCCTTCCGGATTGTGCTCAACCGGGAACCGGCGAGTGGCGAAGTTGAGCATCTCAAATACCTGCTCAGTGAGCGTCTGGAGAAGCTTGAGGCTGAATCATCACTGGTCGCGGACACGATTACCGGGGCCAGCGTGGTTTATAAGCCAAAGACCCGGAACCAGACTGAGCTTGCGGCCTGGTACTTCGTTGCCAACGTGCTGTTAAATCTCGACGAAGTCGTGACGAAAGGCTGATTGCCAGTGGCACCAAAATCGCTTCAGTTGTGGGGACAGCTGAGATTCATTTCATGGAACAGGAGAACGATACAGGGAAAAAGATCCTCATTGGTTGTTGTTCTGCCGTCGCAGTGTTTGCCGTTCTGGCGGTGATGGCAGGCGTTGTCTTTGGAAAGAAAGGCTGGCAGATGATCAAGAAAGCCAGCGCCGAACAGGCCGCATTCGCCGTCATCGAGGAAAGTTGGGTCACCTCCCACAGTGACGAGACAGATGGAGCCATGCTACTCCCCGGCGAGGTGGGAGACTTTCAGTTGAAGTCACAAGACAGGTCCACCGACATTCCACAGTTGAAGATTTCCGGGGTCGAAGGTTGGCGGGGAGTTTATGAAGGTCCCAATGGCCAGAAGATGGAAATCATCGTGTATCCAGTGACAGACGCGGAAGCACAATCCATTAAGGCCGGCGCAGAAGAAGGCATCAGTGACAGTGGAAATCGTCGGTTCACCGTGGGCTGGCTGAATCAGTTTCGATACAGCGTAAGCCCGCCTGAACGAAGCGGCGTCCTCTGGCACGCCCCGGGATCAAACTGGTTGATATCACAACGATTCGAAGAGAAACGCGACGATCTGGGAGATCTTTTTCAAGAGTATTTCGAAACTCTAAACGCGACGGCACCGTAGGTGCTTGTCATCATGTCCCGTAGCGGCGACACAACCGCGTTTTTCTCCCTGTCGACCGTCTGGAAGCTCACGCTGACCACCCTTTCCGGCGAGCAATAATCCTTTCGCTGACAGAAACGTCTCCTGCACGGGTTCAGAAGCGGTTACTTTTCTGGAATCCAATGATGTAGGCGTTCGAAGGTCGTTTCCATTTTGGAAATGACCATTGTATGCCTGCAGGAGACAATTCCATTTTGGAAACGACCATTGTATGCCTGCAGGAGACAATTCCATTTTGGAAACGGCCATTGTATGCTTGCGGGAGACAATGCCATTTTGGAAATGTCCCTTGAATCCATTCAACGGGCATTTCCACAGTGGAAATGCCCGTGGCATCAAGAGTTTGATTCTCCGGTCAAAACAAGGCCTCCAAAAGTCGCGCACCGCAGCAGTCGTTGCCTCGTGAGCTGCCATTTCTCCGGCAAATGGCCCGTCTGTCCACGGCCGCATCGACCTCAATAGAAATCCCGTGGCTGCTGCACTTGATTGATCAACTTACCCGCATTGCGAACGGCACGCTTACATCTCCAGTGCTCAGAAACCGGACACCATTTGACCAGCATAGTATTCACCCGGTCTGCCTCCTTCCGGGAGATTGTAAAGGCCGCCTCAAGCAGAATAAACAACGCTTCACTTCGCGATGAACAGGGTTGAACCGTGACAGCCTCCTTGAGGGCCCCGGCGAGAGATTTCTTCGCCGCAGCAGCACAGTCCCGCCCGGCCAAAGCGGCCACCTCCCATGCTCGAACGGCGGAGCGCTTGTAGGCATCGTCACATTCAGCAGCCGCTTTGGCGGCTTCCGCCGCTATCGGCACGGGATCCCCATCCGTCCATCTCGCCACAGACGAAAGGGCCTGAGCCCGAAACCATGGCTCGCTGACCGACCTGGCCTTTACCAACGCCTTTGCAGGATTCAGTTTCGCAAGGGCGATCGCCTGGTCACGTTGAATAGACGCACTCATTCCAAACCATATCAGTCGTCCATCGCTGAGCCCAATGTTTTCCCGGTGATGAGCGCCCAACCGTTTTTCAGGGTGAAGATTCCGCATACGGAAAAACCGGCCCACATGGCTCCGACCGCCTGATAATAACGACGGCCCACAAATTTCACATCCGGATTAAATTCCAGAAGCCCAAGCACTCCGCCACAGACAACCGTGCCGATCAAGCCGGCGATAAACTTGATGGTACTGCGCTTCCGGATCATCACGGCACGCTCCCTATGGGCCTGAACGATAAACTGATCCGCCATTTCTGCGGAGACTCCCTCATTCCTCAGGAACTGATAGACCACATCCTCCTGCTCTCCCCAGAGAATCTTTGAGCAGGCACGATCCCGAAGCGTGTCCAGTTTCCTGTTTCCAGTCGACGATTCCATCTCCCGTTGATATCGAATTCAACAGAGAGCGACAACCTCTTTCTCCAGGCGGTAAATTCAGGCGGCTTTCTTCTTAGCCCCTTTTCCCTTCTTACCGCCTTTACTCATGGCAGCTTCGATCGCCTTTTTCTCTGCCGCCTCGTCAAACTCAGGGTTCTTCTCTGATGGCACGGGCGCCTTGGTTTCTGCCCGCCAGGCTTTCAGGATATCATGAAGCCTTTTGGTTTCATCCGGGTTCTCTCCTGCCAGATTCCTGGTCTCCCCGATGTCATCTTTCAGGTTGTAAAGCTCCAGATCTCCCGACTCGAAAAACTCAAGCAGCTTCCAGTCTCCGTTCCGAACGGCACCGACGGGACGTGAGCGGAAAAGCGGGTCGCGCTGCTCAAAAGGACCGGCGCCGCCATAGCTTTGCAAGTAGGCCGGGAAATGCCAGAAGATGGAACGCTCCGCAATGGCGTCGCCTTTGAACAGGGGCACTAGACTGACGCCGTCCTGAACCTGATCTTCGGCCGCCGTGGCTCCGGTCATTTCAAGAAAAGTGGGATACATATCGACCCCGATGATAGGGGTCTCATTCTTCGTACCGGCTTCGACTACGCCGGGCCATTTCACGAAGAACGGCTCGCGTATGCCGCCTTCGTAATAGGTCCCTTTGTAACCTTTGAGTGGGTCCATGTCTGTTGCTGGACCATAGCCTCCGTTGTCAGAGAAAAAGACGATCGCGGTCTTATCGGTCAGTCCCAGCTCATCCAACTTCGCCACGATCAGTCCGACGCCGTCATCCACGGCCTGGATCATGGTCGCCATCTTGGTGTTGTTGTGAAGTTCGCCCGCCTTCTTTGATTCGTATTTTGCCAGTAAGTCTTTCTTTGCCTGAATGGGAGTATGTACGGCAAACATCGTGAGATAAAGAAACCAGGGATTGTCCTTGTTATCCGATATAAAGGAAGCGGCACGCTTTGAGAGAGTCGTGGTCACAAACTCGTCTTTGGGCACGT
The DNA here is from genome assembly GCA_048267005.1 of Verrucomicrobiales bacterium. GTDB lineage: Bacteria > Verrucomicrobiota > Verrucomicrobiia > Verrucomicrobiales > DEV007 > JABDJT01. Next base: position 179,247 of record JBLWYI010000008.1, on the reverse strand, counting down.
CGTCCTGAAGGCCGGGGGCTTTGCCATGAGGAGGGTAATAGCCGTTCGGCGGCCCACCGGAATGAGTTCCCCCGACATTGACATCAAATCCGTAGGGGGTCGGGTCTTTGGAAAGGTGCCATTTCCCCATCGTAGCAGTCTTGTAACCGGCCTTCTGTATTCGGTGAGCCCAGGTCTGGATGTCAGGTCGCAGAGTATCTGTCCCGGGAATATGGTTGAGTCGTCGATGTGCGGCCTTGCCGCGCGGTCCCGTGCCGACGTTGTAAACTTCGTGACGTGGAGTGTATTGACCGCTGAGCAGGCTGGCCCGGGCCGGTGCACAGTTGGCCGAGGCGGAATACGCATCAGTGAAGATCATGCCTTCGCTGGCAAGCTTGTCGAGGTTGGGCGTTTCATAGAAATCCGACCCCATGTAGCTCGTATCCTTCCACCCGAAGTCATCGAGAAAGATGAAAAGGACGTTAGGGCGTTCCGCCGTTTGGGCATTGAGGGAGGCGCAGAAAACCAACAGGGCGAAGGGAAAAAGCAAACGCATCCGGCATGATTTCACTTTCGCCGGAGAATGGCAATGTCTCGTTTGTGTCAGCGGAATCGTATCGTAACTTTTTCGACACAATTGAGTTTCACGACTCAACAGGGTTGGTTCGATGAACAGACCCTGTTGGATCGTGAGGCGTTCCCGACACCTTTACTTTTTTCCGCTTATCAAAACCTACGATTTCATCGTTATCGGATCCGGCATATCAGGGCTGAGTTTCGCACTGCGCGCCAGTAAATACGGCTCGGTCGCGGTGGTAACGAAGCAGGAAGCGATCACGACAAACACCGCCTGGGCTCAAGGTGGAATCTGTTGCGTGAGGGATGAAGGGGATTCCTTTGCCCAACACACAGCTGATACGCTGGGTGCCGGAGCGGGGCTGTGTGACGAGGATGTCGTCAGCACTATCGTCAGCGAGGGACCGGAGGCGATTCAGGAATTGATCGACTGGGGAGTGGAGTTTGATTCAAGTATTGATCCGGAGACCGGTGAACGAACGCTCGATCTCGGTCGGGAAGGCGGCCATACCAAGCGCCGGATTCTACACTCGAAGGACACCACCGGCCGTGAGATCGAAACGAAGCTACTGGCGGAGGCAAGGGAAAATGACCGGATTGATTTTCTCGAGTTTCACTTCGCAATTGATTTGATCACGACAAGGAAACTGGGTCTGCCGGATCCGGTTCGCTGTGTGGGGGTTTACGCTCTGAACGTAAACACGGGGGATGTCGTCACGCTGCGATCGGACCGCGTCATTCTGTGCACTGGTGGTTCGGGGCGGGTTTATCTTTACACAACCAATCCGGACGTCGCCACAGGGGATGGTGTCGCCATGGCCTGGCGGGCCGGGGTGGAGATCGCCAACATGGAGTTCGTGCAATTTCATCCGACCTGTTTGTATCACCACGAAGTGAAGTCGTTTCTCATCACTGAAGCGATGCGTGGAGAGGGAGCTGAGCTGATTGATAAACACGGTCGGCAGTTCATGAAGGAGTATGACGAACGCGGATCACTTGCCCCGCGGGATATTGTGGCACGCGCAATTGACCGGGAGATCAAGAAAACGGGTGGGCCGTGCGTGTTTCTGGATATCACCCACAAGTCGAGAGAGTATCTCGCCGGTCGCTTTCCGAATATCTACGAGACCTGCATGAAGCTGGGGATCGACATTTCGAAGCAACCCATTCCGGTGGTGCCTGCTGCCCACTATCAATGCGGCGGTGTGAAGACTGATGTAAACGGCTCGACGTCAATGCCCGGATTATGGGCGGTGGGCGAAGTGGCATGCACCGGGCTGCACGGCGCCAATCGTCTGGCAAGTAACTCACTTCTTGAGGGAGCTGTGGTTTCCAATCGTGCCCTGGAGAACTGCATCAATGTCGTGCCGATCGATGAGGCCGCGGAGAAGATCACGTTGCCTGAATGGGAGAGCGGGGACGTAACCGATGTCGACGAGCTGGTCGTGATCTACCACAACTGGGACGAGATCCGCCGGTTGATGTGGGATTATGTCTCAATTGTGAGAACATCGAAGCGATTGCAGCGGGCCTCGACCCGTTTGCACAATCTACAGAACGAAGTTCAGGAATTTTATTGGAACTTTCGCGTCACAGCGGACCTGCTCGAGCTAAGGAACCTTGTCGAACTGGCAACTTTGATTGTGGAATCCGCTTCCCAAAGAAAAGAGAGTCGGGGGGCACACTTTACGCTGGATTATCCAAATTCAGACTCAGAACTGCGAAAAGATACCGTTATTTCTAAATTTTAATGGAAAGCACTGGAAATTCTAATAGAATACTCCACTTTGTCGGCTAAAAGGTGGACTTCAGGTTCTAAGAAAGGACTTTTTCAATCGTAGAAGATTCGAACGTGACCAATCTCTCCCACAGTAAGACCTCACTCTCTCTCTTCGCGGCAGCTATGTCTGTAGGCGCATCTCTTTGTGCCCAGACGTTGACGACGGGAGTGCCATCTCCTACGGCAGCAACAGCAGTATCTCCGCTGACTCCGCTTCCCGCGGCGTCGACTACGTCCGGCGTGCAGAATCTCTTTCCTGGGACGACATCGCAGTCGAAGCCTCAGTCGAGCTTGCCGCGCGTTTTTGCTCCGACCCGTCCTCGGAACACCTACACCCGTTATCCCTGGAAGCGGGCCATCACCACGACCGTTTTCTGGATTGGTGAGTTGCCAACTAAGAACAATCCTACGCCGAACACCAAGAGTTCGTGGGACATGAAGTGGGTATCGAGTTTTGGAGGCTATGACGATCCCAAGAGTTCGGGTCGTGAAGGATACCGCCCTAAGAAATTCGAGCCGGGCCAAAATCCTTTCTATATTGCCCTTCCCTACAACGACGTGCAAAGCGGCGGAGTGGGAACAAAGCCATCAGCCCGCGCCATGGTGCCGTGGTTCAAAAAGAAATTCTACCGGAACGGCCGTACGGTTCTCAAAGGACGCTGGCTCGCGATCCGCCGGGGTGACAAAGTGTGTTACGCGCAGTGGGAAGATGTCGGGCCATTCGAGACGGATGACTGGCAGTATGTCTTCGGTGATTCCCGCCCAAAGAATCAGGTAAAGAACAGCGCGGCAGGTCTTGATGTTTCGCCGGCTGTTCGTGATTACCTCGGGTTCAGCACTCGCGCTTCGTGCGACTGGCGTTTTGTTGATGAAGACGAAGTGCCTGACGGTCCCTGGAAGAAGTGGGGTACGAATAATCCTTTCGCTAAGTCAAAGTTCACTGACAAAGCAAGCTCGACCGAATACGAACGGATCGTGAAGCTGAAGGAGATGCGCGACACCTACGTCGAGCAAATGCCGATGAAGGCTGAAGAGTAAATCTTCGCACTCACTCTGAGCGAAGCGCATCGATTAACTTTCCTCGCAGCACCAGTCTGGCAGCGATCCCGCAGAAGACTATGCCGCCCACCAGAATGGCGGCATTCATTCCAATGAGCAGCCCGAGCGGTAGATCTGAATTGCGACTGAATAACTTCGGGGCCACTGCGATCACTGCCGCAAGAACTCCGAGGACAACTCCCGCCGCGTGAAGGAACCAGTGTTCCGCCAGCACCATTCGACCGAGGGACTTCCGGGTGAATCCCACCGCTTGCATTAAGCCAAGCTGCCCCCGGCGCTCCATCACGTTCCGCCCCACCACAATACCGAGACCGATGGTGCCCAGCAGGATGCCCAGGCCACCCAGTGTGGAGAAAATAGACAGGTAGGTGTTTTGCACCGCATTGAACTCATTCAAACGCGCCGCTGCTGATCTCATTTCGAGACCGCGGTCGCCGAACATACGGGTCATATGTGCCGCGATCTTTTCCGCCGCAGCCAGATCGTCTGGGCAATCGAGGAGGAAGAACCGATAACCGCCGGAATCCGGGTATTCTTCGATGAACCGGTCTTCCGCAATGATGATGGCCCCTTGTAGCAGAGATGTCTCAAGAAACCCGGACAGTTGGACTTCAAAAGGCTCTTCAGCAGTGGATTCATAATCGATGTTGTCACCCAGCTTCTTCTGTAAGGCGTAGGTGGCGGTGTTCATGTCGATGATCCCCGGAATCGCGGCGGATTCCTCAGAAAGCCCGGCCCATCCTTCCGGTCCGACCGATTTTGCAAAGCCAAACGGATCTATTTGGGCGATTGCTTCCGGATTTACCCCCATTAGACGGGGCCGCTGCGACCGGTTAAGGTTCAGACAGCTGGCGTCCTCCCCTTCACTGACTCGAAACTGCAAGATTCGGAAATCCGTTCCAGAGAACTGATCCAGACCATATTTCTCCCTCCCCTGTGCCCCGTTCAGATCCTCGTAGATTGGTAGCGACGCCTGGCCGACATGGGTAAAACCTCCTGTGCCGGAGTTTCGACGCAGTGCACCGCGTTCACCCTGAAGCCTGAATGAATTAATCGCAGTGACCATAAAAACGCCCGCTGCCATCAAGCCGACAACGGCCAGGCTGCGGCCCTTCCGTCGAACAGCGTTTTGTCGTCCCAGGGCGTCGAGGGAACTCAAAGCGGCTGACGACGACTTCTCAAATCTCCGCAGCAACAATCCGCAGGCTGCCACCCCGGCGACGGTGAAACAAAAGCCAGCGCCGAAAAACATTCCCTGCTCTGCCATCGATCCGGCCGCCTTCGGGGCGACCAGACAGTAGATTCCCCCGAGCAATGACACGATCAGGAACCAGAACGATTTGGTTCTGAAAAGCGGAACAGGACCGCTCCCGGTGCCCCCGTCTCCACTGCCGGAGATCAAATGACCCGGCTGGACTTTCATCACAGCACGGCTGGCGATCCAGACCGTCATGAGAGCCAGGATCACCGTGATGCCGAATGCGATCACCAGACTGACGGGCCGGAGGTGATACACAAAATTGATGCCGGCTGCCGCATCACTCCACGCGCCCGACATTCCACGAAGCGCCAGCGTTGTATAAACCCAGCCGCCAGCCAATCCCAGAAGCGCCCCGATTACAGAAAGCAAAGTCGCTTCAGCAAGAAAGATCCGCCGCGTTTGTTGCCTCGACATCCCAACAGCAAGCATCAGGCCGATCTGGTGGGTGCGACTCTCGATTCCAAAGATAAAAACCAGGGCCGACAAGATCAGCGCCGAGAGGATCAGGAAGAAACTCATGTAGGCAAACAACTGCCCGAAATCAAAGGACTGCCCGACTGCGGCTTTGGCCTCCGCAGCGACATCACGTATCGAAAGCCCGAGATCCCCAATCGACATCTGTTGCTTGAGCGCTGCCTCAAATTCATCCGGCGATGGCGTTTCGGCAGAGAATCGTATCGATGAAGTATTTCCAAACCGGTTACCGAAGATCTTTTCTGCTGCAGCAAGGCTGATAAACGCCTTTGGAGTGGCCCGATGGTCGTCCCAGTAGTCTTCGTCCTTCTCCCGGATCGCATCACGATCGATGGGAATCCCCGGCTCCCACTTGTCGAGATCATCAACATCAAAGATCCCCGGAAACTCCGGCGTCCACGACTGATTCCACCCTTTCCCGCCAATCTTTGCGATGGAATGCACCCGGAACTTCGAGGTCTCCACGACCAGATTGCGGCCTGACTCCACCACATAGTAATCCATCTCCAGCTCATCACCGATCTTCGCCTCGAGGTCTTCAGCCAGCCAATCACTGATGATGATTTCATCGTCACCCAGATTATCCGGAACGATGGAGTTCAGGTTCGAAGACGCACCTGTCACCATTGAATAGGGCGTCAGTTTTCCTTCACCTTTGCGAATGCCATTTGCCAGATAAGTCATGACCACATCCGCGTTCTCCGGCCCGCCCAGAGCGGTTTGAGTTTTCTCTACCGTCGCCGGGTCGATGAAAACCCGGGCCGTCGAGATCTGCCGGAGACCTGATCCCGCTTCCAGCGTTGTGAGATCCAGTTGGGCATCCTCCAGAGTCCACGCCTTTTCCAAAGCAGCGGCAAGATCCCCTTCCGACTCCGCATCTTTCGTGAGCAGCAAATTGGCACGGCCCGATTTCTCCAGGATCATTTGCAATCTCTGTAGTGGCATGAAAATCGTTCCGGGTGGGATCTGCTCAGCTTTCAGCGAGTATCGCCCCATCGTATCCGGACCGAGGATCTTCGTGATCGATTCCGTGAAAGGCTTCGTCTGCTCCGACTCACCGGACAACGGGGCATCCTTTGACAGCTCCCCCGGGATTTCGACCCGTGAGATCAGAGTGTCCCCTTCTTTCACACCGAGCCGGCTGGCGAGGATGTCATTGATGGCAAAGAAATCTCCCTCCAGAGAAAAAGAGTCATCCCGCCCCAACTTCCAGAATGACTCATCCACCCCGACGATTTGCACGGCATTCGCCCGGCTCGATCCCCCGCGCGTCGCCACCGTTCCCTGAACCTGCAAAATCGGCGCAACTGTTGTGCCGACTTCCAGTCGCTCCGCCAGCTTAGCTGTGAAGAATCGGTCACCGCCCACAACCACCTGGCCGATCTTTGAAATTCGTGAAGCAGCATTCTGTCGCAGACTTTCCTTCACCGAATCTCCGACAACCAATGCACCACTGAGAATAGCGGAAGTGAGGGCCACTCCTGCCAACACAGCCAAATTCAGCCCCCGGTAGTGAAGCAGCGATTTAAGAACCAGTTTCCAAAAAGTCATTTTACAAGAAAGGCGGATCGTTCACACAACGTGAAGAATAAATTTCAGGCGAACCCGGATTGAAACTAGCTCAATATTGTCAGAATTCACCCAGCGGCGGAGGCGAAGTTGGGTCCTGCGATAAAGAAATAATTGATGACCAGGGGAATCGTGCCCCGGCCTCAAACCTATCGAATTCAGTGTTTGTCGCGAGAATGCCCGCCTTCAAATGAGAATGTTATGAGGCGTTACGAAACTTTTTGTCGCCAATTGATAGCAATTAACCGCTAAATCCGTAGCTTGCATCCTTAATGATATTGCATCTCAATAGTAAAGTTGAATCTGCCACTCGAATCCTATGCCATGCTCTTTGGCGCATTAAATTCGGGCTCCGTTTGGGGGCTTGATGGCGGAGCTGTATTATCGGTGGGCAAACGATCGATCAACATCGGTCCGGAACAGGTGGTTTGCGTTCTTCAACTGCGGGGCAAATGTCATCTGGTGGTCAATGGCAAGCCTGAGATGGGACTGGATGGCGAAGGGGTGCTATTCATCCACGGTGTAGAGAATTCCACAGTTGAGGTGGTCTTTCCGGATACGGTATCGAATCCGGATGTGGTTCTGCTCGGCTTCGGTCGGTCCATCATTCAGCAGACCCTGAAATCTGTTCAGCCGGGGCTCAATCAGGGAATCCAAAAGCTAGTGTTCGAACCTGGCAGGGCTCCATTTTCGAAAATAATGCGGATGCCCACATTGGTGAGGGAGCGGGTGATCCCGGATTTCCGAAATCCCCCGGTATCGGGTGCAGCGGTCGATTTTTGGTTCGAAAGTCGGGTTAGAGAAGTGATTGCCCTGTGTTTCTTCAACGATGAGGCCCAACAGGGGCAGGATTTTTTCTGCACGCGACAAAAGCGGATCGCCCGGGAGAGGATTTCCCAAACCAAAGAATTCATTCAAGAGAATCTGGACCAACCTTTCAACCTGAAGGCAACTGCCGACGTGGTCGGGTGCAGCGCGCACTACCTGAGCCGGACTTTTTCTGAAACGGAGGGAATGACGATATCCCAGTATCTGCGACGGGTGAGGGTCGAACGGGCCGCAGAGCTTCTCGCCAGCGGAAACTATAATGTCAGCGAGGCAGCAGTCGAAGTGGGCTACCAAAGCCTGAGCCACTTTTCGAAAGCGTTTCAGCAGGAAAAAGGCGTCCTCCCATCGCGGTGGGATTTCGGGAGGTGACGCAATTCGTCGCTAACTTAGAACAAAATAACACCAAAACGGGCCCAAATCGCAATCTGCCGCCAATTTCCACCACATTCCGCGCTAGCAAACACATCTGAGGACTCTAGCATCGGATCGCTCCCTTTGTTGAGATGAAGTATCAATAGAAAGGGCGCAGACCACACACGTAAAACTAATGAAACTAAGCGTATCAACAAAACGGTTCCTCGCGGCGCTGGGAATGGTCGGTCTTATGGCTGGCGATCTCGCGAATGCAGGCGAAGAAGAGCTCGAAGGCAAAGGAGTGATCGATGGGAAAAACGTCATCGATCATGAAGAGGAGGAGTTCCCGGAAGAGAACCTCTGGATTTACACTAAAGGAACCGGTGTGCGGGAGAAAGGCACATTTGAGTTCAAAGTGGAAGATATCGCGCGCCTCGGAAAGAACTCCGGCGACTACGAATTTCATGATATTCGCCCTGAATTGGAATACGGCATCACTGACCGTTGGACCGTGGGTGGCGAACTGATGTTCTTTCACCACGACTACAATAATGTGGAGTGGGCGCCGATGGTGGATACTCAGGGTGGTCCCGGCGGATCATTCAAGGACACGCAGATTGGCGGCTTTGAATTGACAACTAAGTATGAGATTCTTCGTCCACAGGATGAATGGATCGGGGTTGCTGTGGCAATGAGCTATGAGCACCGCTACGCTTACCGCCTCGATGGTGCGGACATCAGCCAGGATTCACTTGTTCCACAGCTCTTCCTCCAAAAGAGTTTCATGGACAACCGACTCCAGTGGGCCTTGAAGGCAAAGCTTGAATTCGAACAGCGGAAGTCTCCGGGTGTTCTTGAAGAAGAAATTGCTCCTGATATTTCGACTGGTCTTTCTTACGAGCTCAAAGATGGCCTTTGGGTCGGATTTGAAGCACGTTGGCAGTCCGATTTCCTGTCTCCTGAGGAAGATGGTCACGTTGAAGGAAAGCCTTCGAACTGGGACTGGGGTCATTGGGCGCTGGGCGACCAGTTCCAACACGGGCTTTATGTCGGACCAACGGTTCACTGGAATCCTGAAGAAGTGGACTGGTGGGTCACCGGTGGTGCGATGTTCCAGGTAAACGGATGGAGTGCTGATGGTCTTGACGCAGCTAACGAAGGTAAAAACTGGGACGAGCACGAGCGTGTCCACATCGGCATCCTGGTTGGCTACGAGTTTGGCGATTGATTTTAATATTCCAGGTGTGTTGTTGAGAATGAACAATATCTGGCCCTTAAGTCCCGCATCTGATCTCAGGTGCGGGACTTCTTTCTCTACAGCTTACTCATGAAAGAAAAGCTCTTGGTTCCGGCTGCCTTCTTCTCCGTCATAGCAGCAGTAACTTCGGCTGCCGAACCGGTAACGATCCGGATCGATGGATCAAACGGCGTGCTTCCTCTGGTGAAAGAGTTGGTTGAGCCGTTCCAAAAGACGAACCCCGGCTACATCGCCAGTTTAGGCGAAGGCTGGAGCTCGAAGACACGCCTTCAGGCGCTCGCTGAAGGAAAGATGGATATCGCCATGGCGAGCCACGGCCTCAAGCCGGAAGTGCTTACTGAACTGAAACAGACTCCGCACCTTTTCGCTAAAATGGCGGTGGTATTTGCCGTACACGACTCTGTTGCCGTGCGGGACTTAACGGCAAAACAATTGGCTGCGATTTACCGCGGTGACTATACAAACTGGAAGCAAGTGGGCGGCCCGGATCTGACGATTGTCCGGCTGATGCGACCGGAAGACGAAGTCGACGCGGAAGTCATCCGCGCACTGTTGCCGGAATTTAAAGAACTGACCTGGGCGGAAGATACCAAAGTGATCGACTCCTCCGGAGATCTTGCCACGGCCCTGAACGGAACTCCCGGAGCGATCGGAGTGACGACCTTGGTACGAGCCGAAAACGGTGAGCACATCAGATTTGTGAAATTGGCAGGGACAGCGCCCACAGAAGAAAACGTGCGGTCCGGAAAATATATTCTGACCCGGAATTCCTATCTCGTGACTCCGAACAAGCCATCGGAGCCGGTGCAGGTGTTCCTCGACTTTTTGAAAACTGAAGCGGCAAAAACTGCGATTCGCAGAAGCAACGCAATCCCATGGGATCACGCATCGGTTTCTCCTGTTAAACACGAAACACACTAACTATGAAACTCCCACGATCTGCCGAAAGGTCGAAATTGATGGCGATGGGCGCAATCATTGCCGCTTCCATGACCGCGGATACGGCTTTCTCGCAAGACGACGACAGCCCGCTGGTGCTGGATGACGAGAACCCGGGCCTCACCGACGTTGGTGAATCCGTATTCATCGCTGAAGACACTCTCGATTCCTACACGATTTCCTCCACCCGGTCTTCTGATCTGGATGCCTTTTCTGCGCCATACACCATAAGCGTGATCACCGAATCGACTCTGGAAGAACGTCAGGTAAGGAATCTGACTGAGTCTCTCGAGCGGGTTCCCGGAGTGATGGTTCAGAAGACTGCCAACGGGCAGGGCTCTCCCTACATCCGGGGCTTCACCGGCTATCGCACGCTGGCCGTGATCGACGGCATCCGATACAACAACTCGGTTTATCGCGACGGCCCCAGCGAATACTTTTCTTTGATTGATTCAAATACGATCTCTTCGATCGAACTGCTGCAGGGCCCCGGCTCAGTCCTCTACGGAAGTGATGCCATCGGCGGCACGCTCTATTTGCAGACCAAGTCGGCGGATTTCCTGAGCGAAGCTGAAGGCGAATCTTTCTTCCACGGAAGCACGACTTACCGATACCACTCAGCCGAACAGAGCCACCAGGAACGGCTCGAATTTCAGACAGGTGTTGGCGGCAAGTGGGGACTTCACTTGGGCGGGACAATTAAGGATTTCGGAGACGTTCGGGCGGCAGATATCGGCGAACAGCTCCGCACCGGTTACGATGAATATTCCTACGATGTGCGGTTCGATATGCTTCTGGATGACAAGTGGACGTTGACTGCGGCGCACCAGAAGTTGAGCCAGGATGATGTGTGGCGAACACACTCCACCATCTTCGGCGTCAGCTTTGCCGGCAGTGAGATCGGCAGCGACTTGCTCCGGCTGAAAGACCAACACCGCACATTGAGCTACGTAAAACTTCGCGGTGAAGACCTCGATGGTTTCATTGATACCGCGACGATCACTGCCTCACTCCAACAGTGGGAGGAAAACGGTGCCCGCAATCGAAGCAATGGCCGGAGGTTGGTCGAGTCATTCGATTCACGAATGGCTGGCATCGATCTCCAGCTGGAGAGTAATACCGACATCGGACGCCTAAGCTACGGTGTCGATTACTATGTTGATCATGTCGATTCAGCTCGTACCGACTTTACCCCGGGAGGTGGAGCGATGCGCGCTATTCAGGGTCCTGTTGGTGATGACGCGAAGTTCGGCCAGCTGGGTGTTTACCTGCAGGACACGATCGAGCTCAATGAGCGAACCGACCTGACTCTGGGCGGAAGATTCAGCCATGTCCATACAGACATCGGCCGTTACGAAGACCCGGCCACAGGCAATGCGGCGTCCTTCTCCGATGACTGGCAAAGTGCAGTAGGTTCTGCGCGCATCAGCTATGATCTCGATGCGGAGGAACAATACAAAGTCTTTGGTGGTGTCAGCCAATCCTTCAGGGCCCCCAATCTGGCGGACTTGTCCCGGGCAGGCGGCAGCCGGAGCGATGAAGTTGAAAGCGCCGCCGTTGGGCTGGAGCCGGAGAAATTCCTCACCTATGAGATCGGCTTAAAAGCGCAGACCGGATTACTGACTTCCTCGCTGAGTGTCTACCGCACGGAAATCACCGATCTGATTTCGAGTACGCCAACCGGTCGGGTGATTGACGGGCTGCGCGAAGTCACCAAGCAAAACAGCGCGAAGGGATACACTCAAGGGGTGGAATTCAATGCCAGCTATCAGTTGGACTATGGCTTCGAAGTGTTCGGCACCATTGCCTATGTGGAAGGTGAAGCTGATCTCTTTCCATTCTCCGGCAGCACCCTGGCTGTTCGAGAGCCTCTCAGTCGCATTCAGCCTTTGATCGGCACCGGGGGAATCCGGTGGACCGCTCCATCAAATGATTTCTGGGTGGAAGCCAGCGTTCTGGCTGCCGGCAAAGCTGACAAACTCAATCGCAACGACGCAGGGGATACCCAGCGCATTCCACCCGGCGGAACTCCCGGCTATACCATACTCGATCTCCATGCGGGCTGGGACGTGAAAGAAAACATCACATTATACGGCGGCCTTGAAAACCTGCTGGACGAAGCCTATCGGGTTCATGGATCGGGTAGCAACGAACCCGGTTTCGGCGGTGTCGTCGGTGTTAAGGTAGAATTTTAATCCTGTGAAAAAGATACACTGGAACCGGTTGAACCGGAAGGTCCACTATTGGGGCGCCATCATCTGCGCCCTTCCCGTGCTGATTGTTATCGTCAGCGGGCTGGTCCTCCAACTGAAAAAGGATGTCGCCTGGGTGCAACCGCCTTCGGCCAAAGGCCAGGGTGACGAGCCGACGCTCTCCTTTGCGCAAATCCTCGAGGCCACTTCAAAGGTGCCGGAGGCAGGTGTTTCCTCGTGGAATGATATTGATCGCCTCGACGTGCGGCCCGGGAAAGGCATCGTCAAGGTCAGGTGCGAAAACCGATGGGAGATCCAACTCGACGCTGAAACAGCGGAGGTGCTTCAAGTGGCGTTTCGCCGGTCTGATCTTATCGAATCCATTCACGATGGATCCTTCTTTCATGAAAAAGCCAAGCTCTGGATCTTCCTGCCCTCCGCAGTGGTTCTTCTGGTCCTGTGGGTCACAGGCATCTGGCTTTTCGTGGTCCCGCTGATCTCTAAACGTAAGCGCAAAGTGAAGAAGCGCGCCGAGTCAGCTACCTCAAGCAACTAGCGGGCAAATTCGCGGAGTCCGTTGATGTAATCCGCGATCCCTGCATCCGGTCGCAACTCCTGTGACTTCTCAAGCAATTCCAGAGCTGCCTTGTAGTCTCCCAGATTGACAAGAACCTGACCGTGGATCAACAAAGCTTCGGCCTTGGACTCGGGTATCAGGGCCGCCTGCTCCAGCAGCATGGTTGCTTCCTCTGGCTTGTTTTCCCGCACCCGGAACTGAGCCAACAGGATCATGGCTTTTCCATCCATGGGATTTGTCTCGAGAATGCCGGAGATCAATGCCGCCCCTTTTTCCGGGTCTCCGATCTCCAATTCGACCAATGCCTGGACTCTGGTGAGCCGGCTTTGCAAAGCGGCATCTTCAGTGAAGTCTTCTCCATAGGTGGCTCCAATTTTCTCTGCCATCCCCTTGACTGCTTCCCACTGGTTGACCTGACTCAGGTATTCCAGAGCATCAATCGCCTTCGCCGCCGGCGCCGGGTTTTCGGTGGCTTGAATGGCTTCTTCATATCGAGTCAGCGCCAAGTCATACATTGATTCATTGAGATACAGATGCCCCAGTGACAACATTTCCGTCGGGGCGAGCTTCCCCATCCGTCGGGCGAATTCCAGATTGGCAATCCCCTTGTCCGTTTCGTCCAACTGAAGAAACGCATCCGCCTGGTTCTTCCAAAGCCCCGCTTCATTGGGCTGGAGGGCCAATACGTCGCCGTAGATCGAGGCGGCACCCTGTGGATCGTCAAGCAAGAGCAGCGCGTAGGCTTCACCCAGCTTCCACTGGGTTTCATTTGGCATGGTCAACTGCGCCAGTCGAAAAGCCTGCAGGGCGGCCTGATGACTGGCTGCATTTGAATGCACGTAGCCGAGCAATCCCATCGTCAAACCATCCTGTGCTCCCAGTTCAATCGCCCGCACAAGATGCGGTTCAGCATTCTTAAACTCAGACCGCTGGACTTCAGCAATTGCCAGATTGCGGTGGGCATCACGGAAGTTTGGATACAGCTTCAAGGCGGCCTCAAAGTTCTCGATGGCATCTTCAATCTTCCCCTGTTCAAACCGGAGATTCCCCAGCGCAAAGAGCAACGCAGGGCTTTCATTCAGCAGGGAGCTTTCCACTATTTTCCCGGCGGCACCGTCACGATCTTTGTCCTCAAGCTCTTTGGCGACTGCTTCCAGAACCTCCTTCTCCCCCGTGGTGACCTTCGGCTCAATCCGTGAATCGATCCCGTAGCTGCCCGTGAAAGCTTTCCGGAATGAAGCACTTTCCCACAATGGATCGATCGGCAACAGATCCGCCCCCCGGGAGTCCACCCCGGCGATCAGTGACACTAACATTCCTGCCAACAGGATTCTGAAAACTGAATACGTCATAAAGGTCTACGGTCTTAATACAAGCGGCCACCGGTAAATGGCTGTCACCGCACGGCCATCTTTTTTCGGAACGGAAAACCGCGCTTTGCCCGCAAAAGACCGCGCCATGGCCGAAAAGTCCGCATGGGTGCTTGAGATGACACGGCGCACGCTGCATCGCCCCGATGGACTGATGGATACTTCCAGCAGAACTTTGCCGGACCGCACTCCCCTCCTCAGCATGGATGATGGATAGGTGGCAGTGGGGCGGTTCAAGAGACGCGGCTTTCCGTCAAGCTCATTGGAAGAGTAAGTCGTCCGGGTGGGAGCAGGTTTCGGGGCCGGGTTTGAGACTTTCGGAGTGGACTTGGGAACTGACTTAATCTGAGTCGGCGCCGGCGTGGTGACCGGGGCGATTGGATCGGTTTCCAACTCAAACTCGGTTGTCTCCATCGCAAGGTCGATGTTTTGCTGATTAACGACTGCCCGAACGGGCGGAGCAATTTGTTCGATCTGGAAATCAAGCCGTGGTAATTCAGGGGCTTTAGGAGGCGGGGGCGGCTCGGCCTCAGTGACCTCCTGAAGGGGTGGCTCCGGTGCCGGTGGAGCAACCGGAGGAAGTGCGACGATTTCCCGAATGGTCTGATCCATTTCCGGTGACGCGGTGAACCAGCGGGTAATCACCAGGAAAGTCACCAGCAATCCCGTCAGGGCCGCCGCTCCGGCAAAACGAAACAGCACCCACCCAAACCGGGCAGGAGACTTGGTTGGAGCGGAACTCAAAGCAGCCATCTAGTCCTGCCCTCCCGTGGTTGAAACAAATACCTGAGCTGCACCAGCCAACTTGGCCTCGTCAAGAACCTCGACCGTGACCTCTGTCGCGGTCCGCCGATCTGCCTGAATAATGACCGGCATCTCCTCCTGTTTCATGAGGCGACTCACCACAGAACGAACCCCCGCCACACCTATTTCACGCCCGCCATAATAGACCGAGCCTTCAGGGCTGATTCCAATAAGCACGCTGTTCTTCTCAAGATCCTGTTGCGCTGCAGCACGCGGTTTCTCAATCTCAAGACCTGTTTCTTCAACAAACACCGTCGTGACGATGAAAAAGATCAGCAGAATGAATACGATATCAATCAACGGTGAAATATTGATCTCCCCGCTGGAATCGTTATCCGCTGAGTCATCTGAAAATCTGGAAAAGCGATGTGACATCTCAGACGTTGGCTTTCTGTTGAAGGGTATCGAACCGGCTTTTCAAGAGGGTGCAAACCATCAAAGACGGGACCGCAATGATAAGCCCGGCCTGCGTGGTGATCAGTGCTTCAGAAATTCCCCGGGAAATGACATCGAGCGGTGTGCTCTGCGTCGCCCCTGAGAGGCCGGAAAAGGTTGTCAACATTCCCGATACCGTTCCAAGCAATCCGATCAACGGGGCTGCGCCAATCAGCACAAAAGCAAAAGGGATTCTGCGCCGTGGTTTGGCAAAGTCATGCTCCGCCAGAACCTGATGTTTCCCCGATATCTCCTGAAGCGATCGCCAGATCGACAACAGAGCAAAAGCGATGCCGAAGGCCAGAGCAACCAGCCCCCACAAGACCCACCCACCCTCATCAAAGAGAGCCTGCAGCTCGCCTGTGAAACGGGTGACCATCAGGAAAGCTTACCTCCCTTCAGGCCGTTAAGATAAGCAAGGCTCACCATCTCCATCGTCGCCTTGATGCCCTGAACCTTCCGACGCAACAGGGCGTGGATGATCAGTGCGGGAATCGCCACCACCAAACCGAATTTAGTTGTGATAAGCGCTTCCGAAATTCCTGACGCAAGTGACTTGGCATCACCGGTTCCAAAGATATCGATCAACTTAAAGGTATGAATCATCCCGGTGACCGTTCCCAGCAAGCCAAGCAGAGGCGCAGCAGCACTGGCGATCGCGATAAGTGGCAACCCGCTTTGAAGCCGGGGTTGAGCAGCCAGATATTTTTCGTAAAGCGCCTCTTCAACATCTTCACGCGGCTGATCACGCAGCTCAATACCCCGGGCAAGGATTGACCTGGCCGGGTGACGAATTCCTTTGAGCTGGCTTTCAGCTTTCTCCGGCTCGTCCAGAATCCCCTGCACCACGGCAGGCCGAACGTCGCGAATACGACTCAACTGAATCCACTTGCCGATCGCTGCGAGAGTTGCAATGAGACCCAGAATGAGGATCGGCCAAATCCAGAAGCCACCTTTCTTAATATGCTCGAGAAGCGATGTCTTCGTCTCACCGAGAGCGATTACGGTCCCGAGAGTGGGATCAAACGTGAGTGAGGCCGGCTGGCCCTCCACCAGCTTTCGGATGGATGAAGGATTCGAAGTCCCCGGCACAATTTCCAGCTGAAGCCCTCTGGTCTCGGTGACAATTCCACCGAGGGAGTTGTCCTCAGAAACAAACCAGCTGACCGGTCCCACTTCGATAAAGCTACCGGCAACCGCGCTTCCGTCGGAGGTAAGCGCTTCACCGGCGAGAGTCCGCCTGGGAGTGGCGATTCGAGCCAAAGCCTGCTCAACAGCGTCGATCCCGCTTTCAAGATCCCCGATCGAGGCAGCTTCTGCCAGGCTGATGTTGGCTTCATGCTGTTTGCCGAACTCATCCAGCAGTCCGTTGATGTAGTTGCTTTCATCCCGCCAGGTCTTGACGCGGTTCGACAGTTTGTTGAGATCATAGATCAGCGCGTCGCGTTCCTGCTCAGCAAGCTTGGCCCGTCTACTCTTCTCACGAAACTCAGCGGCGATGGCGTTGGTTTCTTTGGCGAGAGAAGGTTTCTCCGCCGCAATTTTTGCCCGGACATCTGCGAGGTTCTTCAGCTCGGTCGCGAGATCCGCTTCGACGCCTTCGACAGCCTTTTGATAGCTGTCATCCTCAATTGCCGGTTCCTGGGCGACACCGCTGACCGATACCAAAGCCACCAGCAAAGCAGAGCAGATGAAAGCACGCATACGAGTCAATAGGGTTGCTTCGATGAACGAACACTGTTGGATCGTAAAACTCATTTCGCGGACTCCTTTCCAGCCAATGGCAGCGTCACGAAATCCGGTGTGACCTTCCGGCCCTGCACGGAGATCGCTTTACGAACTTCGCCGGCGATCTTGTTGTCCGCCGTCCAGCTCCATCCTTCAGGCCCCGGTTTTCCCGTCCCTGCACGGGTCGCCTTCCGGTCAACGTAGTAGGCCTGATGTAAACCCAGATAAATCACCTCCACCTCGAGCTGCTGGCCGTCGATCTCCCGCAGGTCGGTTTCAACGGTGATCTTATTCTCAAAGGTTCCCGCCTCATTCAGGATCGCAATCACATCGCGATAGCGGTTTTGAAGCGGCACTTCGGGATCTGCTTTTAACAGGCGCTCAACCTCGTCATCGATCTTCACCAGAAGGGGCTGAGGAAAGGCAACAATGCGATCGCGAAGCGCTGCCTCGAGAGTGGAAATCTTTTCTTCCAGAGCAGCGCGCTTTTGCCGGAGCGTCTCCTCCTCCTTCAACAAATCAGTGCGTTGCTTTTCAGCATCAGCCAGACGGGTTCCGGAAGCGGCAATCAACTCATCAATTCCGGCGATTTCCTTCTTCCGGATTTCATTCAGATCAGTCAGCGTCGACTTCTGTTGTTCCCAGGCAGATTCCTCTGCACTGATCGTTTTCTTTACTTGAATCCACTCGCGCAGTTTTTCCTGAACCACAGTCGGTGGAACCGGGTCTTGACCAACCACGGCGGTGCAAAAAGCAGCCGCAGCTACAAGGACAATTGATGTTCGAATGGAGTGATCTGTCATGAGAACGAGTCTCATTTACACCCCACATATCGCATTTCAAACCAATATTGTCATCTGCGACGGCGGAATGTCCTGCTTTGGCGACGGATTGCGGCGGCTGAACAGATCAGAATTTGGCCTCAGGCCCGACGAAGAAATCAGGCAATCGATCTTAGACACGAATTTCTTTCCCGAACAAGCGAAGGCCATCTTCCAAACGGAAGAACACCATTCGGGCGTCCGGAAGGCCATCTTCCAATCGGAAGAGCGAAAATTACCGTGGTGGCAACTCGTTTCTTCCGTGGAAGAAATGAATGGCCGTGGTGATAACCCGCTTCTTCCGCAGAAGAAATCGATGGCTGTCACGACAAGTCGCTCCTTCCGTGGAAGAGTTGACTGGCCGTGGTGGCACCCCGTGTCTGCCATGGAAGAAATGAATGGCCGTGGTGATAACTCGCTTCTTCCGCGGAAGAAATCGATGGCTGTCACGACAAGTCGTCCCGACCGTGGAAGAAATCGATGAATCGGCTGATAACCGGTTTCGGCTGCAGTGGGGGTGGCACGGCAACTCTTTGGTTTGCGGAATTCGGGTGTTTCCCAATCGGGAAATGTGCCGGCTTCAGGCCCGGGGCCGATTTTCTAATTCACAGTCTGCCTGAAAACGAACAGAGGTGATCGGACAGGGAATTTTTCACGATTCACGCAAAACTCGACTTCGACGCCGCCAATTCGCCGCCGCTGCTCCGTTTCACCCCCTGCGTTCCTGATACTTCGAATCGGATTGCTTTGAAATTTCACGCCAGAAACGCAAATGCTCAGCACCTTCCGCATTGATTTCGAAGTTGTGGTTGCCGTGCATGTCGAACACCCGAATACAGGAGTGAGGACTTCCGTCGATTTGCTGCACTTTCATTTGGAACGCATGCACCCATTTCAAATTCAAGTGCAGTACGCTGGTTCCTTTCAGGTCGCTTACGATGACAAAACCGGAGATCGGATAAATGCTGGAAGGAGCGAATGAAGTGACGAGGTCGACATGTTCCCCGACCAGCCGCACATTCAAATCGATCCCGGATTTCCAGGCATACTCAAAGATCCGGTAAAGAGGATGGGACTGTGGATTTTCAGCGCGGAGATCGCCGGCCTGTTCACAGTTTTTACAAATTTCCGTAGGCGGTGCGATTTCTCTCCGCCAGCGCTCCAATTCATCTCCGGAAACGGGCATCCCGCCAAAAGGTTTGGCATATTCCCGAACACACCCGTTTTTTGATAGGCCGGGGATTTCAACCAGACTGAGCCCTGCGGGAAAACTGCTGAACTCAAGGTCAAACGCAGGAGAGGGGTGAGCTTCTGTGTTGCAGGTCGTGGCATGAATCGCAATGAATTCGTCGAGCGAAATCGCAAGTCCGGCATCCGGATCCACTGCATATGTCATCTGTGGCACCAAAAGAGGCTGACAAGACTCCACGTGTTTCCCCAGCCCGCCGCCCTGGTTCCGTGCTTGCAAGTAGATCGGGCCAAGAGAACCCAGGTTCTCCAGAAAATCATGATGGCTTCCCCCGAGCCGAATGAAATTGGCGCCGGGTGGGTTGGATGGTGTTTGATCGTTCATTTATTTTCGTATGACTGATTGATGGGCAAAAATGTAGGTGTGGTGATCATTTGAAATGATCCGGTGGACACTCCGGTCTGTGTCACGGTGCTGAAGAGTTCCGGTTGTTTCGTAATTGAATCCGTGACCCGAAAGCCGGGTTTGAAACCGGTCCTTGAGGAGAGTTAGAGACGAGTCCCGGTTCTTCCGGACGAAGCCCCACTCATCAAGCCAGGCCCCGGCACCGAGAGTGCTGATGCTGCCGGAAGTCACCGCTTTGCCTGAAAACGAGTTAGCGATACGATCGATCAACATGCGGGAGTATTCCGAGGTCCCCGGCTGCACAGCGAGAGCGAATCCATCCGTGGAAAATTGGATCTCGAATGAGGGCGGCCCTGACTTTGGTTTGAACAAATAGATGCCGCTGATCTCCCGGGCGTCGATCGTCAGTCCGCTGACGGGATCGGTGAAAACCGGGATCGCAGGGTCCTGCTCGCGGAAGAAGACCCCGAATTCTGTTTCCCGGCAGAGCGAAAGGCCCGCCGTCCGGATGATCAGGCGGGGCGTGTCGAAGTGTAAGAGCTGATTGAGGAAAGCATGGGGGCGCAACGCCAGCTTCTTCGAGGCCATCAAAGCCGGGGCCTCTGATCCGGTTTGGCTCAATGGGTCGGTGGGGCGATGCGTTGCGATCATGACGGGATCTTTGTCCGAATCCCACAACCGCGCTCGCTTCGTATTGTTGAGGATTGACGCTTCAATGCGAATCGATCAATTCAGCGCCAAGGTTGTACAACCCACCGCGAGCGACAGGAGATTAACGTCCTAGGATCGTTCGTATGACTTACTCCAATTTCGATCAGCGTCTTTCAGGCCCGTGTAAGATACCCGCCGACAGGGTGCTGGAACTCCGAAAACTCGAACAGAGGGTTCGTGATGCGAGAAAATCCAACAAACGCGTGAAGCGCAAAGTCCTCGCTTTGAAATGAGAAATTGATCTCCATTTGGCCCGAAAAACCGGTCAGGACCTCGAAAAGACCCTTTTGGGCCCGGTTATTCGACAATTTCCGCGATAGAGGGATGTATCCGAGGTTGCATATTAATGGGAATGGATCTCATTAGCACAAGAAACGTGTATTCCCGAATGATCCCAATGTTCGTTCGTCTGAAACACACCAACTATTCTGCCAATCCATTAATCCCTGAATGAAAGGACACGAAGAAGTCATCAATGCGTTGAACGCGGGGCTCACAATCGAGCTGACTGCGGTCAATCAGTACTTTATCTGCTCCAAGATGTGCTCGGACTGGGGACTGAACCGGTTGGCTAAACATTTCTACGATGAATCCATTGAGGAAATGAAACACGCCGAAGAGGTGATCGACCGGATCCTCTTTCTGGAGGGCAAACCGGAGATCGCCCGCTACGATACGATTCTCGTTGGGGAAAACCCGGAGCAGCAGATCAAAGACAGCTACACTTTGGAGAAGAAAGGGGTCGCCACCTACAACGAAGGCATCGCCCAGTGTGTGGAAGTGAACGATGCAGGCTCACGTGACCTGATGGAGCGCATGGTGGTGGAATCCGAAGAGTCTCTCGATTGGGCCGAGTCACAGTTTGATCTGATCAAGCTCGTCGGCATGGAAAATTATCTGGCTCAGCAAATGGGCAACAGTGAAGACTGATATGAAACTGAGCGTTACCAAACCATCCGCATCCCCCTGCGACAGCTGCACTTTGGCTGACGGGCCGGGCGTTGCCAGTTCGGATCTATTGGTTTGCCAATGCTTCAGCGTTCATGAATCAACGGTGCGTCACGTAGTTGAACAAGGCGGGGCGGAATCCGTTACCGCGGTGACCAGACAATGCGGTGCCGGAGGCGGCTGTGGCGCATGTCATGTGCGTATCGAAAGGGTGTTACGCGGCATGCCGGCGAAATGCGGCAGCGGGCGGTTCGATCTCTGCGGCGGCTGCGGCAGTATCGGCGCTTTGTGTGGGTGCAGCGTAACGGAGGAACAGGAAGCTGTCGCTTAACCTCTCCTCAGGCAAACTGACCATTCTTCAAAGTCCGAACATCCCCCAGTCTTTTCGCAAGGCTGAGGTCGTGGGTCACCATCACCAGTGAGAGATTCTCGCTCTTGTTGAGGTCCACTAACAAGTCCACCAGGTTGCCTGCGTTTTCTTCATCCAATGCTCCGGTCGGCTCATCGGCCAGCAGAATTTTGGGGGAATTGATCAACGCGCGAACCACCGCGACGCGTTGCCTTTCCCCTCCGGAAAGCTGACCCGGCTTGCTTTCAAACTTGTCCCCCAGCCCCACGCGTTCGAGCAACTGTTTCCCGCGTTCAGAGGCTGCATTGGCATCCCGGTCGCCGCCAAGCGCCAGAGTCGGCACCAGCACGTTTTCCAGGGCGGTGCATTGCGGAAGCAAGTGATGCAGCTGAAATATAAACCCAATCTGGTGACTTCGGAGATGGGCCAACTCCTTCTCTTTCTTTCCCTGTATCGATTCACCCGCGACCACCACGTTGCCTTCACTTGGCGTATCGAGTGTTCCCAGAAGATTCAGCAGGGTACTCTTGCCACACCCGGACGGCCCGACAATGGAGAATCGATCTCCCTGTGCAACGGTCAGATCAAGCTGATCGAGAACCTTGCGATCAGGATCAGATTCATACCATTTGGAGACCGATTGTAGTTCGACGATGGGATCGCTCATATTTCGAAAGTAGAGGCAGGCATTCACCTGCGCTTCCTCTATTTTCTAACCCCTGCGCAAATTCTCCGCAACCCTGCTCTGTCCGTTGGACTGATTAAAGCTGTTCCGGAGAATGATTTCTTACCTCAGCAGGAACCGGCTCGGAGATCTTTTCAATTTCACCGCCTTTTTCTTCATCAGTCTCAGGATTTGACTTCAGAATCGGTGAGCGGGGTGTCAGGACCTTCAAATCATCCAGCTTCATTTTGTGGAGATGATCCTGGGCTTCTTTAGGCAACCCTTCTGTTCCCTTTTCGGGATCATAATCCCCTTCAAAAACGATCTCTCCTTCTTCATCTTTCACACAGATTTCGTGTTTATCCTCTTTCTCCGTGATCGTTACCTCGCCCTGTCCGTTATCAATCTTCACAACTCCCTTTGCACCGAATACCTGGATGGGGAACCCGGGACGAACTGAAATCGACGGCGGCTTTCCTCCCCCTTTGGGTGCACCGTATCGTTTCCCCTGGGAATTGGGACTTACAGGCGGGTTGGATCGTCCATTCTGTTGTAGCCACTGGTTCAAATCATCCTGATAACCGCGCATCGCATCCTGCCACTGTTCAGGATTCGGACGTCTGAAGTGATCGATATCCGGCGCATCCATTTCACCCAGAGCGATACTCACCGTCTCTTCTTTCCCCTTCCTCACATAGGTAAGGTCCACCTTGTCTCCGGGCTTATGCATCCGCACCAGCAACGCCAGGTGACGCGAAGTCGTCAGCAGTTGATCATCCAGCTTGGTCAACACATCATGAGATTTTAAGCCGACTTTGCCTGCAGGGCTGTCCTCGAGCACATGTTCAACTTGCAACCCGAATCCCTCAGGCAGCTCAAGGTGTTGGCGAAGGGAATCGGCGACTTCAGGGGCGACCACTCCGAGAAAGGTGATCTTTTCAGGCTTCGGGTTGCCTTTCTGAGCAAGGACGGGGAAAGCCGTGGCAATCAGGAAACAGAATGCCGTGGCAAAATTAAACAGCGGGTTTTTCATGGCTTTAGGATTGGGGATTACCGGATATCGAGCGGATTCAGCACCTTCACTTCGCGGGGAATATATTGGCGGAAATTGGTTCCCGTTTCGGGATCGTGAAAGTGGTAGGCATCGAGAATCTCCCAGTTCTCCTCCTGCGCCATTTCGCCGGTCTCTTCATCTTCCACGACATTGCCGAGCGATGTCTTTACGACGAACCCCTGTGCTGAAACAGGGACAAAATGGTCAGCCGGAGAGCTTGGAGGCAGGCCATTGACCAAATCAGCGTCTTCAGCCGGGACTTCATTTTGGGCGACATTAGGTAGCGCCGCATCTTCGTCAAACAAACCCAGATGAAGGGCCAGATAACCGCTGATCAAGAGACAGGCAGCTACGGCCAGGGGAATGAAGCGGGCCACAATCACCTTGCCGGACTCACTCTTTTTACTCGCGGAGATATTCCGCTGATCCCGTTCCAGTTCGGCAACGAAATCAATTTTCAGAGGAGATGGCTGCAAACTTTTTAATGAATTCTCGAGGTCTGTAAAATC
Organism: Verrucomicrobiales bacterium; assembly: GCA_048267005.1. Taxonomy (GTDB): domain Bacteria; phylum Verrucomicrobiota; class Verrucomicrobiia; order Verrucomicrobiales; family DEV007; genus JABDJT01. The sequence continues at coordinate 155,414 of JBLWYI010000008.1, read as the reverse complement.
CTCAAACTCGTGATCTTCATCAAATTGTGACGGGTCGTCGTTCATGGGCGTTTCGATTCATTCATCGAAGCGAATCCGCCTATCTGATTTGTTTAAAAAAGTCCTGAGGCAGCCCAATAAAACCCTGCACCGACGAGCAGCGCACTCAGTGGAATCACCACAACCTTCCGATACCAGTCCTGCTTGAAGAGGATGTTCAAGACAATCAGTGCGATCATCAATACGACGATCACCGCAATCTCAATCCCCAGGTTGAACCCGATCAGCGCCCCGATTTCGACGTTCTCCAGAGCGGCATTGAAATAGAAGCCGTGGAACAAACCGATCACAAAGACCAGGGGAGAGCGCCACGGTTTCAACGAATGGATCACCATGTTCTCAAGCCCGATGTAGACCAGACCCAGGGCCATCACCGTGATACAAACTGACGCCGGGGCCGATACCACCTCAAACGCCGCCAGAGCAAGCCCGAGGGAATGACTGATCACAAAAGCCGCAACCTGCGTGATGATTGGCTGCATTCGCAGACTGAGCAGGAGCAGACCGATCAAAAATACCCAGTGAATCGTACCGTCCGGAAGGATCGTGCTGAAGCCGGATTTCAGACCCTTGGAAAAAGAGGGAGACTCTTTCGTCGTCTCAGTGGGCTTCGGAGATTCGGACGACTTCGCCTTTGCCTGCTTTTCCTTCTCGGCGATTTCAAAAGGATCCCCCTCTACAACGGGCCTCACATTGTTGGGACGACTGAAATCACCGGGGTAAAGCACCTGGAGTCTACGGCCCGGCTTGCCATCTTTCCGATATACCATCACCACCGACGCTTCGGTATCCTCGTTCACATAAAGGAGGAAGTTCTCGGCATCCTCAGGGATTTTCCCCGAAAGAATCACGTTCGCAGTGGTCCGCTTCAGCTCCTCCGGCGTGTCTTCGTCGGAGGTCGTAAGAATCTCACTTTCGACCTTGGAATCTTTGATCTCCTGTTGATCGAAATAAATGATCAACGCAGTCTTTGCGAACTCACGGGCCGCTTCCTCAGGGGTGGTCGCCTCGTCAATCTCAGGATCTCCTGTCGGCTCCACCTCCATTGCCAGATTCACAGCATAGGTCCGGGCTTTGGTGTCTATATCCGTCACAACCGAGACCGTGGTTACCTTGTGAGCCAGCGCCTGCGTTGATAAAAACGCAATCACGAAGACCGGAAAGAAACGGAGGAAGGATCGAAACATTGGGGAACGTTCAACGACGACGCCCGATTTCCAATCGAATAATCGCGGCCTCGATTCTGTTTGGAAATTTGGCTTTGTTTTCCTACGCTCCCCACATGAAAGCCCTTCTTACCTGCCTGACGTTGCTCGCAACCACGGCTGCAACCAGCCTCGCTCAATCCAAGAGCGAAGTGAACTACGACGAGTCCAAAATCCCCAAATACGAACTCCCCGACCCTCTCATCTTCGAAGACGGCACCAAAGTTGAGACCCCGGCAGACTGGAGGAAACGGCGGGCGGAGATCCTTGCCCTGTTCGAAGCCGAAGTCTACGGCAAGGCCGTTTCAGAAACAAAGTCGCTCGCGAAGGTAACCAAAACCGTGCCCGACTTTCTCGGTGGGAAAGCATTGATGCAGGAAATCACCATATCTCTCAACGGCGAAGCTGACGGCCCCTCGATGATCCTCCTGCACATCACACCGAAAGGTGTCGACAAAGCACCCACCATCCTGACTTTGAACTTTTCGGGAAATCATTCCATCCACCCCTCCCCGGAAATCACCATCCCGACTTCCTGGCAGCGAATGCCCAGCAGAGAAAAGAAAGAAGGGTATGTCATCGATAACAAAGCTCAGGAAGCAGGACGGGGTTTCAAAGCCAGCCGCTGGCCCGTCGAAAAAATTATCGATGCCGGAGTGGGACTCGCCACCATCTACTATGGAGATATCGATCCCGACTTCGATGATGGTTTTGAAAACGGAGTCCATGCCGTGTTTGGAAAACCCGAAGGACCGGCCGCCTGGGGTTCCATCGCCACCTGGGCCTGGGGATTGAGCCGCGGGATGGATTATCTCGAGGGAGCAGACGGCGTGGATCCCGAAAAAGTCGGAGTCATGGGGCACTCCCGGTTGGGGAAAACCTCGCTTTGGGCCGGCGCGACCGACGAGCGGTTTGCATTGGTCATCTCCAACGATTCCGGATGTGGCGGGGCAGCGCTCAGCCGCCGTCGTATTGGAGAAAAAGTGGAGCGAATCAATACCAGTTTCCCCCATTGGTTTTGCGACAACTTTCAAAAGTACAATGACAAAGAAGACGAGCTTCCCGTCGACCAGCATCAACTCATCGCCTTGATGGCTCCGCGAATGGTCTACGTGGCCAGCGCCGTGGAAGACGAATGGGCAGACCCCAAAGGTGAGTTCCTCTCCGCCAAACTGGCAAGCCCGGTTTACGAACTCCTCGGAAAACCCGGGATCGGCGATGTATCAGCCCAGCCACCGGTCAACACGCCGGTAGGTGAATCGATTCGTTACCACGTCCGCACCGGCAAACACGACGTCACCGACTTTGATTGGGATCAATATATCAAAGCGATCAAATCACTCTGATCCCGTTACTCCCATTCGATACTCGCAGGCGGCTTTGTCGAGATGTCGTAAAGGACACGATTCACACCATCCACTTCATTGAGAATCCGGTTTGAGATCTCGCCGAGAATTTCATACGGCAGGTGAACCCATTCCGCAGTCATGGCATCTTCGCTGGTAACAGCGCGGATGCTCATTGCGTATTCATAGCAGCGCTCGTCGCCCTTCACCCCGACCGTTTTAGTGGGGATCAACGCGGCATACGCCTGCCAGATCTGATCATACCAGCCCCGATCATGCAGGATCTTGATGTAAATGTCATCCGCATCCTGGATAATTTTAAGCTTCTCTTTGGTGATCTCACCCGGGCATCGCACCGCCAACCCCGGACCGGGAAACGGGTGACGACCCACAATCTTCTCCGGCAAGCCCAGAACGCGACCCAGATCACGAACCTCGTCTTTAAAGAGCGAATCAAGCGGCTCAAGCACACGTCCCGCTGCTTTCAGTTCCATGATACGGTCCACCCGGTTGTGGTGTGTCTTGATCGTTGAAGCGATCGACCCGCTTGTCGCACTCTCAATCACATCCGGATAGAGCGTACCCTGCGCCAGCAATTGCACATCGTCTCCCACCGCATCGAAAAACACATCCACAAAAAGTCGGCCAATGATGCGGCGCTTTTCCTCCGGATCAGCCTCCCCTTCCAACGCTGTCAAAAAGCGTTCCGATGCGTCAATCACCTCGATCTCAATGCCGAGCTGCTGAAAAATATCCACCACATCCTCGCGCTCGTTCTTCCGCAAAAGCCCCGTATCCACAAAGATATTACGCGTGTCCACCTCAGCCTCGTGCAGCAGAGCCGCCAGCACCGACGAGTCGACACCGCCGGATACACCGCACACCACTTTACGACCCGCGACCTCTTCCTGAACCTTGGCGATCAATTCATCTTTGAATGAATCAATTTTGAAGCTCGGCGGATCCTTCGCCAGTTTGAGGAAGTTCTCCAGAATTTCCTTCCCTTCATCCGTATGGGAAACCTCAGGATGAAACTGAATACCAAACACATTATCAGCCCACTGAAGCCCGACAGGGATGCCGTCCTGATTTTCACCCAGAATAGTGGCCGTCTCCGGCATCCTACAGGTATCAGAATGGCTCATCCAGATTTGCGACTCCTCGGTGATCCCTTCGAAAAGCGGCGAATCACTCTTGGTATACAACTTGGCCGGTCCATATTCCCGCGTATTTCCGGGAGCGACTTCGCCCCCGAACTTGCGATTCAGCAACTGCATTCCATAACAGACCCCGAGGATCGGAACATCCATCCCGCGAAGATAATCGAAATCAATATCCGGCGCACCCGGCTCAAGGGTGGAACGGGGACCGCCCGAGAGGATCACAGCAGCTGGACTGCCGGTATCTTTCAGTTCTTCGGGCTGATAAAGACGGGAAAAGTATCCCAGCTCGCGAATTCGCCGCACAATGAGTTGCGTGTATTGCGAACCAAAATCGATGACAGCGATGGCGTCTTGCATAAGTAGGCGGGCAAAAGGAAAAAACCGCAATGAAGCGCGGTCCGCGAGGGAGTCAACCGATGGGTGATGTACAAAGCAAATTCCCGACCTTCTTTAAAAAGGCCGGAAACCGCCTCATTTTTTCAAAACATTCAGAAAAGAAGCAAAGAAACCGAAACAAAAGAATTCCCGTTCATCCCCGGCAATTCTCTGGAATTCCCGTTCTATTCACTCGCCCCGAAATCCAGGCGGTAACTTTTTACGCCAATATCGCTTCAACCTCGCTCATCGGCAGAAAGCTACCCATCAGCGGCTGGCTGAGATCATCCATACTCTGCTGCCAGTTGGCAAATATCCCCTCTTTAGTCGTCAACGTCGCGATGTATCGAATACAGCCCGTGCCCTGATTGGAAACAAAGAGTGGCTCCAACTTGGAAAGACTCTCGATCTTCGGAAACTCTTCGTCAAAACCCGCTGCAATCCCGGCCAGTTCCTCGCATGACCAACCCCGGGGCCGCGCCACCGCAGTCGGGTTCTCATCGAGCTGACGCAGGCTCTCGCAGCTGTCATAAAAATAAAGCGACGTCTGAGGCAGATTGGCAAAAGCCCCCGTCTTCGGAATCGCAAGTCGCTCCGTGAGACGGGCCGCGGCAATATCCCACACTGGGCCGCGGGCCAGCATGTCTTTCGTCACCAGTTCGTAACTGTCCGACCCGGCTTTGCGAAGATAAATCCCTGTCCCGCTGCTCGACCATGTGAAAGGGTGCGTGCAATAACCGAGCACCAAATCTCCGTTCTCCATATCAAAGACCCATGGGTCTTTGCAGTGTAAGTGGCCAAGGTCTTCCACATCATTGGGAATGATCTCTTCAATGCCTTCAGGGCTCAAATTTTCCACCGAATCCGCTGTGATGCGGTCAATCGCCCACACCCCGGTGCCCGGCTTTTGAAAATCCTCGTATCCTTCGGGATACTTGTTTCCCTTTTCCGTTGAAATAAAGAGCTCAATCTCTCCGGTATCCCCGATCAGGTGCAGAGCAGTTCCCTCGATCGATACCACATCCTGGCCACCCCAGGAAAGGTCCGCTTTGCTCCAGGATTTGATTTTGGTGAACTCACCGTCCACTGAATCCGCCCGATAGATGGCGCACTCCAGGCCACGGGCACCAGCCCCTGTCCCGGTCCGGGAATCGCCGTAGTTTCGGAATCGTCCGCAAACCAGAATGGAACCATCCCGTGGATCCTGAACCACGTTTCCACCGCCAAACCAGAATCCGGTCGAGCGATCCTGCGGCTCAACAAGCACGCGGGCTTTGTCCTGATCAACAAGCGCGGTCGCCAGCGCGGTGAGCTTTTCCTGATGAGTCTTCGTAAGCATAAGACGGTGAGATTGGGGTAAAATCGGGGCGGTGGAAAGCGGAAATATTAATCCCTATGTGTTACGAACCAACAGGGTTCGTTCGTTGACCAGACCCTGTTGGATCGATTAGGATCGCCGGATGAAGTGTTTCCTGACGGTCCTTTTTCTTGCGCTCTGTGGCTCCGGTCTTGCGGCGGATAAACCGAATATCATCGTGATCTACACCGATGATCAGGGCTACGGAGACGCCAGCTGCCTCAACCCGGATTCAAAATTCAAAACACCGAATCTCGACCGGCTCGCAGCAGAGGGTGTCACCTTCACCGATGGACACTGTTCGGACACGGTATGCACGCCGTCACGCTACGGATTACTCACCGGTCGCTACAACTGGAGAACAACTCTGAAGCAGGGCGTCTTCGGGGCGGAGAAAGAATGTCTCATCGCCGATGGACGCATGACTCTGGCTTCACTCCTGCGGGACAACGGTTATCACACCGCCATGGTCGGCAAATGGCATTTAGGAATGGATTTCCCGGGTAAGTGGGGGGACCGCGACTGGTCACAACCGGTCAAAGACATGCCGTTGGACAAGGGATTTCAATACTTCTGGGGTATCCCGGCTTCGATGAACTATGGCGTTCTCGCATGGTTCGAAGGGCGATACGCGGCGGTTCCGCCAACGCTCTATACCCGAAAGAAGAAAAATCAGATCGCCATCTCGGATTACCGGATCATGCCGCCCTACGAAAAGGAACCGCTCAAAAAAAATGACCTCGAGGTCGCTCCGGATTTTGTCGACAGCGAGTGCCTGACTCGGTTCACCGACAAATCGATCGAGTGGATTCAAGGGAAGGTCGAAGACGCGAAGAACGGGAAACCTTTCTTTCTATATCTGCCCTACACCTCCCCTCATAAGCCGGTGATCCCCGTCGAGAAATTCCGCGGGCAGGGCGAAGCCGGCGCTTATGGCGAGTTTATGATCGAGACCGACTGGCATGTGGGACGTATTTTGAAACTGCTGGATGACACCGGTCTCGCTGACAACACGATGATTGTCTACTCAAGCGACAACGGTCCCGAAACCACCTGGAGAGAACGAATTAAGAAATTCGATCATCACAGCAACGGCATCTATCGCGAAGGCAAGCGATCCATCTATGAAGGCGGGCACCGGGTTCCGTTTTTTGTCCGCTGGCCGGCAAAAGTCGAGGGAGGCCGTGAAATCAACAGCACCGTGTGCCAGACCGATCTACTGGCGACTTTCGCCGAAATGCTGGGCAGTGAACTCCCCAACGATGCGGGTGAAGACAGCGTTAGTTTCTATCCCGCTCTTGTTGATTCCAGTGCGAAGCTCAACCCGCGTCCTCCCCTGATCAATCACGGTGTGGCCGGCCGGTTTGCCATTCGCGACGGCGAATGGAAACTCGTCATGGAATCGAAGAAAAAAGGGGAGAAACGCGAGCTTTACAATCTGACCACCGACCCGGGCGAAACCAAAAACGTGCTGAAAGATCATCCCGACATTGAAAAGCGGCTCGTGGAATCACTCACAAAAATCGTGAAAGACGGACGCTCCACCCCTGGCGAAGCCAAAGGAAATGACACTCCCTGGTGGGATAATTTGGTCTGGATGAAGGAATGAGATTGGTTTCCCGGCATTTCACCGAAAATCGGGGCGAAAAAAACCCTCCCACCCTTCGCTGATTTTACACAAACCACCCCGTCGACCCGATCGGGAAGTCGCCCCTTTTATCCACCACCGAGCTTTTTCAAAACTCAGCGCCCAATCTCTTTTTGCGCTGGGCATGGTAAATGTTCTGCGGGTAGATCGTTTTAGGATCGACCTTTTCAAACCACGGCCGACCCGCGGTTTGATCGGATGGGAGCCTTCCGTCCCAGCCAACAAAGAGGGTCTTCATCTCTTCAGCGAGCATGGGGTGTTTCACCCAGGATTCTTTTTTCGGAAGGGAAAGGTTTTTGCCTTTTATATTCCAAAACGTCGCACCGGTGCAGGCTCCGTAGAAGTTGTTCCTCCACACAAGTTCTCCTTCGCCCGCATCAATTTCGGTGAACAGTATATGAGGGATGTTGTCTTCGTGGGTATGAAAGTCGAAGTGGAGGTTCGGTCCCTTGCAGTTGGAATAAACGCAGTGGTGCGAATCTTTATTAAGGCCGAGCTCATGGTGAAAGCGGTTTTCGAAGGTTATGGAATCGGCCACGCTCCAGGAAGTTCCGTTGCCGAAGTTGATAGCGTGATGACCGGAGAACCCTTCGTTGTCTTCGAATTTGCTGGTACTGGGCCGGTCTTTCGAACTGGTGAACAACACGTCCTGAATGGTGATGTATTTGCAGTTGTGGGTAATGATCCCGCTGTCGACATCGGTCAGGGTGACGTTCCGGATCCAACCGTTCTCGATGTCCCGGAGAAAGATGCCGTTGTAGCCTTTCTCCTTCCAGTGGACGTCGTAGGCGCCTCCACTTCCTTTGATCGTCAGGTTTTCCACGCCGACCTCGCTTCCGTCCTGAAACCAGAGAAACCCGCCGGACCAGGACCACTGTGATGTGGGTCGTCCGTTCCCCGTCGTTTGAGCCCAGGGATGAATTTCCTCGAGACCGGTCCCGAGCACAATAACGACGCCCTCCCGGCTTTCGCCGCGCAGCACATAGTTGCTTTTGGGGTTGGGTTTCACCCAGGTATCAACCATTTTATTCACGCCGATCCAGTCCATCAACTTGTACTGGCCATTGGGAATGAAGACAGCCTCTTCCTCGCCGCAGGCAGCGATGGCCTTTTTAAAAGCCTCGGTGTCATCTGTTTCGCCATCTCCCACAGCGCCGAAGTCTTTGACGTTCGTTCCCGTTTTCCATTCGGGGAAATCATTCTTACCCTCGTGGTAACCAGCCAAAGAGAAGTCAATTAAGGTCCCGTCCGCTGGGTTCCAGTTTTCACCTTCTTTGCCCCATAGTTTGGAGAAAGATGCGTTTGCGGGAGGACCACCCTTTTGATTACGCAACCATTGCTGATCGGGTTCGGACAATCGGTTGATCGGGATAGTGAATGTCTTCCCGTCGGTGCGTTTTACCGAAACCGCGTCCCCGGTCTGGCTCACAAATTCCGCTTCTATTTTTTTGCCGTCAGTCGACGTCCACGTTCGGGTTTCGGCATGCAAAAGAACAAGGCCCATTCCGAATACTGCCAGCGCAACGATCCATTTTCTCTTCATAAGGCTTCCAGATGCTCAAATCCATTTTGGAAATTAGATAAAATGAATCAAGAATATTTCGCTACCGAATGACGGGGCGGTCAGTGGGCGGAAAACCACCTTCGGGGAGGGCCATCTTCCAACTGGAAGACTACCATCTGGGCAGCCGGAAGGTCATCTTCCAACTGGAAGACTACCATCTGGGAGGCCGGAAGGTCATCTTCCAACTGGAAGACCACCATCTGGGAGGCCGGAAGGTCATCTTCCAACTGGAAGACCACCATCTGGGAGGCCGGAAGGTCATCTTCCAACCGGAAGACTACCTTCGGGGAGGCCGGAAGGTCATCTTCCAACTGGAAGATCGCTATTCGGGTGGCCTGATGCCCCTCTTCCAAACGAATTGGGGAAACCGGGGCCTGTAGAGGAAGACCTGCTACAGGGAAATGTTCAGGCCGGCTTTAAGCATCATCCAAATCGACATCGCAACCATCATGATGTTTTCGGTCAATGAGATGAATCCGAGTGGCACATCGCTGTCGCCGCCGACGCAGGCGCATTTCAACTCGCGTTTCTCAATATAGACGGCTTTGAAGACGGAAATGCCGCCGATGGTTCCGATAAAAAGAGCCGCGGGTGCTGCTATCCAGGTGAGGAGGCCACCGATCATAAGGATTCCGGCTCCTACTTCGACAAAAGGATAGATGTAACCATAGCGAACGGATTTCCGCGCCAGAAGATCGTAGGACAGAAACTGATTGGTGAACGCGGAAAGATCCCGCAGCTTCATGATGGCGAGGACGCACATGCTGAACGCGATGAAACGTTCGAGGATTCCAATGACGGTGTTTCCCTCCGGAATGACGAATCCAGCAGAGATTGCCATGAGGAAGGTGGTAATGAAAATGGCGATGACCGGCTGATAATTGGTTCCTTCTGCCGGTTCGGGAGATTTCCCTAAAAATTCACGGAGGTCGTCGTAGCCTCCAAGACGGTCTCCATTGATGAAGATCTGCGGGGTTTCATCCACATCGTGCTCTTCTTTGTACGCTTTGTTGGCATCCTTCGTTTCCAAATGGCGGTCCTCGATTTCGTAACCTGCGCGTTTCAACAGGTCCTTGGCTTTCACTCCCCAGGGACAGAGGTGATCGGGTGTGACCATTCGGTAGATTGTGGCTTTCTTGTCTTCCATTGAGTAGAGAACGTTCGTTTCGCTCTACAAATCGGACGACTCTGAAAGTGTGCTATCACGATGTTTCCTGAACCCGGGTCAGTCCCGGCGGAGAGGCGGACACAGACCGGTCCGGAAAGATTTCGACGAAGCGAATGCTTTGGCGTAAGCGAAATGAAACAGATCAATGCGCATCCAGCCAGTTCTCTCCGGTCCCGGTGTCCACCACCACTGGCACGGCCAGAGGCAATGCGCTTCTCATGGCCTCAACCACGAGTGGTGTCACCTCGGATTCTTCTTCGCGATAGAGATCGAACACCAATTCATCGTGGACCTGAAGTAACATGCGGGATTTGAATTTCCCTTCCTCGAGAACTCGCGCGACCTTCACCATCGCGATCTTGATCATATCGGCCGCGGTTCCCTGGATCGGGGTATTGATAGCGACCCGCTCTGCCGCGCTTCGCATCGTCCAACTTCGTGAATTGATGTCGCGCAGAAAACGACGGCGTTTCGTGATCGTTTCGACATACCCGTTTTTCTGCGCGCCCTCGATGGTACTTTCCTGAAAGGCTTTTACCTTCGGGTACTGCTTGAAGTATTCCTCGATGATCTCGCCGGCTTCGGTGCGGCTGACTTCGCCACCGAGACGCTGGGCCAGTCCGAACGCGGAGATGCCGTAGATAATACCGAAGTTCACCATCTTGGCTTTGCGGCGCATGGAGGGCTCGACATCATCCAGGCTGACACCAAAGACGCGGGCAGCCGTCGCCTGATGAATATCGACGCCTGAATTGAACGCCTCGATCATCGCCGGATCTTTGCAAAGCGAGGCCATGACCCGCAACTCGATCTGAGAGTAATCCGCCGCCATCAGGATGTAATCTTTATCACGCGGTACAAACGCTTTCCGGATCTCCCGGCCCTGCTCGGTGCGAATCGGGATGTTCTGCAAATTGGGATCGTTCGACGCCAGGCGCCCCGTCGCGGTCATCAGCTGATGAAACGTGGTGTGAATCCGACCGGTGCCGGGAAAGATCGAATTCGGCAGCGCATCGACATAAGTGCTCTTCAGCTTGGAGGCTTCGCGAAAGGCCAGCAAATCCCGCACGATCTGGTGCTCCACCGCGAGGCCGGACAAAGTCTGCTCGTCGGTTTTGTACTGTCCTGTCTTGGTCTTTTTAGGCTTCTCAACGAGCTTCAGTTTCTCAAAGAAAATTTCACCCACCTGCTTGGGCGACGCCACATTGAATTCCTCGCCCGCAGCGTCATAGACCTTTTGTTCCATGATGGCGATGTTCTTGCCGAGCCCCACACCGATCTCTGACAGAATGTCGGTATCGATCCGAATCCCCTCGCCCTCCATGGCGACCAGCACCGGCGTCAGCGGGGATTCGATTCCGAAGAACAAAGCTTCCTGCCCGAGCTCTTTCAATTTCCCGCGCAAAACCTCCGCCAGCTGCCAGGTCACATCGGCATCCTCAGCGGCGTATTCGGCGATCTTTACGAAGTCAGGGCCGGCAGGTTCTTTGGTTGCCGGTTCCTCGACCTCGAGCGTGCCAAACATATCCATCTGCCCTTCCTTCGGGGCTGCATCTTCAGCAGGCTTCTCCGGTTCATCGGGAGCAAAGACATCCTCATACTTGATCGGCGTGTATCCCAGATACTGCTCCGAGAGGAAATCCATCTTGTGCCGTTGATCCGGCTCCACCAGCGTATGAGCCAGCATTGTATCGAACAGCTGCCCATCGATCTTCACCCCGTGCCAATGCAGCACGCCAATGTCGAACTTCAGGTTGTGCCCGATCTTCTCGGTGATGGGGTTTTCCAGAATGGGCCGCAATTCCTCCAGGGCAGCGGCTTTCCCCTCATCGTCCGCCGGAAATCCGATGTAGGTTCCGGTGTCCGCTTTCCACGAAAATGCCACCCCGATGATGTTCGCCGTCTTTTCGTCCAGCCCGTCCGTTTCCAGATCAAAACAGAAAGACTGCTGCGCATTCAGCTTTCGAATCACCTCGGCGCGACCCGCTGCATCGTCGGGCGGATAATATTCGTAGGCCTTTTTCACATCCGCGATCGTCTTCAGCTCCGCGAAAAGCGTCTGCTCGCCTTCGACCGTTCCATCGGCTTGCTTGGAGGTGGCATGTCCCCGGCCCGCCTCGAAATCTTTCCCGAAGAGCCGTTTGCCCAGTTGATTGAACTCAAATTCCACAAACAAATCCTTCAGCGCTCCATCGTCGCGCTCCGTGATTTCGATATCGCTGAACGTCACGTCCACCGGCGCGTCCTTCATGATCTTCACCAGCTTCTTCGACAGCAGGGCCTGCTCACGATTGTTCTCCACGTTCTCCTTCTGCTTGCCCTTCAACTTATCCACATTCTCCAACAGCCCTTCGACGCTGCCGTAGAGCCCCATCAGTTTCTTGGCGGTCTTTTCACCAATCCCCGGCACGCCCGGGATATTGTCCGACGCATCTCCCCACAGCCCGAGAATATCCACGACCTGTTCCGGCGTCTTCACCTCCCACTTTTCGCAGATCGTATCGTAATCCAGAATCTCGTGCCCGGCTCCCCGCAGCCCCGGCTTGTAGATCTTCGTCTTGTGCGTCACCAGCTGGGCAAAATCTTTGTCCGGCGTGACCATGAACGTCTCAAAGTCATAGTCGGGATCGTCCTCCGCCCGCTTGGCCAGCGTCCCGATCACATCATCCGCCTCCCAGCCGGGACATTCGATCACCGGGATATTGAAGGCGCGAATGATCCGCTTGATCTCCGGGATCTGAAGCGACAAGTCCTCCGGCATGGCATCGCGGTTTGCTTTGTATTCCGGATAAATCTCATGCCGCGGCGTGGGGTCCGATGTATCAAACGCCACCGCCAGATGCGTCGGTGCCTGCTTCTCCATCAGCTCGAGGAGCGTGTTGGTAAAGCCGAACACTCCCGACGCATTGAATCCCCCCGAAGTGAAAATCGGCGAACGGATCAGTCCGAAATGCGCCCGATACATCAGCGCCATGCCGTCGAGCAGAAAAAGTCGTTTGGGGGTGGGATCGGACATGCCCGATGATAGGCACGAGCGGGTTGGCATTCAACAAAGTGATTGCACCAACCGGTAATTCAGCGGCGACACGCTTTACACAACATCCAGCTCCACACTGGCAGAAGCCAGGGCCGCGATTCCCTCCTCGCGACCGACAAATCCCATCATCTCATTGGTTGTGGCCTTGATACCCACCCGTGAAACATCAATCCCCAGCGCATCCGCGATCTTTTCCTTCATCGCCGGAGCGTGCGGCATCACCTTGGGCGCTTCCGAGATCAATGTGGAATCGATGTTCACAATCCGGCCGCCGCCCGGCATTTCGCGCACCAGCTCCGCCGCCTTTTTCAAAATCTCCAGGCTGCAGATGCCTTCGATCTCATCTTTGTCCGGCGGAAAGTAATATCCGATATCCGGTTTCCCGATCGCTCCGAGAATCGCATCCGCAATGGCATGGGAAAGCACATCCGCATCGGAATGCCCGACCAGCCCGCGATCGTGAGGGATCTCGACTCCGCCCAGAACCAAACGACGCCCTTCAGCAAATTGATGGACATCATACCCGATGCCGGATCGATACTCTTTCATGATCAAATATCGTCGAGGGGAAGTTTACCATTCGATGCCACAATGCCCATCTTGTCTGGCTGAGAGGTCGAGTCCGCCAGCTCAATCGTGCCGCCGGCCCGCTCCACCAGAAGCTGCCCCGCCGCGATATCCCACAGACTGATCTGCTCTTCGATGTAGGCATCAAGCCGACCGCAGGCGATGTAGGCCAGCGCAAGCGCCGCGCTACCCATCATCCGCGTCTTGCGTACCCGGTAAGCGATTTCCTTGTAACGCTGCAAGCCCGCATCGATCGCTTCCTCCGTCTTCGAAAACCCGATCGTCATCACCGCATCCGCCATTTCCGAGCGATTGCTCACCGCGATCGGCTTGCCGTTGCGCGTTGCGGCTCCTTCGCGATCCACCGCGTAGAGCTCGTCCATCATCGGATCATAAATACAGCCGATCTGAAGTTTCCCCTCACTGCGCATCGCGATCGACACACAGAAATGCGGGATTCCGTAGAAGAAATTCACCGTCCCGTCGATCGGATCGACGATCCATTGATTCGGGCTCTCCTGATTCCCCGCCAGTCCTTCCTCGCCATAGATCGCGTGGTCCGGGAACTTCGCGAGGATCAATTCCTCGATCAGATCCTGGCACTTCACATCCAGGTTCAGCTTGATGTCATGGCGCTTCATTTCATCGACGAGCAGATCGCCTTCGTAATTTTCCCGGAGCAAAGCCCCGGCAGCGCGCGCCGCATCAATCGCGACGGAGAGTTCCGCAGATGGTGGTTGTTCAGACATAAGAGTCTCACGAATCAACAGGGTACAGTCAGCGAGTCAACAGGGTTGATTCGAAAAGGTTGTTGCAGATCAGTTCGACCTCCAATTCGTGATCCACTTCGCCTCGGCAAAGAATCCCCTTTCCGTCACCTCACAGCGAATTTTACCCCTTCCGCAACCGGATGCCCTGCATGGTCTTGCCTTGGGCGAGCCACTGGCGCTCGAAGTCGGTCTGCGGATAAAAGAAGGCGTCTTCCGGCCATTCTTCGTGGGTGAAAAAGTCCACCTCTCCTGACTGCACGACTTCGAGGGCTTCGTCGTAGTATTCGGGGTGATCGGTCTTGAATAACAGCTCGCCGCCGGGGATGAGCAGGCTGTGGAGCTGTTTCAGGAAAGGAATACGGCACATCTGCCGACGATCGGCGTGCTTTGCCTTTGGCCAGGGATCGGGACAGAGAAAATGAATCCGGGTGGCGAATTCAAGCGGCAACATGTATTCGATCCCGTAATTCGAGTCGACGCGAAGAACGCGGACGTTCTCCAATTCGTGGTTTATGGCGCCCCGCCAGATCTTGCGCACCCGCCCCAGAAGCCTTTCGACGCCGAGAAAGTTCCGTTCGGGATATTCGCGCGCCATTTGAAAGAGAAATCCACCGTCCCCGCAGCCGAGGTCCATCTCGATGGGTTTTTCCGGGCTTTCCGGAAACAAATCGGACACCTCTAGCCGGCGAAACCAATCCGAAGGGTAAATTTCGTTCGGATAAGGAAACGGATCCAGTTTGCGCTTGCTGGCCATGCTTGGAAAACGGTTGGGGTGGATACGAAACAACCCTGTCGATTCAGAGAACCAACAGGGTTGTATCAAAAAACGTTTTCGATCAAATCAGAGGTGATACGTCAATCAACCCTGCCTGATCGGGATCACATGAGGTTCAAAGCACGGGCGCGCTTGATCTCACGAGTGACTTTGCGATGCACCTTGGCAGAAACACCTGTGAAACGACGAGGATAGATCTTGCCGGATTCGGTGGCGAATTTCTTGAGGAAATCAATGTTGTGAACGCTGATACGATCGTGTGGGATATCCAGACGACGCTTAGGCATCTTACGATTTGCCCGGCGCAGGTTCATGGCGCGCTCTTTAGTTTTCGGTCCTTGCATGGGTCAAAGGTAGTTAAGAATCAACAGAATTACCGCTTTTCACGATGAAGAGTCCGGCGCTTGAGGAAAGGATTGAATTTAACCTTCTCAAGGCGGCCCGGTGTGCGGAGGCTCTTTTTATTGCGCGTGGTCACGTAGTGAGAGGGCTGTTTGCCTTCTTCACGTGCTTCCGTGCATTCGAGGACTATGACTTCGCGTGGCATCGTTTAAATGGTTTGGTTTCGAACTCGATTTTTCGAGGGCGGCGAATCTACCCACTTTCGAGACAGATTCAAGCCTGATTGTTGAATTCGATCTTACTTCTTACCCAGAGGGGAATCTTCGAGGCCAAAAAGGGTCGCTACCGGCGTGCGATGGTGCCCCTGGTTCTCACCTGCCTCAATTTTTTCCTGACAAGCCACTGTCATCCGCGCGAAAGGCATTGCCTCAAGCCGGGCGACTGGAATTTCCTCGCCTGACATCTCACAAATCCCGTAGGTACCAAGTTCGATACGGCCAAGAGCTTCGTCGATTTCATGAATCGCATCCTGTTCCTGTGAAAGGAGACTGAGCGCAAAATCACGGTCATAAGCATCGGAACCCGCATCTGCCTGGTGCATTCCGAAAGCGGATTCGCTACCTGCACCGCGGGTATCGTTGGTAATTCCACTCATTTGGTCAGCAATTGAATCACGGAGATCAAGAAGCTTCTGTTTTTGAGCTTGGAGAAAAGGAGTCATTTTGCCCGGTTTACCGGAAGGAACAATTGGTTTGGGACGTGTAACAGCGGCTGAGTTGGAGGATGAAGGAGCCGCCGCGGCTGCTGAACGGGACCCCGAAATCTTTTTCTTAACTGCGGCTTTCTTAGCCGGTGCCTTTTTGGCTGGTGCTTTCTTTTTAGCAGGAGCCTTCTTCACCGCTTTTTTCTTTGCGGGAGCCTTTTTGGCTGGTGCCTTCTTCTTAGCGGGCGCTTTCTTCACTGCTTTCTTCTTTGCAGGAGCCTTTTTGGCTGGTGCTTTCTTCTTAGCGGGCGCCTTCTTCACTGCTTTTTTCTTTGCAGGAGCCTTTTTGGCGGGTGCTTTCTTCTTAGCGGGCGCCTTCTTCACTGCTTTTTTCTTTGCAGGAGCTTTTTTGGCGGGTGCTTTCTTCTTAGCGGGCGCCTTCTTCACTGCCTTTTTCTTAGCAGAAGCTTTTTTGGCGGGTGCCTTCTTCTTCGCGGGAGCTTTTTTCACAGCCTTCTTCTTAGCCGGAGCTTTCTTTGCTGCTTTTTTCTTCACCGCAGGTTTCTTCGCTGCCGCTTTTTTAGCCGGGGCTTTTTTCTTAGCGGGAGCCTTCTTCTTGGCTGTTTTTTTTGCCATAGTGAGTCGCGTTTACCTTTGGAATTCAGGAGGCGTCCCGAATTTTCGGCGCAACTGTTAATTCAAGTCGTTATGGCTGGCAAGAGAATAAATGAACAGTTTGTCAGGCTCAAAACGGCCACAGGCGGGGGATAGCGAAGCTTGCGAACAACCACAGGGCAATCGCCAGCGGAAGACCTACCCGGGCAAAATCGCTGAACTTGTAACCTCCGGCACCGTACACATAAGTATTTGTCTGATAACCAATTGGAGTGACGAAGCTGGCACTCGAAGAGAACATCACCGCGATGACAAACGGACGGGGATCCACGTCCATCGACATGGCAATTCCGATCGCGATCGGTGTTAAAAGTGCAGCAACCGCGTTATTAGATATTAATTCCGTAAGAATTGCGCCAAGGAGATAGAGCACCGCAAGAACCACATAGGGTCCAAATTGATTGAATGTAGATGCAGCTGATTCAGCCACTATATTTGCCACTTTCGTCTCCTGAAGCCCCATTCCGAGACCCAGCATTCCGAAAATCAGAAAAATCACTTTCCACTCCACTGCCTGATAGGCTTCGGCCGGGTCGATACATTTGGTCACCAGGGTGATTAATACGGCTGTGATCGCCAGAATCGGGATGTAGGCAGGGAAAGTTGCGCCCCCAATCATGAAAAGCAGCAGAGCCCCTATCGCAATCGGAGCTTTTTCCCGCCGAATCGGCCGGTCTTTGGGTTTGGAAAGGTTTACAAAGTCTTTCTCGGCAAATAGCTCGGTCATGCGGTCCACCGGTCCCTCTATTAAAAGGGTGTCGCCGAAAGCCAGCTTCACATTTTCAAAGCGGTCCCGCAGGTTTACCCCACGTCGGTGAACGGCGAGGATCAACACCCCGAATCGCTGGCGGAAATTCAGTTCCCGCAGGCTTTTCCCGGCGAGACGGGAGTCGGGCCCCACAATTCCCTCCATCAGTACAGCCGACTCGGTCCTGATGTGATCCAATCCTAAGTCTCCCTGTGATGAAAGATCGAGCCCGGACGTTTTGTTCAGCTCCATGACGCCCGCAGCCCGGGTTTTCATGACAATCTCGTCGCCGCCCTCAAACACCAGTTTATCCAACGCAACTGGAAGTGGGCGACCTTCCCGGATCACTTCAATAATTCGCAATTCACGTCGCTTGGCGAACGGGGACTCCGAAAACGCTTTGCCCACCAGGGGCGAATCATGGGCAATATGCGCTTGAGTTAGAAATTCATGCCCCGGCTCGGAATCGAACAGAGTCGACAGCGTTACGCGGTCGGGAATGAGCTTGGTGCCGCCGAAAATGAGATACAAAATCGCGGCTCCGACGAAAAAGATGCCCAGTTTACCCACTTCAAACATGCCAAAGGGCTCAAGACCGGCATCGGCGGCGATGCCGGACGCAATCAGATTCGTCGATGTACCTATAATAGTGCAGGTTCCCCCGACGATCGCTGCGTAGCTGAGGGGAATGAGAAATTTCGACGCCGTGAGATCGTATTTACGGCAGTGACGGAGGACAATGGGGAGGAAAACGACCACCACCGGCGTATTGTTCACAAAAGCAGAGAGAAACGCCACCAACACAAGTAAAACCGCGAGAATCCGGAAGGGGTTCGTGGTTCCGGCCATCTTTTCAAAGCGACCGGCAAGCAGCTCGATCAAACCGGTCCGTTCGAGAACCGCGCTCATCACAAACATCGCCGCGACGGTGATCGGAGCCGAGCTGCCGAAGATCGTGAGCGCTTTATCGGGCGATAAAATACCGACCAGTACGAGGACTACAAAGGCGCTCATGGCCGTGAGGTCAGGCGATATCCATTCCTTAAGAAAGGATACGAAGACCAGCACGATGATCACGCAAGTGAACAGAGGCTGCCAATAAGTCGTTAGAAATGTGAGAAGTGCTTGCACGGTTACCTGGTGGAAAAAAGAGCCACAATCGTTCCGAATCAACCCTATTGAATCAGCGAATCAACCCTGTTCACTCGTGGGGCGTTTGCATCCGGCTTGGATTTAGAATCACATCCCGGGATTTATTGATAGCAGGAAATGGCCCGTTTGACTGTGAATACTCAGGAATCAGGCCCGTGATTGCGAATCACGGATCGGTGAGAGATTGCTGTTTCTTTTCTATCGTTTCACGCCGCTTTTGTCGATTTTATTCAGACACAGATTTCGCGAATTGGGCAATGCCCGGATCGAAGCCCATTGCCGACACAGAAATGGGCAACACGAAACGGATTTGGGAGGATTGTGTTTTTTTGCGGGTCGTTTTCAAACGTTGCAAAGCGATATTCGAAAAAACGAAGTCGTCATGAAACGCTTAGAATGCACCTGTCAAAATGTGCAGGTCGTTTCCAGACGATTAGAAGGGACCTGTCAAAATGTGCAGGTCGTTTCCAAGCGATTAGAATAGACCTGTCAAAATGTGCAGGTCGTTTCCAGGCGATTAGAATAGATCTGTCAAAATGTGCAGGTCGTTTTTAAGCGATTAGAGAGAACTTGCCAAAATGTGAGGGTCGGGGAATCGGGCAACTGAAGCCTTACCCGGGCTCAACGATTACTCCGCTTCCCAACGAACCTGGGTCTCTGTCTGGAAGTCGAAGTGTTGGAGAAGCGATTGCTTGCGCGCTTCGAGGAGGAAGTCTTTGCCCTCCCGACTGTGGACGAAGTGTAACTGGTGACGCCCGAAGCCGTTTCGCCTGAGCTTTTTCGAAAAGATGGTGGCGTATTCTTTTCGCGCGCCGAGTGCCTTGGGAACGGCGAACCAGCGATGTTTCTGCCGAATGAGATAGCGGGGATTGGAGAAGAGATCAAAAAACTCTCCCAGGGCGGTGACAAAGACCACCTGGGCATCGGGTTCCAATTCCGGGGCTGCCACATGACACCGCTTCGGAGTGACGCGGACTTCCAGATCGTTCACCCGATAGTCGGAGCTGATCAGGTTGCTTTCCTGAAGGGCGAGGAAGATGGCCTTTGAAATTTTCCAGAGTCGGCGTCGCTCGAGCCAGCCGGCGAGTCCGTACCGGATTCCGCTTTGTTTTTTGCCGGCGATCTTTGCGATGAACCGGGTCGCTGCCAACTTCCGTGGTGTGGACAACGCCCGAATCGGTCGGAGAAAACGCCCTTCGCCGGCGGGTTCAATCGCACGGTTCCAGATGGCTTTCATGTTGGGGCGGTCATCGGCCTGCCGGAACATTTCCGCGTTCAATTCGTCGAGGGTTTTCGGATCGAGCTGATGGGACAGCCCCAATCGCAGCCATCCACTCTCAACGAGCGCGGTGTCATCCTCATTGAGGGAAAACCCCACCCCGTGAAAGGCATCGAACCGCCGCCGGAGTTTTCGGTAGTCGTTTCCGTGATCATATTGCCCGGAGGAATCGGTTTCGAAATCAGGCGGCACGGTGGCGACATGCCAGATGTTAGCGGTTTTCCCGGGAACGTCGGGGTTGGACCGAATGGCCCGGCCCCGCATCTGATTCGACATGACGAATGACCCGATGACTGAGGCCAGTATCAATGTATTCACTGCGGGGGCGTCCCAGCCTTCTCCAAGTAACGCGGCGGTGCCGATGAGACAGTTGATTTCCCCGCGCTGAAATAACTCGGTCACCGCGGAAACGGCTCGCTGGCGATCGGCATCTCGGATTTCGACTTCGAGAAAAGCCGGATCGTGCAGCAATGGCTTGAGGTGGAGGTTTGCCTGGTCGATCCCGAACTCGCAGGTGATCTCGCGAAAGTGGCTTTCGGCAACCGCGGGGATGATGATGATTGAGCCGGTCAATGCCCCGGGGAACAGGTGTTGCAGCCGAAGCCGCCGCAAGAGCTCGAAGATGGGGACGACTCCCAGTTTTACCAGTGGGGGATCAGCTTCTCCGGCAGTGGGAAAGGCATCTTTGCGAATGTGATCGGTGAGGATCACAGCACGCATCAACACACCCTGCGCCAGTAGCTCGTGCTCGATGATTTCGGCAATGCTTTGAAGTTTGGCGGGGGAATCGCG
Organism: Verrucomicrobiales bacterium; assembly: GCA_048267005.1. Lineage (GTDB taxonomy): Bacteria > Verrucomicrobiota > Verrucomicrobiia > Verrucomicrobiales > DEV007 > JABDJT01. The sequence goes on along the minus strand of JBLWYI010000008.1, from coordinate 134,709 downwards.
CAGGATTTTGTCATTTTCCCCGGTGCCGGTGAGGACCACACGGCCTTTCTCGATTGCTCCCAGATCCCGCATCCGTTTCTCCAGTTCTGCGAGGTCTGTTTTCACATGCGGGGCGAGGCCTTCGGTGTGTTCGATGCGTTCACGGAAATCGAAGATCAGGCCCTGGAGGAGTCCTTCTGCCCACTGGGTATCGAGCTGGTCGGGGAGTTCCTCACCATTGATATTGAAAACCTCACGGACCTGAGCGGGGATGTAACCCGCCGTTTTCTGCAGGAAAATGACCAGCCCGAGGTAGAAAGCCTGATTTTTCCGCAGGGCATCCCGGTCATCTTCCGGGGTGATCCATTGGACGGGTGAGTTGAATCCGAAGGCTTCGGCCAACTCGATATCAAGCTGAAGATCCAACACCAGTTTCGCCACACCTTCATGAAACCGCTTTAACTCATTCACATCGTCGCCGGTCGGGGTGCTGAGCAATACATAGTCCTGGTGCGGACAGAGATTGCCTTCAGCGACAAGTTCGGGAACGCCGACTTCCTCGTCCACTTCGCCGCAAAAGGTGGCGTAGCGATTCCACTCTGACTGGGGCACATCAATGGGCGGCGTCGCCGTGAGCGACACGATGACTGGTTTCTCAATGGCGTCTTTCACCGTGGCGAGACATTTCCACCAAACCGCTCGCAAGTGATGGGCTTCATCCACGACAAGCACGGAAATCCCGACCTCACGGAGCCGTGACACCAAATCATCACCGCCTGCGTCACCACGAAATTCCGAGCTGAGGGATTGGTAGGTGCTGATAGTGAGCGGTGCCGGATTCTTCAGATCCCGCGACAGCCAATCAGTCGGTTCGCCGTCTCTCACATAATCAGAGGTGAGTCGATTGATCCATTGTTCGCGAATGGCGATGGTGGGGGCCAGCACCAGGGTGGGTTTTGCCAATTGGCGAACGATTTCCAGGCCGAGCACAGTCTTCCCCGATCCGGGTGCTGCGACGAGGTGGAAATGCCCGTCTTTGAGATAACGGGGCAGCCTTTCCAGAATCCTCCCCTGGTAGCGCCGCCACGGTTTTGTAAACGCCATCGCGCTTGCGAAATTTACTGGGGTGGGTGGTTCAGGCGGCATCGTTCGGGCGATGTTAGTTTTCGTCCTATGCGAAACCAATCAAGTTTCGATTTGTGATTCGAGCCGTGCGTCGAACTGCTCCAGCGACGCGGCCACTTCGGAGTCGGATGCCCCGGAGAAACGGACCGCTGTTTCGAGGACCCAGCGGTTGAATTGCAGAATTTCGGCACGGTTCCAGGCGAGCAACAAGGTGCGGCTTTTATAAACCTGAGATTGCAGGGCGGAAATGATGAGGCCTTCTTCCTCGCGGCAATTTTCCAGTTCACTGAGGAGTTTCGCCATGCAAACCGGGCGCGACAGGACTGTAAAAGCGAGCACGGTTTCGCCAAAGGAATCGAAGGTGTGCGCAGGAACGAACCCGATAATCTTCCGCAGGAGGGAGATGGTTTCGCAGGTGGGAAAGGGGATGGAGATGCCTCCGATGGTCATTTTTTCGCCGGGGCCATTCGAGTCGGGTTTCATGTCTTGGGATTACTTTTGCGTGTTAGGTCTGATTTGCGTTTTAGGAAAAATATTCGGCCGTGGCAGGGATCGAAGTGCTCTGCCGGTGTCGCCGGAAGCGGGTTTAGTCTGGAAGATCTCCGCCCTCTTCTTTAACGTTGCCATCCTAGGCGAACAGTGTAGAACTGTTCAAGTAAACACCTGTCCGACAGCTGTCCGACATCAAGTAAAAAAGCTAAGAAAGACTAAAGAATGCGTTCAACCAAGATTGAGAGCCGGGTGCCGAACCCGATCGTGGAAGCCGTCAACCTGCAGATTGAACAGGGAATCATCACGCGCGGCGGGCGCAGCCAGGTGATTCGCTCCGCCATGTTGATGCAGGCGGTATGGGGAATATCGAATCCGTTTGCGGACCGCTATCACGAGCTGAGCGATGTGAAGCGCGACGCAATCGATGATTTCATTCTCGCGCTCAACCAGGCTGGAGTGATTCGGAGGAAACGCTTTGTGAAATGGCTCGAGGCCAAAGCGGATTTGAAAGAACTGTCCTTTCTCGATGCGGGACGCCGCATGATGGACGTGATGAGTGACCTCGCGGATGAGTATCTTCAGACCGGGGAGCTTCCCGATTTTAAGAAAGCCGGGTAAACCCGCGGTCCTTCAGTCCTCCGTCGTCGGCCGGTTGAGTTCCACTTTAAACATCCAGAGGACGATCGGCGTCACCAGCGCCGTAAACGGGACCAGGTAATACAGATCACTCCGTTCGATGGGAAAAAGATCCGACTGCAAAATCACCGGATTTAACCAGATTCCCACCCACACGAACCACAGCAATACAACGCAGACCAAAATCACCGAGATCAGCGTCACCGCGATCGCCTTCTTCAAGGGCGTCACCACCCGCGTCGTGTAACCCGGTTTTTCGGGAGGGTTCGGTTCCTCTTCACTGCTCATGCGTTCAAAACTATGCCGCTCCACGCAGGATGGCAACCCAACCGTTACTTTGAACCACTCATCCTGGTGGTGTGGTATTGCGAAAAATACCTGATCAAAAGCTCCCGGGCTTCTTCCGGTGTAAGATCCGTCACGCGATGCAGCTTGTAATCTTCAGCAAAGATCTGATCAATCGCGGCAAAGCGTTTGTCCATTGTCTCCTTTTCCATTCCTTTCCCAACTGTTTCCTTGAACTTGGAATCCGCACCGTCGGGGAGGTCCTGCAAATCCTTCAATCCCGTCTCGATCGTCTGAAGTTGCACCCTGGTGATCGCAGCCTGATCCGAATCCTGAAGATTCACCAAGGTGTGCAACGCACCTCCCACATGTCCGATTGAATTCATAAATTCGATTTCATCGATCTGCTTTTGACTGACGCGATTCTGGATCAGCATTCCAGCAAAGAGCGCCACAGGGATCGCAGCCGCCAGGATGTAGGTTTTCATAGGTTCCTCCGTTTTCATTTAATCCATCGAATGCCCGCTCGATCAGGTTCAAGGAAGAAACCAGCATGATTCACCACTCCCGCCTGTTGCGCGGGATGGGGACAGTTGATGGGGTTCCTCTTTGTTTCTCAAACGATCAAAAAGTCACTCAGGGTCGCCGAGGTTCTCCGGCTTCACCAGTTCGTAGAAAGACTTCCACTTCCAGGCGGCGGCCCCTTTCGAAATACTGATTCGATTCTTGAGATTCTCCATTGAGGTGTCAGGAGTCGCCCACAGGCGGATGCCTTCCTTGTCACCTTCGTTCTTGATATCGATCACACAATCCTGTGTGTCTTTCACGGCTTGGATCTCAGCACTCACATTCCCATCCGCCCCCTTACTGAATCGATGAATGCTCACATTGTGCGCCATGCCGTTGGAATCCTGAATATGCAGAACGATTTTGAGGTTGTTGTCTTTGCGAGTCACAGGGCCAACCGACAGCCGGTAACTTTCTGCTCCCTCACTCAATTTGAACACTGCACCCGGAGAATACTCTCCGAGCTTGTCCTTGAGCGGTTCCTTCACCTCGATCCCGACAAAAACGAAGCGCTCTTTGTTGTCAGTTAATTTCACCTCGGTCCAACCGGCTGCGTAGGCTGATAGAGAAAAGACACCAAGGGTGAGTATAGGGAGTTTGTTGAACCAATTCATAGAGGACACCATTCCAAACAAAAACGGCGATCTGCTGCAAGAGTGAATGTGACCTCCTTTCGATTCAGCTAGCTGATATCGGTATTTTTCGAAAAAACGGAAAAAATTGAGAATTACGTCCCGTCAGTCTTCTGTAGTGGGTCGGTTAAGCTCCACTTTGAATAGCCAGAGAATGATTGGCGTCACCAATGCCGTTAGCGGGACCAGATAATACAGGTCACTCCGCTCAATGGGAAAGAGATCTGACTGTAGAATCACTGGATTCAACCAGATGCCAACCCAAAGGAACCAAAGCAATACAACGCAAACCAAACCCACTGAGACCAGCGTCACTGATATGGCTTTTCGCATCGGCGTCACCACCCGAGCCGCGTAGTGCTGTTTTTTGTCTTTCTTTGAATCAATTTCGCCACTCATCTTTTGCCATTCACTGTATGACGACCGTATGAGAATTTCAATTTCTTCGAATGAATTGAAACTTCTTCCGAACCAAAGGAAGTCCTCTTGTTTCACTTTTCTAACGATTGATGGCCTGCTGAGCGACCATGAAATAATCTCTACAGACTCTGTTGTATTGCTCCATCACAACAAAAAAAGAGAGGCGGACTTTGCCGCCTCTCTTTGGTTTAGAGTCAGATTCTATGGAAGAATTACTCAGGCATTCCATCGATAAATCCGTCGAGTTCTTCGTCGAACTTATCCAGTAGTTCCCGTTTCTTTCTTCGAAACTCCGCCGCATCGACAATCGCCCAGAGAATTCCGATAATTACTATCACAACTCCCAAGACGATCAGAACAGCTGAGCCTCCAAGGATGGCCAACACTGCTCCTATAATCGCAGTGATGATTCCTCCAATTCCTGCCGCGATATCTGCAACAAGTCCGAATCCCTCTTCGACATCTTCTTCGAACTCCTCTTTCACTTCTTCTGCCTCAGCCCTTGTCTGGCCTGTAACGGTAATGGTTACTTCATTACTCTGCTCACCGTCATCAGTTTCGGCAACAAAGGTGATAGTGCCGTAGTTTGAATTCGGATTGAAATATCCGGTATGCGTCGTCGTTCCAGACTCGTTACTGAGAGTTCCCATTGAATCACCGGGGTTATCAGCCCACGCTTCAGTCACTGATTCTGAAACAATCTTGATTGTTACGTCGCAATCTTCAGAACCACTTGAGACCTCCAGATCGATCATTGTTGCTGGAGTAATCTCAACCAACGGGTTGAAATTAGTGCCCAGCGCTTCCAATTCATCAAGGACGGTCTTGAGTTCTTCCACATCCTGCTTCAGGTCGTCAAAAAACTCTTCCGCCTCCTGACCTGTCATTGAAGTTTTGCCCTGTATTTCGGACTGAGTTTCCTCAAGAGCCTTATACTTCTGATCGGCTTCATTGACTTTCGACATAAATGTCTGCAAGTCACTCCAATGGGGAAGTGTGATCTCCCCCAGGTCGACTTGGGTCTCAGATGCCGTCAGGGTAAGGCTACAACTGCTAGAGGACGAGCTCGAAACGGACGAACTGCTCGAAGACGAACTCGAACTCGATGAGCTGACCCAGGAAGAGCTGCTGCTCGAGCTGGATGAAGAACTCGATGGCTCAAAGAATGACGACGAGCTGCTGGAGCTTGAAGACGAACTGGATGATTCACCAAACGACGACGAACTGCTCGAGGACGAGCTGGACGGGAAGGTTGATGACGAACTGCTCGAGGACGACGATGGCTGTGCGCTGGAGCTGCTGCTCGAGCTGGACATCATTGAACTTGAACTGTCTGAGCTGCCGGAACTGCTTTCAAAGCCGAATCCGCCGTCAGAGCTTGAGCTCGAACTTGAGCTGCTGCTTATACTACTACTTATACTACTACTCATTTTTGTTTTTTGTTTTTGTTTGTTTAGTGCATTTCTGCGCAATTAGAATTCACTACAATTTCCCTCCGGCAATTTATTCTGAGAATTAAATGCGACACGTACAACCCAATCTTAGGTACATATAGGCTCCAGAGCCCTGTTTTTTGATGGATTCGGGCCGGGAAATCGCTCGGCGGGATCCGTTTGGCTGCGAAATCCTCAAAAATCATTCCGAAAAGAATTGGCGGGATCACTTGTGATCAGGAATGCGAAGTTGACCCGTTTCCCCCGTTGGGACTGGGTTTGGGCGGTTTCGAGGTGGTTTTTCTTCGCTCCGACCAGTCTTCCCAGCCCATGACGATGCGGGGGATGAGAAGGAAGATCGTTAAAATCGCTACGATCAACCCGGCGAAGGAATGCCACTCGGATAAACCCCAACTCGCCACTGCGGCACTCAGCGGAACAACAATGCGATCAATCAGGGGGACGGACTCGTGTATATATCTTATCATCCTTCTATCTCCGCCACCTCGCGGGGGAAATAAAAGGTCATTGGGTCGTTTTGGTCGTAAATCCGAAAATTTTTTCGATAAACGGTCTTACAAAACCACTGGTTATCCTGACGGTCGACTATGTAATATTACATAGGTCACTTTCGTGACGCCAACCCCCGAAAACCGGCTCCATAGGGAGGTGTTGTGTTGGCGGGTCGTTTTGTAACGTTACAAAACGAATCGTCATGCTGACGGGTCGAAAATAAATGTTACGAAGGCACCCGGCGTGAGGACAACGGGTTTTGTAAGATTACATGGGCCACCGTCAGGACACGGGGCGCCTCTGTAAGATTACATGAGCCCTTTGCGTGACGCCGGGCGGCTTTGTAAAAACTCCCGGCGGCCAGGCGAAATCCTGAATGGGAGATTTACGATCAGACAGGGTCTGTTCGATGAACGTACCCTGTTGGATCGTTTCGGGGCGATGCGGCGGGAGGCCGGTGCGCGGGGATGTGATGCCCCGGGAATCGGAGCGGGAAGAGCGGGTTAGACCCCCGTTTTCTGCCGCGGTGTTATTTCGGGTCGGTGCTCAACGCGCTTTCCACCCGCCTGATTAAATGGAGGGCTCGCCCTTCAGGCGCGCGATCGTTCTCGATGGCACTGAGGATCTCTGCGTGAAGAGTTTTTACGATGGTGAGCAGGTCATCCGGATGAGAATTGTCTGTGATCAGAGCAAAAATGCCGGGTACGGCTTCTTTTTCGCCTTTTCCTGACTCCAGCCACTCCATCCTAACGGATAACACTTCCGCAAGCTCCCTGAGCTGCTTCTTACGGGGATTGGTTCCGTTGATCCAACGGTTCACGGTGGATTGTGACGTCTCAAGCCTACGGGCCAGTTCGGACTGTGAAAGTCCCCTTTCTTCCATCAAAGTGGATAGATTTTGCGCGAAAATAGACATTACGGATAGTTTTTTGTTGCACAATCTATCGCAACGGATAGATTGGCTGTGTTGTTACTCCCCCACGCTCCAATGACTGTTCAAAATGTCAAGCTTAACCCCCTGTTCCAGAGCCCATTGCGAGGGTTTTGTTTACTCCCCCCATCGCAACGCAGGGCAGCGGGCATGAAAGGGTTAGACCTGATGCAGTCATTGGGGGGTGTGGCGGATCACTCAAACTTGGCCACCCGGCCGGATCGAACCTCGCCATTCAACAGGATTATGATGACTCAAGCCGCGCCGACTCCCGATGTAATTTATCGAACCTGTGACCGGCTCATCGCGGTTGCCTGGGATGAGTTGTCTGATGAGACGAGTGCTTTCTTAATGGGAGAGTTGGAACGCCTCGAGGTGGATCTGGATTTGCACCCGGCTTTGAAAATCGCCGCCGACATCTGTGATGTCATCGAAGAGGAAGACCGCAGTGAATTGACGGCGGCTCAATTGAAGGAAGCGCGATGTCTGCTTTTCCCGGGAGAAGAGAATCCGCTGCCCTCGCAAAAACCGGAGACGCGCCCGGCGCTGCCTGCGCAATGGAGCACGACCCACCTTCCTTTCCCTGAATTTTCAGCCGCATAGGCGAACCCGGATTTCACTTCTGCACAATTTATTCACATCTACCAACAACGCTGTATCTCATGATTGTTCCTATCAACCCCCGGCTGAATGAATCGCTCCACCAACCTTATGCCGTGCAGAATGATGATGGCAGGGAGCTGGGGCGTATTGAGTTTTCGCATTATACCGAATGTTGGTTTGCCAGGTTCCCACTGGGAACTTCACCCATGATTTTTGCAATGGGCCACGGGGATACTCCCGCTCAGGCGGCCTGTGTAGCGATTGAACAAATGGCGCTGGATCTGAAGACGGCTTCGACACAGCTCGACTGTATCAGAGAGGCGCTGACCTGCCCGGTGGATTGATCTCACCGGCTCTTTACCCCGAAGGCTGTCACTGAAGGCGGTTTTCGATCTCAAGAAAAGCAAACACCAAAAAACCAACAGTACTCCTGTACCTATATGAAAAACACACCTACTAAACAATCGGAACCTCTGACCCGTCGACAGGTCCAACGGCGTCTGCACAAGGCGATCGCTCTGCGTGAGCAGGCGCGTGACCTTTACATGGAGATGGATTCCATCATTGAAGATATCTCTGTGTCTGATCACCGTGATCTGAAGATCGTGATTAATGGAACCTACTTTGGTTTGATTGATCGCTATGCGACAAAAAACGTGGCTTTCAAAGCAACGGCCATTCGCCGCTTTGATATTGGCCCGATCAAGAAGAGACAGCGTTTTGAGGAGGTGGCGTCTCCTGCCATCCCCATGAAAACCGTTGCTGACACCGCAAGCCGTCGCACCGGCCAACTTTGATTGGAACGCCGATCTGACGCTGTGAAGGGAAATCGATTTGAGTCTCTTTCTTGTGATGCAGGCCTCTCACTACACAATCATTCTCCTGTTAATGCTTAGCAAAGCGTTCTCAGGAGAGTGTAGTGATGCTTACATCATCACCCACCGGGAGGTTCCTTTCGAACTGCCCACCGGGGAGGGAAGTGAACTCTCAAGTGCCCTTTTTCCAAGTGGTCTCCATCCCCGAGCTGACCTGATCCATGATCAAACAAACATTGCGAGCCCTGCTCACCCGACCCGCTTTTGTAAGCGGTCGACGCAACGCCCACCACTGGCCCTGTCGAAATATCGCACGTCATCGCGAGATCGATCTTCGCGCCGAGAGGACTGGAGAACCGCATTGGTATCAAACCTGAACGCAGCCCGCTTATGAGCTCTGAGAAACCGGAAATCTTCTCGGTGAAAATTCACGAACATCCTCAAACCCATTTCGAATCTATCCACCAGGTCGCGACGAAGGCGACTGCCACCACCCCAACAAAAACCATGACGCAGAACGAACTCATCCTCGCCCACTTGCTCAAGGGTAAGTCCCTGACGGCTCTCGAAGCTCTGGAGCATTTTTCCTGTATGCGACTGCCGTCGCGCATTACGGAGCTTCGGCAGTCGGGTTACCCGATTTTAACCAAGATGATCAAGACGGAATCGGGTAAACATGTCGCCCGCTATCATCTGCCCCGTCGGGCCACGTCTTCTAACTGAAACCGGGAACACCTCTCTCATGAACGAAATCACCTCTACCTGTCAGAATCAGGGGTCCTCGTCGAGTTTTACCAAGTCGGATCGCACGGAAGATCCGGTCATGGTGAGGGTCTCCCCGAAGAAGGTCATCGATCCTCAGTATACGTTGACGCCGCCCACCTACGCGATCTGTGAGATGATCATTCTTCCCAATGGGGATTTGCGACCGGTGGTGAAGCAGTGGCTCGACCTGATTCCGGTGACGCGAAACTCGTTTACCAAACATGGTTTCCCGGCGAGTCCGGCGACGATTCTCCGACTGGGTAAGAATGGATTTGTGACTCTGGTTCAGATTCACCCCGGAAGGTATGCGTTGGATCTCGACAGCTGGTTTGCCTATGTGGAACGCATGCGGAGGGAGCCGGATTTCTGGAGCTCAGCGACATGGCAGGGACGCGCCAACCGCAGGGCTTACCAGACTTCTCTTTACTGACCGGCCTGATTTCGCATCGCTGATCCCTCCTGAAAAGGCTGGTCGCCTGCCAACTGTTTTTTATGAAGATTGATGACTCCCCATCTCCACGCCTCACGATTGTTGCGATGTATTTCGGCAAGCTGCCTTTTTATTTCGAGCGATATCGGGAATCGGTTATCCGCAACAAGGGATGTCTGGATGTGCTTTTTGTGACGGATCAGACTGTCCGGCCGGCGGAGAATTTTCACGTTCACCAAACGACGCTCAACGAAGTGCGGAGACGTCTTCATGAGGTCCTGGCTGAGGGCGGCTTTGAGATTCCATGTCGCGAATTAATTCAACATCCCAAGAAGATTTGTGACGTGCGGGTGTTGTCGCGTTTCCTCTTCGAACCGGAATTGAGGGCCATACGTTTGCATTCGCCGGATGATTATATCGGCTATGCAGATATCGATTTGATCTATGGCAACATCGGTAATTTTCTCGAGGGGCGGGTGAGAAATCTGCCGGCGCTGAAGCGGTTTGAGATTGTGGGGATGCACGGACATCTCACGGCGGTGAGATTCGGGTCACCTGTCTGGGAAGGTCTTACGGAGAAGCGTTGGATTCACCGGGCGATGAAAGCGAAGCACCACATGATTCTGGATGAGGGCATGTTCCGGAAACATTTGTTATTGCATGGCGGGCTCTACGAAGGTCGCGTCTCACGTTTTAAAAATGCCTGGCCGATGGGTTGGCACAGGATTGCACGGGAATTGAAGTATGGGTTTTCATCAAGTGCCGGCCATGCATCGTGGATCAGTCTGCTGCATGGGGGAATGGTGATCGATGTATGCAGTCATCGGCGGGGTCTGATGTTTGTCTCCAGTCTGGAAGCGCGTGGAATCCGCTCGGTGGTTTCCGGGGACGGGCAGTTGATCTGTCATTCCGAAAAGGGTGAGCCGGAGGAGATTTTGTATTTTCACATGAAGCACCGGAAGGAAGCCTATCGCTTCGCCGACACCCCGGCGGGGTACGAGGTCACGGTGTGACCCCGCCCGCCGTTTTTATTCTCCCTGGTGGAAGAGGTAGTCGAGACTGCTGCCGGCTTCGATCGTCTTGCGGCTGTTGGTCAGTTTGAACATGGGAATTTCCCGCGCGTCGATCTTGTGTTTGAGTTCTGGATCTTTGTCGATGGGTTGCAGCATTCCCCGCGACAGGGCAAAGGCGTGGGGGCCGTCTGCGGACTGTTTGCATGTCTCATCCCAGATCCGACGGAATTTCAAATCGGAGATATAGAGTTCTGCGAAGAGAAAGTGGAACCAGAAATAGTGGTGGGCTTTCTTTCTCCCTTTCCAGTACGACTGGATTTTTTGACACCAGGCTTCTAAGAGGTAACTCCCCCGACTGCCCAACAGAAACCAGCTGGAGATCATGCGGAAGGGCTGGCCATGCGGCCGCTCCCAGGCAAAGAATTCGGTCTCCCTGTATTCCGGCAGCCAGGACTCGATCGACCGCTGACAGAACAGCGATGAATCCGCCCAGGCGCCGCCATGATTTTTCAACAAGAGAGCGCGGATGGAATCGGACTTCGCCTGCGGGGTGTTGCCGCAAACGGCTGCGGGATCCAGGTAGTCACCGAGGTTTTCCCGGGAGAGGGCAATCACCTTCCAGTCCGGATGATGTTCTTCCCATGACTCGCGGCAGCGGCGGGCAATGTGCGGTGCGTGATCCCAGCCTTGCAGCCACAGCATGAATATATGTTTTGATGGATTTGTAATCATTGTTCTATCTCACCGGGTAGGGGTTAGTAATTCCACTTCGCGAAGTCATCGCGGAATCGCTGATACAAAACATCCTGAGCTTCAGTGCTGAGCACATCCTCCCACCGTCTTTTCCCTGAGGACTGATTGGCACGGGGAAGTTCCGGCTCGTCTTCGATCCCGAGATAATCGAGGATCTCCTGCCACTTCAACTTTTCGAGCCGGAAGACTTTGGGATTGCCTTCGCCTTCGAAAAACTTCGACTGTGGAAGCGCGTGCCACGCCCAACAGCATTTCCAGAGGATGCCTTTGCGGACGGCGTAGTCGATATCCCATTCTTTAAAGCAGGGATTTTTCTCGACGACCTTCGGTTGCGTTTTCCGGATATAGCTGAATTCGCTAACCGCCCGGCGAAAGGGATGAGACACGATGCCAAAGCTTTTCCAGCCAATGGTCTCGGGTCTCTCCTGCTCGATTCTGCTGAGTGGCCAATGCTGCGAGTCCCAGTCGGTGTAGACCTGGTACTGTTTGCGCTCTTCGTCAGTCAGCGGTGTGCCGGGCGGCAGGTTGCGATCCCAGCTGAGCAATGCTTTCTCGATAGAAGTCCCGGCGTTTTTGGGAACGTGAATGAACACAAATTGGTTTGATGATACGATCATAACAATTCCTCCCCGGTTAGAATGTGATGGGTGAAGCCACCCCGCCGGCATAACCGTTGTAGGGATAGTTCGAGAACTCTTTGACCTTTTGCGGGCCATAGGGATAAACGTCAGCTTCCCAGAGTTTGCTGACTCGCTCGACAAACCCGGGCTGATCCTCCGGGACCTGGAATCCGGGCAGCTTCCACTTTTCCACGGCCTCGGAAGCAATCATCTTCAGCCAGTGGAGCAGCTCACCGTCGGAGAGTTTGGTTGTGATCCCCATGTCTGTGAAGGTTCCCTCTTTCAGCGTGTTTCCAGTGTGGATCATCTTACTGAAGAGCTTTGTGCCCTGGGTGGCGTTCTTGATGAAGAAAAACGGAAGGGACTTTCCACGGGTGGTGGTTCCCAAATGCCACCAGTTTTGCTCATTCACGCCTTTATTAATCTCCGACACGCCTTCGGCCTGCCCTGCAATCCACCAGACGGGGGAGTAGGTATTCCAGAGACGTTTTTCGTGGGCATCTCCCAAACGGTGATCGATATGGAAGTCACGGGGCGACAATATAGGCATGCCCCGGCCGTTCCGCTCCGGATTCATAAAAAACGGGAAGTCCGTAATATGTTCCAGGAACGGTGCGTAGGTATCTTTATGCAAAGCGAACGCGTGAGTCCGGTTGACATTGAACGGACGCAGCACCCAGGGCGACACCACTTCAGGTTCACGGTTCAGGTATTGTCCACCTAAATATACCTGCCCCCAGTCTTTGGGTAATTCATCCGCGAAATGACCCAGCACGGTCGAAGCCTGTTCGTGGAACACCACGTCATCTTCAAGGACACAATAACTGTCCACTTTGTCATGTGCCGCATTCTGGGCCACACGCAAATGGGACATAAAGCAGCCCCAGCCTCCGTTCCCGGCTCCCCACCATGCGGGGGCCGGCGCCCATTCACCGTAGATGGCGCGCTCCCATTCAACCGCCTTGAGATCTGCGATGCCGGTTTTCTCGAGGTTCTTTTTCAGCTTCTGTTTGCGGTCCCCCTTAAATGGGAGGTTGATCACAACGACTCTTTCGAACTTATCAGTTAGTTTCATTTATATACGTTTGTTTGAATTGAACCGCTTTTTATACCGATGTGATGAATATTGGATTCAATTTCACCGGCCAAAGCAGTTGTTTACAAACAGACGCTGGAGCTAATTTTCGAAATTAAAAAGGTCACTGGGTCGTTTATGCACTTTTTGGGCAACTTTTTTCACTTTTTTTCGCGAATTTTCCCCGAAAAACACCTTCGACACGAAAAGGGTCTTCTTCGCTGAGCTCTAATTGATCTATATAGAGTAAATCGAAGGTCGCGGTGGTGAATCGTTCTCCCCCTTCCCGTTTCTGCCGGTCCACCTGCTTCGGTGCGCTGAAATCCTCCCGGATGTTTCATCCCACAAATACCTGCTTGAATCCAAACGCAGGGAGGCCGTTGAGTGTTGCCGCATACGGCTGTGTCAGTTTCGTTTGCGACGTCTTAAACCACCACCCGCCCTTTCTCATGTTCACCACCTTTAAGATTCTTTTCTCGGCCGTATTGATTTATGTGGTCAACGAAATCGTTGTTGCCCGTGCCAAACCCACGCTTGGGTCGATGATTGCCTCGCTGCCGCTCGTGTCGCTCATCACTTTCGTCTACATCTGGGCCGGGCTGCGGAGCGACCCGGAGAAACAAGCCGAGCGTCTCGCAGCTCACTCGACGGGTGTCTTCTGGTTCGTGCTGCCCAGCCTGCCGATGTTTCTCATATTTCCGTGGCTGCTGAAAAAGGGCCTGCCTTTCTGGCCGAACCTGCTGCTCTGCGCGGTGATCACAGCTTTCCTCTATCTGGGGATGACCATGATTTTGAAGCGTTTCGGCATAGAAATGTGATTCCGTTTTTGCTAACGTGTTCTGGTTATGAATTTTAAAGCCCCCTCTTTTTTTGCCACAGCGATTTTGATCATGGTATTTGCGGGAGGGGATTCTTCCCAAGCGCAGGACATAAAGATCGATGCCAGGCTCGACCCGTTTGTGACGCTGCCGGATTCTCTGGAACTGACGCCGGCGAAGCTGGAAGAAATGTTTCCGATCGAAGGCGACGACAAGAAACCCTATTTCAAATGGCTGACAGAAAATAAGACCCGCGCCATCTTTCAGCGTAAGCCATACTCCAATGTGGAAGTGAACCTGTCCCTCTTTGACGGAAAGGTGGAGGTCGTCGAAGCCATTGTGGACTTTAAGAAGGGTAAATTTCTGGGAACCACGATCTCCCTGTTCAACCGGGGAGATGGTGGCCAGATTTCCAATGCAGAGTTTGATGAACGATTCAAGATTTGCGGGAAAGAGATCGGCAAGCAATTAGCAATCCGTCCTTTCCGCCGCGAAGCAAAACCGAAGCAGGGAATGCTGACAACGGGATGGATTTGGATTTCAGAAGCGGGGATGGCGGTCCTGGAGCACAATCCGGAGGCTCCGGCGAATGTCGAATTTCTCAGGCTGCGCCTGTGTCGGCGGGATGCCAAGGGTGCCTACGCGGCTGCCATGAGATCCCGGGCCGGAGCAACGGTGCGGCTATCGGATCTACCTCAAAACGTTGAGGAAGATGACAAGGGCAACGTCTTTGTGGCCGATATCCCGATGGTCGATCAGGGGCAGAAGGGCTACTGCGTTGTGGCTTCAACTCAGCGGCTTTTTGAATACTACGGGATTCCCTGCGACCAGCATCAGTTAGCTCAGATTGCTGAATCAGATCCCGAGCGCGGGACCAGTGTTGGCACCATTAATGAAGAGTTGGGTAAGATTGATCACCTTTTTAAGACCCGGTTCGAAGCCCTCGCGGTTGGCAATATGGATGGACGTCTCTACGAACTCAAAGACGATCGCTACCTGGGGAAAGTGGTCGAGGAGCGCGATTATCACAAATTGATCCACAAATACATTGATGAAGGCATTCCACTTCTGTGGTCGCTTGGGCTCGGAAAGTATGAAGAAGAACCCGCCATCTCACCTCAAGCGAGTGGTGGCCACATGCGGATGATTATTGGTTACAACGACAAGACCAACCGCATTATCTTTTCGGATTCCTGGGGAGCAGGCCACGAATTCAAGACCATGGATGCCGATGATTCCTACAAGGCGACTCACGGGCTGTTCCTGCTCCAACCAACGACGCGCTAGGTCAATTTCGCCAGTTCACTGAGAACCATCCGGCCGCGTGCTCTAAATGCCGCTGAACCGTGGGGCAATGATTCATTGATCATGAGAGTCAGCTCGTCGGCCAACTCCGGATGACGTTTGCAAATCCGGCACATCGTTGACATCGAACATACCCGCGAAGCCACGGGCTCATTCGGATCATTCAAAAGACCTGAACAGGTGTCGAATATCTCTCCCAGCAAATCATCCGGTAGCTCAACGGTTTCCAGGCATCTCGTGATGCTGCGCCGCACAGCGGGATGGCACTCCGGGGCGTTGAGGTTTTCTACAAGCGCCTTCAAATGTGGGTCTATCAGACGCGGATGGTGGTCGATACAATGGTTGAGAACCCACGCAGCCCTCCTGGCCAGAGCGGTTTCGCCTTCCAGCACGATGGCAACCAATTCGTCAAACCGCGCCTGTTGACACCCAACCCACGCCGCGAGCAGTTCAGCCTGCGTCTTTGAGATTTTTCCGCGAAGTTCTGTCTCAAGATGAGTCATCGATGTCGTCTTTGTTCATCCATAAAACCCATGAATGACCCGGCAATCAAGCGTGAAGCGCCCAACAAAAAGGGCCGCCTTTCGGCAGCCCTTTCAGGGATATTAATGCTGAAGAATTCTTCCGCTTAGTAGAAGGTGCGGTTGAAAGTCGTTCTGTGACCATTTGAGTAAACGCTGCAGTAGGTGACTACAGTAACGTGGCGGTAGACTGGAGTTCCGCAGGAGAGGTAATGGCTGACCACTCTGTGGCAGCGGCGATTCACTTCGTAAGTGCGAATCACGCTGGGAGCACAGTTGGTGTGGCGGGTTGAACCATAGCTGCTGTGTCCATAACTGCGTGATGAGCTGTATCGGCTGTGGCTGTGACCGGAGTGCCTCGAATGGCTTGAGTGTCCCGAGTGACCGGAACCAATTGAGATTTGAAACCCTCCGGCATTGGCCTCAGGAGCTGAAACGAAGAAGGCGGCGGTGGCGACTGCGGCGGCGATAAGTAATTTTTTCATGGTGTCAGAAGTGAATTGTTTGTTCTGACAGACAGACGGAGCACGAATCACATCTATGCATAAAAATGCGAAAAAAACTCACGCCACCGGAATGCCCCTCGTTGAGAGGGGCATAGCCGTTATGAGATAATCATCCCAACATCAGCCGCTCCATCATTTCATTCAGCTTATCTGCATCCATCCCCGGAACGTCTTCCACATCATCAAATGAAGCATATGGACGGTGATCGATCAGCATTTGGGCAAGTTCTTCGTCCACTCCGGGAAGATCCATGATTTCGTCGAATTCCGCGAAATTGAGATCCACAATCGGACCACTCGGGTCACAAACCTCATCGTCATCGAACGACAAATCCTTTTCAGGCTCCGGATCTGCATCTTCGGTCAGCTCGGCATGATCGCTTTCGAGCACCGGTTTATCATCGGATTTTTCATCCTCACGATCAGGCCAGTCCTGGATCGGCTGATGCTCTTCTTCACCGTGGTGGGGATCATCGTGATCATGGTGCCAACTCTCGTCGTGCTCACCATGATGGTAGGGGTCATCGTGATGAGGATCGATCGGATTGCCGTGCTCATCGTGATAATCATCGTGATGAGGGTCAATCGGGTGACCATGCTCATCATGGTAGGGATCGTTGTGATAAGGATCGTCGTAATTGTGATCGTCCCCGTACCCAGTCTCAAGAAGGTGGGCATGTTCTTTCTCATACTGCTCGATTTCCTGGCGATGGAGTTCTTCCTTCTCCTCTTCGGTCAAGTCCTCAGCTTTGCGCGCAAGCAGCTCGGCACGACGTTTTTGACGGGCCTCCTCTTCTGCTTTTCGCCGCTTTTCACGACTGCGCTCCATCGCAGAAGCAATAATAATACAGATCTCATACAGCAGGATCAGTGGTCCAGCCAAAAGCCCCAGTGTAATGATATCCGGCGGCGTGAAAATAGCCGCAGCCACCATCATGATGACCCACGCATAAGCACGGGTCGCCTTCATCACCCGGGCCGTGAGCAGCTCCAGCTTCACTAAAATAGTAACCACCACCGGCAGTTGGAAACTCAAACCAAACACCAACACGAGACGTGTCACAAAATTGATGTAGTCACCCATCCGATACTCGGTGGATTTCCCCTTCACCTTCATGATCACGATCTTGTCGCGGGAATCGTCATAGCGGAGAGCAATCTCCGAGCCTTCGCGAAAGGCGAAGAGTTGAAACATGTAATCCCGAATCTCCTGTTTGGTCCCCTCGTCGAGCGAGGATACTTTCGGCGGAGCTGCAGGTTCACCTTCCACTTTAGGTGTCCCGGCCTCAACTTTGCCTTCACCCTCAGTCTTCGGAGTGTCCTCACCCTGAAGATCCGGAACAACCTCGCCTTCCTTTTCAGGTGCTGGGATCGGTTTCCCGTCCAACCCGATCAAAGCAAACTCCCCGATCGGTTTCTTCATCGCTTCCGCAGTGGGATCAATCGAATTCACCCTTTCCTGCTCGAACTGATAGAAAAACTTCAGCGCGATCGGTGTTGCCAAAAAGAACGCGAAAGACGCCCCACCGAGGAAAAGTATAAATCCCACGCCGGCACCGGGGATAATCATCTTTTTCTCCACCTGCCGCAGCCCCGGCAGGATAAACTGGAACAATTGATACACCAGCAGCGGAAAAGCCAGGATGATACCCGCGATGAACGAAGTCTTGATCGCCAGCATCAGCATCTCCTGCGGACTGAGCGTCATCAGGTTACTCACATCCCACAGCCGGGTTCCCACATCATCGATCTCCGCGACCTTCAAAGGCAATTGCACAAAATCGAAAATCTGCTGGTTGAAGGCGAAAGTCCCGATCGTGATGATCAGCAACGTGATCACCATCTGCATCAGAGTTTTCCGAAGATCTTCTAGGTGATCCAGAAATGGTTTCTCGTGCGGATCAAACCCTTCATCGGCACCTGCCCGCTCTTTACGGGTGCGACCGGCTTCTTCCCGAATCTTAAACAGCTTTTCAAAAACGGTTTTCAGGATCATGCGTTTACGACGTTAATTTTCAAAATGGAGAGACGATGTTTTCGTTTCGTGGCGGCGAATCTAGCCTGAAATTGAAAATCAGCAAAGATGCGCGAAGTGTTCCGCGCAAAGCGGGGTCCACGATAATGCGGGCTTCTGATTTGTTACGAAAAACTGAACGTAATGACGCCAAAGGGCTACCTTGCGATCAAATTTCGTCGTGATAAAAACAAAAACACACAGAAAGCTGACACGGGAACCATTGTCCCCGTAGTTGGGTAAACATCAGGAGGTTAGAAAAAGCAATGATAGGTTACGAAGAGGACCAAGACCAAGGAAGACGGTCGGATAATTATCCGATCCACACGGAAAAAGTATTCGCAGATCGCAAAATCTTTTTCCTCGATCTAAAAGAAAACGACCGGGGACGGTTCGTTAAGATCACAGAAGACGTTCGGGGACGGCGGGACACCATTATGTTGCCGACTGAAGTGCTGGAAGAGTTCATTACCGCACTTCAGCAGATTTCCGAAGCGAACGACGAAGATTGAGACCCGTTCGGGTTCAACTTTTCGCGAGATTCTTCTCAAAAACCCCCAATCTTTCACACGCAAAAGGACTCGTTCCTTTTGCGTGTGTCGCGTACGGAACTACGCTTTTCCCTTTTCCCACATTATATTATGCGAAGCATGACAGGTTTTGGTCGCGGCGAAGCGACCGAAGGACATTGGACACTTACCGTTGAACTCTCCGGGGTGAACCGGAAGCAAATCGATATCGCGATCAGCTTGCCAAACCGGCTCAACGATCTCGAAGGCGACGTCCGTAAACAAATCACTGCATCAGTCTCGCGCGGCAGAATCAATGCCCGCATCATGCTCGACAACGCCAGCTCCGGCGACAACCAGCTGTCTGTCGATGAAAACCTTGCCGGAGAATACATCGCCGCCGCCAAAAAGCTGCTCGGCGATGATGTCGAGATCTCTGCGGGCGACTTGTTTCGCGCCCCCGGCATCTTTTCCCTGGAAGACGCCACCGTCGAATCAACCGAACTGCGCGAACCCCTGCAAAGAGCCGTCGCCGCAGCCATGGGCGATCTTTCCGCCATGCAGAAAAACGAAGGCGCTCACCTCCGGCTGGATCTCGAAAGCCGCCTCAACACCATCGAATCAGAAATCGCAGCCCTCAGTGACGTAGGGCGGACCGTCGTTGAAAACTACCGCAAATCCCTCTTCAAGCGCCTTCAGGATTCCGGCCTCGAAAACCTTGATCTCAATGACGATAGGATTCTGCGGGAAATCGGCCTGTTCGCGGAGAAATGCGATATCTCTGAAGAACTGACCCGCATCGACAGCCACATCAGCCAGTTCCGGACCTATTTCGCCAGCGACGAATCCGTCGGCCGGCCGCTCGATTTCCTTTGCCAGGAGTTAAACCGGGAATTTAACACCATCGGCAGCAAAGCGAACGACGCCGGCATTGCCCAGCGCATCGTGAACGCTAAAACCGAGCTCGAGAAGATCCGCGAGCAGGTCCAGAACGTGCAGTAATCAATCGATTGATCGATCTCCCCCCGGATCGAATCGTGCGAGTTGTCGGAAAATTCAAAACCTGCCAGAGTTCCGGCATGAAACGACTTTTGCTTCGTGTTGCAGTTCTTGCAGTTGTGGTGACGACGCATCCCCCTGCCCACGCCTCTGACAACTGGCCGCGGCTGCGGGGCGAAAACGGGACCGGTGTGGACGCTTCAGCCACCATCCCCGCCGCCTGGACCGAAAGTGACATCGCCTGGAAAACCACCCTGCCCGGCTCAGGAAATGGTTCCCCCGTCGTCCGCGGCGATCAAATCTTCCTCCTCACCGCCAAATCTGACGACGACGCAGCAAATCCGGCCCCTGTCCCGGGCAAAAAGAAAAAGGGCAAAGCGGCAACCCCGCAGGTCTGGATGCCCGTGTGCTTGAGCGCAAAAGACGGCTCGGTTCTGTGGTCGAAAGAATTCTCGCAAGGATCCTTTAAAGGACACAAATTCAATTCCGCCGCTTCATCCACTCCCTCAGTAGATTCAGAGCGGGTTGTGTTTACCTGGGGAACCGCCGAGAAACTCACCATGATCGCCTTTTCCCACGACGGCGAACTGCTCTGGGAAAAAGATCTGGGGCCAGTCAATGGTGGTCATGGATTCGGGGCCTCACCGACACTGGTCGGTGACCTGGTAGTACTGAACAACGATCAGGAAAATGGCGGGGGCAACCTCCTGGCCGTAAACGCCAAAACCGGTGAAATCGCCTGGACCGTCGAACGCCGCAGCAAACGCATCAGCTATTCAATCCCCTGCGTCTTCAAAAGCGGAGACCGCGAACTCCTCATGTTCACCAACTGGCAGCACGGATTCACCGTTATTGATCCCAAAGACGGTTCAGTCGTGGCAGAAAAAAGCGTGTTCAACACCGACACCAACGAACGGGCCATCAGCTCGCCGATCGTAGCCGGAGATTTGGTGATCGGTACCTGCGGCTTCACCGCAAACCCGAAACACTGCGTCGCCATGCGATTGAACGGCACCGAACTCGAAGAAGTCTGGCGTATCGAGCGAAATGTCCCCCATATTCCCAGCCCCATCGTGGTCGGGGAAAATGCCTACCTCTGGGATGACTCCGGAATTATCACCTGTGTGAAAGCCGCCACCGGCGAAGAACTCTGGAAAGAGCGACTCGCAGGCGCTGAGGGAAAATTCTTCGGATCACCCGTCAGCGACGGGAAAACGATCTTCTGCGCCGACGAAAGCGGAAACGTTCACGCCATCTCCGTTTCCGCAGAAGGACTCAACATCCTCGGAAAAAACAAAGCCGGCCCCGAATGTCGAACCACTCCCGCCATCGCAGCCAACATGATGTTTATCCGGACGGGCGACTCGCTCACCGCCGTGAAAGGAAAATAATAAGTCCCCCCGCTTCACGATTCGAGATACCTGCGGGCCACCGTGTGCTTCACATAGTGTTCCACCGCATCCTCCCACGAGCGTAGAGACTTGCCCGACATCTCCGTATATTTCTCGTGCGAAAGCGAAGCATACACCGGACGCGGAGCACGCCCCGAGTGGCCAAACATTTCCTGCAACGTCGTCTTATCCACCTGCTTTGCCCGGATCGGCACCCCCAGATTCGCCGCGCAATCAATCGCGTGCTGGCCAAACTCCCGCCAGCTGCAGTGCCCTTCATTCGCCAGATGCAAAATCCCGCGAGCTTCCGGATCATAGAGCATTCCCATGACCGCTTCCGCCACATCCAGCGTGTACCCCGGACTCGCCCAGCAGTCATCGACAATCTTCATCGTGTCCGCCTTCACCGCCTGACGAATCGCCCAGTCAGGAGTCGCCTCATGCTTCTCATCCCCCGGACCAAACAACCACGACAACCGAATCACCAGATTATCCGCCGAGACCCCTAAAACCTCCTGCTCCCCCAGCAACTTGCTCCGACCATAATCACTGATCGGCGAAACCGGATCCGTTTCGACATACGGCTCAGGGTTCGTCCCGTCGAACACATAATTCGTGCTGAAATGAATCATCCGGGCACCCTTCTCCTTGCAAATCTGCGCCACAATCCCCGGTCCCGTACCATTGATCTGGTTCGCGGCAGGATTCCCCTCGCACTTGTCCACATCATTGAAAGCCGCCGTGTTCAGAACCAAATCAAACTCCTCCGGCTCAAGAATTGTCCGGATCAAATCCTCCGGCCACGTGAGATTCAAGTCAGCACTGATCAGGGGAAGCACCTCGAATCGCGACTCACAATACCCGAGGATCGCCCGTCCGAGACGACCGTTGGATCCTATGATAATGATTCGATTTGCCATATCGTGCGTATGTAAAGGCGCGGTGTCGACGTGTCAAAAGGAACAGGATAATTTCGACACACCCATTTCCCCCTCGTTTAAGTCCTCCATACTCTACCTCATGCACTTGGGAATTATGTTCGCCAATTGTAGAACTTAGCGTACAACGAACCCGCAATTTTCTACGCACTATAACCATGACGCTTATCGACACCCTCAGTTGGGTCGGCATTCTTCTCTGCCTCTCCCAGTCAGCCATGTTTTCAGGGCTCAACCTGGCATTCTTCTCATTGGGCCGGCTCCGGTTGGAAGCCGAAGCCGAGCAGGGAAACGTCGGCGCCGGGAAAATCCTCGCACTCAGAAAAGACTCCAACTTTCTGCTCTGCACCATCCTTTGGGGAAATGTCAGCGTAAACGTCCTGCTTGCCCTCCTCAGCGAATCCCTCCTCGCCGGCATCGGTGGATTCATGCTGTCGACATTCGGCATCACCTTCTTCGGTGAGATAGTGCCCCAGGCCTACTTCTCACGCCATGCCATCCGGGTGGGATCAAAACTCGCCCCCGTCATCCGTTTCTACCAATTCCTGCTTTATCCCTTTGCCAAGCCCAGCGCACTTGTCCTCGACCTGTGGATCGGACCGGAAGGCCCCAGCTACATGCGGGAAAGCGACCTTGAGATCATCCTCCAGAAACACATCCACCAGCACGATTCAGAAATCGGCGAAACCGAAGGCCGCGGCGCACTCAACTTTCTCGATATCGACGACCGGCTCGTCTGCAATGAAGGATCCAAGATCGATCCCAACTCCATCCGTACCTTTCCCGTCAAACTCGACCTGCCCATCCTCCCCGAATCCGGTCACGAAGACGAAGACGAATTCCTCGAAATCCTCAAGAACAACGAGCGGAAATGGATCGTCATCGTTGATGAAGAAGACCAGCCCTGGCTCGTCCTCGAAGCAGAAAGCTACCTCTGTCACCGCCTCTCCGGTCGTCCCGATTGCGACATCTATCATTACTGCCACCGACCCATCATCGTGGCAGATGCCACCGTCACCCTCGATCAAGTCATCGATAAACTCGAAGTCGACCCCGAGCACGGCAACGACCACGTCGTCGACAACGATGTCATCCTTTATTGGAACGACGACGAACGACGCATCATCACCGGCGCAGACATCCTCGGCCGCCTCCTCAGAGGAATCGTAAAGCGCAACTGATCACGTGAATTGGATGCGTACGATTGAAAGCCAAGACTTGAGGTGAGTTGAGTTGAGCGGCAAGCAATCGAGTTCAAGTATCGGCAAAACCGACCCGATCGCATCCAGATGTAGTGCACGACTCAATCTCACCGCTGAGCAGGGCGGCGTGCGAGCAGATTCGAGGCACTGGTGAAGGAAAAGCCGTTGGCAACCTCTACTCATTCAGCCCGGGTTCTGGTCATCCCGATATTCAAGCAGGCCCGTAGGGCCGACATTTGAATAGCCGTGGTTGCAAGTCGAGCCAAAGCGAGACCAGGCCACGGTATCCCGCTAACTCCGAGTGAGTCGCGTAGCGGCGACACCTGCGACTGTTGTCTTGCGATTGCGAAATACGAAGCAGTGAAAATTTTCCACTCTTTCTCGCATAGGTCGAATCGAGCTTCGTCAGTCCAGCACAACAAACCACCATTCACTTCTGTCTATCATGAAAAACACCATTATCGCCGCTACGATTGCCACCACCGCACTGCTCACCGCTTCTCCTGAAGCCAAGGCTCAAAACAACGATTTCCAAATCGTTTCGGCGGACCAGAGCCAATTCGGTAACCAGAATCAGATTCAAAACGGAAATCACAACCACAACCGGAACCAGATTCAAAACGGCAACCACAATCACAACCGGAACCAAATCCAAAACGGAAATCACAACCACAACCAGAATCAGATCCAAAACGGCAACCACAATCACAACCAGAATCAGATCCAAAACGGCAACCACAATCACAACCAGAATCAGATCCAAAACGGCAACCAGAACCAACGTCATGTAGTCAGCAGGGTACCCACCAGAAACGTGGTGGAACCTGTGGTTGTGTCAACGCCTGCCGGCAATCATCAGACGTGGGTTACTTACGCGGAGTTTATGGTCACCTACTCAGACGACAGCATCGATTGGGAATATGAGGAGATCTCCACCTCAAATGTCGATCCCAACCTTCAGCAGAGCCAGCCTCAAGTCGTTAGCAGAGTTGAAATGGACGGTTTCACAGAGCGCTTCTATTCTCACACAATACCTTCACGACTGACTCCTGCAGGTGAGCATGTCTACAAGTGGGTTACTTTCAGAGTCTTTCTGGTGACTTACTCGGATGGACACACAGAAAAGGAGCAAATCGAAGCCTCCACTTCCTGGGTAGATCCAAATTCCCACTCATAAGCAATCGTTGATACCATCCCATTCGCAGAAGGCGGTCCATCAGGACCGCCTTTTTTGTATCTTAGACCGTTTCTCAAAAGTCCTTTCGTGAATCAGCCGAGTCAAAATTTGCTGTGACAAGGCGCTTTGAGGAAGTGGAGTTTCCTCCACGACTGAAAAGGAACGAAGGCACGGGGAATTTGGGCCGGCTTAAAAAAGCCAAACGAGCGCAGTGAGCAATGATCATACGGTCAAAAAAAATTGATTTATGAAAAGACTTTTGAGAAATGGTCTAGACCGTTTCTCAACACGCCCCGCTCATCAGAGCCAACGTTTCCTGCGGAAAATAATCATGAGCACCGTCGCGATCGAGGCCATCACCCCAAGAAGAATAAAATATCCGGACTTGTAATGCAGCTCCGGGATGTGCTCGAAATTCATCCCGTAAAGACCGGCCAGAAATCCCAGCGGCACAAAAATCGCCGTCACAATCGTCAGCACCTTCATGATCTGATTCAACCGGTGCGAAGAAAGCGACAGATAACCATCAATCAGATCCGACGAAAGTTCGTAGTAAAGCTGAGTCAGACTTCCCGCCCGTTCCTGCTGCTCAAAGACATCATTCAACTCATGCTGCAAACCCTCGGTGAATCCCGGAAAAACCTCCTTGCGCAGATCCCCGAGAATCTGTTCGTGATAAATAAAGATCCGCCGCAGCTTCTTCAGATCCGATTTATAACCCGTCAGTTCCGCGAGAACCGCATCATCCGTGCGCGTTAAAAGCTCATCCTCGATCAATTCCAGCTTCGGTTCCAGCTGCAGCAAAATTCCCAGAAACCGGTCGATGAACAACCGGATAATTCGCGCGACCAGCGACTCCGGCCCCACTTGGAATCTCGAGAGATCCGCTTGCAGCTCCTTAGTCAATTTCTCGATGCTGCGGCTGGGGCCCGATGTCCTGGTGATGAGAAACCGTTTGCTGACAAACATCGCCATCTGAATCATCGAACAATCCGAGTCCTTCGAATCTCTCGACAGCGGCTTAAACAACAGAAACGTATGATCCTCGAAACGCTCCAACTTCGGAGGGTGTCGATCCCGGTTCGCATCCTGCAGCGCCAGCGGATGAATCCCGAACTTCTCCCGGAGCAAATCCAAATCCGCCTCCCCCATCGTTCCATCAAAATGGACCCACAACTTCGTTTCAGGATTCTCCGACCACCGTTCAATCAATTCATCACCACCCTGAACCAGTTCAGGAAAGTCAGGATCAAAAAGCGTGCATATCATAACCTCGATACTAATTCGGCCCGCCAAATAAGCGATCAAAACCGAATTCCGTCACACGTTTGTTACGATCCAAAAACATCCAGCGGTCGCTGTTCCGCAGGAGAAATCGAAAGGGAGACAACAAAGGAAACGGAGAGGAATTGATTGCGAAGCACCACGCCGTAGCACGGATTTTCGATCGCTTTTGTTCTCTGAACAAATGAGATCGTAATCCGTGGCGAAGCCCATCAGGCGAATGCCGCGGGTCACGTGGCTCCGCTCACGGGTTACACACGATTCAAATCGGGGCCATTTGAATCATTGAAAACCCATGCCACATAAAATGAATGCCGGCACTCGACCTCCACTTTCATCCCACCCGGAGAGATGTCCATTCACGATCAAAACACCAAACATCGGTTCGCTTCGGATCATCCTCATAACGTTTTTTGGCGGGTTCCATTGCAGCGTTACATAACGACCCGCTATTTTGGCGGGTTCCATTGCAGCGTTACATAACGACCCGCTATTTTAGCGGGTTCCATTGCAGCGTTACATGACGACCCGCTATTTTGGCGGGTTCCATTGCAACGTTACATAACGACCCGCTATTTTAGCGGGTTCCATTGCAGCGTTACATGACGACCCGCTATTTTGGCGGGTTCCATTGTAACGTTACATAACGACCCGCTATCTGCCCGCGTTTTACGGACCCGAATAGATAATAAGAATATTGTGGGATCATCCCGCGACAGATTCGACAAAATCACCCTGAAAAACACCTCTCCCAGCCCTTATAGGAGTAAGACTGGGTTGTACGTGTCGCAGTTTTTCTCTATTTATTTTTGACGGGTATCATTTTTTGGAAGTGTATTCATTCCACCATGAGATCAGTAGAAAACACATATATCAACCCATTCACATCTGATAAGATCAGCTTCAACAAGATGATCAACTTCACGTCCGATCATTTGGAACGTTCCAGCCAACACAACACTGATGGCTGGATGACCGATCGTATCGCGGCGACGACGGCGGCTTACTCATCCTTTGAGGATGCCTACACCCAGAACCTCACTCACCTGGCGCTGCGTAAGTCGCAGAAAATTGTCAAAAACCAGTTCCGCGAACAACTCAACGATGAGGTTTCCCGCATTGTTGCCAATGTCGTGGCAGTGCATGGTGAAAACTCAGCACAAGTCACCAAACTCCTGCCCCACGGGCGTTCTGCCTTCTCCCGCGCCGGCGATGACTTGATCGAAAACTATCTCGACACCCTCATCAACGGACTTATCGACCAGGAGCCGCCCATCGACAACGCGGTGGTCGTGAAAGCCCAACAGCTCAAAGCGCAATGGGTGCAAATCTATGAGGCCAGCGAAGAATCCACCGCCGTGAAAGCCGCCACAGAATCCGAACGCCGCGCCGCACGCGATGCCTTGCAGCTGGAGTTGTTTCTCAACTTGCTGGAGCTGGCCAAGCGCTACCCGGATCAACCAGAGATGTCCAGTCTCTATATGCAACCGCATTTACTGGGTTACCGTCGCCGCAATCGATCCACTACCTCACCGGGTAGCATTCCCGCGCCACCAGCCGGGTCTACCGGTAGCACATCCGTTTCCACATCGATGTCCTCGATGGGCAGCAGCGGATCAACCGGCAGCAGCATGACCAGCTCATCCTCGATCGGTTCAACCAGCAGCTTCGGTTCATCGATGTCGTCTTCCGCATCCTCATCAGCCGGATCATCCAACGGAAGCTCAGGCAGCTAACCTCCGACCCCAAAGATGACCTTTTCGATCCAACAGGGTACGTTTACCGAACCAACCCTGTTGGATCGTTTTGCGTTCGCCTATCTTATAATTCACAACCAATTGTGGAGGTCCCGGCATGATTTAATGATTGCCCAAAATGTTGATTTAGTATTTTATTACAAGCGGAAACCGTAGAGCTTGCTTATGCCTCCCAAAGATGCAGAATTTGATTTGTTACTGGAACAAACCGGGCTCAAAACATTTGAAAAAATTCTAGGTCCTGAGGTGATTCAACCCGCCACCGCTCCATTTGCTTTTGGTGGACCACTGCCCACAGACTCGCCCGGTGGAATCATCAATACTCCGGCGGAGAAAATAAAGTTCCTGGAACTCAATCAAGTTCCAGTCTCCCTGGAAGAAATCGGCGAGTGGAT
The DNA here is from genome assembly GCA_048267005.1 of Verrucomicrobiales bacterium. GTDB lineage: Bacteria > Verrucomicrobiota > Verrucomicrobiia > Verrucomicrobiales > DEV007 > JABDJT01. The sequence goes on along the minus strand of JBLWYI010000008.1, from coordinate 106,806 downwards.
GAAGTATGTCGGGAAAGGTAAGACGCCGAAGGGCGGCGCCAAAGTTACCGGCAAAAAGCTTCACTCATTTTTCGAGCACACACCTCAGATATTTTCCGAAGCGAACACGAAGTCTGAAATTAATGATCTGTGTCGGATCGAGACTCTTTCTGAACATGGATCGCCGAGCTGGGGCACAGGAATCCGATTGTCTGAGAAATATGTTCTGACGTGTTATCATGTGATTGCCGGCGCGCAGGAGATATCGATTATCATTCCGGGGTATAGTGGGAAGGAGATACTCAATGGGCACTCCTGCCACATCAGTTCGTCAATTCGCTATCAGTTCGGTGATGTGCTGGCTGAAAGCCCCTCACGTGGAGATGCACTTGAGCTGGGTGATTGGAATGCCCTCGATTCATCAACCGATAACTCCCTCGACTACGCGTTGATCAGCCTGGACCTCGATTCTGCTGAGGTGGATTTCCAGTTCACCGGACCGAAATCCACCATTGGCTTGGTAACGATATTAAACTATCAGGAACCCCAACGCTTTTCGAACCAGAAGACCACGTTTGCGCGGCCCTACACGGATTTTACAGCCGGGGAAATGGTCGACAAGAATCTAGAGTTGGTGACGCTGGATTCCCGATACACCCTCAATCCCGTGGCTGCAGGCATCGGACTGAAAGGATCTAATTCGGCTAACCGGTTCCGCTATGGACCCAACGTTCAGTCCAATGAAGGGTTTTCAGGTTCTCCCATAGCGATGGCCTCCGGTGACACCAGTGTGCTGGTCGGTATGCATCACGCAAAAGCGAATGATGGAAACGGTCAAGGGATCCCCATTGCTTCCATCCTGAAGGACATCAAATCCAGAGTTCCTTCCAGCATCTTTAAAGCAATCGCAGAAGAAAATTGGTATCAGTGGGATACCTGAAGTCTCTAAACAAATAAACGAAGGAACCATGACCACAATCGACGACCCGCTTACCGACAACGAACGGATATTTCTCAGGAATCCGGAAATCAGTTTCAAACATGCCGAAATTTTGACCCGTTGTTCTCATTTTGCCTATATTCGGAGCCACGCAGAGCTCGTCACCAAACTTAGGTCTTTCGCTTATGTCGAATCCCGCCTGGAAAATTCCCCCACCCATTTGAATCAGGTCTTTGTGGCCTGGGATAATGAAGGAACGGTGGTGGTGAGCTTCGCTGGATCCAACCAGAAAGAAGATTGGCGTAAAAACGCAAAAGCATTTGGGGCGAATCCAGATGATCTGGCGGGACGCCATCACAATGGGTTTCGGGACATCTATGAAGAAGAACGCCAATTTATCCGGGAGATTTTGGAAGATAAAATCACAACACAGAGCCAGCTTTGGATCTGTGGTCACAGCCTCGGTGGAGCAATGGCTACCGCGCTGTCTGCTGAATTGATGAAGGATCTTCCTGCGAACATTTTCCCAAGCTGGGGAGTATTCACCATCGGGGCACCCCGCTATGGGAATGAAGACTTCGTTTCAGCCTATGATGCTATTAAGATGCGGAACCATTGGTATTTCGTGAATCAGGGCGACATCGTTCCGCGGCTGCCTCCCAAATGGTTGGGATATCGCCACGAAGGCATGCTGCATTACTTCAACAAAAACGGGCAATACCAGGCTTTGGACAAATCCAGAACGGGATTACAGGACGCCGATCCCGCAACTCGGGAAGCGTTCACCAATCTCGAAGCGCTCGATCAATTGGTGAACTCCGCGTCAACGACTCGGGAAGAGTATGAGGCATTTCTGGAATCGGAGGAATTCGATCCCATTTGGCAGGAGAAAGAACCATTGCCGACTCCTGATGGAGGCCTCGAAGGCGAGCGTCTCTGGTTAGTCAAAAACCATTCCCGGGTTCTCTACTGGGAAAGAATCCGTTCCCTGCTTTAACGAATGGCGACAGACAGTTTTTTCCACGACTTCGTCGGAAGTGATCCCGGGAAAATTCGCAAATGTCCTAAATTTCCATCGGTATTTCAGTGATTTTTAGATGCTTAAGCACCGTGAGCGGCGTGACAACTGTGAAACCAAAAAGTGGTAGCCAGTTGACCGTTTAATGGTTTTCTACTCCCATGCACGACTTTCTCGCTGTTGCTGATCAGTTTCAGCTCGGCATGTTGGACACGGAACGTCCACACCCGAAGACTGTTGCTCTTTCCCGCCTCGCTCATGATCATTTGCCGACGGCTATCGATTTGTTACGTGAGGTGGATCAGGAAGCGCTCGAGATCCTGAGCGGAAAAATGGACAGCCTGGTGCCACTGGCCACGGCTATCGCCGCAACTCTGGACGCGGGTCATAAGATTTTCCTCTGTGGTTGCGGTGCTACGGGACGACTCTCAATCTCACTCGAGATCTTCGCGCGGGGCGGTCTGCTGGAGGGAGCGACAGCGGAGAATGTGATCGGTTTCATGGCGGGGGGCGACGCCGCCTTGATCCGATCGATTGAGCGGTTCGAAGACCGCCCGGATTATGGCGAACGCCAGCTGTTTGATCTGGGTTTCTCCAACGGAGACCTCTTGATTGCGTCCACTGAAGGCGGCGAAACCCCGTTTGTGATCGGGGCAACGGAGGCCGCGGCCCGGGTTTCTGAGAACCGGCCGTTTTTCCTGTATTGCAATCCGGATGACATTCTCATCGCCAATGTAGCGCGTTCCCATCGAGTGCTGCGCCAGAAACGAATCAATAAGATCAACCTGGCGGTGGGCCCGATGGCATTGTCGGGAAGCACACGGATGCAGGCGAGCACGGTGCTGATGGCCGGCATTGGTTTTGCCATGAAACACTGCCGGAACCCACAGGCGATGGCTGCGGATTTCGAGGTGTGGCGGAAGTTTGCCGTGGAGGAGTGCGACTGGAGTTTTCTGGAAGATTTTATCGTGGCTGAGGCCGAAACGTATCAATCGGGGGAGTATGTGGATTATGTGCCGGGAAAGTTCGGTATCACGGTGCTGACGGATACGACCGAGCGATCACCGACTTTCACCCTGACGCCGTTTGAGCGACACGGGGAGGACGAGAAAAATTCGTGGTGTTACCTGCATCTGCCGCGGACAGAATCGGTCGGGGGAGCGTGGTATCAGCTTTTGAAGCGGGATCCGCGTCCGATTGAATGGGGGGATTTGAGCTATGTGACCAGTCGGGAAGCGATGGCTAAATTCGACTTCTCAGGGGCCGGATACGGGAAACGGGAGGATCGTCTCGGCGGCAGCCCTCAGCATTCCTTTCGTTTTTCATCGGTGACGAAAGGGATCACCTGGAAATTCCGCGAACATACCCACACCGTCGAAATCCCGGACGGGATTGATTTTCTGGGGAAGAATCTGCTGCTGAAAATGCTGTTGAACGCGCATTCCACGCTGATCATGGGTCGTCTCGACCGGTATGAGGGCAATTTGATGACCTTTGTCAGCGCCAACAATAACAAATTGATTGATCGGGCGGTGCGCTACGTGCGTCTCCTGCTGGAGCAGAATCACGGGATGGATCTTGATTATGATACGGTGGCAACGCAGCTGCTCGAAGAGAGAGACCGTCTCGCCCCGGATGAACCGATCGTTTTGAAAACATTGAATGCCCTGGTTGAGAGGGTTGAACATCGTTTAGGGACGACGTAGGGGAGGACATGTCTAAATTAACCTGTCCAATGTGTGAGATGGATGAAATCCTGACCCTGGAATTCATCTATGAGTGTGTGACCTGCGGCCACGAATGGGATAAAGGCGAGGAAGAGCGTGAGGTGAAAGATGCCTTCGGCAATGTCCTGGAAACCGGTGATGTGGTGCAGATGATCAAGGATTTGAAGCTGAAGGGATCATCCGAGGTGTTAAAGAGCGGCACCAAATCGAAGCCAATCCGCATTGTGGACGGCGATCACGAGATTGACTGCAAAATGAACGGCATGTCGATCGCGCTGAAGGCGTGTTTCGTGAAAAAGGTGAGTTGAGATTCAATTTACCGGAAGATCCATATTTTCCGGTTGTCATCTTCCGGAAATTCGGTATTTTCGTCGCCCGTCGCAAAACTGCGGTGGGGTGGTTAAGGCTTGATAGCTCAGTTGGTAGAGCAGAGGACTGAAAATCCTTGTGTCCCCAGTTCAAATCTGGGTCGAGCCACCACTTCTCTCTTAATTTGATGTAACGGGCACCATCGCTCCTCATCAACGCTTCTGAAACATTTCATCGAGGCTCTTAAATTCCCGAATCTACGCACCCGTTTTGCGGGAGTCTTCCAGCGCCCTTTCTATAAGAGAACGGATAGCCCAGGCCTTGGCCTCCCTGGATTCGGCTTCGGGAATGCGAATCACGTCCTGGAAGACGATCATGGGCTCGGTTCCGATAAACACGGCCAGTGACGCGCACAGGTTCCTGTAAATCACAGGGTCAAACTGATCCCGTACCGGGGCGAGGGCATGTTCAATGAATTCTCCCCGCCGATTTTGACGGAGGGGTATGGCCTCATTCTTTCCTGCAGCCTCGACCTGTTGTTTGATCATGTGCGCGAGGAAAATGCGCAGCTGCATCGGGTATTTGGAGTCGATCTTGTAGACTTCGGCCTCGGCAATGAGGACGCGTTCCACCGGATCGAGGGTCGGGCAGTCGGCGAAAAGCTCTTCAGCCGAAACGAGCTCATGATCCATGGCGGCCTCACAGACGAGAGCCTCGACGCTTTCAAAATATCGATAAGCGGTCGCGCGGGAGACCCTGGCTTCTTTCGCCACGGCTCCCATGGAGGGTTGCTCCCCGTTTTTGGTGAGGCGTGTCGCTGCCTGCAGAAGGTCTTTCCGCGTTCGGTAGCGTTGGTTGGTGCGTTCTCCTGAGGCCACGATGTTTTACTGATTCTGTGGGAGTTGCTGCGCGATGCCAGCTTGATCGAGCCAGACGTTCTCCCGCTGAATTTTACCGTCTTCGGTGAATTCGACAACGTGGAGGAGGCGAATGGTCAGGGGGCGGCCTTTTCCTTCGAGGCCGAACGGGGTGCCGGGGGCTGTTCCCTCCCAGACGGAATCGTCGACCATGAAATTCTCGCCATACATGCGGCGGGTGGTTTTGACTTTTCCATCAGCGAGGTCCTGAAAAAGGCGTTCATAGAAAGGGCGGGCGCCTTCAGGGCCAAAGGCAACGCCTCCGGGCCAGCCGACAATATCGTGTTCAGCATTGTCAGCGAGGGTGCTGAGGACGCCTTCCACATCGTCTGAGTTTTCGTAGGCGAAGTGTTCGTCCATGATCTTGTCCATTTGTTCGTTGGTGAGTGGCATGAGCTTATTACGGTGATGAATTAGCACTGAGTTTACAGCCGGGGTTTGGCAGTCCGGCTCTATTCGAGACACGTTTTTATAATGAGACATTTGTCTCACGTCAATATTTTAGCGTAGTCGGCTGGATTTTTGCCGGGGGTGTCGTGGAAACGGGCTGAGAAAGTGCCGCTGGTGGCAACGCTTGCTTTAAACCTCCTGACAAAGGACGAGGGAACGGGCCACCTCGCCGCGTTCCAGGGCGGCGTATGCTTCGTTGATCTGAGTGAGCGGATACTGACCCGCCAGCCTTCAGATATTTCAGGCTGAAAATCCTTGTGTCCCCAGCTCAAATCCGGGGTCGAGCCACCAATTCGACGATCAGACCCGCACGATCTCCATAAGCGGCTCAAACCGGTAAATTGCAGATCTTTGCCCTGCTGCCTCCCTTGTTGTTTCAAGTAGACCTTCTTGATGAAGAACCCGGGTGAAACGCGCTGCTGTCTGGCCTGGAATTCCAGCACTCTTGCGGAATCGGCTGTTGTAGAAAACCGGGCTGGTGAATACGAAATCCAATGCGGCCACTGACCATTTGGAAGCCAGCAGTTCCGAAAATCGCTTTTTCATTTCTTCGTAAAGCAATCTAATCCTCTCAGCCGTTTCTAGATTGTAGATCGCCTGTTCTTTGACGGCTTGCAGAAAAAAGATACACCACTGGTCCCACTCCCCGGATTCAGAAACCGCACGCATCATTGCGAGATATTCATCTTTATGATCCTCGAAGTAGCGACTGATATAAAAATGAGGGGCTCCTATGGCACCACCCCTCCAGAGCATGAGGGTGATCAACATTCTCCCTACTCTGCCATTTCCATCCTCAAATGGGTGGAGTGCTTCGAATTCAACATGGGCAAGGGCCGTTCGTAGTAGAATAGGATAAGCATTCCCATTAATCATTGAGAAGAGAGTATCTATCCCGCTTTCTAATCTCTCGGGTGCAATTGGCACGAATCGAACTTCTCGCCGGCCCCGATCGCCGATATAATTCTGCTCGGTTTTAAATGCCCCCGGTGCCTTTCGAGCACCTCGGCCAAAGGACAACAGTTGCTGGTGAATACTTTTAACCAAGGAGGTCGATAGAGGATGCCCCTGTTCCATTTGACTTTGCGCGGTGTAAAGAGACCGCCTGTAAAGCATCGTTTCCATTGCCTCAGATCGCACTTCGGGTTGAGATCCCTGCAGTTCATCGTACTCAGCGTCGATCTGCAAAATCTCATCCATAGTACTAATAGTCCCCTCCATACGGGACGAAACCACCGCCTCCTGGCTTCTGAGGGGAGCGAGAAAAATTTGACTGTTGTGCAATCCCTTGAGCATTTGGTCGTAGCGCGCCAAGGCATCTGTTGCTTCAATCAGTGATGGTATAATTCGCTCATAATTGAGTGAAGAAGGAGGGAATTCGCCCTCATGATAGAAGACTGCTTGAGTTGTATCGACTGTCATTTTTCAGCGTTAAAAACAATCACAAACTGATTAGTTATCAATATTTCTCTTGAAAATAACAACAAAAGCGCTTGTCGGTAATGAATTCACACCAACGAAGCTTCCTGTTAATATTTTTACAAATGTTAACAGCAAGTGATTTTGAGCATCATCAATTCACAACAAATTGCTTTGTTGTTAAAATAATGGTCAATCGTTGACGGCAAATGAAGTCAATTGAAACCCGTCAAAATGCATCAACGCCGTGATTTTCCTGACAGGTGCCGGGAACGGATTCGTGAGGAATGCTGACACTTGGGGCCGGGCTCAGACTTCCTGACAAAGGACGAGGGAACGGGCCACCTCGCCGCGTTCCAGGGCGGAGTAGGCTTCGTTGATCTGCGAGAGCGGATACGTCCGGGTGAGGAGTCGATCGAGCTCCAGCTGACCGGCGCGGTGCATTTCGATCAGTTTGAGGAGATCGATGCGGGGTTTGGTGGAGCCATAGATGGATCCTTTCAACGTCTTCTCGGCATAGACGAGGGCATTGACGTTGATCTGAGCGCGAGCATCGGGCCGGGCGATTCCGACGACGACGCAGGTGCCGCCTTTCTTTGTCGAATCGTAGGCCTGCTCGATGGGCTTGGTGAGGCCGATGGCTTCGAAGGCGTAGTCGACGCCAACTCCGCTGGTGAGGTCTTTGATGGCTTCGACGGGATCGATACCGGTGGCGTTGAGTGTTTCTGTGGCCCCGAACTCGCGGGCGAAATCCAGCTTCGATTCAACGGTGTCGACGGAAATGATGCGGGTCGCCCCGGCGATTTTGGCTCCCTGAACGATGTTCAGCCCGATGCCACCGCATCCAAACACGGCCACAGATGATCCGGGGCGAAGCTCGGCGGCATTGAAGACGGCGCCGAGTCCTGTGATAACGCCGCAGCCGATGAGGGCTGCTTTTTCGAGTGAGAAATCCTTGTCGATCTTCACGACCGCGCCTTCGGGCATGGTGGAGAGTTCGGAGAAGGTGGAAACGCCGGCGTAATGCAGGACGGAATCGCCGTTCTGGTTTTTGAAGCGGGTTTTGCCATCGGGCATTTTGCCGGTGAATCGCAATGCGGTTCCGACGTCACACAGCGCGGGTTTACCGCCGAGGCAGTATTCACAGATGCCGCATGACATCCGCCAGATGGGGATCACGTGGTCGCCTTCAGCCACGGAGGTGACGCCTTTTCCAACCGCCTCAACAATGCCTGCGCCTTCGTGGCCGAGGATGATGGGCATGCCGAGGGGCTGGTCGCCTTTCATGACATGCAGATCGCTGTGGCACACACCGGCCGCGTGCATTCTCACCTGGACTTCACCGGGGTTGGGAGGAAGCACTGTTACCGTTTCAATGGAAAGCGGGGTATTGGCTTCGTAGAGAACAGCGGCGCGGGCTTCGGTCATAAGATCTGGGATTGGATCTTGGTAACAAAAAAGCCAACGCAACGCGAGCGATATCAGCGCGATGACACACGCCTGCTCACGGCTACATGACTAGGCACCGTCGCGAGGGGCGACGTTGTTCTTTGAAGGCGCGGTGGCGCGGGGCGGTTAGATATCGGAGAACTGACCGGTGCTGTCTCCCAGCTGCTCAGCTTCCACACCGGCTTTATCCAGCAGGGAGAGGTAGAAATTGGACATAGGTACTGGTTTCCCGGTCTTCACGTGACGGCCGGCATTCAAGCGACCGCCGCCCTTGCCTGCGAGAATTACGGGCAGGTTGTCATGGTCGTGAGCATTGGCGTCACTGATTCCACCACCAAAAACAACCATTGATTGATCGAGCAGGCTCTTTCCAGCCGGGTCTTTGGCGGCTTTCATCTTCTCCAGGAACCAGGCGAACTGTTCTACATAGAAGCAGTCGATCTTTTCGATCTTGGCCATTTTCTCCGCATCATTGCGATGATGTGAAAGGTGATGGTGGCCATCGGGAACGCCGATATCACTGAAGCTGCGGTTTGATCCATCGTGCGCCACGAGAAAGCTGGCAATACGGGTGGAATCACTTTGGAAAGCCAGAATCATCATCTCGTACATGATCCGGATGTGCTCTATGTAGCTGCCGGGAATGCCTTTCGGCACTTTCATGTCGGGCATGGTTTCGCGGAACTTCTCAGCGTTCTCGATCTTTTGTTCCATCTCGCGGACGGCCGTCAGGTATTCCTCCACCTTCTGCTGATCGGTGTAACCGAGTTTCCCCTGAAGGGATTTGGCGTCTTCCAGGACATAGTCGAGAATGCTGCTCTGGTGAGCCAGTCGCTTGGCCCGGGTCTTGGGATCGACATTGGTCTGCCCACCACCGAAGAGTTTTTCGAAAACAAGCCGGGGGTCGATTTCGGGAGGTAACGGGAGTGTCTCGCTGCGCCAGGAAAAATTAAATTGATAGGCGCAGCTGTAGCCTGAGTCACAACGGCCGGCTTTACGGGCAGGATCGCAACCGAGCTGGAGGGAATCGATCTTGGTTTCCCCGCCGAGTTTGGCTGCTGCCACCTGGTCCACTGAGACACCCAGCTTAATATCGGCACCGGCCGTCTTCTTGGCCTGAACACCGGTCAGAAATGTCGCGGTGGCACGCGCGTGGTCGCCGCCTCCGTCGCCATTGGCATCCGCTTTGTAATGCGCCAGACCGGAAAACACCTGGAGGTCATCTTTCACATTCTTGAGCGAAGATAACGTCGGTGACAGGTTCCAGTTTTTTCCCTCACCACCGGGTGTCCACTTCGGCATGATGGCTCCGTTTGGCGTATAGATGTAAGCCATTCTAAGAGGGGCGCTTCCCTCAGTGACTGACTTCGCAAAAGCGGAGGAGCACTCCAAAGTTGGCAGGGCAATGGTTGCTCCCATTCCATTGAGGAAGCGGCGGCGTGAGATCGATGAATCCATGACTCCAGAAGACTAAAGGCATGGCCATCACCATCAAGTGGCTCATTTGGGTGTACTGAGCGCGCGAAGAGCGATCTTCAGGTCTGTCATCGACAGGCCGGGAAAATGCTGGCGCAAGCGGGCAGCGATCGCGGTGATGTGCGGACAGGCAAAGCTGGATCCTGTGTAACTCTGGCGGTCGCCATCCGGCAGCGGGCAGTCGATGTAAACTCCACTGGCCTCGATTTCGGTGGGGTTGTTCTCCAAATACCGGAACTCAAACGGGTCCTCGAAGAAATCCATATCCACCGCAAGAACGGACGCGCATGCCGCGGGGTAGCCAATCTTGTCGGGTTTGTTGTCCTTGGCCGCGATCATGAGGCTTTTCTGATAAAAAGCGCGATCCGCCAGCGCGGCGATCTCTGTTGTCAGCGTTTCGTTGCCAATACTGACGTTGAGAATGTCCCATTGCTGATCGATCGCGAATTCAAGTGCGGCCACCAATTGTGGAGTTGATGCGGCGTGATTTTTGCCAATCACCTGGATGCTGAAAAGCTCTGCATCGGGAGCGTATTTATGAATGATCGATGCACACGCCGTGCCGTGGGCAATGGTGTCTTCAGCAAAAGTCGCGGGGACTACCTTTGCTGTATCGCCGGTTTGGGGAACTTCAAAGTTTGCCTTTACCGATCCCTCCAATTCCGGAAGGTCAGGGTTCACGCCGGAGTCAAGAATACCGATCCGGACTCCACGGCCGGTTCCGGATTCCATCAATTCTCTCAATTGGGAGCTGTCGACGAGGTCCGTAAAACTCATTGCGTGTGTGACGAATGATTTTTGCTCTTAGGCCAAATAGGAAATTATTTCTACAGCCTGACAGTCTTTTCTTTCACACGTCGATTCGCGATGCGAAAGCAGGTTCTCGTATTTCCTTGTCAGTGCGCTTCTTTATTCATCTATCTAGGGTAGAGCAAAATGAACGGGAACCATAAATACGAAATATTTCTTAGCTATTCACACGTCAATGAAGTTGATGGAAGGCTTTTGGCGAAAAAATTCAGAGAGAATGGACTTCGATGCTTTCTAGCTGATCAAAGTATTCGTGCGGGTGAAAATTGGGAACTGACCCTTCGGGATGCACTCTCAAGCTCAGAGCGAATCGTAATTTTGGTTACAAAAGAGTCAGTCCAAAGTTCTTGGGTCAATGTCGAAATCGGAGCAGCCTGGGCCATGGGTAAAGAAATAGTCCCCGCTCTTTGGAAAATTAAACGACGAGAACTGAAGTCGTTTCTGAAAGAAAAGGGATATGAAGATCATCCAATATCTCGACATCAATGGATAGAAATTGATCCAACAAATATCGAAAACTTTGTAGGTCGAATCAATCCTGAAGAGGGGACTCCGGGAATTCTGAAGAGTATTTTCGGACTTTGGACTACGAGGTATGATGACGATAACGTATTCTTTTTCCAAAAGGGTGAGCGATTCGTCGGATTCTTCAACCATGGTGGCGATAACGATGTTGTTGGTATCTATCTGGGAGATGTTCACTACCCTGAGGCACTACCAGTTGATGCGAAGGAATTAATCAAAGAAGAGGACGAGGTTGAACATCTCAATCCAAGACTCGAGTTTGATTGGATGTGGTGTAACGGAGCACTTCGCGGAAAAGGCGGAGCAATACTCAAAGTTGATATCGATGCCGTGTGGACAATATCAGGCGAGTGGTCCTACGAAGATGAAGAAAGACAGAGCATTTACTTTCGGTATCAATGGGTGTCATCTGCTATGCCCTCTTGGGTTTCTCCAGATGATATCATGGAGTACTTGGACTTTATCAATGGATCTCGCGATGCTCAGAGCTTTCTAGAAGAGAAACTATCCAGTGGGAGAGCTCCGTTGGGGGTTCCATTAAAAAAACGAGCGCCACAGAGTAAGAAGCGCTCGCATCGAAAATAGGCTTGGCTATGCCAACAATTTCTTCACGACATGACCATGCACATCGGTCAGTCGGAAATCACGCCCCTGATACTGGTAGGTGAGTTTCTCGTGATCGAGACCGAGAAGGTGCAAAATCGTGGCCTGCACATCATGAACGTGAACCGGATCTTCCACCACGTTGAACCCGAGCTCGTCAGTTTGGCCAATCGTAATCCCGGGTTTGATCCCGCCCCCGGCAAACCACATGGAGAATGCCTGCGGGTGATGATCCCTGCCCTGACTGCGATTGAGCGCGGCGCTTGCCTCCACCATCGGAGTGCGGCCGAATTCCCCGCCCCAGACGACGAGTGTTTCCTCAAGTAACCCGCGCATCTTCAAATCCTGAATCAGCGCAGCGGATGCTTGATCGATGTTTTTCGACTGAGTTGTGACCCCGTTTTTAACCTGACTGTGATGATCCCAGCCGGAATGATACAGCTGCACAAAACGTGATCCCCGCTCAATCAAACGGCGGGCCAGGATACAGTTTCGCGCAAAATCTCCCTCGCCGTAGAGATCCAACATCCCTTTCGACTCTTTAGAGAGATCCGTCAGCTCCGGTGCGGCCGATTGCATCCGCCAGGCCATCTCGTAGCTGTTGATACGGGTTTGGATCTCAGGATCGCCCACTGCTTCCAGTTGGCGTTCGTTCATTTTCCGAATCAAATCCAATGAGTCCCGCTGGGCCTTGTCATCGATCCCCGCCGGGTTGGTGACATGCAGGATGGGATCGCCCGACTCGCGAAAAGGAACCCCGGCGTGTTTCCCGGGTAGAAAACCCGCGCTCCACATGGCTGCGCCACCGCTCAGGTTGCCGCCTGATTTCAGCACCACAAAGCCCGGCAAATCCTGCGTTTCTGATCCCAGGCCATAACTCAACCACGAACCCATCGAAGGACGCCCGGGAATGGGGCCGCCGGTGTTCACAAAGATCTGGGCCGGCGAATGATTGAACTGATCGGTGTGCACCGACTTCACGATGGCGATCTCATCAGCGACTTTCCCCAAATGCGGCAGCCGGTCGGAAAGTTCCTGCCCTGATTCTCCATGTTTGGAAAACGGAAAACATGGGGCCAAAACGGCAGCGTCCGGTTGAATAAAAGCGTAGCGTTGTCCGGCAATCACGGAGGGCGGGATAGGCTTACCATCGAACTCAATCAGTTTCGGCTTGTTGTCGAAAAGCTCAAGCTGACTGGGGGCCCCGGCCATGAACAGGTAGATAACGCGCTTCGCCTTCGGCGCGTAATCCGAGACGCCCATAGCCCGGCCCAGACCGCCAGCCATCATGGAACCGAGGGCCATCTTTCCAAGACCAATGCCACAGGTCTCAAAGAATTGTCGCCGGGTTGAATGTTGTAGGGGTGTGTTCATTACGGTTTGGAAACAGCTTCGTCGAGATTCAAAACAGCCCGCGCCACGAGTGTCCACGCCGCCAGCTCAGGGGAACTTTCCTTCCCGCTGATCTTTTCTGCGTCGAGCTCTCCTGCTTTCAATCGTGTGAGCTGTGCTTCATAAAAGGTATTCAAATCCGCCAACTCACTTTCAGTCGGCTCACGGGTCACAACTCGCTGGAAGATTTTCGATCCAACAGGGTTGGTTTGCTGATCAGACAGGGTTGACTCGGCGAGTGCCCGGGCGGCTTCGAGAAACAATTCGTCATTGAGAAGGGTGAGCGATTGCAGGGGGGTGTTTGAAATCTCGCGGCGGGCAAGACAGCTTTCGCCCGTGGGTCCATCGAAAGTCAGATAGGCAGCAAAAGGTGCGGTGCGTTTTGAAAATGTATACAGACTCCTGCGGTAGCGGTCCGGCCCCTTCGATGTCGGCCACTTGGTATTGCCGTAGGCTGCAGACGCAACTGATGCAGGTTGGGGAGGGTAAACGCTGGGGCCACCGATCTTTTCGGTGAGCAGTCCGCTGGCAGCGAGTGCAGAATCCCGAAGCATCTCGCCAGACATGCGGAACCTGGGACCGCGTGCGAGAAGCGCATTTTTTGGATCAGCCTCAAGAAGCCCGGGTGTGATGGCCGAGCTTTGCTGGTAGGTGCGAGTCGTCACGATTCGCTTGTGAAGCTTTTTCATCGACCACCCGTCCTCGATGAGTTTAACCGCAAGCCAGTCGAGCAACTGCGGATGGCTGGGGAGTTCAGATTGCAGACCGAAATCGCCGGCGGTGTGGACGAGGCCCCGTCCAAAGAAAGCACGCCAGGCACGGTTCACCGCGACCCGGGCAGCCAGAGGGTTCTTGTCAGACACGAGCCATTTCGCGAGTCCAAGTCGGTCGGCTTTGCCATCGATCGGTTCAAAAACAGCCGGAACGGCCGGCCTGACGTTCTCTTTGGTATTCAGGTATTCCCCCCGATGATGACGAAAGGTGGCGCGGGGATTTTCGGCAGGGCGCTCCCGCATCACCAATGTTGTGGGAAATGCCGGCAGCTTCGCTTCCAACGCATCAAGCTGCTTCCGTTCTTTGGCAAATTCCTTTGCCTGGTTCAGATAGAGCGCTTTCAACTGACGGTCATCAGCCGTGGCGAAGTTGATGTCACTCGCCCTGGCACGGGCGGGTTTATTTTCTGTTGAGACCGAGATACGAAAGCGCCCTAACGCTGCCACAAAATGACGCTCGAACAGTAAATTGATATCAAGGGTTTTTCCGCTCATAGGAGTCTGCAGATTCAGGACAAGCTCATGGCGTTTGCCCTGTCCTGTCGCGGTGGACCAGCCACTGGATCCGTTGCCATCAAAGACGCCCTCCGGAGTGACCTTGCCGCTACCCACAGCCATCTTGCCGAAGCTGATAGTGGCATCCCGAAAGTCAGCCTTGTTTCCATCGACCTTTGCGGTCAGCTCGCTCAGGAAAAAGTCTCCCCGGCGCCCCTCGTAGTAGGCAGCTCCCGGACCGTGCTCCGGCAGGCTGTCGTGGGGCAACGCTTCCAGCCGAATCGCTGTGATGGGATCTTTCTGATCAGTGATATCGAACTTCAGATCGTAGACGTCGCGTTTTGTAAAATCACCTGACGCGAGAACGGATTGATCCTCCAGCACGGTGAGGTGAGGTAAGTTCGACTTCACTTCGGCGGGGTGCAGCGGTTTCCAATCAATCGCTGCGGAGCGTTCTGCTGCGAGCCACTTGCCGTATTGATCGGAATCAACCTTTGCGATCAGCTCGTTCTCCAACTGTGTGATTTGATCCTGAATGGTTTTACGCCGTTCAGCAGTCGCGTCTTCCGGCACGTCGAGGTCGGGCTCGTCCGCATTGTTCAGCAATGCAAACAGAGCATAGTAATCAGTGTGAGTAATTGGATCGAACTTATGCGTGTGGCACTGGGCACAGCCGGTGGTGAGGCCCAGCCAAACTGTCCCTGTGGTGGCGACCCGGTCGACCATGGCGTTGAAACGAAACTCTAAAGGATCGATACCTCCTTCTTCATTCAACATCGTGTTGCGATGAAAACCTGTGGCGATCTTTTGGTCGACTGTCGCGTTGGGTAGCATATCGCCGGCGATTTGTTCGATCGTGAACTGATCATACGGCATGTCGGCGTTCAGGGCATTGATGACCCAGTCGCGATAAGGCCAGATCGATCGGGGACGGTCTTTTTCGTATCCATTGGTATCAGCATACCGGGCGAGATCCAACCAATGGCGGGCCCACTTCTCTCCATAAGCGGTGTCTTGCAGCAAGGCATCAGTGGTGATCGCGACGGCTTCGCTGATCGATTTCTCTTCAGCAAGCGCAGCAAATTCGTTGGCCTGTTCCGGAGTGGGCGGAAGCCCGATGAGGTCGAGGTAAAGTCGGCGGGCGAGGAGGGACGGTTTTGCTTCGGGAGAGAATTCAAGTTTCTCCCTGGTCAAAGTGCGCTGAACAAAGGCATCGATCGGGTTGGGGAAATCGGATTTCGGAGGGGTGATATTTGATTTCGCCGGATGTACAAACGACCAATGCTGCTCATACCCGGCACCTTCTTTGATCCATTGTTTGAACGTCGCGACCTCCGCATCACTGAGCCGTGGTTTGTTGGCATTCGGTGGCGGCATGACTTCTTCTTTGTCATGGGAAATCATGCGGGCGATGATTTCGCTGTTCTCCGGATCGCCCGGTGTAATTGCCCGGTGTCCACCGAGGTCGCGGGTGGCGGCTTCAAAATTATGCAATCCCAGATCCGCTTCACGCGCCGCGTCATCGAACCCATGGCACTTAAAACATCGATCGGCCAGAACAGGTCGAATTTGGCTGGAGAAATCAACGGGTTCAGCCGCTTTGAGTTTTCCCACAAAAACGGCAGACAAAACTGCGAGATATGTGAGCCGGATTACCATACTTTTCATTGCTATGAAGGGCGTTGGTTTGCAAATTCTTACCCGACACCTTTGCGCTACAGAATTAGAGTGAATAAATTAATCAGATCTAATATTTCTATTCCCACGCCTATGAAAACCCAGCAATCTGAGCCAGTGATCACCGAAGAACACCCTATCCCACAGGAGGCTTTTGACTGGTATGATGAATACGCACACGGGATCATTGACCGCCGGACGTTTGTGCAGCGTCTCTCAACTCTGACGGCGGCAGGATTTACCACCAGTGCGCTGCTTGCGGCATTGTTGCCTGACTATGCAAATGCCGAGCAGGTGTCGTTCAACGACCCGGAGATCAAAGCAACCTACGAGATGTTTGAATCTCCAAACGGCCATGGGAAGTGCCAGGGCTATCTCGTCGTGCCTTCAGAATTGAAGGGCAAAGCTCCCACTGTTCTGGTCGTTCACGAAAACCGCGGATTGAACCCTTATATTAAAGACGTCGCCCGGCGACTGGCGAAAGCCGGTTTTATCGCGTTTGCACCTGACGGCCTTTACCCGCTCGGAGGTTATCCGGGAAATGACGATGAGGGTCGTTCGATGCAGAAGTCGATGGACAAGGTCAAACTGGAGCAGGATTTCATCGCAGCGGCAAAGTTTTTGAAGGCAAACGAATCAGGCAACGGAAAGCTTGGAGCGGTTGGTTTTTGCTTTGGCGGATATATCGTCAATATGCTCGCCGCTGCGATTCCGGAGACACTGGATGCCGGAGTCCCATTTTACGGAACTCCTGCTGCTGAGGAAATTCGCAAAAATATCAAGGCACCGCTGCTGGTTCAGCTCGGGGAACTCGACGAACGGGTGAACGGAACCTGGCCCGAGTACGAAGCGGAGTTGAAAGCGAATAAGGTGGATTACACTATGCATATGTACCCCGGTGCGAATCATGGATTTCACAACGATTCCACACCACGCTACGATCCGAAGAATGCCGAGCTCGCCTGGGAACGCACCTTGGCGTTTTTTAAGAAACATCTCGGCTGACCCTAAAAACCAGGGAATTGCTGTCCCGTATAACTGGCAGTAAAAAATCCCGGAGCGACCGGTAGTTACGGGGTGGTCGGGCGACTTGTACCGTTTGTTCCCGGAAATCACTCAGGCAATTTCTCGGTCGCACTCTTGGCGACTTTAGAAATGTGAACCGGCTTTCCGGTTTCCTGAATCGCGATCAAATCCTGCATGATATGGATTGTTTCACGCTCGTATGGGTCAAAGGAGTGAGGGTATTTCAGAGCTTCGACTTCCGGATCCTTTTCATCCTTCTTCCCGGTTGTCATACCACTCAGTTCTTCGCTTGAGAGGTCTTTCTTCAAGGTAAGTTCCTTCTCATGAACGTTGTCCTGGGTAAGCGTATATATCGTGAAAAGATCTTTTTCAGCTTCCCTCACCTTCGCAAACCTTTCGATCCGCTCTTCTTTGCGGGCTTTGCGCTTCGCTTCCATCTCAGCAGTCTCCGCTTCACGCTTGGCACGGTTCAATGAGACTGTGTTGTCATCGATGCGGGACTTATTGTATTCCATGTCTTCGAGGATGTATTTGAACGCCTGATCATTGGCGATCCGAGCATCCACCCCGACCTGCAAAGCTTCAGCCGGCAGAGGTTCGCGCGAGTATGGCTCGTAAATGGCAGGGTCTATAGGCTCGGCAACCAGAGCGTTCGGAAGTGCGCCTTCACCGATATCAAGGACATCGTTAGTGGATGGCAATTTCACATCGGGGACTACTCCATCGAGTTGGGTGGAGAATCCATTGATGCGGAAGAATGTCTGGATGGTCAGCTTCAAGGCCCCATTTTCATTGGCATTGCCCCGGCCCAGCGGAATCATGAAATTGTTCCGGGTAAATACCGGACGCAGCTGCTGGACAGTTCCTTTTCCGAACGACGCTTTTTCACCCACGATCACTGCGCGGTTGTAGTCCTGAAGTGCAGCGGCAAAAATTTCTGACGCAGAAGCGGATGCCCGATTGGTAAGCACAATCATGGGGCCGTCATAGATAGCATCGCGATTTCGTGAGGCCTTGTAGTTCCGCTGGCCACGCCAATCCTGTGATTGAACAACCGGACCGCGGGGAATAAACAATCCAGTCATATTGACAGCTTCTTCAAGTGAACCGCCGCCGTTGTCGCGAAGATCCACAACCAGACCGTCGATTCCTTCCGCCATGAGACGAGTCAGCAGGCGCTGCACATCCACTGTGGTGCTGGTATTGCCGCCACCCATGTCGGCGTAGAAAGAAAGCAGGTCGATCCAACCGATCTTCTGGTCTTTCCCGGCGGGATCTTTAGTCATGATCAAATCCGCTGAGGCAAGGCTGTCTTTCAGGTCCACCTGATCGCGAAGAATTTGAACCACTTTTGTTGCGTCGGGGGAATCAACCGGGCGGACTTTGAGGCGAACGGTGGTTCCTTTTTCTCCACGGATAAGATCAACGATCTTGTTCAGGCTCAGTGGAATGACATCTTCCATCTCGCCGTCGTCGCCCTGAGCAACCCCTACGACTTTGTCATTTACCTGAAGCTCCCCGTTTTTGAAAGCAGGACCGCCAACAACCAGGCCCTGGATGGAAGCGCTTCCATCTTCTTCAAGCTGGAGCATAGCGCCGATCCCGGTGAGCTTTTTGCTCATGCCGATGATGAAGTTATCGTATTGGCTCTGGGAAAAATATTCTGAGTGCGGATCGTAAGATCTCGCAATCGACTTCACAAACATCACCGCAACGTCTTCCGTAGTGTTTTCATTGACGCTCTTCAGAATTCGATCGTAGCGATCGCTGATCACATCTTCCGGAGTTTTGTCTTTGGCAAAATCGTCTTTGTCGTCATCCTTTCCGGGTTTCTCGGGCAGGCCTTTCTCGGCGCGCTCTTCTTTCATCCGCTTCACAGCATCGCGGCGGAGAACTTCCTGCAGCAGATCCCCTTCGATCAGGTTGCGCCACAGTTCGTCAGACTCTTCTCCGTTCGCAGGCCACTCCTTTTCTTTCCGGCTGAGGTGAAGGACCCGGTCTGAATCAAATGTGAAATCGTTTTTCTTGAGCAACTCTTGAGCATACGCCACCCGGGACTTCACCCGCTCTTCATATATCGCGTAGATCTCCGAGGCAGCGGGGATTTCTTTGTTCTGAATCTGATCGTCAATGCTGTGCTGATAATCTTCGCGGAACTTATCTACATCAGCCTGGGTGAAATAAACCCGGCTGAAGTCAAGGAACTCAAGATAGATTTCGAGGACCTTTTCGGACATTTCATTATCGAAGGGATGCCGGAGATAATGTTCTTCGCTGAGCATCGTTGCGACCCGCTGGCCGATTTCACCGTAATCGGTGGGCTGACGTGCCTGACTGAATCCTGTCGATGCGCCGCCGATCACTGCAAACAATGCGATCAATAATAGGCTTAGAGGCAGACGTACGGGGTAAACGGTGGTGGTGGTTGCCATAAAAAATTCCAGTGTTTGTGTTTCGTCGAAGTCCCCTCCGATGCCAAATTATTGGAGCGGGAGGATACACGAAACGAAGTTAAGGTGAAAGCGAATTGTCGCCGCATGTAGTAGCGTCATCGAATCACAAAAATGGGTAAAATTCTGATCATTCGAGGTGGAGCACTGGGAGATTTCGTCCTCACACTCCCTGCTATTCAATTAATGAGGCGTAACTTTCCCGACACTCGCATCGAGGTACTGGGATACCCCAATGTCATGCCCATGGCGGAAATCGCAGGCCTGACAGATGGCACACGCTCCATGGAATACGGTCCGCTTTCCCTGTTCTTTGTCCCGGGAGCCGAACTACCAGCTGACCTGGTGGACTACTTCGCTTCGTTTGATGTCGTGATCAGCTATCTCTATGATCCCGACGGATATTTTGAGGGAAATCTCCGCAAAGCCGGCGTCGAAACACTGATTCGTGGCCCGCACAAAGTCCTCGAAGATCCCGGCGAACCTATTCCGGCCGCAACTCAGCTCGCAAAACCTCTCGAGCAATTGGCGCTCTTTCTCGACGAACCATTCGTCCACCTCTTTGATCCCGAGGAATCTCCCCCTACACGGCAATCCGGTCCGGTGATTGCTATTCATCCCGGCAGCGGCAGCCCGCGCAAGAACTGGTCATATGAAGGTTGGATCGACGTCGCCACATCTCTGCTGGAGAAATGGCCGGACACCCAATTCGCTATCATCAGTGGAGAAGCAGAGGATCAGACGATTTCCCAGTTCCTGGCTTTAGCTGAGGATGCTTCGCTTCCCCTTCGCCATTTACTCCACTTGTCTTTGCCGGATCTCACGAACGAACTCCGATCCGCAGATCTCTTTCTGGGGCATGATACAGGAGTCGGGCATGTAGCGGCTGCATGCGGGATTCCATCAGTCCTCCTCTTTGGCCCAACGAATCCAGACATATGGGCTCCTCAGAATCCCAATGTTTTCATTCTCCAGGCACCTTCACAAGACCTGTCCAGGATTTCATCTAGGGCCATTTGTGAGAAGGTTTTCGAAGTTCTCCACACGCTTAGTACGGAATAAGAACTTATAGAGGAAAATTTATAGTATTATTATAGCTGTGCAGAACGTGAATTACTTTCTGTAAGAAGCTGATAATCAAAAGAAACACGACCGAAAACAGCTGTGGAAAACAGAACCAACAACGATTCGTAACCCGCCTTTTCTGTGGACAAGAAATTCAATCCACAGTCCTGCTCAATACTTTTCACGGGTTATTCACAGAGAGTTCGATTTCCGTCCAGTGTTCCTTTTGCATGGCATCGGCTGCCGCTCCGATTTCAGCCACTTTCTTGCTGTTACCGGATCCTTTTCCAAGCACCTTGCCCTGCCACACGACTTCAGCTACAAAACTTTTCTGATGATCAGGGCCTTCCTGAGAGACTATCCGGTAGGACGGGCTGTTGGTACTTATCGCCTGGAGTATCTCCTGAAGCTGACCCTTCGGGTTCACTTCATCCGGTTGATCCGTGATCTCTTTAATAAAGCTGGAGAATTTCGAAAGAAGGCAATCTCTCGCGACCTCGTAACCGCCATCGAGATAAATGGCGCCGAAAAGAGATTCGAACGCGTCCGCCAAATTAGAGGGGCGAGCGCGGCCGCCGGAAGTTTCCTCGCCTTTTCCCAGCAGGAGGTGCTGGCCGAGATCAATGGACTTTGCGTAACGCTTCAGCGCCGTGCGCGATACCAACCGGCTGCGGAGTTTCGTGAGTTTCCCTTCACCAAAATCGGGGAAGTGAAGATACAGCTCGTTTGTAAGAATCAGCTGAATTACCGCATCACCCAGAAACTCAAGGCGTTGGTTGTCAAAATGCGGCTTCCGGGTTTCATAAGCGAGACTTGGGTGAGTCATCGCCTCCGCAATCAATAGCGAGTTAGTGAACTTGTAACCGATTTTGTCTTCGAGAGATTCCATTCCTACATTACCTGCGGAAGGAAGATGGGGTGGCTGACGGGATTTGAACCCGCGACAACCGGTACCACAAACCGGGGCTCTACCCCTGAGCTACAGCCACCATCTACTCCCTGCGGCGAATTGCGCAGAGCGGGAAAGTAGGACACTCATTCTTTGTTTTCCAGTCGAAAATCTGCTGAATTTGCAAATATTCTGAGCCGCTCCAAAGTCACGATTATGTCCAATATCGCCCCACCTATCCCTGAAGACTGGAAACCCGTCGCCTTTAAAGAATGGCAAGTCGTGTGCGAGGCCCTTGCCAGCGGTGAACAAAACCTCATCCTGCGCAAAGGCGGAATTTCCGAGGGAAAACACGGGTTCCAGTGGATTCACGATCGCTTTTTTATGTTCCCTTCCTACTTTCATGAACAGCTTGATCAGGTAAAACCAATGCCCGATGGCACACCCCGGCAGCTGAAATCTGCACCCGTCGCGAAGCCGGGGAACGAAGATGACGCCCGCGAAATCGAATTCGGAATCTATTGTGAAGCGATCGAAACCGGCCGTTTGACTGATTGGGAGGAAATTCAAAAGCTCGATTCAGAGCACATCTGGAAAGAGGAAATCATCCGCGAACGATTCGAGTGGGGCGATGAATTCGGGATCAGCTACGCCCGGGTGAAAGTGTGGGTTCTGGATAACCCGGTGAAATTACTCGACCGCAAAGGCTTTGGTGGCTGCCGTTCCTGGATCGGATTGCCGACTGATGAGGTGTTTTCTCAAATTTGATACTCAAATTGAGAAAAATTCATAAAAACGCAATGATTTTATCAGAAAGTTCTTGTCATTATAGAAATTAGACGCAAACTATCTCAGTTCTGCGTCATGAAATTGCCATTTTTCTACACATTAGCCACCGTGGGAGTCGCGACCTTCACCTGTTTGGTCATCCTTTTTCTGGCAGGTCCGCCGACAGTCGTGGCAGAAAGCAATGAAAAACCCGCCGCTCCGGTTCCGAGCACCTGGATGAGCGCTCTGATGGAAAAGGCGCAGTCTTTCAACCTTTCTTCGGTGGTTCCCGGTCCCGAGCCTGAGTCTGAAGCAGTGGTTGAATTCGCTCCTGACACTTTCGAAGACATTCAGCCCGAAATCGAAGAGGAGAATTTCGATTACACAGGTCGCCCTCAGTTTGCCAAATACGAGGGGCCTTCAACGTTTGGAGGAACGGCAAACCAGAATCAGGGCGCAAATCGCAGTCATCGTAGTTCATCCAGCGAACGGTTGTTGCGCAGCGTAGTTGGAAACAGCAGCGGTGGCGGAAGTGGCAGCCAGTCCGGCATTGGTGGCGGAGCAGTCATCGCTCTTGCCGGCCAGGGAAACAGCGGCCCTTCCAGTTATCGCGAAAAATTGATCAACACTTTACTCGAAAGCCTCGACGACGACGAAATCGCCGAGCTGGTCGAAAACCAAAAGCAACGCAAACAAAATTCGAAGTAATTATGAAACTCACTTCAACTCAGCCCGGTAAGCCTAAGCAACGAGGATTCAGCCTTCCTGAAATGCTGATTACCATTGCCGTCATCGGAATCATCGCAGGAATGGCCGGCACCCAAATGCGGAAAATCAATTCAGCCTCAACTGAAGCCGCTGCCAAGCGCAACGCTCAGAGCTTGTCGTCTCTCTCAACCTCAGCCAACGCAGCCGGAGCCTACCACATCATCCCCGAGAGCATGGGCGGTGGAGTTACCATGTCTGCCGATGTCCTGACGAAAGGTGTGACCTCCCAATCTTTCGGGATGGAATTCAAGATCAATCTCAACGAGGCACAGATCCTCGCGGCCTCCAAATACCTCGCTATCGAGTCAATCGGCGACGACTACGCCCTCGTTTACACCGCAGACTGACAGTGCTGGCGTCTTACGACTCGAGAAAGTTCTTCATGAGTCGCAATCCCACATCCTGACTGCGCTCCGGGTGAAACTGACAGGCGAAAATCGAATCACCCACCTGCACGCTCGAGGCAAATTCCACGCCGTAGTTGGCCGTCGATCCAATCACCGACTTATCATCCGGGTCAGGGAAAAACGAGTGCACAAAATAAAGGTGCGGATCATCACCCTCAGGCAGACCGTCCCAGATCGGTAAATCCCGATTCTTGATCGACACCGTATTCCAACCCATGTGCGGCACCTTCAGACCCGCATCCATGGGAAACTTCCGGACCTTTCCCTTTAGAAAGCCCAGCCCTTTCACATCCGGGTTCTCTTCGCTGGATTCAAACAACACCTGATAACCCAGGCAAATTCCGAAGAAAGGCTTCCCCGCGTTCAACCATTCCAGCAAACCTCCGCGGAGATTCTTCTCATCGAGAACTCCCGCACAATCACCGAACGCCCCCACCCCGGGGAAGATCAGCTTGGAAATTGATTCCAAATCCTCCGGTCCATCCACCAGCGTACCCTCATGACCCAGCAACTTCAGGCCGTTGAGAACATTTTGCAGATTCCCGCCGCCGTAGTCGACGACGCCGATTTTCGAATTCGAGCTCATACCAGTTAAAGAACGTCCTTCGTGCTCGGAATAATGTCGGCAATCCTCTGATCGATCTGAATCGCGGCATCCACCGAACGGGCCAGGCCTTTAAAGACCGCCTCAGCCATGTGGTGACCATCACGACCGTAGAGAATCTCGATGTGCAGATTGATCAGCGCATTAAAAGCAAAAGCCCGCATGAACTCCTCCACCAGCGTGAAATTGAACGCCCCGCCGATATTCGCGATACCCTCAGGCCCGCGATATTCCAGAAACGGTCGTCCGCTGAAATCCACGACAACACGAGCCAGCGTTTCATCCATCGGTAAATAAGCCAGGCCATAGCGATTGATCCCCTTCTTCTCGCCCAGCGCCTGCTTGATCGCCTGACCGAGAACAATCCCCGTGTCCTCCACCGTGTGGTGAAAGTCCACCTCGATGTCACCATCCACCGTCACCGACAGATCAATCCGGCTGTGTTTCGAGAAAAGCGTCAGCATATGATCGAAAAACGCCACACCGGTGTTGATCGTCGATTTTCCGGTCCCATCGAGATCAACACTGAGCTGGATTTTTGTCTCCGCAGTGTCTCGCTCGATCGTCGCCGTCCGATTTGGGCTGGATTCAGATGCTGACATGAAATTTTCTTTCGAACGGCTACTATACGTCACACGTGCAGTCAGGAAAACCGATTAAATGAACGTCCCCGAAACCATCGTTTGCGTCGATTGCGGCCAAACAGCTCATCTCATTTCCCACCCCCCCGAAGACGGTTGGGAAATTGGCGACAACGTCACCTATCGTTGCCGGGGATGTAATGATCGCTGGGATCTTGTCGTGGACGAGTCCGATGATCCAAACGCAGGCGGTTCAACCTCATTTGATTTCAGACAATGGCTCAAAGATCGAGAGAGTTAGGAGCGGTTAGCTGTCAGCCTTTAGCTTTTAGCAGTTAGCACTTAGCACTTAGCAGACAGCAATCACAATCACCCGTTCCTCTCACCAGACCCGCCCTGACACCTGACCCCCGAAACCGACCCCTTCTTCCCCAAATGCACACCGTCCTCTACGATTCCGACTGTCCCCTTTGCACTTTCCAGATGAAATCTCTCACCTGGTTGGATTGGCTCAATAAAGTCCGGTTTCTCCCCATCAAAGATGATCAGGCGGCCGCCATGGCCCCCAACCTCGGTCGCGAAGATTTGCTCGAGGCCATCCATTGTGTGACGCAAGAAAACGAAATTCACCGGGGAGCCCGCGCTATCCGTTTTCTGGGAATGCGGATGCCACTCCTCCTCCCGGTTGGATTGTTCCTCTGGATTCCCGGCGTCATCTGGGTGGCCGAGAAATTTTACATGTTCATCAGCCGGAACCGGCTCTTCTTCAGCAAGATCTTTGGCTGCAAAGGCGCTTGCGCCATCATGCCGGAACGCGAACGGGATTCGACCGATTAGTTGGCTGACTGATTGCTTTGAACCGCAGCAAACGGTCAGAGCCTATCGTTCACCCGTTCAGTTAAAAATTTCTCAAGCTCCGGGTCGATCGTCTTTTTCGAAACGCTGACATGTTTCGTCTCAGAATACAGGTGGAACTCGATTTGATCCTCCGTGATATCCGTCATCGTTTCCACTGGCCACGATCGATCACCCCGAACTTTTTGGAAACTAATCACTTCATCATTGACCGTGATCACCTGCACCGTTCGTAGACGCCGCCACACATACCAGGTCCAAAAGGAAATGATCACCGCCGAAATCAGCAGTTCAATTTTGGTCCCGGTTCCCGGCGCTTCGGAATACTGGCGGTAGCGATCCATCAGGACCGGGATTTGGATCAGGAGGATTGCTGGAAAGATAATCTTCGACCAGAAACCCGGTCGCACCCTGTAAACACGTTTCATTTCTTAGAGCAAACGGTAGAAGAGGTCAGACATTTCGCAATAGAACCACTTCTTTGATGCGTCCTCATGTAACGTTACAACAGAACCTTCTGCCCTGGAATGTTCTCATGTAACGTTACAAAGGAACCCTCTGTCGTGGAGAGCCTTCATGTAACGTTACAATGGAGCCCTCTGCCTTGGGGAGTCGTCTTGTAATGTTACAAAGCGGCCTTCCACCTTTGGGAGTCCTCATGTAACGTTACGAAGCGGCCCGCTGCCATGGAGAGTCCTCATGTAAAGTTACAACGCGACCCTCTACCCTGGGGAGTCGTCTTGAAATGTTACACTGCGACCCGCTGCGTTGAAGAGTCCTCTTGTAAAGTTACAACGCAGTCCTCTACCTTGGAGCCTGCTTTTGTAATGTTACATTGGGGTTCTGCTTTCCCATATCGACAGGGAGCGAGTCTGGTCGTGGTTCCTGCTGGAAAGACTTTTTTCGATCCAACAGGGTTGAGTCATCGATCAGACCCTGTTGGATCGTTAGACCTGACCAGGGGAGAAAAACGAATTGAAACGCTGATTCAAATCCGATCCGGGAAGATCTCGATTGCGGCGACTTTCCGCAATCTGAGTAGCAGCTCCTGAACAGCATTGGCACGGTATTGTGACTTGAGATGAGCGACGATGTCAGGTTTGAGGGTCTCGAAATCGAGTTCCATGGCTGGCTTCCGGTCTGTAAGCTTAACGACGTGCCAGCCGATATCGGTTTGAAACGGTTGGCTCACTTCACCCGGTTTGAGTTTGGATACCGCGTTGTAAAAGTCGGGACTAACTCGGTCTTTGGAAAACCAATTGAGATCGCCCTTCCACTTTTTAGTTCGTTCGTCTTCTGAATGCTTCAGTGCGAGTGCACCGAAATTTTCTCCGCCAACGATTTTACTGTGGATGTCGCGAATCAGCGCTTCACGAGCAGGGCTCTTGTCATTAACCGTGCTGAGAAAGATGTGGGAAGCCCGGAAGCGTTCGGGGTTCTTGAATCCGGTACCGCTTTTCCGGTTGGCTTCATACCACGCCTTAACTTCTTCGTCGGTCACCGTGGTCGCGTTTTTGATCCGGTTCTCAATCCATACCTTTTGATCGACAATTGAAGCGAGGGCTTCTCGCCGTTTCCCGATGTCCAGTTTTTGACCCTTCGATCGTTCTTCGAGTTCGTCTTCGTCTGTAAACTGGGATTCGAACGACTCGATGAAAGGTTCGATTTCTTTCTGGCCGGCACGAATTTTTGACCCGGACGCGTATTGCCGGATCAGGGTGTCATTCACCAGAGTCTGCAGGACGGCGAGCCGGGTGATTTGCAGGTTTTTGGGAGACAGATCTTCAACACTGCGGCCGCGACGATAAAGATGCTGCATGACCGCCATCTCCAGCTGCCGCTTGGTGACGGGTTCCCGATTGACGATGGCGATCCATTCGGATTCATCGGGCGCATTCTCGAGACCTTGAGAATGGCGTGCATCAATGGCTCGACGAATGGGGCCTTCGAAGAGGTAGAGGTCACCTGCGAGATAGAGAAACACCACCATGTAGAACAGATACCGCCAGGGAAACCTGTCTGACTTGGTGGTGGATGGCCTCATGGGTGATCTGAGAGTTTTTTACAATGAATCCGAATCACGCAGGCCAAGATTGGCGTAGATCTCGCGGGTGGTGTGGGATTTGTTCAGGGTATAGAAGTGAATGCCATCGACGTTGTGGTCGAGCAGATCGAGGCACTGTTCTGTGGCGTGGTGAATGCCGACGCGTTCGACAGCTTCTGGATCATCCCCGGCACGGTCAAGCGATCTGAGAAGTTTCCCTGAGAATTTAGCCCCGGCCGCCAGGTCCGCCATCCGGTCCATTCCTTTTTTGGTCGTGATCGGCATGATGCCCGCGATGATCGGGACGTTGATCCCGGCATGCTCACAACGGTCGCGGAAATCGAGAAAGTCATGATTATCGAAGAACAACTGGGTGACGATGTAGTCCGCTCCGGCATCCACTTTCGCCTTGAGGTAATCGAGTTCTTTCAGTCGATTAGGTGTGGACGGATGGCCTTCGGGAAAGCCTGCGACACCGATACCGAATCCCCGGGGATCGGGATGGGCTCCCGTGTCGTTGAACTTCTTGATAAATTCGACGAGGTCCGCTGCGTGTTGAAATGCGTCCTGGCTGCGGTCGTAGTTGACGCGGTCCCGTGGAGGGTCGCCCCCGAGCGCAAGGATGTTGCTGACGCCAGCAGCAGCGTAACGTTCGATGATGGAATGAATTTCCTCTTCCTGATGGCAGACGCAGGTCAAGTGAGGGCTTGGATCGAGCGATGTAGTTTCCTTGATCTTGACGACAAGATCATGTGTCATCTCGCGGGTTGAACCACCGGCGCCATAGGTAACGCTGACGAAGGAGGGCTTGTAGGCTTCGAGTTCTGCGATGGTGGAATACAAAGCTTCGGCGCTCTCTTCCGTCTTTGGAGGGAAGAATTCGAATGAGAAAGTGGTCTTGTATTTCGCGAAAATATCCTGTGCGTGCATAGGTCGTTGAGTGGCCGGAAGAAAACACGTTTGACCGCGATTGAACAAGGGAATCTGGGGTTATTTTTTGATTGGGGATTTGTAGATTTTCGATTTTGAGAATATTCCCATTTTTCCTGCTGAAATTTGACACTGTTTCAAACCAGCCGTACATTTTTATGTGATGCAGCACACGGACTCCTACTTTTCGCCTGATTTCCCTCCTCTCCGTCCTGCACCACCCACTGCCTTTCAAGTGCTTAAGACCAATGAGCATGGCATGGTTCTTGAATCTGTCCGAAGCTTCGAGGTGGGTTCAACGGTAGCGCTAGGTTTCCATGTCGATTGTGGTCAGCGAACTGTGAAGTCTAAATTTATCAGTGTGGAGGCGATTGTTGTGGGGTCGATCCCTTCAGTGAGTGATCAGGGGATGTTCGTCAATGAAGTCACCCTGATGTTCAGTGAAATTGACCGGGAAGATCGCGCGGTGTTGCTCAATGCTCCGGAAATGACCGGGACGTCGTTGAGTGGTGAGCCCGCTCCGCTTTTTGATTTGGATAATTGTTTGAATTGAGCTTCCCGCTGACGGGAGACGCTCCAAAAGTTCAGGTTGAGTGCATGGGATGACACGGTAAAATGCCGTCCCTTTTCAAACACACACAAATCATATGGGCATGCGAATCTTAGTCACCGGCGGCGCCGGCTTTATCGGGTCAAATTTGGTCCATTATCTTCTCGGCAAAGCAGAATCTGAGCTGGGCATCGAGATCGAAAAGGTGGTGAACGTCGACAAACTGACGTACGCAGGAAACCCGGAGAACCTGGCGGCGCTTGAGGGCGATGACCGTCATGTCTTTGTTCAGTCTGATATCTGTGACGCAGCGGCTATTGCCAAATTATATGCGGATCACGACATCACTCACATCATGCACCTGGCTGCTGAGTCTCATGTGGACCGATCCATTGATGCGCCGGAGGAGTTTATCATGACCAATTTTGTGGGGACTTTTCAAATGCTCCACGCTGCCCGGGGACACTTCGAAAACCTGAAAGCAGCGGGTCTGTCTGATAAGGACTACCGCTTTTTACATGTGTCGACGGATGAGGTTTACGGGTCGCTTGAATCAGATGATCCAGCGTTCTCTGAGACTACGCCCTATGCTCCGAACAGTCCGTATTCAGCATCGAAGGCCGGCAGTGATCATTTGGTGCGGGCGTATTTTCACACATTTGGAATGCCTGTGGTGACGACGAATTGTTCGAACAACTACGGTCCTTATCAATTTCCGGAGAAGTTGATTCCGCTGATGATTGCAAAGGCCCGACGGGGCGAAAGTCTTCCAGTGTATGGGGACGGCTCGAATGTGAGGGACTGGCTCTTTGTGGAAGATCACTGTCGCGGGCTGACGGTGGCTCTGGTCAAGGGCACACCCGGGGAGGTTTATAATATCGGCGGCAAATGCGAGATGAAGAATATTGATGTGATTCGCTCGATTGTTGAGATCGTGAATGATCTGCTTCCGGAAGGGGAAACTCGGAGTGCTGACGACTTAATCACCTATGTGACCGACCGCCCGGGTCATGACAAACGCTACGCGATCGATTGCTCAAAAATTGAGCGGGAGCTGGGTTGGGAACCACAGGAGAATTTCGTCAGCGGACTGCGTCGGACCATTGAATGGTACTTCGCCAACGATGATTGGACTCAATCAATTGAGGAAGGAACCTATCAGGGTGAACGATTAGGTCAGGCCTGAGGGCCAGGTGGTCAATAGGATTTCGGCGTTGTCGCAAGTGATTCCGTTCGTTTCGCTTTGCAGCGGAATCATGAATGAATCGCCTTTCTTACAGGCACCGACGGTTCCCGAAATAACGGTGATGATGGCAAAGCGATCATCAAGTGCGGCGGAGAGTTGTTCGCCTGAGGTGACCGGGTGGCGTTCAAGACGAAAGTAGTCACATTCGCAGAGCAAGGTACCGTCGGCTTCATCCATGGATGGTTCGAAGTCTTCAAAATTGATGCAAGCCATGGATTGATCGATGTGGAGGTCTCTTGGTTTCCCATTGAGGCCTACCCGGTTCCAGTCGAACACCCGGAATGTGGTGTCTGAGTTTTGCTGGATTTCGTAAATGACGATACCCGCCCCGATGGCGTGAAGCCTTCCGCTGGGGATGTAGATATGATCCCCTGCCTTCACGGAAACACTGTGAACACAGCTTTCAACGGTTCCGTCGTGTAGTGCGGTCTCGAATTGCTCTCTCGAAACTCCGTTGGGAATTCCGATATAGATTTCAGCATCGGGTTCAGCTTCAGCGATGTACCAGACTTCGGATTTCGGTTCTCCAAAAAAGTCAGGAGCTATTTCTGCAGGCGGATGAACCTGGATAGAGAGCCGGCTTTGAGCATCGAGAATTTTGCAGAGCAGCGGAAAGCGCTCTGATTCGATCTGTGGATGACCAAAGATCTCGGCTTTCGTTTCGGGATCCTGCCACAGTTCGGTGAGGGATTTCCCAAACCACTTTCCTTCAGAAACCACATATGAAACGGCTTCATCCCGATCGGAGATCTCCCATGCTTCGCCGAACGGGGTGAGTTCTTCAGGAAGGCTTCGGCCGAACGTTTCTTCCAGCTTTCTGCCTCCCCAGACCCGCGTTTGATAGATCGGTTTGAATTGGATCATAACCGTTGCGGGAGCATTTTTTGAACCAACAGAGTCGGTAGGGTCAGCCTACCCTGTTGGTTCGTAGAACTCAATCTTCAGGAACTTCCATAGAAGAGGCCTGAGGCTTGCCTGCTTTTGAAGCAATGTAATCCTCGACCCATCGAATGCTGTAGTTTCCGTTTTTGAAGGCAGCATGATCAATGATCTCTGACTGGAAAGGAATGGTGGTTTTGATTCCCTGAACCAGAAACTCATTGAGTGCCCGTTTCATTCTGGCAATCGCAATGTCGCGGCGTGCTCCATAAACAATAAGTTTCGCGATCATTGAGTCGTAGTGCGGCGGTACTTCATATCCGCTGTAGACATGGGTATCGACACGGACACCGCGACCTCCTGATGCGTAAAACAGTTCGATCTTGCCAGGGCTGGGGGCAAAATTGTTGTAGGGGTCTTCGGCGTTGATCCGGCATTCGATGGAATGGCCGCGTGGTTCACTGACAAGAACGTGTTCGGAGAGGGGTTCACCCGCAGCCACCCGGATCTGCTCTTTGATGAGATCGCATCCAAAGACTTCTTCGGTGACGGGATGCTCCACCTGAATCCGGGTGTTCATCTCCATGAAGTAGAAGTTTTCTTCGTCATCGACGAGATACTCAATGGTTCCGCAGTTTTCGTATCCAATCGCTTTAATCAGCGATACGGAAGCTTCTGCCATGCGTTCGCGGAGCTCAGGGGTGAGCAGTGGCGACGGAGTCTCTTCGATAATCTTTTGATTTCGTCGCTGCATGGAACAATCCCGCTCACCGAGTTGGATGTAATTTCCATGGGAATCTGCGACGACTTGAAATTCGATGTGGTGAGGGTTTTCCACCAGTTTCTCGATGTAGACCTCATCGGAGCCAAAACATGCCATCGCTTCAGACCGGGCTGCATTGAAAGCAGAAGGAAGGCTGGCTTTGTTCAATGCTGGCCGCATTCCACGACCACCACCACCAGCACTGGCTTTGATCATGACTGGATAGCCAAGTTCCTCTGCAATTTTGAGGGCTTCTTCTTCGGTCTCGATGATCCCATCGCTGCCGGGTGTAACAGGAACTCCATTGGCGACCGCAGTGGCACGGGCCTGGTTTTTGTCGCCCATCATGCGGATGATATCAGCTGAGGGACCAATGAATTTTACATTACAACTCTCACAAATCTCAGCGAACCGCGGATTCTCTGAAAGGAAGCCATAGCCCGGGTGAATCGCGTCGACGTTGGCAATTTCAGCCGCCGCCATGATGGTATCGATTTTGAGATAACTCTGTGCACTGGGTCCGGGACCGATACAAATCGCGTCATCGGCGAGCTGGACATGCATGGAGTCGACATCAGCCTCGGAATACACCGCAGTGGTGCGAATCCCGAGCTCTTTGGCCGCGCGGATTACCCGGAGGGCAATCTCGCCGCGGTTGGCGACTAGAATATTACGAAATTTGGCGGGCATCGATCAGTTACGAAGTTTTAACCCTGAAAAGAGGTTCGCCGTATTGAACCGCAGTTCCATTTTCGACGAGAATTTTTGTGATCTCACCGGAAATCTCTGCCTGGATTTCGTTCATCACTTTCATTGCTTCGATAATACAAACTGGACTTGCCGGCTCTACGGTGCTCCCCACTTTCACGAAATTATCTGATTCCGGATTTGGAGCAGTGTA
The DNA here is from genome assembly GCA_048267005.1 of Verrucomicrobiales bacterium. Lineage (GTDB taxonomy): Bacteria > Verrucomicrobiota > Verrucomicrobiia > Verrucomicrobiales > DEV007 > JABDJT01. Next base: position 74,121 of record JBLWYI010000008.1, on the reverse strand, counting down.
AAAGGTTCCAACCATAGGGGATGTGATTTCAACTTCTCCCGGAGGTATCGCGTTAGGATCGGCAGGCTCAGCGGATGCCGCCGGTGCTCCGCCCTGAGGAGGCATGGGGGCATATTGAGGCATTGCCTGTGCAGCAACTTCATACCCTCCTTTTTTTAGCTCAAGCTTGGTGTCGTCTTGCTCGAGTTTGAACTGAGAGAGCCCATGTTCGTCCATGAGCTCGACGATTTTCTTAATTTCGTCTAAATCCATAATGCGTTAGTTGATGCGATCTTCGGTGAAAATTTAGCAGGTTTCCAGCCAAAAAGGGAAGCGCGGATTCAAGTCGCGTTTTTGTTGGCCGTCAAGTGCTGGAATCAATGACTTCAAAGACCCTTTCAATGTCTCCTTCGTGATTGTAAAAATGTGGACTGAAACGGATGAAAGGAACTCCGTCCCGATCATGACGGAAACTCGGGATGACGTCACGATCCAAAAACGTTTTATATAAAGCGGTGATTCGCTGGTGATCGGCTGAGGTGATTGTCGTGATTGCGGTAGCGTTGGGGCCTTCAGTAACGCCCGCAATTTCGAATCCACGCTCAACGAGACCAGCGACAAGGTGGGATTTGACTTCAAGGAGCCGGTTGGTGACGGCTTCCATGCCCACGGTTTCGTTCAACATCTCAATGGATGCTTTCATGCCGTAGAGTCCCTGGGAATTCAGAACCCCCGGCTCATAACGCCGACCTCCTCCTTCGAATTCGACAGCGTTTTGCGCGATAAAATTCGGCGAATGAACATTCCAGGCTCCTAATAGAGTTGGCCGAAGCTTATCAAAATGGGACTGATCTACATAGAATATCCCTGCCGTCATCGGCCCAAGCATCCATTTATGAGCGTCTGCTGAAAGGAAATCGACATGTTCGACATTGGTAGGAAATGCTCCCACGGTTTGAATGGCATCCAGACAAAACAGTGCTTCGCTCTGAGAGTGAATCAGTTTTCCGATCGCATCGACATCGATCCGATATCCGGTGAGGAAGTGGCAGGATGCCAGGGCCACCAGCTTTGTGCGGTCGGTCAGAGCGTTGGCGACTAGCTCCGGTGTAATTTTTCCCGGTTCCTCGGGCTGAAGAAAGATGGTTTTGGTTCCGTGAAGAATCTCCAAATTCTTCCATGGATAAACATTGGCTGGATAATCCTCCAAATAACAGATGATTTCGTCTCCTTGAGAAAAGTCGAGTCCGTTTGCTACGAGACTGAGCCCGAGAGACGTTGGACCCAGCAATGCGATTTCGTTTGGTGAGGCCCCAATTATTTGTGAAGCTGTTTCGCGAACCGCATCCATTTCCTGAATGAGCACCTGAGTGTAATCCAACTCCCCGGTAGCTGACGCCCGGTTGAATTCGTCCATCGCTGCAACGACGCGTTGTGGCACTGCGGTTACCGCTGCGTGCGCCAGAAAAATGCGGTCGTTTTGCAGACAGGGAAACTCTCGTCGACGAAACGATTCGTCCGACTGAATCTGTTCGAGAAAGGTCATGCTTAGAAGTTAAACGCGACGGGCCTTCTCACCGGCTTCAATCAATTCCCAGAACTGTTTGGACTGACTGAGCGCTTCATCTTCTCCCACCGGGAGGTTGGTCCGGAACAAAAAGTCCTGAAATGTGTTTTTGTTCAAAACCCGATGCACAATAATAGCGTCGTTCTCGTCTGCGACTTCAAAGTAGATACGAACGTCTTTTGCCCGATATCGATAAAGCGTCTTGCCGTCCCGGTCGATCTTACCGAAGGGCCCCTCGCCATCGTCTTCGTGATCAGCGATCTTTTCGAGGTCGGACGGTGAGACCTGAAACTCGTTGAGCACCTCGAGCTGGGTCATGGTAGGAAGCTGAGAGATTTCAGCTGCACTGATTTCGTTGAAGATGATCTGGAACACGCGCTAAAAATTCACGGTGTTAACGCCGAGCGCCAGAATTATTTTCGAGAAACAATTGGCCTCCATCAGTCCCGTGAACTTTGGAGAAGATGGGCCGGGTTGAAAAAGTAAGTCCAGAGAACTGCGGCAATGCTGAACAGGCTACCGTTGCTGCCTTCCGACCCTAGCGGGATTTGCAAGCCACCATTCCGCAGCCTCTGGGCGGACATTATATGATGATTCCGGAGATTTTCCTGAAAAAGATTTCGTTCGGTGAGGGTTTTCGTTCGTATTTCCCGCTACATGGCGAAATATTCATTGGTCATGCGGGGGGAACTGCGTTAAAAAAACTCGCTGTTTTGAATAAGGAAATCCCGATCACGAACGCTTAAAAGTAACAAAATGTCTGAAGCACCAGAATATGCCAAGGGACTCGCAGGAGTCATCGCCAACGAATCGAAATTGTCCCAGGTGAAAGGCCAGGAAGGAGTATTGCGGTATCTGGGTTATAATATTAGCGACCTTGTTGAGCAGACTACCTTTGAAGAAGTCGTTCACCTATTGCATCGCGGAAAATTGCCAAACCAATCTGAATTGGAAGAGTTCACGAACTCGCTTCGGGAACAGCGCGAACTTCCCGACGGTGTCATTGAGTTTCTTAAGAACGCTCCAAAAGACGCCGGCCCAATGGACATCATCCGGACCGGAGTCAGCATGCTCGGCTTATATGATAACAAGGGAAATGATCAGGATCGTCCTTTGAATGAAGTCCGTGCCCTTTCGATCTGTGCAAAAATTCCGCTGATCGTTGCCTATTTCCACCGCTTCCGTCAGAATTTGGAAATGGTTCCGGTTCGGAAAGATCTGGGCGAAGCGGCTCACTTTCTCTGGCTGATTAACGGCGAAGAACCCGGACCTGAAGCGGTTAAGACCCTCGACGTTGCTTATATCCTCCATGCGGATCACAGCATGAATGCTTCGACGTTCAGTGCCCGTGTGACGATTGCGACTCTGTCAGATATCTATTCGGCAATCACTTCTGCCGTTGGAACGCTCAAGGGACCTCTCCACGGGGGGGCAAATGAAGGCGTGATCCAAATGCTTCATGAAATCGGCAGCGAAGACAAAGTCGATGCCTACGTTGAAGATTGCCTGGCCAAGAAGAAAAAGATCATGGGCATTGGTCACCGGGTTTATAAGGTGCTCGATCCTCGCGCCCCTCACCTTCAGAAGATGGCGATCAAATTGACCGAAGAGCTTGGCGAAGCCAAATGGTTGAGAATGTCCGAGCGAATCGCAGAGTTGATGCGGGAGAGAAAAGGCCTCAATGCGAACGTCGATTTCTATTCTGCGACGGTTTATTATTCTCTTGGGATCCCGACCGATCTTTTCACGCCTATTTTTGCAATCTCGCGTGCCGCAGGTTGGACAGCTCAGGTTTTGGAGCAGCTTGACGATAACCGTCTCTATCGCCCGCTTACTTATTACTCAGGTCCGACTGAGGATCAGCCGATCGTTCCGATCGCTGAGCGCGACTGATAGTCCTGCTGGATATTTTCTTTTAGAAAACTGAAAAACCCTTTCCCGCTTCAAGCAGGAAAGGGTTTTTTCGTGGCCGCTTTGGCCAAAGTCTTTGCGTTGACTGGCGCGATCTTATTGATCCGCACCGTCTTCGTCATCCTCCACATCAGTGCCGTCCATCTTCGCTTTTACGAGAGCTTCAACTTCGGTATAGAGAGATTCATCAGCCTTGAGGGCTTCCTTCGCGGCGTCACGTCCCTGGGCGAGCTGAGTGCCCTTGTAGCTGAACCACGAGCCGCGCTTCTGTAGAATGTCATGCTCGATTGCGAGATCGAGAAGCGACCCCACAGCTGAAATTCCCTCATTGAACATGATATCGAACTCAGCTTCGCCAAACGGAGGCGCGACCTTGTTCTTCACGACCTTGAGCCGTGTCCGGTTGCCAAGGACATTTCCATCAGAACCTTTGATGCTGCCGATTCGGCGAATATCACAACGAACCGAGCTGTAGAATTTCAGCGCACGTCCGCCGGGTGTTGTCTCGGGGCTGCCGAACATCACGCCGATCTTTTCACGGATCTGGTTGGTGAAAATACACACCGTGCGCGCCTTTGAAATCATCGCGGTCAGCTTCCGCATCGCGGCACTCATCAGACGAGCCTGGGCACCCACGGTGGTGTCACCGATCTCACCATCAAGTTCCTGCTTGGTGACCAATGCCGCCACAGAGTCGAGCACAATCACGTCGAGGGCGTTGGAACGGGTCAGGGTTTCCACAATACGAAGCGCCTCTTCACCGGAGCTCGGCTGGGAAATCAAAAGTTCCTCGAGATTCACCCCGAGCTTGCGGGCGTATTGTGGATCGAGGGCATGCTCCACATCAACAAAGGCTGCCAGACCACCGGCTTTCTGAGCCTGAGCAATCACAGTCAATGTCAGGGTTGTCTTACCCGAAGACTCAGGTCCATACACCTCAACAATACGACCGCGGGGAAATCCTCCGGCTCCCAGAGCACGATCAATGAGGAGGTTCCCGGTTGGGATCGTCTCAACATCCATGGCCGTGTCGGCTCCGAGACGCATGATGGCTGCTTCGCCATAGTCTTTTTGAATTTGAGAGATTGCCAGGTCGAGATTTTTGGCGCGAGCTTCGGCGATTGGGTTCTTTTCTTTAGCAGCAGATTTAGAGGCCATGGTGCGATTAGTGGGAGTGTTAGAGCGGGAAGTGGATGCCGTTTCCGGGGCGGCTTTTTTGGATGACTTGGGAGTCGTTTTCTTTTTCGACTTCGTTGCGGTTTCGGTTCCGTCTTTGGTTGCAGTAGGAGATAGCAGTTCGACCATGATATTACAATTGGGATTTAGGTTTACTGAAACTATACACAAGTGTTCAAAAGTCCAATGAAAAAATATACAGTGTGCGCTGTGACTTTTGGATTGCTCGAATTTCGGGATCCAGATAGGATTTTGAGATGAGGTTAATCGTGGTTTTCTTGAGTTGTTTCATTTCCCTATTTGCCCACAGCGGCGCTCTCGACGACATGGTCGACAGCACTGGCCCCACTGTGCCATCCGGCAAAGGGATTATTCAACGATCACCCCAATTCTGGGAGTTGTTCGCAAAACTCAAACCCGAGGAGCAGCGCCTCATGGCGACCGACGGCATCGAAAGGTTTCAGAAGGATCCCAAATCCGTGGCAGGCAATAAGAAAAAGCTTTCCGTCAGAAAATGTATTCAGGAAATGCTTTGGGCCTCGGCACCTGTGGATGTTCACAAAGCAATCCTGGTTGTGACCGGTCCGCCGCTTCAAGTCTCAATGCCCTTTACCCCAGATGACGAGCCATTTAAATATAACGTCCTCAAGATGCTCATCGAAGACAAAAAGACACTTTCAATCGAAGCACTCAGAGCCGCTGCGAAGGAGACAAAGGACAACGATCTTCGCGCATACTACACACCACTTCTGCAGCACCTGGATGCCACAAAGAAATAGAAAAGGGATGGCCACACGCTCATCACGCACAGCCATCCCTGAAATTTTCGCGGCGGATCCTAGCAGATCGACAAAACTTTATTGATCACCACGTCGGCATCCGGGATCTGCTTTTTCTCCAATGGCGGAGAATAAATCGCAGGGGAATCCATGCTCGTGATCCGCAACACTGGCGCGTCAAGATAGTCGAATGCTTTCTCCTGAATCATCGAAGCAATCTGTGCCCCGACCCCGCAGAACGGCTTGTTCTCCTCAACGTAAATCGCCTTGTGAGTCTTCTTCACTGACTCAAGAATCGTCGTCTCATCAAGCGGCCTGACAGAACGCAAATCTACCACCTCGGCATTGATGTTGTGCTCTGCAGAAAGTTTCTCCGCTGCGGCAAGTGCGGTGATCACTGCTCCCCCGTGAGCGATGAGCGAGATGTCAGCCCCTTCCCTTTTCACGTCAGCCTGGCCCAGTGGAATCAAGAGTTCACCGCCTTCAATTTCATCATTGGATGGCACGTCCCACTTCTGTCCGTAGAGGATCGTGCTCTCCATGAAATACACCGGATCATTATCACGGATCGCCGACTTGATGAGCCCCTTGGCATCATATGCCGTTGCCGGACTCACCACCTTCAACCCCGGCATGTTTGCGAAAATGTTCTCCGGCGTGTGCGAGTGCGTTGCCCCCACATTGGTGCCGCCATTGGCCGGTCCGCGAACCACGATCGGAACATTGAGCAATCCACCCGACATGTAGCGGCAGGTCGCTGCGTTGTTCATCATTTGGTCAAAAGCAACGTAAGCAAACGAGTAAAACATCAGCTCCATGACCGGACGAATCCCCAGCATGGAAGCCCCGATCCCCATGCCGATAAACCCGGCTTCAGAGATAGGAGCATCGACAACTCGCTTGTCGCCCCACTTGTCCCACAGTCCTTCAGTGACCTTGTAGGCACCGTTATACTCGGCGACTTCCTCCCCGATAATGACAACATTCTCGTCATGGGCGAGCTCTTCATCCAGTCCTTCGCGAAGCGCTTCGCGGTATGTGATATTGCGTGGCATTTGTTAAGCAGTGTAAAAATTTGTGTTACGAGTGAACAGGGTCTGTTCGATGAACCAACAGGGTTGATTCGTGATCGGTCAGTTTGGCTTAATCGTTGAAAAAGTGACGACCGGTCCGGCCTGCTTCCGTGTTGTTGTCGACCTCCCAGTAAACATCATCCATGATGCTCGACTCTTCGGGAAACGGACTGTCAGCCGCAAACTTGGAAGACGCCTTCGCTTCCTCGCCGGCCGCTTGATTGATCTCTTTGTAATCATCTTCAGTGATGACCCCCTCGTCGATCAATGCGTTCTTCCAAACCTGAATCGGGTCGTGCTCGTTCTTAAACTTCTGGATCTCTTCCTTGGTCCGGTACTTAGACGCATTCGCATCTGCGATGGAATGACCTTCCCAGCGGTAAGTCTTGATCTCCAGAATCGTAGGGCGTGATTCGTTGTGCGCGCGATCCACTGCGATCTGAGTCTTGGCCCTGACTTCGTAGATGTCTTCCCCGTTGATGACATCCCACTCCATTCCGTAGGCTTCCGCGCGGGCAGCCAATCCTTCCTTCGGGTGAGCCGAAGAACGCTTCTGGGAAGTTCCCATGGAGTAACCGTTATTCTCGATCACATAGATCACCGGCAGATCCCACAGCTCGGCCAGGTTCAGCGTTTCATGAAACGCTCCCTGGTTGATAGCCCCGTCACCGAGGTAGCAAAGACAGCATCCTTTGAGACCTTTGTATTTCAGAGCATAGGCAATCCCGGCTCCGAGAGGAGTTTGCCCACCGACGATGCCGTGACCACCCCAGTAATTTTTATCCGGCGCGAAGTAATGCATCGAGCCCCCCTTTCCTTTCGAGCAACCCGTCGCCTTACCATAAAGCTCAGCCATACATTCGTTCATGTTCATTCCCACAGCCAACGCATGACCGTGATCCCGGTAGGCGGTGATGACATGGTCATTGTCACCCAGCAGAGAAATCGTTCCGACCGCGACCGATTCCTGACCGATGTAAACATGAAGGAAACCGCCAATGGCGTTTGCCTGCTGATAGCTCTTCAGCGCCTCCTGCTCAAAGCGACGGATACGAACCATCTTCCGAAGGATTTCGATCTTGTCTTCCGCCGTGAGCGAAGCGTTAACTTTGTCATCAGCGAATGTGGAAACGCCGGATTTCGTTTGAGATTTCGTTGCCATAAAAAAAGGAACCAATGTTGTTGGTTGGAAGGGCGAGAACCCTAGCGTAAGGTCGTTGGATTGAAAACTGGGAATGTCCGTGAATTTACAGTCGTTCTCACAGCGCGACAGGAGCCATCACTCGATTCGGAAACACCCTTTGAAGTCATCCAAAGCCAGCTTCCCTACGATCCATTCTCCCGTCATGTGAAAAATCAGCCACCTCCTTTTCGGGATCAAAACCCGAATTCGGTGATGACCATCGTGAGCATTTTTCATGACAGCTCACCCCGATTTTCGGACTTCCCGCCCGCCCGGGATTTCTCGGAACCTGTCGAGATCACAACGTCCCCTATATAATAAGCAACTCCGCTTCCAAAACCACCCGCCTTCCTGCCGGATCGCTTTGTGATCGTCATTCGCAAATCCACAGGGCAAACTCTCTTCAGACATGAGTGAAACACGACCCTCAAAAGCCGATCGCTTCTTACGACGCTGGCCGAAGATTGTCGGGGTGCTTCTCTTACTTGTCGCAACCATCGGCAGCTACTCGGTCTTTCAAAAGCACCGTTTCATTCAGCGAATCGAGGCCCTTGGCGGACGAATCGAAACGAACCCGGGATGGATCAGGAAAAACATTCCCTACGTTCAACGCGTAAGACCGAAATGGCCCAACTATTACGATCCTCTGCGTTCCTTAGAATCCATTCAATCTGTCGCCTTGTTTTCTTCGCCTGATTTTGCGGAGCGGGACTGGGTAGCCCTCAGCAGATTGAATCGCTTGGAATCCCTCGCATTCATTGGCATGAAATTGACCGATGCAAATCTCGTGCACTTGCAAAACTTATCCAATCTCAAAACGCTCACCATCATGGGGAACACCGAGATCACGGATGCAGGGTTGGTTCATCTTTCCGAATTGAGTCAGCTTGAAGACTTGCATCTTGAACGAACGAAACTCACGGATGAGGGCTTGATTCACCTCGAAGAAATAAAAACCTTGAAGCGTTTATTCCTCATTGATGACAGCATTTCGAACAAGGGCCTTCGACGATTGCAATCAGCTCTGCCGAATTGCACAATCTCCTACTGAGGAACAGAGCCAGCATGTCAGCCGTTGTTCCCAGGTGGAATTTTTAGCACGACCAATGAACCAGTTCATGGCTACTCCCGGCGAGTCCTGATCGCTTTGTTATTGTAAATCACACACCGTAGGGACAAGCTCTCTTCAGACATGAGTGAAACACGACCCTCAAAAGCCGAAACCGTCCTGAGACGCTGGCCGATGATTGTTGCGTTGGTTTTCTTCCTTGTCGCTATCATTGGCAGCTACCCGGTCATTCTTAAGCATCGATTTCTTCATCGATTAGAAACATCATACGCGAACGTCCACACGAAAACTGGATGGATACGCAAAAACCTGCCTGAAAAATGGCGAGTATGGTTGCAAAAGGAAAACGGCGTCGACTACTTGCGCCGAATCGAGACCATCGACGGACTCTGGCTTACACAATCAATGAAGTTCAAAGCCGGGGACTGGAGAATCCTGAATCGATTGACTCATCTGAAACTCCTAAACTTGGGTGGCGTAGAAGCGACCGATGAAAAATTGAACGACTTGGCAGATATGACAGATCTAGAATACCTGTCGATCAAACGTAGCGCTGAAGTCACGGATGCCGGTTTGGTTCATTTACGGAAAATGAAAAGACTTCACACCTTGATCCTCGGCGGAACGAAGGTCACAGATGCGGGAGTAGTCCACCTCGAAAAAATGACCAGCTTGAAGTCATTGGATTTAGAGAATACCAAACTGACCCAAGCAGGCATCGACCGTTTACAGTCAGTTCTGCCGAATTGCACAATCTCCTACTGAGAAATCGGCCCCCTTTATCGGCCGTTTTTCGCGATGAGGGTTTTCAGCATGACCCATGCACGATTTCATTTCCACCCGTGGCGATGTCAGTTCGCTTTGTCATTGTAAAGGGCCGGTCGCCATCGCAAACTCGAACGGATCATGAGTGAAGCGCGCCCCTCAAAAATTGAGACCGTCCTGCGACGTTGGCCGTTGATCGTTGCGCTGCTTCTCATTCTCACGGTAATCGTCTGCGCTCGTCCCTTGGTTCAGAAGCATCGCTTTATCCAGCGCTATGCCGGGGGACTGGGATTGGTTGAAAGCGAACCGGGATGGCTTCGCGAAAAGCTCCCTCAGGAATGGCAAGATTGGCTGGTCAAAAAAACCGGTGTGGACTGGCTCAGGCCTTTCGAAGCTATCAACAGGGTATCAATTCAACCGCCTGAAAAATTTACGGAGGAAGGTTGGATTGCTCTGAAACAATCGACTCGCTTGAAATATTTGTCTCTCGAAGATGTGGGGATGACCGATTCAGACCTGATTCATCTCAAGAATATGTCGGAACTCAAATCCCTCTCCATTCATGGCAACTCTGAGGTGACTGACGCAGGGTTGGCCCACGTTGAGAAATTGAGTCAGCTTGAAGAACTGGATTTGGAAGGAACGAAGGTGACGGATAGCGGCTTGGCCAAACTCAAAGGAATGACCAACCTGAAATACTTATCGCTCTGGGATACCGACGTGACCGATACTGGTTTGGGTCACCTCAGCGAAATGACTCAAATGGAATCGCTGCGCCTTGAAAATACCAACGTGACTGATGCCGGTTTGACACACCTCAGCAAAATGACAAATCTGCGTGAGCTATATTTACAGAGCACTGATGTGTCAGGCTCGGGCCTGAAACACCTCAGGAAGATGACTCAATTGGAAAACTTGTTCCTATCGAACACCAACGTCACAGACGCAGGGTTGAGCCACCTCAAAGAAATTAAAAGCCTCAGGTATCTCTTCCTGTATGGCACGAAGACCACACCTGAAGGCGCCGCGGAATTGAAGGCAGCTCTCCCCGATTGCTCGTTCGAAGACACCGCCGGGAACTTCCTGGGACCGGGAAGGAAGAATACCCTGGACGATTTCAGACCCGATCCCTGCGCATCCACTACACGAGATTCGGTAGAATCTTCCTGACGGATTGTAACACGCATCGTCAGGATCATGGGTGATCCTGGAATCCTACAGAAGCAATCGGCAGGACGACGAAGGACCATGTAATGTTACAATGCTCATCGTCGGGAACGGAGGTGGCGTTGTTCTTTTACAAAGCCACTCGACGGGATGCCGATGCGTTTTGTAAACCTGCAAAGGCAGTCGTCAGGATACCGGATGGCTTTGGAAGCCGACATGGCGATCCGGTCTGCTGGCGAGTCGTCATGAAACGTGTTTTCACGACCCGGGATTTCTCCACCCGGTCTCGAAACGTTTCATGGGTCATCGGAGAGAAGAAAGGGACTTTTTCAAAAGGCAGACATCACAGGAAAACATGATTGATCAGATTTTGGACTTTATCGGGAACGTTGGTTCCAGAATGACGTTTGCGACATTGATCGGAGGAATTGCCCTGATCGGGTCGATCACCTTTTTCGCCTTAGGCGTTAAATCCGATAAACGGGAATGGTGGGTTCGCGCGATTCTTGTCACCACGATGATCAGCTTTTGCCTCGGCGCCCTGCAGAACGATTTGATCGAGTATCGGTTCTTTTATGACATCGATTCAGGTGGCATGAGCCTCCCCCAATGGGTGGAAATGTTGAAATACCTGCGCCGCTCGGAAATGAGCGTCCACTTTTTTGCCGGTGCCGGATTGATCACCGCATTGATCCTACAGTTTCTACCCGGGAGGTCGCATGCCCGGAATTGACGCCCTCGAGCTCTATCTCCATTCGTGGGAGGTGTGGGTATTCTTCGGAATCCTTCTCACCACCCTTTGCACTCTCCCAAGTCAGTCGACTCGCGTTTACACCCCCATTGTTCTGAAAGTGGGTGGTGGAATTCTGCTGTCTCTTTTTCTGGTGAGGCACGCCATCGATACTGATTTCGATTTTGTCGCCTCCATGCGGAACACTGGTAGTCGAAATCCTGATTTCGAAATGTGGCTGGAATCAGGTCGCCGCCATCTGATCGGAATCTTCCAGAAGTTGGTGTTGCTCCTGTTTGCGATCATCTGGGGCGCACACTATCTTTCGCGTCCACTCCGTTCTTCGGAATCGGAGACTTAAGATCTCAAATGTTCCACGTGGAACATTTCATCTCTCCGTATAATTACGAAGTACTTGACATCATGTCGGATCATTCATCACCGATTTCACGGAATGGAGATCGCAAAGTCCCCTCCCCTCCCTTCAGATTTCAGATCGGTGAAACCAAATTACCCGTCATCGATCCTGATGCGGGATGATCAACTCACCGGGATCTGATTTTCCTGCGGAACACTTTTGGTCCCCTCACCCGATTCATCGACCATCCGAAAAATCACCCGATGATGAAATCGGTTTTCGCCAGGATGAATTTCCACGAGTCGGTTTTCATCTCGTAGTCGTGAGAGATTCTCCCACTGATCATCCACGACCGATTTCATGACTGCCTCCCTTCGTGCTCAAAAACCATTCACCGGGGAATCACGATTGATCGTAAACTTTGTCCATCAATCAGAGTTCGATTGCGGCGATCATCCGGTGGCCATATCTTTGCCGACCGAAATGCTTTCGGTTAACCCCACATGTTCCACGTGGAACATTTCAACTATCTGTGATGTTCGAATACCCTAAAAACTACGATGTCATTATTGTCGGCGCTGGACACGGTGGTGTCGAAGCCGCTTTCGCTGCCGCGCGCGTTGGTGCGCAGGTCGCAGTTCTGACTCAGAATCTCGATACGGTCGGACAGATGTCCTGCAACCCGGCCATCGGCGGATTGGGAAAAGGGCACATGGTCCGGGAGATCGATGCGCTCGGTGGGATGATGGGTTTGAACTCAGATGCGACTGGTGTGCAGTTCCGCATCCTGAATGCCGGTAAAGGACCCAGTGTTCGTGCCCCGCGCGCACAATGCGACAAGAAGGCTTATCAATTTCGCATGAAGAATGAGATCGAGTCTTTCCCCGGGATTGATCTTCATCAGGGAAATGTTTCCAAGCTCATCGTAAAAGATGATCAGGTATGCGGCATCGAAACGAATCTCGGGGTTCGCTTTCACGGGAAGTCGGTGGTGATCACCACGGGCACTTTTATGAGAGGACTCATGCATGTGGGTCTGCAGAATCAAAAAGGCGGTCGGATGGGCGATGGCATTTCCACCATCTCGGATCATCTCGATGAATTGGGATTCGAGATTAAGAGATTCAAAACCGGAACACCCTGTCGCCTCAATGGCAGATCGATCGACTTTTCGAAATGCGAAAAACAGGAGGGTGATACCCCTCCCCCGCATTTCAGCTTTATGCCGGAGCTGATCAATTCTGGCGACGAGCGAAGTATCTTTAATCTGAATTCATTCGAGGAAAATATGTTCCACGTGGAACAACTCCCTTGCTGGATTTCCTACACGAATTCCAAAACGCATGATGCGATCCGGGCGAATCTCGACAAGTCTCCCATGTATGCCGGAATGATCGAGGGGCGTGGTCCGAGGTATTGTCCTTCGATTGAGGACAAGGTTGTGAGATTTGCCGATAAGGATCGACATCAGATCTTTCTCGAGCCGGAGGGTTTTCAGACTCACGAATATTATGTGAACGGGGTGTCGACTTCCCTGCCCTTCGATGTGCAGTACGAATTCATCCGCTCGATCGAAGGATTGGAGAATGCAGAGATCATTCGTCCGGGCTATGCCGTGGAATACGATTTCTGTCCTCCGACGCAATTGTTCCCCACGCTGGAGACCAAGTTGGTTTCCGGATTGTATTTCGCGGGACAGATCAACGGCACTTCCGGATACGAAGAAGCGGCGGGTCAGGGTTTGATCGCGGGAGCGAATGCAGCGCTCAAAGCCGGGGGTAAACCTGAGTTTGTTCTGCGTCGTGATGAATCCTACCTGGGGGTGATGGTGGATGATCTGGTCACGAAGGGTGTGGATGAACCATACCGGATGTTCACGAGTCGGGCGGAGTATCGACTTTTGCTCCGTCATGATAATGCGGATCAGCGGCTCACTCCTGTGGGGGCGACTGTCGGATTGGTGACTCAGGAGCGTTTGGAAAAGGCGAATCACAAGATCGAACAGATTCAGGAAGCGCGACAGATGCTCGCGAAGACTCATCATGCGGATGGTGCGACTTGCGAGAAATGGCTGCGGCGTCCCGAAGCGGTTTGGGGTGGTTTGAAAGAAGAGGTGCGGGCGAAGTATCCGTCCGACATTTGGGATCTGGTGGAGACCGACGTGAAATACGAGGGCTACATCAAACGCCAGAGTGACACGGTGGAAAAAACGCGTCGCCAGGAATCGAAGTCTATCCCCACGACTTTGGATTATGAAAACGTGCGCGGTTTGAAACAGGAAGCGAAACAACGGCTTTCAGAAATCCGTCCGCTGACTCTCGGGCAGGCCGCCCGGATTTCGGGGATCACTCCCGCGGACATCAGTCTTCTCACCGTGTGGATCGAGCGGCATTCTCATGACGCTTGAAATGTGATCAACGTTTGCGACATTGGCTCTTTCCAACCCCTTTGATGATCCGTCGCATTTCCCCCCTTCTTTTTGTCGCCTGTCTCTGGGTGATTGCGTCGGGAGCAGCGAAAGCGGATCTGGTGTCATTTCCGAAGTCGACATCGTTCCTGCCGAGGAACTGGCAGCGGGCTCCGATTTCGGCACGGATCACTCCCCTGGCGGAAGGTTCGCGAGCGAAGGCTGAGAAGATCATCGAACGGGCCGTCGCGAAGTATCCGGATTCTGTGGTGAGGAAAAATCTCAAAGGCGTGCGGTTGGTCAGCAAGCTTGAGTTTTACGGCATCGAATACGGCGGAACTTATATGCCGCATTCTCACCTGATCGTCCTCGCCTATGATCCGCGTTTTGATGATCTCGGATTTGAGCAGCGGTTTCATCATGAGTTCTCATCGGTGCTTCTCCAGGCCTACGAGAATAAATTCGATGATCGACGGTGGAAGGATGCCAATGCTGCGAACTTCAAATATCGATCCAACGGAGTGATCGAACATTCGCTCGGTGGACAATCCGAGGCGACCAAATTTCTCGGCGAAGAGCAAAAGCGGACGGGAGGAAACGGCAGCAATTTGCTGGAGGTAAATAACGGGCTGATGGCCCTGGGATTTTTAACGCGATACAATCAGGTATCGATCGAGCAGGATGTGAACGAAACCGCAGCGCATCTTTTCACCAACCCGAAGATCTGGGAATACTGCGCGCGCTATCCGCGGATTGATCAGAAGATCGATGTGCTGATCGATTTCTATTCACAGATTGATTCGAGCCTGGATCGAATGCACTTCCGCAGAATCACAATGCGTTGATTCCTGAGATCGATCAGACAGGGTTGGTTCATCGATCAGACCCTGTTGGATCGTGAGCGTTCCTCTCTGAATTGTCCCCTGATAATTGGAGCGTGATTTTATTTTCGAAACAGGCTATAAAACCGCGCCTGTATTTTTGAATCCCCGTATGAATTCCAAATCAACTCTTCTCGCTGCTGTCTTTCTATTTTTATTCACGTTCAACGGAGTTGGTCAGGACACTGATGCCAAAGCCACGCGTGTGACCCATGGCCCCATGTTGGGACGGCCCACTTCGAAGTCGATGTCGATCTGGGTGCGGACGAATACCCCGGGAGAGGTGAAGTTTTTCTACGGAACGGATGAGAAGAAACTGGATCAGGTTTCAGAACCGCTCACCACAGAGATTGCTCATGACAACACAGGTGTTCTCACGATCGACGGATTGGAGTCGAACACGCGCTATTATTATAGAGTGGAAGATCATCAGCTGAGCGGTTCTTTCATTACGCTGAAGGATTCCGCGAAGTTTAAGAATGCGGAAGGCAATCCTGAGGGCTTGTTCAATTTGCGGTTCGAGTTTGCCTGCGGAAACAATCAGCGTGCCGGAGGAAACAGCGTCGGTCCCACCCTCCCCGTTTATGATACGCTGAACGATCAGGTGCGTGAGACGATCGACTTCGCCATTCTGAATGGAGATTGGCTTTACGAAGATCGGCGCGAATACCTGGCAAAAGACTGGCTGCATCAAGTGGGTTTGAATGCTGACCAAACTCCGAACATCGTCGATAAAGCGCCAACGATTGTGGGTGTCTGGGAGAACTACAAAATCTTCATGGAGCGGGGGCGCAACCTCAGCGAATGGCATCGTCACGTTCCCACTTTCTACACGGCCGATGACCACGAGCTGCTGAACGATATCTACGGCACGGCGGAAGTCGGCTACGTGAATCGACGCGCGGTTTTCCGGGACATCGCGATGCGGGCCTGGTTCGATTATCTGGCGTGGGCCAACCCGGTCGAGCATGATGAGGTCGCCTGGTTTGGAAAGGCAAAGTTGAAAGCGGGGTCGGATATTCTGGAAGATCCCAACGCAAATTTCGGCGAGCTCGACCTGAGTAAGATGGCGAACCTGCACGTTCACTGGGGTACTGAAACAGCCGGCGTTGCCGAGAATGAATTGGACTCACAGACGGGTGATCCCAACTCAGCGGTCTATGAGATTGTTGAAGTGTTAGGACAAAATAAACTGCGGATCAATCCTCCCGCGAAAGCCGATGGAGAGAACACCGCTTACTCGATTGGTCGTCGGGCTTATGGCAAATTCACCGTGTCGAACTGCGACTTTTTTATTCTCGATACGAGATCACATCGTGACCTTCACGACGTGGATAATCCATCAAAGCCGGGAGCTTCCATGTTGGGCAAACAGCAGCTCGCGTGGCTGAAGGATGGCATCACCAACAGCAAGTCGGATTTCATCTTCGTCGTTTCAAGTGTGAACTTCATGGTGCCGCACGTCGGCAGCGGCGGAGGAGATGACAAGCAGCTCACCGTAAAAAAGGATGATGCCTGGACGGTGTTTCTCGACGAGCGGGAAGAGCTCATTGAGTTCTGGGATAAGCTTGAGCAACCTGTGTTTGTTCTCACCGGCGATCTCCACAATTCTTTCGCCATTAAAGTGACGGACAACGTTTATGAATTCGCCAGTGGCCCGCACAATTCCATCAACCACGCTCCGATGAAAGACGAAGGTGGTCGCCCGGTGAATGGCAAGTTTAAGTATGGTCCACGCGAGTGCGACATCCGCTGGTCGAGCTATGCGATGGAAGATATCCCCCGTGCCAATCGCGCATTCCCTCACTACTGCGTTGTTCAGGTGAACAACGTGTTTAACAACCCCGTCGAACGGGATGGAGAGCGCTGGTTCGCTTATCCTCACCCTCAAGTCATCTTTCAATTCTTCGATGCCTTGACGGGAGAGCTTCGATATTCCGAGACAATTGTGAAGGGTCTCAAATAAGGTGTGATTCCTGCTCTGCCTCTATTAATTTCCCGGCAAGTTGCCTGATTCATCCAGCGGGATGAATGGTCTGCATGAAAAAAACTTGTATAGCGAACAAGGGTAATATCCCTGAGCAACAAAATATTTCATTGCGCCTCGTGTAAGAGTACGGGAAAAGACACTCCCAATTTTTTAAAAACTTTATGAACAAAGACATCCTTTCAAAAGCCGCCAACGAAGCCCGCGGGCTCGCCATCGATGCCGTCCATGCCTGCAGCTCGGGTCACCTTGGACTTCCGCTGGGATCTGCCGATATGGGTGCCGTTCTTTACGGGGAGAAATTGAACATCAATCCGGATGCTCCGAAGTGGATCAACCGCGACCGGTTCGTTCTTTCCGGCGGTCATGGATCCATGTTCCTTTATTCATGGCTCCACCTTTCCGGGTTCGATCTTCCGATGGAGGAAGTGAAGAATTTCCGTCAGCTTCATTCCATCACACCGGGTCACCCTGAGTTCAATGAGACTCCCGGAGTTGAGGCCACCACCGGACCACTTGGTCAGGGAATCGGAAACGCAGTTGGCTACGCGATGTCCGCCAAGATGTGTGCGGAGAAATTCAACACCGACGACCACACCATTTTCGATCAGCATATCTTCGCCCTCGCCGGTGACGGATGTTTGCAGGAAGGTGTCTCCGCAGAAGCAGCTGCCTTTGCCGGTCACTTCGGTTTGGACAACTTGATTCTGATCTTTGATTCCAATGACGTCACGCTTGATGCCATGGCCGACGTTACCCAGAGCGCCAACACCTGCGCGCGATTTGAAGCACTCGGCTGGGACGCGGTTCAAATCGACGGACATGATCTGGATGCCTTCGCTGAAGCGATCGACAACGCGAAGAACAACAACAACGGTCGTCCGAAGTTGATCGAAGCGAAGACCGAAATTGGTCGTGGTATTCCTGAGGTTGCGGGAACCGCAGCGGGTCATGGAGAAGGCGGTGCCAAATTTGCTGAGTCGGCCCGTAAGGGACTGGGTCTTCCTGAAGAAACATTCTTCGTATCTGAAGAAGTGCGTGAATACTTCGCAGCGAAGAAAGACGAGCGGACAGCTGCCTATGCTGAGTGGGAGAAAACCTTCGAAGCCTGGACCGCAGCAAACCCACAGCTTGCTTCCATCCTGACTGACGGATTGGCGAAAGCAGCACCGAGCGATTTGCTCGACAAGATTCCTCACTTCGATCCTGAATATAAAAATGCGACACGCGCAGCCGGTGGTGAAGTCATCCAGGCAGTCGCCGAAGCCATGCCGCTTCTGGTCACAGGATCAGCTGACTTGTTTGGTTCCACCAAGAACTACATCAAGTCGAGCGGTGACTATTCCAAAGAAGACGCTTCCGGCCGCAACATCTGGTTCGGAATTCGTGAGCACGCCATGGGCGCCATCTGCAACGGCATCGCCTACGACGGAATCTTCCGTCCAACCGGCGCGACCTTCGCGGTGTTCGCCGATTACCTTCGCCCATCGATCCGCCTCGCCGGTCTCGCTGGATTGCCGGTCGGTTATATTTTGACTCACGATTCTGTTGGAGTGGGCGAAGACGGCCCGACTCACCAGCCGGTTGAAACTGTGAGCGGCCTCCGCGTTATTCCAAACCTCGACGTGATCCGTCCGGGAGATCCGGAGGAAACTGCGGGTGCTTTTGCCGCGATGGCCCAGCGCACCGATGGACCGACTGCGTTGCTTCTCACCCGTCAAACCGTCGCCACGCAGAACAGCATTCCTGTGAGCGAACGTCGTGACGGAGTTTACCGCGGTGGATACATTGCGAAGAAAGAGGGCGGCACCCTCGACACCATCATTCTTGCCAGCGGTAGTGAATTGGAACACGCCATGGACGCAGCCGCTGAGCTCGGCGACGGAGTCCGCGTCGTTTCCATGCCATGCTTTGAGCGCTTTGATCGCATGCCTGATGACTATCGCGAAAGCGTGCTTCCATCGAGCTGCACCAAGCGTGTCGCCATCGAAGCCGGAGTCTCCGGTCTCTGGTGGAAATACGTTGGCACAGCCGGCAAAGTTCTCGGCATCGATCGCTTCGGCATCAGCGCACCGGGCAACACTGTCATGGAAGAACTCGGCATGACCGCAGGCCATGTGGTCGCGGCAGTCAAAGAACTTGGCTGAGGTTCATTCGACCAGAAAGTTTAACGCAAACGCCCGGCAGCAATGTCGGGCGTTTTGTGTTTGCAGGGTTGCACCGATACAGATTCGTCCCGCGACCGTTCGCTTTCGTAACCATAGAAATGACAGGATGTCTGCTTGCGGTCGTCTTGTGCTCTACGATCTTTTCCCAACACAATGCCTGAATTCAACATCGACAAAATCCGCAGCGAATTCCCTATCCTTTCCCGGGAGATCAACGGAAAGCCTTTGGTCTATCTCGACAATGGCGCAACCGCACAGAAGCCACGGGCAGTCATCGATGTGTTGTCCCGCTTTTACGAATTCGAAAACGCAAACATCCACCGTGGAGTTCACTACCTCTCGATGAACGCGACCGATGCCTACGATCAGGCCAGGGAAAAAATCGCGGAATCCATCGGCGCACCGCAGACGAAAGAGGTCATCTTCACACGCGGAACCACCGAAGCGATTAACCTCATCGCGAACGGACTTTCCGGGCAATTGCAAGCAGGTGATGAGATCGTCCTCACCCTGATGGAGCACCACGCCAATTTTGTTCCCTGGCAGGTCCTGGCAGAGAAACTAGGAATCGTCCTGAAATTTGCTCCGGTGACAGAATCCGGCGAGATCGATCTCGAAGCGTGGAAAGCCTGTTTCTCAGAGAAGACCAAACTGGCCACCTTTACCCATGTGTCGAATGCCCTCGGCACGATCAATCCCGTCGTCGAAATGACCGCTTTTGCAAAAGAAGCCGGTGCGTTGGTTCTGGTCGATGGAGCCCAGGCCGTACCTCACGGGAAAGTGAACATCGCTGAGATCGGGTGCGACTTTTATGTCTTTTCCGGCCACAAGGTGTTCGGCCCGGACGGAATTGGAATCCTGTGGGGACATGAATCCATCCTGAGCGAATTCCCCCCATATCAGTCCGGCGGCGACATGATTGAGCGCGTCTCCGTAAACGGAACGACCTTCCGCGGCATCCCCGAAAGATTCGAAGCCGGCACTCCCAATATTTCCGGTGCCATCGGATTGGCGGCCGCCTTCGATTACATGGAAAACCACGTCGGCTGGGAAGCCGCCGAAGCTCATGAACAATCCCTCTTAAAGTACGCGAACGAACGCCTCAGCGAAATTGAAGGCCTTCGCATACGTGGAACTGCTCCGGAGAAAGTCGGGGTCATTTCCTTCACCATGGCCTCCGCCCACCCGCACGATATCGGAACCATTCTCGACACCGAGGGCATCGCTATCCGAGCCGGGCATCATTGTGCCCAGCCCCTGATGGAGCATTACAAGATTGCAGGGACCGCCCGCGCCTCACTGGCCTTTTATAACAACCGTGACGACATCGACGGCCTGATGCGCGGATTGGAAAAAGTGCAGCGTTACTTTGGGTAAATTCATAAGTATCGTCGCGGCAGGAGCAGATGATTCAGACCAGCCTGAGAATCTTCGGAAACTATTCTCAAAACTCCGTCCGCTAAAAAGATTGGAAATTACGCCTATGCAAAATCACTTCTCGAATCAGTGGTTTTAGCTGTTCTGATTTCGAAAGTCCTTCGACCCTCCTGAAAGAAGTTCGCAACCACCTTGGAGACTGAGGCGATAGCTTGTTAATTTCCTAACGCCGCCCGAGGACTACTTTATTGATGTTGGACAGCAATCGATCGAACCCTGTCTGATCGATGAATCAACCCTGTTCAATCGTAATCACCGGTGATTTCCGCCAACTTCGCTGGCAGTTAACAGAGTACGGGAAAACGTGAGAAAATAGCGGGTCGTCATGCAGCGTTACAAAGGGATGTTGGAAAATAGCGGGTCGTCATGCAGCGTTACAAAGGGATGTTGGAAATGACACCGTTCGAAAAGAGCAAAACGCCACGCTCCTGTCATCCCGACGCAGGAGGGACCTGCGTCGAAACCCCGGAGCGGGTGTCGTTTCACCCGCATTCCGGATCACAGGCATTTCGGCAGGGCGCGAGCTAACAGTTCCGCTCCACCCCCCCCAGGTTGTTTTACCCCCGGGAGCCAAGGCCAGATCCTTCCTTCGTCAGGATGACAGGGCGGTGTCGTTTCACCCGCATTCCGGATCAGCGGCCTTTCGGCAGGGCGCGAGCCAACAGTTCCGCTCCACCCCCCCCCAGGTTGTTTTACCCCCGGGAGCGAGGGCCAGATCCTTCCTTCGTCAGGATGACAGGGAAAGTCACGAAATGTCGGCCGGACGATGCCGCGAATTGGATGACAAGCTCTCCTCGTGAGCTATCTTCGCGGCAATGGACGATCTCGAAGATTTGTATCAGGAAATCATTCTCAGTCACAACAAGCGCCCTCGCAACGAGGGGGAGCTGACGCCGCATGATCACGAGGCTGAAGGCTACAACCCGCTGTGTGGTGACCGGTTGCAGGTGTATGTGCGTGGTGGAAAAGGCAACATCGAAGCGGTTCAGTTCACCGGCGAAGGGTGTGCTATCTCGCGGGCATCAGCATCGATTATGACAGAATCGATCAAAGGGCTCGGCGGTGCGGATTTGGAAGCAAAAATTGCAGAGGTGCTGGAGATTTTGACGGCGAAAGAAGAGCCCACAGTTGATCCTTTCGAAATGGGAGAGCTGGCGGCCTTGATCGGTGTGCGGAAATTCCCCCCGCGCGTGAAATGTGCAACCCTTGCCTGGCATACCTTGCAAGCCGCTCTGAAAGACGAGGATACGATTTCCACCGAAGCGGGAGACCTCGCGTAATTCGAGAAATATCGGTCGCATTACCAACTCCATTGAATTAGTTTCCCGCCCTTTTTTTGGCAGGGCCGAATCGCTTACCGATGTCGGCCTTTTTATTCTATCAGAAACGCACTCATGAACATTGATGTTGAACGTCTCCCGGATTGCAAAGCTAAGCTGACAATCGAAATCCCCTCCGATGTAGTTGAAACAGAACGCAACGGGCTGGTAACAGCTTATGTGGCCCAGGCCAAACTGCCTGGATATCGTCCGGGAAAAACTCCACGCGCCGTGGTTGAGCGGAAATTTGCTGCTGAAATTAAGAGCGAGCTCCAAGACCGGCTGATGCGTCAGGCATGGGGTGCGGCTGATGAACAGGAGAAACTCGGTATTCTGGGTATTTCCAAGGTCGACCGCCAGGAATTTGACATCAACGGTATGTTTCAGATCGAAGCAGAGGTTGTCACACAGCCTGAAGTTGAGCTTCCTGACTATTCAGATATTCCGGTGGAAGTGCCGAAGATCGAGGTTTCTGATGAGAGTCTCGACAATGTATTCGCCCGCATGCAGCAGAATTTTGCTGAGTTCGAAAATGTTGAAGGCCGCCAGCTTCAGGCAGGGGACATCGCTATTGTAGAATACGAAGGTTTCCTCGATGACAAGCCGCTTATTGAGATTCTTGATGAAGCGTCCGGTCCGCTGGCTCAATCGGAAGAATACTGGGTGAAGGTTCCAGCCGAAGGTGAAGAGGGAACTTTTATCCCCGGATTCGGTGAGCAGCTCGAAGGACTCGAGGTCGGTGCTGAAAAAGACGTGACCGTAACACTCGACGACGATTTTCGCATTGAGGAGATGGCTGGACAAAAGCTGCTTTACAAAACAAAAATCAAAGAGATCAAGGAGCAGATGCTGCCTGAGATTAATGATGAGTTGGCTGCCAAGATCGAGCCGGGCAAAACGATTGAGGAAGTTCGCGAATCCATCCGTGAGCAAATGGCCGGTGAGCAGGAGAAGCAGCGCGCTGAAATCATCACCAACCAGATTCTCAACCACCTCACGGGATCAACCGAATTTGATGTGCCTGAGCACATTATTTTCAACGAAACGCAGCGCCAAGTGAACGAAATGGTGTCTCGGGGTTACCAACAGGGGATGGGCGAAGACCAAATTGCCGAAAATCAGGAAGCGATCCTCGATACTGCGCAGCAACGCGCCAAGTCGAGTGTGAAAGCGACCTTCCTCCTCGAGAAAATTGCTGAGAAGGAATCAATCGTGGTGACTGACGATGAAGTCAGCCGCCAGGTGATGATGATGGCCGCGCAAAGTCAGCGCCCGATCAAGAAAGTGGCTCGTGAACTCCGCGACAAAAACGCTTTTCCTGAAGTTCGTCATGATATCCTGATTTCCAAGGTTCTTGAGTTTCTCAAGGGCAATGCTACGATCACTGAGGTGGATCCGCCTGCAGAAGATGTCGTTGAGGAAGCGGCTGAAGAAAAGGCTGAAGCGTAAGTTACACCGAGCTTTCACGTCCCAAAAATCACCAAAAACCTGCCCAATTTATGTATCAAGAAATTTCCCCCGCCCTTCCGTCTCACTTGCATGAACGTATTCTCAATCCAATGGAGAACGTGAGTGTTGTTGAGAAAGAGGGCAATACGATGATTCAGTTTGATCTGATTTCGCGTCTTATGAAAGACCGGATCATTTTCATTGGTGAAGCTATCAGCGATCCTCTCGCGAACTACATCATCGCCCAGATGCTTTATTTGCAGATGAGCGATCCAAACAAGGACATCAACATTTACATCAACAGCCCCGGTGGATCTGTTACCGCTGGTCTCGCGATTTATGACACGATGCAATTCGTGACCTGTGATGTGAACACTTATTGCATGGGAATGGCAGCCTCCATGGGTGCTGTGCTTCTCGCAGCAGGTACGAAAGGAAAGCGTTATGCGCTTCCAAATTCACACATCATGATTCACCAGGTTTCCGGTGGAGCCCAGGGAACCGCAGCCGACGTCGAGCGGACGGTTGAGTTCATGTATTCGTTGAAGAAGAAGCTCAATAAGATCCTCGGTCATCACTGCGGAAAAGATGCTGAGCAAATTTCTAAAGATGCCGACCGTGACAATTACATGAGCGCAGAAGCGGCTTGTGAATACGGTCTGGTCGACAAAGTTCTCGTCAATAACAAGGACGAGAAGAAAGACGAGAAGAAGAAAAAAGACTGAGGCGGCTATCGTCTCAGTTCTTTTCTGAAGTCAACGTTAACAACCGATCCTCGGGATTTCCGGAAATCGAAAGATTCCGAAAGCGAAACTCCTGGGGGCGGTTGTTTTTGTGTAACTGCAGGCCAATGGCTGAGGCTTGCAGCATTTCAGCATTGTCTGTGAAATCAAAGACAAGCTCGCCGTTGTTCACGAACCGAATGCGGTTTCCGACAACGAGCACTTCGATGGAGTTCCAGTCGCCCACCTTTTCGGATGCGACTTTCATGGTGCCTTTGTGTTTCTCCGGGACAATCCGGTTTCTGCGATAGGCGTCCCAGATTCCCCAGTCGTGGCAGAACATCAGCAACGGGCCTTTGAAGCCGTGTTTGTTGTCTCCTTTGTCAGTGAAGCGTTCCCCCAGCACGCAAACGGCGGAATGCATGGTTGAGTGTTCTTTGGATACAATCTGTTTCACCTCAAACATGAGGCGAAATTCCCGGTAGGATTTATCAGTGAAGAGATAAGTGCTGGAAGGAACCGGAACATCATTCTTTCCGACGATTTCCCCGTTCTCGACAGACCACCATTTGGCATCGCCATCCCAACCGGAAAGGTCTTTGCCATTAAACAACGGGAATGATGTTTCACCGGCCGTCTTGAGGCCGGTGAATGTGAGCAATACGGGCAGCAGTAACAGGCAAAGAGGTTTGCGAATCATCCGGGCATCTTGCCGAAGAAGCGTTACCCAGTCGATCCTGTAATTGCGATCCCGATGTGGTGAACTCTGCCTTCAGGGAGCCAATAGCCTGTCTGCTTTAGACAAGGCGTAGGCCAACATATAATTCGGGAGGGGGAGCTTTTTTACTCTCTACAGATGCCGTTAATTACCTGAAGACGCCTTGCGAAGTCGATCCTGAATCGCAATACCGATGCCCCTTTCCGGAAAAGGTTCAGCGATGATTTCATCAACGCCGAGTTCATCCAACTGACGTAACACGTGGAACAATCGCAATCCGGCTTCCGCCACGCGTCCCGAACCGGGGCTCAGCACAGCAACCTGAACCCAATCTGCCAGATTGAGATAGCCATCCTTTTCCTGACCGCGGTAACTCAAGAGGGCGTAACGTTTCCCCTCTTCCGCGACGAATTCTTCGGGAGACTTCATCAATCGGAAAGTTGTTGTAGGTGCGTAATGGCTTTTAAGCATTCCGGGTGCTTCCGGCGCATTGTCCTCGACGGTTGGATTGCCTTTGGATTTGTCAATATTGCCGAATTTTTTCAAATCATCGGGAAGGATCGGGCCGGGGCGAAGAATGCGAAAGGTGGGCTTCGGATCGCCGGCAGTGAGCGAAATGATGGTGGATTCCAGTCCCTGTGCACAAGCGCCGCCATCTACAATCGCCGGGATACGACCTTCCATCTCTTTCATCACAGCCGCAGCAGATGTGGGCGAGATTCTCCCGAACCGGTTGGCACTGGGAGCGGCAAGAGGGCCGCCAAAGGAACTGATAATTTTGCGAAAGACCGGGTGATTACTCATCCGCACAGCGACCGTGGGCAAACCTGCCGTAACCACATCGGGGATATGCGGCTTTTTCGGAAGTACGAGAGTGAGTGGTCCCGGCCAGAAGGTTTCGATGAGGCGAATGACGGTTTTATGTAACTCTTCTGGAACTTCGGCGACATCGCGAAAGCCCCCTTTTGTAGGGACGTGAACGATCAACGGATCAAAGGAAGGGCGTTCTTTGGCTTCAAAGATGCGCTCGACCGCGGTTGGATTCAGCGCATCCGCCGCGAGGCCGTAAACGGTTTCGGTGGGAAGAGCCACGGGCTCACCCGAATGGAGCAGGCTTGAAGCACGGTTCACCGCTTCACGGGTCGCCGCTTCACTTTCAGTCGTCAGGAGTTCAGTTAGCATTTTTTGCAAAACATGCCAGACTCACGAAACGAATCAACAGGGTCTGTTCAATGAATCAACCCTGTTGGATCACGAAACACATCAATTTACATGTCGAAGGACCTACCGCCATTGCAGATAGGGCTCGCCGGATTCGGAAACGTTGGGGCGGGTGTTTTTAAGAACATCGAAAAAAACCGTGCACTCCTCAGAGAGCGCACCGGTCGAGACCTCGTGATCAGGCGAATCGTGGTTCGTGATCCGAACAAAGCCCGGGAGTTTCCGGTTCCTTCGGATCTTGTCACGACTGATCTCGATGAATTGATATCTGATCCTGAAATCGATATCGTCGTTGAGCTGATTGGCGGGACCGATCGTGCGTTTCAATTGGTGAAAGACGCGTTAAAAGCGAAAAAGATTGTCGTGACCGGCAACAAAGCGCTGCTGGCTGATCACGGAAAAGAGTTGTTTGCACTCGCTGAGGAACATCGCACTCCAATTTATTTTGAAGCAGCGGTTGCGGGTGGTATTCCCATTATCAAGACGGTCCAGGAATCGTTGATCGGCAATCACATCGAAGCGGTCACCGGTATCATCAACGGAACCTGCAACTACATCCTGACTCGCATGGCCGAAGGTGGTTTGGCGTATGAGGAGGCGCTCGAAGAAGCAAAGGATTTGGGCTATGCCGAGGCAGATCCCACTCTGGATATCAATGGTTGGGATGCGGCACACAAAGCGATTATTCTCGCATCACTCAGCTATGGGTGCTGGCTTCCTGCGGACGAAATTTATGTAGAAGGGATTGAGAAGATTCGCCGGAAAGACACCGATTTTGCGGCCCGGCTTGGCTACACGGTAAAATTGCTGGCGATCATTCAGCTGCATCCCGATTCCGGTTCGATCGAGGTCAGGGTTCAGCCATCATTGATTTCCAAGGACCACATTCTGGCTTCTGTGAAAGGGGTGTTCAATGCCATCCTCGTGGAAGGTGATGTTGTTGGTGAGACCTTGTTTTATGGATCCGGTGCGGGACAGGACCCCACTTCGAGCTCTGTGATCAGTGACCTGGCAGATGCTTCTTCACGAAATGCCGATGCATTTGGGCGCACGGGATTTGTGCCTCACGGCCTTTATGGCAAGCCGATGCCGGTTGAGGAGACAATATCGAAGTATTATTTGCGGGTGGAAGCTGAGGACCGGCCCGGCGTACTTGCCCAGATCGCGACGTTGCTCGGTGAGAACGACATTGGAATTCTCTCGGTGATTCAGCCGGAAGATCATGCGGTGGAAGTGGCTCCGATTGTCTTGATGCTTCACTACGCTCCTTTTGGAGTGGTCCGCGATACGATCGCAAAGATAGCGGAGTTGGATTGCATCCGGGAGGAACCTATGTGGATGCGGGTGGAGGGATGAGCGGAGTATTTTAGTGATTAGTCATTGGTGGTTTTCATTAGTGTTCAAACTCAGCAGACCCCGCTTGATCTTGAAACTAATTACCGATAACTAAGAACCTATCACTCCTTTCCTGTGCATCTCAGTGCTTTCAATCTCAATCAGTTCCGTTGTTTTTCGTCGCTACGACTGGCGATGGAACCGGGGATCACGATTTTTCACGGGGATAATGCGCAGGGGAAAACATCGATTCTTGAAGCAGCCTGTGTTCTGCTGAGGTTGCAAAGCCCGCGCAGCTCGGCATTGGCGGAGTGTGTTCTCTTTGAGCAAAAGGCATTCGCGATCGGGGGCAATCTGGTCTCTGACTCGGGAGAAGAGAATCAATTAAGATTTCAGTATTCAGCCTCCGGCCGAAAGCTGCTGGTGGATGATGAGGTTCAAAAACGGAGCGCCGATTATTTGAATCACAGCGCTCTGGTGGTGTGGATGGCGAATGATGACCTGAGCCTCGTGCGCGGGGGGGGCGAAGGGCGGCGGCGTTATCTCGATTTCATGGCGAGCCAGTTGTTTGGTGCCTATCGACCTGCGCTGCGCGCCTATGACAAAGCACTGCGGTCGAGAAACTTTCTCTTAAAGCGGGATGCTTCCCCCAAATGGCCTGAAATCGATGCCTACACGAAGATTCTCGTCGAAAACGGGGCCATCATTACCCATCATCGCCGGGATTTGATCACACGGCTTTCTCCTTTTGCAGAGGCCTCTCAGAGAACGATATCCGGAAAGGATGAATCCCTGAGGATCGATTACAATCCGGCATCAGGCGAAGGTGATGATTTAGCTGCGGAACTATTTGGCAGACGGCAAGAGGAGTTCAGGCGTCGCCAGACCGTGGCCGGGCCTCACCGAGATGACTTTTCCATGGCGATCAATGGAATGCCGGCAGCGAAGTTTGCCAGTGAAGGGCAACAGCGAACCCTGGCCCTCGCGCTGAAGCTATCGCAAACCGAGTTGTTTCTATCCATGCGGGACAAGCCACCGATTTTGTTGATCGATGATGTGTTTGGCGAACTTGATCCGGCAAGGCGCAACGCATTGATGAATGCCTGGCCCAAAACTTCGCAAAAGCTGATCACAACGACGAATCTGGACTGGCTTGATGCGGGGTTTTCCGATGCGAAGCGTATTGAAGTGAGCGACGGGACGGTTTCGTGAATACAGAGCACGTAAATAAATCCGCGGAATGGTGCCGCTTGTTCAAAATGAGTTATCGCTCTCTCGCACTAATGACCCTGATGCTATTCGCAATCGCGAGCACAATGGTCGCTGCGGAAACGGAGAGTATCCGGATTGAGGGGGACAAGCTCAACACCTGCAAAGTGATCGATGAAGGGAACCATCTGGCGAGTGTCCAGTGGATCGAGGGGACAAAGACTCTGTTTATTTTTGCCAAACCAGAGCTGAAGTCGATTTCGCTGGCCGGATTTTCGATCCACGTGGATGAGACGGTCGAGGTGATCCGGGAGAAGGGCGCAGAACCTCTGATGGTGGATACCAAAGAGCTGAAGAACGTTGCCGGAGCAGTGAAGGGAGGCGGGATTGTGGTGCTGGGTATGGACCACGATGCCGATGTTCTGCAGAAATTCGTGATCGAAGAGAACGGCAAGCCGATCGGAATTCTGAAAGCACAGGGAGGTGCGGCGATGGTCGAAAATCAGCCCGCGAAAGTCAAAGCCCACGGCAATGTTTTTGCCCTGGCGGTCCAGAATGGAAAGCTGAGGAGAATATTCAGGGTGCCTGAAAGTATTCCAGACCCGGAACCGGTTTCCTTAAATGGAGAAACCTTCACCGCAGAACCTTTGGCGGCGGATTTTTTCAAAGAATGGCAGCTGAAAATCGGCGACCGGGACTTTGTGCTGACTGCCCGGAATGACGGGGGCACTCAGGAATTCGAGAAGGACGGCAGGGTTTACCGGTTTCTGGTGATTGGTACCCCGGATCAACTTCGAGTGATTTCCGAACAGGATTCCCCGAAACGATTTAAGGAAGAGATGCTATATCGCGAGATGCCCTTCGATGAGGTGAATCAGCCGCATGGACAAAACCGGACGACCATAGGGGCAGGAGGAATTCGAATCGTCCCAGCCCAACGCATTGAACCGGGACTAATCGAAAAAATTGGTGAACGCCAGTAGTGTTACCTGCGCAACATCAGCTGCCCATGTAAGACAGGGCACCTGCAGTCTTCTCAATGTCAGGTGTTCCGTCGATCAACTCACCGATTGGATCCCATTGGGCAGAAAGAAAGGCATCACGTGCTGTTTCTGCGATTTTTACAGAAATTGAATCGTCACCGAAACGCACTTCGCATTTTTCAACATCGATGGTGATTTCTGTCGAAGGATCAGCTTCGATTGCAGCCGAGATCTTGTCGATATCATCGCCGGTTGCGACCACGCAAGGCACGCCAAGTGTGGCACAGTTTCCGAAAAAGATTTCGGCGTAGCTTTCAGCGATGATCCCACGGAATCCATAGCGGTACAGCGCCTGAGGAGCGTGTTCACGGGAACTACCGCAACCGAAATTCACTCCAGTGAGGAGAATGCTCGCTTCAGAAAACTTGGGATCGTTGAGCGGGTGATTTTTCTTTTCGCCGTTCCCATCAAAACGAACGTCGTAGAAGAGATACTCGCCCAGGCCGTCAAAGGTCACACATTTCATGAATCGTGCGGGAATGATACGATCAGTATCGATGTCGGAACCGGGAACGGTTACGCCTTTGCCTGAAACGGAGGTGATTTTATCGAGTGCTGCCATGATATGGCGCAATAGATCGTGTGAAGGCGGGATTCTGACAAGCGGAAATCCGTGATCCTTAAAAAGTGGTCAAGCTTTGTGGAATCTGCTACACCTGCATCCCAAACTGAAAAATTCTGTCCTTTTATGAGTAATCCCACAAAACAAGCCTGGTACGAAGGCATCTCACGCTATCAATGGCTGGTTCTCCTGATCGCTTCGCTTGGTTGGGTTTTTGATATTTTCGAAGGGCAGATTTTCGTCGCATCGATGCGTGATGCCATGCCTGCCCTGTTGGGCGTCGGGCCTGATCACGCTTCAGTGAACTCGTGGAACGACTGGGCGTTTGGTTCGTTTCTGTTGGGCGGTGCGCTGGGTGGTGTGTTCTTCGGAGTTCTGAGTGACAGGATCGGGCGATCGAAAACCATGATCATCACGATTCTGTTTTACTCGCTGTTCACCTGCTTGAGCGCGTTCTCGCAGGAAGCATGGCATATGGTCGCGCTTCGATTCCTCGTCGCAATGGGCGTGGGAGGTGAATGGGCGGTTGCGTCCGCGATGGTGGCAGAGGTGATGCCGACGCGTTCCCGCCCGGTGATGAGTTCAATCTTTCATGCCTCCAGTGTCTTCGGGACGCTGCTCGCGTTGGCGGCGATCTGGCTGCTGATCGGTAATCCGGAAGTGAATGCTTGGTTGGCGTCGAAAGGTCTTGAGGGCTGGCGAGTCGGATTTTTCATCGGGGTTTTACCAGCACTACTCACGTTGTGGATTCGCTGGAAACTTCGGGAGCCGGATTCCTGGAACGAAGCGAAGGAGCGTGAAAAGGCCGACCCTACCCAGAAAACCGGTCAAATCGGGGACTTGTTCTCAAAAGCTCACTTCCGGAACACCTTCGTCGGTGTCAGTCTTGCTACCATTGGGTTGGTAACATTCTGGGGCGGTCACATCTATGGCAAGAATGCTCTCCTACGAAAAGCACAGGCAGACATTTTGGTCGCGGAAAGCGTCGCTGCAGATGCGACAAAGGAAGAGAAGAATGCGGTTCTTGAAAAACCCGACAACAAGGCAGCCATCAAACGGGCAGAGATGAAAAGCATGGCTCTGAATACCGTGGGTGGTGGACTGGGACTGGTCTTGTTTGGATGGATCTCCACGCTGCTCGGACGAAAGGGAGCCTTCATTCTCTATCACGTCGTGGGATTCATCGCGACCATTGTCCTGTTCAAAGTCCTGATTCCCAACGGAGCCTCTCAGCTCACCCTGGGAATATTCCTGCCGATCTTCGGATTCTTCACCCTGGGAATGCATGCCGGGTATGCCGTTTATTTCCCGGAGCTGTTCCCCACAAGACTTCGCGGGACTGGCGCGGGATTCTGTTTCAATATGGGCAGGCTTGGTACCGCGGCGGCATTCTTTGGATTCGGATTGATGGCTGCACCGCCAACACCCGAACAGAAAGCCCTTTGGTTGGCTCCGTTGTTTCTGGTGGGAGTTGTCATCGTTTTGCTTGCGAAAGAAACCCGCGGCGAAGAGCTTCCCGAATGATTCCTCTTTCGAGTCGCTAGCACATGGCGGATATCTTTCCGCTCCTGGTCGCCGTGTTGGTATTAGCGGCCGCTGCTTTCATTCAATCCGCGACAGGATTCGGAATGGCGCTGGTTTGTATGGCCGGCCTTCCTCTGATCATGAACGTGACGGAGGCCGTTTCGCTGGTCGCAGCTTTCAACCTTCTCGTCACCGCTAACATCATGTGGTGGAACCGCTCCGGTTTTTCCTGGCCGAAAGCCTGGCCCATCGTGATTCCGTTTGTGATTGGTATTCCGCTCGGGTTTTACCTGATGAAAGGACTCGATCCGACTTTGGTGGTGCGGTCCCTTGGGCTGATCCTCATCATCATCGCCGCAACTGATCTGCGAATGTCATCCCGCAGGCAACAGGCAGGGCTGGTCCTGCCGGGGTGGTCGGTTCTTCCTTTCAGCTTCGGCGGAGGTCTGCTGGGTGGAGCGTTCAATGTCGGAGGGCCTCCTGTGGTGGCCTATGTTTATTCTCAGAACTGGTCAAAGGCACAATCGGTGGCTGTATTGCAGACCGCTTTCCTCTTCGGAGGCGTCACCAGGAATCTTCTCATGGGATTGGAGGGAGATTATTCCCGCGAGCTCTTTATCACGATGGCCTGGGCTATCGTTCCGGCAGCCCTCGCGGTCTGGATGGGGAAACGCACCCTGGATCGGCTGCCTCAGGATCTGCTGCGGCGAATTGTATTCATCTTCGTCCTCGCCATGGGCATTAAATACCTTCTCTGGCCTTAGAGCGTCATTTCGCTTTGGCCACCGCTTTTTTGAGCTGTTCCAGATATCCAGTGGTACTGGTGTATTTCCCGGAATGCCGATCAATCTTTTCCCCTTGCGCGTTCATGACTATCACGGTGGGAAATTTACTCACCTTGAACTGTGACAGCATGTTTTTCTCATGCGGCGTGTCACTGAAGTCTTTTGCGATATCAACTCTCATCAACACGAGATTACTGTCAGCAAAATCCCGAAACTCCCGGCTGTTGATGATTTCTTTGTCCATTCGCTGACTGGGTTCAGACCACAAGGTGCCGCTGAAGAAGAAATAAATCGGTAAATCCAGCTTCGTCGCTTCACGTTGCGCATTTACAAAGTCCTCGTGCCAGCGTGCGTGTCGTCCCGCGATCTTTTTCTCATGTGCGATGTCTTCGATCACACTTGCCCCGTCATCAGGCAGTCTTGAAAAGAAATCCTTGTCGGCCTGACTCAATAAATTCAGCGAAAGCGTGTATTCCTTCCCGTCAGAAGTCCGGCGAATTGCAAGATCACTCCCCTTCTTCGCCATCACCGTGGCAGGCAGTTCCCGGCCCTGGCTGTCAATCAATGTGCGTTCAAAGGGAAACGAGGGCAGCGGCGGAGCTGCTTCAGGATCAGAACCCGGAGCCGCATCAGTTCCCACGGCGGCAGTATCGCCCGCTTCACTTTTCTCAACCTTTTCGACCTGAGGCGTCAGATCTGCCAGTGCATCACTCGCCATATCCCCGACTTTCTCGTTCCAGCCGAGTTTGAAGAACAGCGCGCCCGCGAGCACGAGTACGACAACGATACCAATAAATGCTCTCATCTGGCGAAGCCTATCAGAGGGCGGATTTATTGACAAGCGCCCGCCAAAGCAGCGATTTCACCTGCCGAATCCACGATGTGATCCGCCCCGGCTGACTTCAGCTCTTCGACACCACGAAATCCCCAGGCCACTCCCACCGCAACCATCCCTGAATTGTGGGCCGTCTGCATATCGACATCGGAATCCCCAATGTAGAGGCAGCTCTCAACCGGTACACCCATCACCTCTGCAGCTTCAACGGCACCTGCGGCATCCGGCTTTTGCGGAATCCCCTCCCGCTGGCCAAAAATAACATCCCACTCCCATTGCGGGAAAAATTCGTTCACACACTTCACGGCATACGCGTGCGCCTTATTGGAGAGCACCCCGATCTTCAACCCTGCCTTGACCGCTTGATCCAGCAACTCCGGAATCCCCGGGTAAGGCCGCGAGGTATCATTCCAGCGTGTCTCGTACTCGGCTTTGTATTCAGCAAGAACCGTCGCGGTTTCTTCACCAAGAGCGGGGCGTTTCTCTTCAGGAAAAATCCGCCGCACCAGATTCTCCATCCCGTCCCCGATAAAAGTCTTGTATCTCTCAGTGGAATGCGTGGGAAGCCCGCGCTTCTCTAAAACCGCATTCCCGGAGTTCGCGAGATCGGTTAGCGTGTCGAGCAGTGTCCCGTCCAAATCAAAGAGGAGGGCTTGAATAGGTGGATTCTCGGCCATGGGAAAATCAATCACTCCTCGATCTCAATGCCGGCGTCACTTGCCGCCTCACGCATTCTTTCCAGCCCGATCTTTGCTGTCTCGAGCGGATTCTTGTCCCACCACGTCTGGGAGAACAATTCAAGGCTCAACCACTTGTCGTAGCCCTTCTCCTTCAAAACAGACAGCTCTGTTTTCAGATCAATCACCCCGTCGCCAATCATGACACGGTCCGGATCCTTTTGCTGGCCGGACGGGATATCAGGGTTCGCATCGTTGATGTGATAATGCGCAATCCGTTCCAGTGGCAACGCCTTGATGTCGTCGAGAGTCGTCCGGTTGTTCCAGTTGTGAAAAGCATCCAGAATCGTCACACAATCATCCGCCCCGGTCCTGTCCATCACAGTCACCGTGTCTGCGACATTGTTCAGGCTGGCAAAAAAGCTGATGTATTCCAGCACCGCCTGCACCCCGGTCTCGCGACCAATTTGCAGCAAATCGTTGTAGCCTTCATGGAGATGATCAATGCCCGGCTCCACCAGCGGTGGGGTACACACCATGAGAGGCGCTTTGAGGCGGGCCGCCAGCTCAAACCGTCGCCGCGCTTCATCCATCGCCAGCTTGTATTCCCAGTCGACCGATTCCCCCCAGTTCCTCACAGCAATGAAACACGGCACCTCCAGCCCGTAGTCTGACAGCGCCTTCTCGACATCAGAGATCTCCCCTCCCCGGCCAACATGTTCATAAAGCTCGACCGCCCACAGCTCGATCCCCTTGTATCCGGCTTCACCCGTGACACGGATCTTCTCCAACAACGGTGTTGGCTTGATGGTCGATGAATTGAGGGAAAGTCGCATAAAACAAACTATGAGTGTAGATCGAGTTTTTCGCGAGCCACTTCAGGGTCACGTCGGCAATCAGCGAAGACTAAAACCGTAATTCCCGCCTCGTCGAATCGATAATAGATCGCCCAGGACGAAAACTTTTCGCATAAAAGCCGGTAGACCTGTGAGTTTCTTACTCTGGGCTTAATCGCGAAGACTCTTGGCAATCGTGACTCAGCCTCTGAGATGATGGACTCGTAAAAATCGGATCCTAAACCGGATTGCTGCCTTTCGTAAAAATCGTAACCCTCAAGCAGATCGTCCTGAGTATCACGGTGAAACTTCACCACCATGCTATCTCTGATCGATCTTTGCAGCGATCGCAGCTCGCAATTCGCTGCCTGAAATCGCAGTCGCTTCCCCCGAATCGAGCGACTCAATGCGACTCTTTATCTTTTCCTGATGCTCAACCGGAATCGCAGCTTCAGATTCGTCAGACTGAAGAATTCTTTTCCAAAGTTCATCCACAAGCTCCACCTGATCACTGACCGGCAGTTCCATAGCTTGTTCTAAAACAGTGGTGTTCATCTGGCTGAAACCTATGGGATTGCCAATCACCCGTCAAGTTGTGCTCTGGTAGTTCACCGGCTCTTCCGTGATCGTAATATCATGAGGGTGGCTCTCCTTCAGTCCGCCCGCCGTGATTCGCACAAAATGCGCCCGCTCACGAAGTTCCGGCAACGTCAGCGCTCCGACATACCCCATGCCGCTGCGCAATCCGCCCAGTAGCTGGAAAACCGTGTCCTGCAACGGACCACGATAAGGAACCCGGGCTTCGACGCCTTCCGCAACGAGTTTGCCTGAAGAATTCTGACCGTAACGATCTCCTGAACCTTTCCGCATCGCCTTGACCGATCCCATGCCGCGATATTCTTTCCACGTCCGACCCTGGTAATTCACCATCGACCCCGGACTCTCTTTGCAGCCAGCCAGCAGAGATCCCAGCATCACCATGTCCGCTCCGGCAGCGAGTGCCTTCACCACATCCCCCGAGAAACGAATCCCCCCGTCAGCGATGACAGAAACCCCGGCTTCGTGACACACATCCACCACGTTTTGAATCGCCGTGAACTGAGGCGTTCCGACACCGGCAATCACCCGCGTCGTGCAGATCGAACCCGGGCCAACTCCCACCTTCACCGCAGAAGCACCGGCAGAGATCAAATCCTTAGCCCCTTCCGCCGTCACCACATTACCGGCGACGACTGCAGCACGTCCATCCGCGCGCAACTTCTCAACCACTTCGAAAACCCTCGTCGTATGTCCTGTCGCTGCATCAATGAAAACCGCGTCCGCCCCGGCATCGATCATCGCCTCGGCACGTTCGAAACAATCCGGACCGACCCCGACAGCCGCGCCAACCCGAAGTTGACCGTTCTCATCCTTCGACGCATTCAGATACTGCTCACGCTTTTCGATGTCCTGAGCCGTGATCATTCCGGCCAGCTTTCCACGTTCGTCAATCAAAGGCAGCTTTTCAATCCGGTGCCGGTAAAGCAGACCCTGGGCATCTCTCTGCCCGGTGTTGGCCGGCGCTGTCACCAATTTGTCCCGTGGCGTCATCACATCAGCCACGGTCTTTGCAGAATCTTCAATGATCCAGATATCACGGCTCGTCACCATTCCGGTGAGATTTCCCTCGGCATCGACGACCGGGAACCCGTTTACCCCCCGCTGATCCATGATCTGTTGCAGCGCTTCCAGCGTGGTATCCGCAGAAACCGTGAACGGCTCCGTGATTACCATGTTCTCCGAGCGCTTCACCTTCGCCACCATCCCCGCTTGATCCGGGATTGGCATGTTGCGGTGAATCACCCCGATCCCACCTTCGCGGGCCAGAGCAATCGCCAGCTCAGATTCTGTAACCGTATCCATTGCCGATGAGACAATAGGAATGTTCAGCGCAATCTCAGATGTGAGCTGCGTGGTGAGGTCCGCGTCCGCCGGTAAGATGGCGCTCTTTTGCGGAACCAGTAAAACATCGTCGAAACTTAAACCGAGTGAAAGGTCTCCCATGGAAAAGGTTTAGGAGAAGTATGCCTCCTTTCAACTGATAAATCGTGTTGCAACGAAATATTCGCATCCGGCCCATCACGATCAAACAGGGTCAATTCGCCGTTCAAACCCTCTCAAACCGCACCACGTCACTGCTTTCGTAAGAAAGTGGGACCTCATCCCCCTGCCACCACCTCAAGCCGCCACCCAGGCCACTCAGTCCAACGAACGTCACCGCTTTCGTAAGAAAGTGGTCCACCTCACCCTGACCACCACTTCAATCCCGATCCGCAAACGGCTCGCCGGTTGCCTTGTCGAGGATACGAAGTTCCTCGCCCATCGTCGTGACGAACGAGCTCTCCGGAATGCTTTCCATCAGGAAAACGTTCGCCCCGATCGTGGAATTCGCGCCCAGCGTCGTCTCGCCGCCCAGCACCGTGGCATGCGGATAAACCACCACGTAATCTTCCACGTTGGGGTGCCGCTTATTGCCTTTTACGACACGCCCGTTCTCGTCTTTCGGAAAATTCCGCGCTCCCAGGGTGACCCCGTGATAAAGCTTCACGTGATTCCCGATCACACACGTCTCGCCGATCACCACTCCGGTTCCATGATCGATAAAGAAATGCGTCCCGATGGTCGCTCCCGGATGAATATCAATCCCCGTCAAGCTGTGGGCGTATTCCGTCATGATCCGTGGAATCAGCGGTACATCCTGATCATAAAGGTATTTGGCGCAGCGTTGGATCGCTATCGCCTCGATGCACGGGTAAGCCAGAATGATCTCGTCGAAATTTTTCGCCGCAGGATCCCCTTCATAAGCCGCCTCCACATCGCCTTTTAACAGCTCACGAATGCGCGGCATCTCCCCGAGGAAATCGCACACCAACCGGTGAGCTTCTTCGGCATGAGTGCCGTTCCCGCTGGTGTTGTCGCGAAGTCGCAGGGTATTGGCCACCTCGATCTCGAGAATCTCCACCAACTCAGCAATCCGCTCGCCGGTGATCATCTCCAGCTCATTCGCCGGGATCGGATCTTCATCGTGATACCCCGGAAACAAAAGTTGCAGCAAACGATCACACGCCGCCACAATCGTCCGCTTCGAAGGCAGATTACTGCACTCGATCCGGTTGATGTTGCCGGATTCCTGATAGGAGTGGAGAAGGTTCTCCGTGATGGTTCTTTGGGTGCAATCCATGGCGGATGGTTTCACGTGGGACGAAAACTAACGCGGGTCTATGCGATTCCAAAATAAATTTCCTAATCGATATCCGCATCACTGCGAAGCTGAGTCGTAAAATCCGCCAGCGCTAAACTGATCGCGTGAATCACGTCTCCACGGACAAATTCATCCTCTTTATCCAGCTGTCGCGCCAGCAAAACAAAGTCATTGGTGGTTTGTTCCCAATGGTCGCCTCCCGCTGACGAGCGGTTCAACGCGCCAAGAGCAAGCACCAGCCCGTAGATCACGTCATTCACGTGATACCCCTCGTTGGTGAGCCGATCAGCACGACCGACAAACATATCCGAGGCCAGGTCCGCCGGCCCGAGGCCGATGGGAAAATCAAAAGGATCATCCTCTTCATCAAAATCGGAGTCCCAGTCTGAAAGGTCAAAAGCCATAACATTCGTTCGGTAAAAAATGAGACTCAGTGACTCGACGGCCCGGCCAGCACCTCCAGCGCCGCACGGATCGCCCCGTCGTAAATTCGGGCCATGCCTTCATGGCCCAGGGCCATCACCGTTGCCTGATGATCCGGATGATCCCCGAAGAATGGCTCCGTCAAAACCATCGGCGCCTCTGAAGCAAAAAGAGAGCGCCCTCCCCGATCCTCACGTTCCCGGGCAATCACTCCGCCGTCGCCCGTGCCCAGCGCATTGACAAATTCCTTCTGAAAAACCGTCGCCACTGCCAGCGATCGTTCCCGACCGGCTCCGCAGAGCATCGTGGTGTAATCACCGCCTCCCGCATTGAAATGCAGCTCCACCACCAGATCAGGAGCCCATTCATTCACCTCCTTGTAGACCTCGATAATCTCACGGTTGTAGGAACCGGCATACTTTCGGGTAAAGCATCGCAGCTCAGCCCCCGCCACGCCGGTTTCGAGAAGGTGGTAAACCACCGAGTGGTTAAAATCGTATTCAAACTGAAGTAGCTCCCCCTCGGCAAAGGCCCCCCGCTGTCGCGAGTTATGACCGATCACGAGAGCCACTTTCGAGGGAGGTTTATCCCGCTCATCCCCGTGAGGGGTGAGCGGGTACCCCACAAGATCATCGATCAAATCCAGGGCTCTAGGATGATAATCCGGGTTGCCCCAGTGATTGTTTATGACCCATCGAAGGGTCGTTGCAGATTCATTCATGATGTTATTGATGAGTTGCTTTGTGTTGATGAGTTGTGGAGCACTCGCGCTCCCTGCGGTTAACGGGCGGGCTCCTTCTCGATGCGTTTCAGGTTCATTCGGCTGAAGAGCATCTCGACCAGCCACAACGCGAACGCGATGAGGACCGCGGTAACGCTGTTGATGTGATCGGTGGAGACCCCGATGATGGGGAACGCCCAGGTGAAGAATTTCACCGCCTGGCGAAATCCCCATTTCTCGATGAGTGTATTAATCACGAGTTGCATTATTTTATTGGTTAGGGTTTTTGTTTTTTGTTGATGAGCCGGTGACGACTGCCGCCGCCGGTTCGTTTTCCGTTTGGAAATTCTTCTGTGTGAGTTGCGGTCCATCAGGGGAAAAAGGGTGCGAAACCGATCCAGAGACCGAGCAGGATCATGATGACCAGCAGGAGGAACCCGAGGATCATGTAGATGAACTCACTTTTGGATTTCGGGTCGATCCGTCGGTTCTTCGCCATGACGCAGCTCCTTTTGAGTTGAGGTTTCATCAGCCTTCCGGCCGGGGAATTGCAGCCCCAGGCAGATTTCAGGCCCGACACCGAGAATGGTGGCGCTTGCGCAAATCCTCCGTTCCCGTGGTTTTACCCGGCCGCGGATTTTGACGGCCCGAAGCAGTCGCTGCCCGAAAGCGAGCTCTGCTTCGTGAATCATCCCTGCGCGCTCACCGGCATCAGGAGGATCCGTTTTCCCCGGCAGAGTGCTGCAGCTCGCAGCCAGCAGACCGAATGACAAAAGGAGAATGCCTCCTGAAAAGCGGCCGGGAATGAAGAGACGATCAATCAACCCGACGCGGAATCGGCCGGGCGATGTGATTTCTCTATTAGTAGTTTGATATAGTGGGTTGGGGGGTGCTGTTTTTATCATGCACCCACCCTGCTAGGCAAAAAAGGCGAAGTAAAAGGTCACTGGGTCGTTTATGCACCTAAATCGAAAGTTTTTTCACTTTTTTTCACCCCTCATATTAGGATTTCTTCTAATAGACACCCCTTCCCATCACCGGGAACAAGACCGCTTTTACTATATATGTTACTAAAATCGGTTTCTGGAAGTAATTTGTATATTCCGGGCGACAGGATCCCGATGCATCGATCATGAAAACATCGCGACCCGACATGGTGACGATGACCGGAAACAGAGAACAACGCCGGGGTTTAGCACGGTGCCTGCCCGGGTACAGCAAAGAGCCTCCACGTTCCGTCAATCGTCCAGCTGGTAAGTCATCATCGATGACTGAGCTGGTGACGGCCTGTGGAGGCTCCGGCCTTTAGTGCTATGATTCTTATGGGGCGGCACTTGAGCTGGATCCGCCGGCACTCGATCCCGAACTGCCGGAACTGCTGCTTCCGCTGCCGGGTGATGCCGAGCTGGATGAAGATGAAATCACAAACGAGCTGCTGGAGGTGGAACTGCTCATGCTGGTCGATGTACTGCCCGCTGTGGAACCTGCGGTCGAGCCACCACCAGTGATCACTGTGCCCCCTCCCGTTCCGACCGGGCCGGAACCGGGAACACCGAGCAGATACTGTTGCATGAAGAGACCAATCACCTCGGGCTGGCGGGGATACAGCATGATGATCGTCTGGAGATTCAGAAACAGCTCAAGCTGCAAATCCTCACGGGCCGCGCGTTTCTCCGCTTCGGTGTGGGTTTTCTCACCGGAGGCAATTTCGCTGGCGGCGTAAGTCGTCGCCCAGGAATCACGCAGATCAGTGGCCATTTGCACGGTGGTCGCACCGAGAGCGGCTTCGCGAAGGCTCACACCGGTCACCATGGTTTCCAGGTGACTGTAGAGACGGTCATCAGGAGTGCGGGTGAAGATGGTGAGGCCTTTGGGAAAGATATCGGTGAATTCAGGAGAAGGTTTGCCGTATTCACCGGTGACACGACCGGCAATGCGGCGGACTTCATCCATCATTTCTTCACGAAACTGGGCTTTAGCCAGCTTCACGCTTTTGCGATGGCCCAACTGCAGGTCGTCATCCGCGATGGTCTCCAGTAAATTGTTCAGAGCCGTCGTGGTATTGGCAATGCGGAGATCAAGTCGACCATCTTCATTGTTGGCTTCGGCACGCTGCAAATGATCGGTGGTGAAGCCAATGATCTCATTCACGCTGATGCCGGGATCGTCAAAGGGGATAATTCCAAAGTTATATAGTGTTCTCATTGTTTATATTGGGGTTGTGGATAAAATCTTTCACCAATTAAATGATGCGCAAGTCTTCGGCGGGAAGAAAATGCGACACGTACAACCCAGTCCCCGACCTTAATAGGGTTCCAGAGGGTAAAAAAAGTGATATATTGATCGTCAAAACACCCGGCGGCCATGAAATGTTACATAGGGCGTCGGCGTGACGCCGGGTCGCCATGTAAGTTTACAAAGGTCGTTGGTGTGGTGACTGGTCCTTATGTAATCTTACAAAGCCACCCGTCAGAATACCGGGTCGTCTTGTAACGTTTCATGGTGACCCGTGGGGACGACGATTGATCATGTAACGGAACATGGCCCGCCGTCAGGATGACAGGTCCTTTTGTAAAACATCAAAAGTCGCCCTGAAAATTCCGGTTCACGGATCAACATTGATGCTTTCGATCAGACAGGGTCTGATCGTTAAACCAACCCTGTTGGATCGTTTTTCTGCAGATGATTGCCTGTCATCCTGGCAAAAGAGGACTGACAGAAGGACGGTTCAAAATAACCGGCGACCTCAGGCAAAATGAGAATCCCCGTTGGTCTGAGTTGATTGCGGGGCCGCATTTTGCCGTGAAGCGAAACGGGAACGGTTGGGGGCTTTCCCCGGTAAACCCGCTTCTTTCATTTCGGCGTATCGTATGATACATCTTTCGCCCTCGACGCAATGATCCTCGACAGTATTTCAGTGCAATTTGAAAACCCTGCCACCGATGCGCTCGGACACGAGCACGTGGAAGGGAAGCTGTACTGCGGCCGGGAAAAAGCGGAGCTGCATTTTAAAGAGAAAGACCGCGCTTTTAAGAAATCAGATCCGGTCACGGTCGAATTCGAATACAAGGAAATCGAGAAAGCGGCGTTTCACGGAGGATGGTTTCGCCCAAAAATCCTGGAAGTCAGCACCCGGGTGCCTGAGAAACTGAAGAATTTTCCGGGAGCGAATGTGGGCAAAGTCGTGCTGCATGTTTCCAAAGAATCGATCAAAGACGCTAAAAAAGTGGCGGCATTTATCGAATACAAACACTCGGAGGCCTTTTTGATGGAGTCCGACGAACGATTAGGGACGAAACGTGACGATTTGGATTCCGGAATATGATGGATGAGACTCTCACGACCCGGGCGGTTAATCCGCGGGCGGAACCGCCCAAATCTGTGCCAATCCGGAAGTGGGTTGGGTTTGGCTTTTTTCTGGTCTTTTTTGTCTGGCTCTATTTTTTCATCGCCACGCTCCTGATTTATCAGACCAATAAGGATCGGCTCAACTACGATCAGCAGCACAATATCACGTTGGCGTTTAAAGCGATCGAGCGGGCCGAACAGCCAATCCAGCCGGGCGAAAGTATCACCACCGCCATTTGGCGTGCGTTTCCGCATTACACCGACGGCATTGTGAATCCGCTCTGGCCGTGGGTCGCAGCTAAATTCGCTGATCCGGATCACGATCGCTTTTTCGAAAAAGGGAAATGGTTCAATGTGATCATGACCTGCGCTTTCCTGGTCGTATTCGGGATCATCGCCGCCCGCGCGTTTTCGTTTCTTTCGGCAGCGGTGATCATGCTGCTCGGAGGATTGGGAGCCATGCTTCCACGTGCGGTCTACTTTCAGCCGGAGCCGCTTTACTTCATTTTGTTTCTGCTCTCGTGGATCTGTGCGCTCAGTCTCCTGCGAAAGAACAACGTGTGGCTGTATGGGTTGTTGGGATTTCTGTTTGGTCTCGCCTATTTGACGAAGGGGTCGTGGCAACCGTTCGCGCTGGTATTCATCGGGGTATCCTTTTTACGTTCACTGGTGACCTGGATTCAGGCCCGGTGGCGGGGAGTTGAAGACAATCGATGGAGTTTGCCGAATCAGTTTGTCGGCATGGCGGTGATGTTCACTGCTTTTATGATTACAGCCGGGCCGCGGCTCAGTTATGCAGCGAATCAATATGGCAGTCCCTTCCACAGTTATCCGGGCTATTGGATGTGGATGGATGATTTTGATTCGGCTTCGCGCTTCATGATCAACCACGCGTCGAAAGAACAGCTGGCTGACATCAATCCTGAAACCAAGCCTTCGCTGGGTAATTATCTGAAAACTCACGGCCGGGAAGAGTTTATCGAACGCCTCCAGCACGGATCGGTGAAGAAATGGGAAGAACTGATGTTTCCGGCTGAGGTCACCCAGAACAAGGCGAAGACTAAACTATGGCGACAGGTTTTACCCCAGCGTGGTTGGCTCCTGATCTGGCTGTGCGTGATGTTGCTGACGATCAGTATTTTCCAACTGATCGCGTGGCTGAATCGCGACAAGCTGGTCTGGCCGGTCGGTCCGCAGAGTGCTTTCTGGATGCTGCTTTTCGCGATGGGCACTTTTATCCTGTCGACTCTGGCCTTCGGTTTCTATGAGCCCATCGGCAAGGGAGATCGATTCATGCTCGGTCTGTATATTCCGATGATCGTTACGATTGTCTGGGTGGCGGAACGATTTCGGCGTCAGCTGCAGCGGACGTCCATGGCCAGCACCGTCAACGCTGTGTTTTCCGGGATGATGACAGTGCCGCTCATCATCATCGGGATTCGAATCATCCAATTGATCGACACCCCGCTTTTCTGGACGCGGACGTAGCAGTTTTTGAGTGACTATTCTCCCACCACTGACACCGCGAGCGTCCGGGTGTGTGGTGCTGTCCTGTGTTCGAACAAGTAAATGCCCTGCCATGTGCCGAGGGCCATCTGCCCTCCAATCACCGGGATGACTTCGCTGGTTCGGGTCAATGCCATGCGGAGATGACTGGGGCTGTCGTCTGGTCCTTCATAGGTGTGGACCAGAAACGGCAGGTTTTCCGGCACGAGATGATCAAAGAAGGAATGTAAATCGGTCCGCGCGGAAGGGTCTGCGTTCTCCATGATCACGAGGCTGGCACTGGTGTGCTTCACAAAAACAGTGACCTGCCCGCTCTCAATCCCGCTCTGAGCCACAATATCCTCCACTTCGTCAGTGATTTCGTAGGTCCCTTTGCCTGAGGTCGTGCATCGGAATTGATCGGTGTGTGCGGCTGCCATGCTGCACTCAATAAGCAGACTCACCGGGATTCCAGCACAAAAAGACTCGCAGGAATGATGGTTACTTTATAAATTTTCTCAGAAATTGTTTTCATTCTTGCAAAAGATTGCAGAAATGATTATAATTTCCGCAAATGCCGCGATTTTCGTCACGGCGCAGCGACACACATCTCTTCCCGATGCTCCAGGCCTTAACTTCTTTTCTAAAATTCGTTGGTTTGTTCGTCCTGTGGGCAGTTCTCGGTGCCGCCAGTTATCTGCTGGTTTCCTCTTTCTTC
The DNA here is from genome assembly GCA_048267005.1 of Verrucomicrobiales bacterium. Lineage (GTDB taxonomy): Bacteria > Verrucomicrobiota > Verrucomicrobiia > Verrucomicrobiales > DEV007 > JABDJT01. The sequence continues at coordinate 29,313 of JBLWYI010000008.1, read as the reverse complement.
GAGGAAGAGAAAGTTCTCTCAGACACGCCCGGTATTTCCTCAAACGGCCCCGCACCTCTTCTACAGGACCGCAGTCTTGAAGCATCCACCGTTGAGTTTGCCCGGTCGGAGAACCCTGTTGATCTGGCGTTTGATCAGGCCGGGAACGGGTATGTTCTGGATCATAACGGGAAAGTTCTGCGGGTTGCGCATCATGATCGCGAGGCCACTGAGGGCAACGTGGACGTGGATGAATTTGTCGACCTGGCGAATGAAAACACAGATCCGGAGATCCCGTTTTCCAGCATTGCCTTTCATCCCGGCTACATGAATCCCGACTCGAAAGGATTCGGTCGCTTCTATGCCATTATCCCGGAGAAGAAAGGGGCCGGTAAAGCGGACTTCATTCCCGAGTTTGCCGATTCCGAAGAACATCACCAGGATGTGCTCGTCGAGTTCAAATCGGAGATGCCGGAGCGGGAGACATTCACCGGAGAACGCCGCGAGCTGCTTCGGCTCAGCCAGCCGGGGATCGAGCATAACATGGCCGGACTCGCCTTTGATCTCCGCGGTCAACTTTTCATTGCCGTGGGAGATGGCGCTCAGTCTGCTGTCGGGAAAAACTCTCCTTCACGAAATGCCATGTCGCTTTCCAATCCCTACGGAAAAGTTCTGCGCATCGACCCACTCGGAAACAACTCCGGCAACGGGAAATATGGTCTTCCCAAGCGCAACCCGCTTTCTGTGATCGACAGCGCCCTGCCGGAAATCTGGTGTTACGGACTGCGCACGCCCCGATCTCTTCAGTTCGATCCTTTTCGCAAATGGCTTTGTATTGGCGACTCCGGTAAGGAAAATCTGGAAGAGATTAACATCAGTGAATACGGCGGGGAACACTTTGGATGGGATCTGTGTGAAGGTTCGTTCTTTTTCCCGCCCAGCGAAGGCGCCCGTCCTACAGAAGGCGTCACCGCACCGCATGTGGAGTTCGCCCGCAAATCGGATTCAGTGGTCGGCGGTTTTATCTATCGCGGGGAACGTTTTCCGATCCTATCCGGTAAGATGGTGGTCGCCACGACGACCGGTCGGTTGATTGCTGCCAAAGCCCGGCCTGATCAGTCAGCGAACGAGCTCAGGTTGATCAGTGCACCTGACGATGCCGAGGAAGAGTTGCTGGCCGATTCAGTCAATGCCATCCGCCCCGGTCCCGGCGGCGAGATTTTCATTCTCACCAGCGAAGGAGCCGTTTTCGAACTCCACAAGCCGGTCAACGCAGCGACGAGCAAACGCAACCGCAAGCCACTGCTGGCCGATAACTACTGAGCCACGGCAGCGGGCCGCGTTTATCAGTCCATTGGCTTGCCCAGCTTCTCCCGCATTGCCTGATAGAGTCGCTCGATGGCTTCCTCGGGATTTTCCATCATCATCGATTCCTTGATCTTGCTCGCGTAGATGCCAAATGAAAACGGTGTCACCGCGGGCACTTCGACGAGATGCCATTCCAGATCTGCCGCAGTGGCGAGAAACCCGCAGGCCCGGTCGGTATCGAGGAAAGTATGAGACGCCTCGCGGTAGGCTTGTTCCAGCAGTGGGTGATCGGGCTCATGTTGGACCAGCACTTTGAACAGAATATCACTGCTCCAGCGGATTTGCCGCAGCTTGCGTTGTTCGCCGGGAATGTTCCGCGGAACCATCAGCCCGGTCTGGGCCACGCCGCCGAACTGCCACTTCACCAGTTGGCTGCCATCCAGTGCCGTCTTTAAATCCTTCTCTGTACCGTCCGGTTTGAAAAGCTCCTGCCATTCTTCCAGACCCATTTCCTGAAAGGCATTCAGACTCAGCAGAAAGCCGTAGTCATCAATCGTCACCAGCGCATTTCCCCCGACTGCTTCCTTCACGCGATGGGTCAGGATCCGTGAAAGCGCATCGTTGGCGGCACGGCCAATCAAAGTATGAAAGAAGAAATGAATCCGCTCCGGGTCTTCTTTCTCGTCTACAAAACGCTCGATCAAAAGACGGTTGGCCGTGGGGATCTTCGACAGGATCAGCTGATTCTGAAAATGATCGATCACCGCAGCCGCGTTCACCTGGGAAATACTCCAGCGTTCCACCAACCAGTCAGCGACCTTGGATTCCGGCTGGGATTTCTCGACCAATCGCCGGTTCATCTCCGTGCGCAGCGCAGCGACCTCACGGGCCAGGCCGGAGGCGAGCGGCATTTTGTTGGCGTTCCACGCCGGGACGGTCGGGAGGCGGGAACCGGCGTTCTCCACTTTGATCTCACCCACCCCGGCTTCGATCAGCTTCACGGTCTTACCGGCCAAAACAAAGACATCACCCATCTTCAATCCCTTCACGAAGCTTTCCTCAACCTGCCCCAGCCGGCGACGACCCAGCAGAACACTCACCATCCCGTCCGCGTGAATCGTACCGACATTCATGAGATACTCGCGCTCGACCTTCTTGCTTGGCGTCACGAAAACGCCGTCCTTTTCCACGATCTTGCCGAAGATTCCCCGGTATTGATTCTCCAATGATTTGCCACCGCCTTCCAGGTAATTGGTGACCCGATCGAAGTCCTTACGCGTAAGGGAACGGAACGGATAGGCTGCCGTGATCACCGTGAAAGCTTCATCAGCCGTGACGCCGTCATCCATCGCCATGCCGACAACATGCTGGGCGATGACGTCATAGGCGGAATCGAGAATCCGCACCGGATCCAGCTGTCGCTGCTTCGCCATCTCGGCGCAGACGATGCATTCGATCAGGTCATTGATGTTCGTCGCCACGAGAACGCCGTGGCTCATCTTGTGAATCGAATGCCCCGACCGGCCGACCCGCTGCAGGGTGCGGGAAATACCCTTCGGGGTCGACACCATAATCACCGTCTCGATGCTCCCAACATCAATGCCTAGCTCCAGACTCGTCGAACACACCACCGCACGGAGATTGCCCATCTTGAGCTGATCCTCCACGTCCTGCCTCACTTCGCGATCCAGCGAAGAGTGGTGGCATTCGATCAGGTGATTGATCTCAGGCAAAGCCAGCTTCAGGCGGTGAGAGATCCGTTCCGCTCCACTTCGGGTGTTGGTGAAAATGATCGTCGACGTGTTTCGCTCAACGATCTTCGCCATGTCGGAGATCACCCGGGTCGCCGTGTATCCGGCCGGCGGGTAGGCCTCTTTCCGGATCGGAGTGAGGACTTCGACAATCGACTTCCGTTCGATCTTCGCTTCCGCCAGGTGGACCGGTTGACCGCTGCCGGCGAGGAACTTCCCGACTTCATCCATCGGCGCCACCGTGGCCGACAAACCGATCCGGCAGAGCGGCCGCTCCGATTCCCGGATTCTCTCGAGCCGTTCCAGCGAGACCGACAGGTGCGTGCCGCGTTTGTTTTCCACGAACGCATGAAGCTCGTCAACGATCACGAATTCGCACTTCCCGAGTGCGCGGCGGTATCCCTTCTGCGGCAGAATAATAGCCAACGATTCCGGGGTGGTGATGAGAATGTGGGGCGGTTTGCGCCGCTGCTTCTGCCGTTCCGCAGGTGACGTGTCGCCCGTCCGCATTCCCACCGTGATCACATCCTCCAGCCCAAGCCCCCGCAGCGGTTCCCGCAGATTCTTTTCGATGTCATAGGCCAGCGCCCGCAGCGGCGAGACATACAGGCAGCGGATCGCGCTCCCTTTCAATTTTCCCTCAAAGTGTTCCTTCGCGAGCGTGTCGATAATACCGAGGAAACCCGCCAGCGTTTTACCCGAGCCCGTCGGCGACGAAAGCAGCACCGACTCACGCAGGCCAATGCGGGGAACGCACAGCTCCTGCGCTTCGGTGGGCCGCTTGAATGTTTTCCGAAACCACTTCGCCGTTTGCGGGTGGAGGGCATCGAAGAAATTCTCAGCAGACACAGTTCACGAATCAACAGGGTTTGATCAACGAATCAACCCTGTTGGATCGTTTTGCCTCTCGGAAGTAGTCAACGAAGGCGACGATACGCAAGCGATCCCACTGCTAATCACGCCAGGGTTTCCCGTTCTCGTACCCTTCGAGGCGCTCCTGAAATCGCATCGTCTTTAATTCCTGTTCGGACAGTTGCCCCGTTTTGGACACAAGATCCACAGCCTGCTCCTGGAATTTCACGGCATTGGCAAAGTCTCCCGCCTCGGCGTGGGCAGCAGCCAGGGTGTCGATGGATGCCGGATGCTCCCAATTGGTGGTCTGACAACATTTCGTTGCCAGTTTGACAGCCCTTTCCCCGTCTCTATGTGAATCCGATGGGGTGGTGGCGAGCAGCCACGCCAGATTGTTGAGATACTCGGGGTTATCAGGACTTAATTTGAGCGCCTTCTCGAATCCGGCTATAGCGGCATCGTTATCCCCGAGAGCACCGTGGGTTCTGGCTTTAGTTCCTACCAAACCGGCTAGGAATTCGGAATTATCTTTGTCTTCTTCGGTTTCACCCAGAAGCAAGACTGCATTCTCTTGAGCTTCGAGTGCGGCCGTAAAATCTTCCAGTGCGAAATTGATTCTCCCCAGCAGATCCTGGAGTTTCCAATTGGTTGGATCGAGCTTGGCTGCGGCTTCGGCATCCACAAACGCCGCGTCCATATCTCCATTCTTGAAATGTTCGAATGCATTTAAAGTAATACTTTTGGAGCGGGCTCGCTTGAATTCCCCGCACCCCGAAAGCGAAATGAGGACCGAAAAGGCAACGATGCAGGCTACGAGTGAGCGAAGGTGGCGGTGGTTCATGGATTGCTCTCTCCGTTGTATCACAAGGGACATCCGTCTTCAATACCTTGCGCATTTAGCTGAAGGGACGGAATTCGCATCACCACAGCGTATAGCCGCCATCGATCACCAGCGCCGCGCCGGTCATGTAGCGGGAGGCGTCGCTCGCCAGATACACTGCGAGAGGGCCTAAATCTTCAGGGTCACCGAATTTCCCCATGGGGATTTGCTCCTCGAAACCGGCGATCACGTGCGGGTTTTCTTTGGCCCAGCGTTGGTTCGGTGCGGTCATGAATCCACCCGGACAGATGGCATTCACCGTGATGTTGTGCGGAGCCCAGTCAGCAGCCGTGGCACGGGTGAATTGAATCACACCCGCTTTGGCGGTTTCATAACTGCGGCCTCCAATCCCGCGGTTCGCAATCATCCCGGAGATTGAAGCGACATTGATGACCCGTCCGCCTTCGCCCCGCTCGATCATCGAGTTTCCGATCATCTTCGTGCAGAGAAAGGTGCTGGTGAGATTCAAATCTATGATCCGCTGCCAGTCGTCGACAGACTGGGATTCAATGGGATCATCGATGAGCCTTCCGCCGACGTTGTTGATCAGGATGTCGACCGGCTTCAGGGTATCGAGAACTTCCCGGCAGGTCGATTCACATTCGGCGGGGTTTCCGATGTCGCCGATGACGTAGTCAGCTTCACGCCCCAGTTTGCTGATCTCGGTAGCGGTCTGAACCAGACTGGCCCGATCCCGTCCGGCGAGAATGACATCGGCTCCTGCATCAGCGATCGCGAGCGCCATCTCCCGTCCCAGACCGCGACTGCCACCGGTGATGAAGAGGCGTTTTCCGGCAAGGGAGAATCGATCGAGCACAGACATTTCGGAATAGAAACGCTGTGGATATATCGTCAAATCTCCACGCGTCCGCTTTCGCGGGTCAGGGAAGATGAGCCGGCTGGCCTGATGGCGGGATTAAAGCTGCACATCGACCTGGGAAACCCAGTCTTTGTTGGCCTGATACCATTCGATGGTCCGCTCGATGCCTTCTTCCAAATCGACCTGCGGTTCCCACTCGAGAAGTGACCGCGCTTTCTCGATGTTGGCGCTGGTGTCTTTCATGTCGGCCGCGTGTGACGGCTTCCAATCGATGGTCGCCTTTTTACCGAGCTTGTCTTCCATGGTGGAAATAAGCTCAAGCAGATCAACAGGACGTTTCCCGCCTCCGAGGTTCACGATTTCGTAGCCGACCGGCTTCGCTGCCGCAATGGTTCCGCTGGCGATGTCATCAACGTAGGTGAAATCACGGCTCTGTTTGCCGTCACCGAACACGGTGATCGGGGTGCCTTCATCGATCCATTTGATGAAACGGAAAGGAGCCATGTCGGGACGTCCCGCCGGGCCATAAACAGTGAAGTAACGAAGCACGGTCACATCGATCTGATGCAGATGATGGTAGGTGTAGCACATCACCTCCGCCGCCTTTTTCGAAGAAGCATACGGAGAGAGCGGGCGGTCGACCGGCAGAGTCTCGACAAAAGGCATGGGCTGTCCCGCGTAGAGAGAAGAGGTCGAGGCGAGGGTTTTCTTCTTCACGCCGAACTCTTTCATCAGCTCAAGGACATTGAGACAACCCTGGGCGTTGGACTGCATGTAGACATGCGGATTCTCGATGCTGTAACGAACTCCGGCGCGGGCCGCGAGGTTGAAGACGACGTCGAACTCGTGCTTTTCGAAGACTTTGCGGAGGTCTTCCAGATTCCCGATATCCAGATGATGAAACTCGAACCCATCCCGTTTCTTCAGCTCACCCAGACGATGATCCTTCAATCTCGAGTCGTAGGCGTCATTCAGGTTGTCGACTCCGACAACTTCGATTCCGTCGTCGAGCAATTGAAACGCGGTCCGGGTCGCGATGAATCCGGCGGCACCGGTGAGTAGCACTTTCTTCATAAAAAAATTGGGGGGCCGAATCCTCACGCGGGAACGGGAAGGGTGCAACCCTGTAAATTGGGGCGAATTCGGTCAACCCTGTGTCCGCAATTTTATCATATCGGCAGTGAGGCAACGGAAGCCCATTGCCGACACAGAAATGGGCAACACGAAACGGATTTGGGAGGATTGTGTTTTTTTTGCGGGTCGTTTCAAACGTTGCAAAGCGATGTTCGAAAAAACGAAGTCGTCATGAAACGATTAAAGGGAACCTGTCAAAATGTGCAGGTCGTTTCCAGGCGATTAAAGGGAACCTGTCAAAATGTGCAGGTCGTTTCCACGCGATTAGAGGGAACCTGCCAAAATGTGCAGGTCGTTTCCAGACGATTAGAGGGAACCTGCCAAAATGTGCAGGTCGTTTCCAGACGATTAGAGGGAACCCGCCAAAATGTGCAGGTCGTTTCCAGACGATTAGAGAGAACCTGCCAAAATGTGAGTTGCCGTCACGGAAATGGACAAAAAAGCAGCTGAGTTACCCGCAAAACGCCTGCACACATTGCAAAAGGGGGCCCCATCGCTGCCAGGTTAAGAAGCTGTAAATCGTTGGTATACAGGAGGGCAGAAGCAAATCCTGAAAGGATTCCTTATCACAGCCCGGGGGCGTGAAGGACCGCGTCTCAGCGCGGACCGGAGAGACCCCGGGAACCGGTAATCCGCATCACGCCAATCCTGAAAGGATTGCGGAATTCCCTGCGCCGGACAAGATCGATCGGGACAGACGCAACACTTTCAGCGTTGGTAATGGATTTGGCGGTGGTAACCCGGGGTTTCTTCATCCCGCGCCGGGCGCGGCCTTTTGCAACCCCGGGCTATGGTAGGGAATCCTTTCAGGATTCTCACCGCCCTTTGGATAGGAACGCCCCTGACGCCTGTTGATGGTGGATCCCTCACCGGTTCCCGATAATAGAGGTGGGCTTTTGCCAGAGGGTGGAGATAATGGTCGAAATGGGAGAGACCCCGCAAATGCCCCCCGCCACGTTGAGTGGTGCGATTGGTGACTCGTTGATTCAGGCGCGGCTCTCCAGCGCGGCCTTCATGAACAGAATCCGTCTCTTTCTGGGACTGGGCTTCGTCCTTTTGTATGGAGTCGCTATTTTCTGGCTGAATGACGGATTTTACCAGCGCACCCTGGGATTGATCATTGGCTACGCCGTGGGAGCCGGATTGCTCCAGTTTCTTGCGAACCGGTCCAAACGCATCCTGAACCTGTCCCGTTTTGCGGTGCCCCTGTTCGATGTTCCCGTGGCGACGGTGATCCAGTGGTTCAATCTCGATCGCGCTGAATCGGCGGAGGGAACGACCATGTTCACGCTTTCAATTTATGTCTTTCTCACAGTGATGACGTCGTTCAGCATCCGAACGCGTTACCTGGTGGTTTGTGCCGTGATCAGCACCCTTTGCATCTGGCTTCTTGAGTGGCAGGCGGGATTACCCGGGATTTCCTACATCTCCGCACCACTTATGCTGACGGCCACCGTGTTCGGCATGCATTATATGGTGAGACGCCAGACCAGCCTGATCCGTGACGCCGCAGAAAGAAAGGCACGGCGGGACCGGTTGGCTCGTCATTTCTCTCCGGGAGTCGCCGAAGTCATCGAATCCCGTGATGATCCGGGAAAAGGGGAGGTGTGTGAGTTGACCGTGCTCTTTTGTGATATCCGGGGCTTCACCAAGCTGAGCGAATCGATTGACGCTCAAGAGGTCATCCAGCTGCTTAACGAGTTTCACAGCTCCATGGTGAATGCGATCTTTCGCTTTGGCGGCACCCTGGACAAGTATCTTGGGGATGGATTGCTGGCGTATTTCAATGCGCCTTCGCGGCAGAAAGACCACGCCGAGCGCGGGGTGCGTTGTGCTCTCGCGATGATCGAGGACCTCGAGACGCTGAATAAGAAGCGGTTTGCCAACGGGGAAGCCCCCATCAAGATAGGCATCGGGCTGCATTCGGGGAAAGCTGTCGTCGGTGAGATCGGGGCCACTCACCGCCGGGAATTCACCGCGATCGGAGACACGGTCAATGTGGGAAGCCGCATCGAAGGACTCACAAAAGATCACGAATCAGACATCCTTGTGAGTCAGGCGGTGGTGGATCAGGTCCGATCATTTTCCGAAGAACTGGCATTCGAAAGCGCAGGGACCGTCCCGGTGCGCGGACGCGATCAACCGATCGGGATTTTTGTGCCGTCGATCCCTGTGTAGATCCTCTTGGATCGAAACGGAGTCCCCGCGACAAAGTGTCCCCTTTTTGCATTGATGCCCTGGTATCTACGGAAATACGAAAAGTGTGGTCGCGTAGGAACGATCCTTCTGAAGGCTCATTTCACTTTCGTTAATCCGCGAAGGCGATGGCGATCCCCGGAGATCACCCTTGACCCCTGATCCTCGGTTTCAGTAAGATTTGCTTATCACCCGGCAATCGCGAGAATCGTGATGCGTGGGCAAGACTGTTAGCCACAGAAAATTGATGCGCGCATTGATCATTATGGGACTCCTATCAACACTCCTCGGCTGCAACCAGAAGGAACCAGAGAATCCTACAATCTGGTTCGAGATCAATGCGCCTCTTGGCCCGATGGAACGGGGAGAGTTTTTTGAAGATCCGTTGTATGGTTGGCTTGATCAGAATGGTGGCGAGCCACTCGGAGGCGGTGGCGGCACATCTTTCGGCGATGATGGACACGCGACCTGCGATTTTTCTGTCGATCTTGTCAGTCGAAATCAGATTGAGGGCGCGATCAGATTTGTTGAATCGTTAGGTGTTCCAGAAGGCTCTTCGTATGCGGTTGATGGTGGTGACACAGTGTTCTTTGGCGACAGGAAGTGCCTTGTTCTAATAGTCGACAAGGCCTCGGTCGATGGAGATGCTTTTTCGGAGTTTCTTAAGTCAGTAAGAGCTGCTCTTGGCGAGTCAGGAGCACCTCTCGCTACCAGCTCAGATGATACGCATGAGGAACTTTGGGTGTACGGAGCTGATCTGGAGGAAATGAAGAATGCGGTTCAGCCCGTTCTGAAGTCATATCCCTCTCTAACCACCAAGCCCCTAAAATCGGGGGATTGAACCCGCTCCGCCAACACCACCCGGCATGCGGATTGGGCGGTGATCGCTCCTCGCCCCGCAGGTTTCCCCCCGTTCAGACCCTGTTGATTCGATGAACCAACCCTATTGAATCGTGCACGCTCGGTGCTACACTCGCGCTCTCGCACCAATTTACAGACAATGAGCGATTCAAAAAGCTACAAAGACACCCTCAACCTCCCGGAAACTGACTTTCCGATGCGGGGGGACCTCGTGAAACGCGAGCCGGCACGGCTCGAGAAATGGGAGTCGGAAGACATTTATCGCCAGATTGTTGACAAGCGGAAGGCGGACGGCAGCCCGAAGTTCATCCTCCACGACGGACCTCCGTTCGCGAACGGGGATGTGCACATGGGCACGGCGCTGAATAAGGTGCTGAAGGATCTGGTGCTGAAGTCGAAATCGATGGCCGGATTTCACTGTCCTTATATCCCCGGCTGGGACTGCCACGGGTTGCCGATCGAATTCAAAGTCGTGAGCGAGAATCAGAATCTCGAGAAAGCAGAGATCCGCACCGCTTCCGAAAAGTTTGCCCGCGGTTTCATCGACATCCAGCGGAAGTCATTCCGTCGGCTCGGTGTGTTTGCGGACTGGGAAAACCCTTACCTGACGCTTGCGCCGGAGTATGAGGCCGACATCATTCGTGTCTTCGCGACGCTGGTGGATAAAGGGCTGGTTTATCAAAGCGAGAAGCCGGTGCAGTGGAGTTATGGCGCGCAAACCGCTCTCGCTGAGGCGGAGGTGGAATACGAGGACCGCAAAGATCCGGCGATCTTCGTGAAGTTTCCTGTCGTGACCGGTGATCTGGCCGGCCAGACATCGATGGTGATCTGGACGACCACGCCGTGGACGCTTCCGGCGAACCTCGGGATTGCGCTGCATCCCCGGTTTACCTATGTCCGCGGTGAATTCACCAAAACCACTGACGAGGAAACCATCACGGAGAACCTCGTGCTGGTGAAAGATCTGGTTGAGAAGTTTGGCGAGAAGACCGGGTTCAAACCAACGGGCGAGCTGATCGAATTCAAAGGAGAAGAGCTGGAAGGCGTCGAGGCGCAGCATCCGTTTCTGGATCGCACCTCACGGATCATCCTCGCGGAATTTGTCACGACCGAGACCGGAACCGGCGCGGTTCACATCGCTCCCGGCCATGGCTCGGATGACTACGTAGCCGGACAGCAGAACAATCTTGGATTGCTTTCACCCGTCGATGACGAAGGAAACTTCACGGACGAGGTTGGAGTGCCTGAGCTGGTCGGTGTCCATGTGCTGGACGGGAACTTCAAGGTCATGAGGATCCTGAAAGATTCCGGCTTCATGCTCGGGAAAGAAAACTACACCCACAGTTACCCACATTGCTGGCGTTCGAAGACGCCGATCATTTTCCGTTCGGTGCCGCAGTTCTTCATCCGTATCGATGACCTGCGCGAGACCGCATTGAAGGAGATCGATCAGGTCGAGTGGCTTCCCCACTGGGGACGCAACCGCATTTACGGAACGGTCGAATCCCGTCCTGACTGGTGTATCTCCCGTCAGCGCACCTGGGGTGTGCCGCTTCCGGTTTTCTACGATGCCGAAACAGGTGAGCCGAACATCGATGCCGACATCGCCCGTAAAGTGGCGGAGAAGATCGAGACCGGTGGAACCAATCTCTGGTTCGAACACGACGATGCGTGGTGGGCGAAAGAGCTCGGCCTTCCTGAAGGCACGACGCGTTGCACGGATACGCTTGATGTCTGGATCGATTCCGGGTCAAGCCACGTCGCGGTGATGGATCGCCACGAAGAACTCAGCACGCCTGCGGATCTCTATCTCGAAGCGACCGATCAACACCGCGGGTGGTTCCAGAGTTCGCTGATGCTCAGCGTCGGTGTGCGGGACAAAGCGCCGTATAAAACGGTGATGACTCACGGTTTTGTCGTCGATAAAGATAAGAAGAAGATCTCGAAGTCTGATGCCGCCAAGTCCGGCAAGCCGACTGATGCCGCGCACTTCTACAACAAATATGGCGCCGACATCTTGCGTCTCTGGGTCAGCTCAGTGGACTGGCAGAACGAAGTTCCCTTTGGTGAAGATCTCTTCAAGCAGACCGCCGAGCCATATCGCCGCTTCCGCAACATCCTGCGGATCCTGCTGGCCAACTTGAACGGCTTCGATGCGGAGAAGGATTCCGTCTCGAATGATGACTTCACCTTGATCGATCGCTGGATCCTCGAGCGACTCAACCGCGTCGTCACCGAATGCCGCGAGGCCTACGCCGCGTATGAATTCCGCAAAGTATTCAACACGCTGAACCAGTTCTGCGCCGTCGATCTGAGTGCGTTCTACATCGATATCACCAAGGATCGCATGTATTGCGACAAGGTGGATTCAACGCGTCGTCGTGCCACACAAACCGCGATCCATCGCGTGTTTGATTCGCTGGTGAAAACGATCGCGCCGATCCTCGCATTCACCGCCGAGGAAGCCTGGGAATTCGCCGGGAACACCGGATCGATTCACCTCGAGGTATTCCCCGAGGCCGATCCAGCCTTTGCGGGCGATGATGCGATCCAGAAGATCGAGGAACTCACCAAGTTGCGTGACCTCGCCCAGATCCAGATCGATGCCGCCGTGAAAGCTGAGAAGTTCAAGAAGCGGGAGCAGGCCGCCGTGGAATTTTCAATGCCTGCCGACACCGCTGTTCGCAGCGTATTGGAAAATCAGGCCGACGAAGCATTGGAGTTTCTCATGGTGTCCAGGATTGGTCTCGGAGCCGCCGCTGATGAATTTTTAGCCAAGGCAAGCGCGACTGATTTGGGTGAATGCCCACGCTGCCGCAGATCGATCCTGTCCGATGGGCAGGAGCTTTGTGCGCGGTGTGCGGAGGCTGTGTGAGTTTTTTGAAAGAGTGGCAAAAGAGAACGGGAATCGCAGTCGCCATTTTGGTGATCTGCTATCTCGTTGCTCCCGTTGTTGCGGCGGCGCTTCGTTACAAAGACCGGCGAGGACCGAAAATCTACCCAGAGATCTATCACGAGACACTTTTCATCATTGCGCATGAAGCTTTTCATGATGGCGAAAAACCGCGTGTGCCTTTCCTGCGCGAGCGATCATGGATGTATGGTCAGGACTTGCCTCCTGCTTCGCGGAGAGTAAAATAATACCCATGAGCACTGACGCGACTGCCCTTTTGAATGAAGCCCTTTCTCTTCCTGATGAGGAGCGTGAGTCGTTCGCTTCAGCTTTATGGGACAGCCTGGGCCTGGAAGCCTCAATTGAAGATTGTTCCGACTCCGAATTACTGAAGGAGTCGAACCGACGTCGCGACGAACTGCGCAGCGGAGCGGTTAAGGGTATTTCACACGAAGAATTGAAGCGATCTCTAGGCCGATAGATGGAGTTGATTTATCACCCGCTTGTCCGGCGCGATCTTCGGGAAATTCTTGTTTGGTATGATGAGCGGTCTGAAACTGCTGGAGATCGGTTCTTTGCAGATTTTGAAAAGACCGTCGACGATTTATTAAACGGGAAGCGGCAAGGATTTCCGCTCGATGAACATACCCGTAAAATCTTCCTGAAACGGTTTCCCTATTCTCTCACTTTCGAGATCAATGAAGAAACTCTCTATGTTTTCGTCGTGAAGCATCAGAAGAGACATCCGCAATATGGAATGGGAAGGAAGCGGTCCGGGTAGATGTTGAAGCACAGCAATCCCCAGTCGCGTGACTTCCGATTCGTCGAATTCAACGCTAGAATCTCAGCATGCGCATCCCCCTTTCCCTATTGATGGCCGTTTCGATCCTGAGCCTCCCGTGGGGACTCGTCGCGGAAGAGCCCGCCGCCAAACCGGCAGCCGCCGATTTTGGGTTTGTCGATCTCTTCAATGGAAAGGATCTCACCAACTGGGTCGATGTGAACACCTCGCCGGAGACGTGGTCGGTGAAAGACGGGCTACTCGTATGCACAGGACATCCCATCGGTGTGATGCGCTCGGTGAAGCAGTATGAGAATTTTGTGCTGGTGATCGAATGGCGGCACATGGAGGCGGGTGGCAATTCGGGGGTGTTTCTCTGGAGTGATGCCAAACCCGAAGGCAACCGGCTCCCCAAGGGGATGGAGGTGCAGATGTTGGAGCTGGAGTATCCCTACATCCATGCCGACAAGGACGGGAAACCGCGGCATCTCGGCTACGTCAGTGGCGAGTTGTTCGGGGCGGGTGGGATGAAGGCGGTGCCGGAGAATCCCCGGGGCAGCCGCAGTATGTCTTTTGAAATGCGGTGCAAGGGAAAGGGCGAGTGGAATCAGTATGTGGTCGTGGCGGTGGATGGAACGGTGAAACTGTCGATCAATGGCAAGTTCGTAAACGGCATTCGCGAGGCAGATCTGCGCAAGGGCTACCTCTGTCTCGAATCGGAGGGTGCTGAAATCCATTTCCGCAAGGTCCAGATCATGGAGCTGCCTTCAGGGCGGGCGGGGGATCTCGGAATGACCCTCGATGATGAGGCGAAAGCCGAAGAAAAGTAAGCGACCGTTAGTTTAGGTTGACCGATTCCAGTGCGACTGGTTTAGGGATCAGCCCCTTCCTTTCTGACCGAATCCTATGTATCCACCCAAATCCTCTGTCTCCCGTCAGCTTCTCAACCAGGCTGTGCTCGTTGTTGCTGCGTTTCTTCTCCTTCCTTTGAGTCATCCGGCCCAGGCCGCAGATGATGAAGCCGACGTCATCGTTTACGGTTCCACACCGGGCGGTTTCTGTGCTGCCATTGCTGCTGCCCGCGAGGGTTCTTCGGTCATCCTGTTGGAGCCGACCGGCCATGTCGGCGGCGTCAATACCGGCGGCCTGAGCTTCAGTGATTCCAATCAAACGGTGCGGTCCACGGTGATGGGGCTGTTCGATGAATGGCATACCCGCATTCAGGAAGACTACGAGTCTCGCGGCATTAAGCTGCCCTACGATGTGAGTGTCAAAGATCAGTCCAAGTGGACCTATGAACCGCACGTCGCGGCGCGGGTCACGCAGGCGATGCTGGATGAAGCCAAAGTGAAGGTTTTGACGAAGCGCTATCTGCAGTCCGTCACGAAAGAAGGGGCGTGTATTACGTCAATCGTCACCAAGGACGGCACCTTCACCGGCAAGGTTTTCATCGATGCGACCTACGAAGGGGATTTGATGGCCGCAGCCGGAGTTGACTGGACCATCGGTCGCGAGGGTCGGGCTGAATATGGCGAGAAGCTTGCCGGCAAGCAGTATCCAAAGTCGAAGATGAACATCAATGGCTTCGATGACGATGGGAAACCGCTCCCTTTCATCACCGCCACCGATGCCGGTCCCGAGGCGGAAGGCGACTCCAATGTGATGGTCTACAGTTTTCGACTTTGTTTGACGAAAGACCCGGAGAACCGCGTGCCCTTCCCGAAACCCGCGAACTACGATCCCGCACGGTTCGAGCTGGTGCGGCGTTATGTAAAAATCGGCGGGCGGGTCGGTTGGGACAGCTATCCCCTGCCGGGTGGAAAGTTCGACGGAAACAATTCCATCGGTGGACAGTTCTCCCTCGGTCTCGTCGGAGCCTGTAACGGTTGGAGCGAAGCCGACGAAGCCGGCCGTGCTGAGATCTGGGAGGCTCACAAACAATACACGCTCGAGTTCTACCATTTCCTCACCACCGATCCTGCCGTCCCCGCCAGCGTGCGGAGGCAATATTCAGAAATGGGCCTGTGCAAAGATGAGTTCGCCGAATACGGACATTTCTCCCCGGCGCTCTATGTTCGCGAGGGAAGACGCATGCTGGGCATGTTTGTGGTCAGTCAAAAGGACATCCTTGATGAACCGGAGAAAGAAGACCCCATCGTGATTTCATCTTTCCCCATCGACTCCCATGACTGCCAGCGCGTCGCGCTGAAAGGCGGGGGCGTCATCAACGAAGGCACCATCTTCCCCGTTCGGAGATCCAATCCCAAGCAGGGCTACGCCTATCACATCCCATATCGCTCGATCCTGCCCAAGCCCGACCAGTGCACCAACCTGCTGGTGCCCGTCGCGCTGTCCTGCACTCACGTGGCCATCTCATCGATTCGAGTTGAGCCCACCTGGATGATCCTCGGCCAAAGCGCGGGTATTGCCGCATCGCTGGCGGCAGATGAGGAGAAAGCGGTGCAGGACTTGTCTTACCCGAAACTGCGCGAGCGGTTGCTGGCTCAGGGCCAGGTGCTGGATCTTCCGCCGCCGCCCAAAGATCCCGCGACGCTTCCCGGTGTCATCGACGATGCAAAAGCCGAGCTTACCGGCGCATGGAAACCGTCTTCAAACTTTAAGCCACACGTCGGCGGAGGCTATGTGCACGACGACAAGCTGGCTGATGGAAAGCTTAAGGCCATCTTCAAATACAAGGCCCCCAAAGCCGGGGCGTATGAATTGCGCATGGCCTACTCAGCTCACGAAACCCGGGCCACCAACGTGCCCGTGACCATCACCGGTGGCGCTGTGGAGAAGCAGGAGCTCACCGTCGATCAGACCCAACCCCTTCCATCAGGGCAGATCTTCCGCCCGGTCGCCACCATCGAGTTACAAAGTGACGTCGAGACAGTCATCACCATCAGCAACCGCGACACCAATGGCTTCGTGATTGTGGATGCGCTGCAGCTGGTCCCGGTGAAGTGAACCCGGGCGGCGGCGGGTCGATTCCGGTCTTGCTCCCGTTTCGTGTGTTGGTTAGGATCCATAGCCAATGAAAGACCTGTTCCGCGAATTCGACTTCACCAAAGTTGGCTATTATCAGTCCGTGCTGGAGTCGGAGGGGATCAAAACCTTCATCAAGAACCGCGATGTCTCAGGGCTGGCGGGGGAAGCCGCCATCGTTCCCGATTTGTGGCCTACCCTTTGCGTGGTCAATGATGAAGACTACGACCGTGCCATGAAAGTGATCCGCGACACTGTGTCTGACAACTCGGAACGGGCGGAGACAGAAGTGAAATGTTTCGCCTGTGGAGAGGAAAACCCCGGCAACTTCGATCTTTGTTGGTCCTGCGGTGCTCCGATCACGCCCCCGCCGGTTGAGGCGTGATCCTCTGTTTCGTCAATTGCAGCCGGGCATTCATCGCTCTAAATTCCGGGAATGATAAAACCTCTTTCCCTGATCCTTTCGATCGCTCTCCTTTCCGCATCACTGGCGGCAGCACAGGACAAATCCGCCACCCCCATCTATTCCGAGCTGATTTTTAAAGATGATTTTTCCAGCGACGGGTTCGGAGAGCGGTGGGGACATTACAAAAGTGCCAGCGTGGTAAAAGACGGAGTCCTGATCGGGAAAACCGCCGACATCAAAGTTCACGCAGGAGTGGATCACGTTCGCTGCGAAGGCCGGAAGGATATGGAGGTTGCTCTGCGCTTTAAGTTCGCAGGGCCGGAGGCAAAGAAGTTCAATGTCTGGTTTGATGACAAGGCTTACAAAGGCTCCCACGCCGGTCACATCACCAGTGTCTTTATTTCTCCGAAAGGCGGATCCATCGCCGATGCAAAACGGGGGCACATGTCGAAGCCCATCTATGACAAGAGAAAAGCCACCGGCAAACATGACGAGGCTGCCAAAGCCATTCTCAAAACGACTATGATCAAATTCGACCGGGAGATTTCAGAAGGTGAATGGCACGATCTGTTGATTCGAACCGAAGGCCCGCTGGTAACGGTCTATGTTGACGGCGAAGAATGCTGTCGACTGGAGTCAGAAGGGAATGCTCATCCTACGAAGTCGCTGATCAGTCTGACAACCAACATCAACGATGTTCACTACGACGATTTGGTGATCAAGGCGGCGCCGGCTGATACGAAGTAGCCTCAGGAAACATTTCATGACGATGTGTCATCCGGCAGGTTGGCCATGTTGCTTTACAAAGCCGATAATCGTCCAGTCGAGCGGCTATGTAACGTTACAAAACCACCTGTTGTCCTGCCGGGTCTCTTTGTAACATTACAAGGCGACCTTTCGCCCTGCCGGGTCGTTTTGTAAGATGACACAGCCACCTTTCATCCTGACGGGTCGTCTTGTAACGTTACCCGGCGACTCATCATCCTGACAGGTTCTTTTGCGGGATTACATAGCCACCCTGACTCTGCCGCGGGCGAAAAAACTGTTTTTGCATCAAAACGATCGAACAGGGTTCGTTCATCGATCAGATAGGGTATGATCGTAGCAACGTCCCATCACTGATGCCTTTTCCTTTCGACAATTCCTATGCCCGGCTCCCTGAAGCATTCTTTCAGAAAGTCGACCCATCCGCTGTCAGCTCTCCGGAGTTGATCGCTCTGAACCGTGAACTGGCGGAGCACCTGCGGATTGATGTGGAAAAACTCGATTCGCCGGAGGGTTTGAAAATCCTGGCCGGCAACGCCAATCCCGCAGGCGGAGAGCCTCTGGCGATGGCGTATTCCGGTCATCAGTTCGGCGGATTCAATCCGCAGCTGGGCGACGGACGCGCCATCTTGCTGGGTGAAGTGATCGGCGATGACGATGTGCGGCGTGATATTCAATTAAAAGGATCAGGCCCAACGCCGTTTTCACGGCGCGGAGATGGACGGTCGGCTCTGGGGCCGGTGCTGCGGGAATATCTTGTCTCTGAAGCCATGTTTGCCTTTGGGGTTCCAACCACCCGGGCACTTGCCGCCGTCTGGACAGGCGACCGGGTTTTCCGCACCGAAGGCTACGAGCCGGGCGGAGTCTTCACCCGGGTCGCGAGCAGTCATATCCGGGTGGGGACGTTCCAGTGGTTTGCCGCCAGGCAGGATCACGAAAACCTGCGCGTGCTTGCCGATTATGTGATCGATCGGCATTACCCCGAAGCCCGCGAGGCGGAGAAACCCTACCGCGCTTTGCTTGAGAGCGTCATTGAGCGCCAGGCACGTCTCGTGGCAAAATGGATGCACCTTGGTTTCATTCACGGGGTCATGAATACCGACAACATGGCCATCTCGGGCGAGACGATTGACTATGGTCCCTGTGCGTTCATGGATGACTATGATCCGGCGAAGAAGTTCAGTTTCATCGACCAGAACGGGCGCTACGCCTACGGCAATCAGCCGACCATGGCTCATTGGAATCTGACGCGGTTGGCGGAAGCTCTGTTGCCTTTACTTGCTGAAACCGACAAGGAAGGATTGGCTGAAGCGGAGGCAGCACTCGAGATTTTCCCCGATCTTTTTCAGACTGCTCTGGTGGAAGGATTCACATCAAAGATCGGCATCGAAAACGGGGATGATGAAGACTGGAAACTTGTGCAGTCTCTGCTCGCTTTGATGCACTCCGGGGAAGCGGACTTTACCCTGACGTTTCGTCATCTGCGTGACGCCGTGGCGGAAGGATCCGATTCCGGGGTTGCAGACCTTTTCAAAGATCCGGCACCCATCACTGAATGGCTGGGCCAATGGCGGGCGCATTTGCAGGAAGCCGGGATTTCGTCCGAAGCCGCCACGGGTTTGATGCAGAGCGTCAACCCGGTTTACATCCCGCGGAACCACCGCATCGAGGAAGCGATTCAGGCAGGGATGAAGCAGGATTTTGCGCCCTTTCACCGACTCCATCAGGTGCTGAAGACCCCCTTCGAAGTGCAGCCTGATTTTACTGAATATGAGTCAGCTCCGAAGCCGGACGAAGTGGTCTGCGAAACTTTCTGCGGCACGTAAGGGTGTGCGGGCAGCGATCTGTTAACGCAGTTTTCCCCGCTCGAAGATCTTGCCGTTGAGCGCAGCCTTTGCCGGAACACCCCAATAGGGAGTGGGTGTGTATTCCCAATCTGTCAGCAGGCAGGGGCTGGCGCGTGGATGAAATGACCAGGCCGTCCAGTGATACTTTTTCTCCTGAACCAGTCCCAGAAAGTCCGGCACCCAGGTGGACGGGTCTTCGTGTCGCTCAGGGGGGATAAAGGACATTCGTTCCTGAGTGGCTCCGCATTCGCCAATGAAGATGGGGTGTTTCTCTGCCACATCCATAAACATCTTCTGCCAACCGCTTTTCCAGGGATAGACATGGGTGGAATAGACGATGCCGTTTCCGTCGCGGTCGTTGGGTGCGAAGCCCGTGAGGATTCCTGACAAATCGTATGACCAATCCAGTCCACCAACGATGAGGATATTCTTTGCGCCTTCGTTTCTCACTGCATCTATCAGCTTCTGTATACCGATCGATTCGAAGCCTTTCAGCTTCTCCTTGTTTTCTGCGAGTGCATCTGAGTCCTTCTTTTTCTCTTCGGATACAAAGCCACCATTCAGCCAGACGTCCCATGAGATATCATGCGGCTCGTTGTAGAGTTCGAACATCACGGCGGGGTGATTCCCGTATTTGATGGCGATCTTTTTCCAGAAATCGGCATGAACGGCCTCCGGGGCACGAAAGCGATGCAGATCTAATACCACGTAGACACCGTGTGAGCCGGCGAGATTCACCACATCATCGACGAGCTGTCGATAACCTGCCCCGCCGTCGAGTTGATAAGGCCCCACTCCTGCCCAGAAGTTTTCCCGGATGGCCAGACGGATCACATTGGCATTCCAGTCTTCGATGGAAGTGGCCACAGACTTCAAAATGTTCTCACCACCGGCGGACCACTCCATACTTGGCATCGACACGCCCTGCAGCCAGATGGCATTGCCATCGGGATCGATGATTTGGTTTCCTTTCACCGATAACATAGGCGGCAACTTCTCTTGAGGGGCCACCGGCACTTGGGGCTTCACCAGCGCGGCGCGGCGGGCGATCTCTGCGGCTTTCTTGCGGGCGGCTTCTTCAATCCGCGCAATGATTGGCGCAGGCTCCGCTTTTGTGAGCACCACATCATCGATGTCGTAGGAACCGGATTGGCATTGGAACAGCGAAGGCATCACCGAGATGCGCGCGACGCCTTCCGGCACGAGAAAGTCCACACTGCGCTCCACCCAGCCTTCTGTCGTTTTCTTGAAGTTCGGATGCGGCGGAGACGGATTCATTTTCTCTCCAGCGGCATTCCTGAAATCCATGATCACCCGACCGTCATGCCAGTTTACCTTGCCGGCTTTCAGATCATTGACGCGCACCTTAAACGTCAGCTTGAGCGCCTTAACGTCCGGGCTCAGTCCCACCTCACGGTAGACCGTCAACATCCGGTCCGGCGATGCTGTGAATCGCAGGAAATGATTTCCCTCTTCTTCCAAAAGCTCCACGCCTTTTGCCCCCGGCCAGTCTTTGGCCCGGCCAGAGTCACCATCCAGCACTTCGAACCCTCCGTTTGAAAGCAGGGAGTCATCTGCCGTGCGGCCTTCGGGACTGAAGCCGAGCACCAGGATAGCGGACAGCAGGACGATACGTGGAATGGTAAATGGTTTCATTGTTTCGGAAACAGGCGGGAGATTGAATGGTATTTTTTACTCCACAACAAGCTCTAATCATTTTCCGCAGGAGCCTTGGCATCTTTTTTCCCGGGGGCTTCGACGACAACATTTTCCTCCGGCTCCGCGGTGCTTCCGGGCTGCAGATACCAGGTCCGGGTTTCAGGTCCGTTTAACAGCACATTCTTTCGCACAACCACACCGGACGGGTTGGGAAAGTTCGCTCCGCCCGCCGTTACCAGAATGAGATGGGTGCGGTTGGTGTTATCCCGGGCGTCAATCACGTTGTTTTCCACCACGATGTTTTTCGAGTCGTTCACGATTAAAATGACACCGTTGTTCTGGATGCTTGATCCATTGACGATGGTATTGCCGGTGAGTTGGATATTCTCGGAGCGATCTTCCACATGCAGGGCTTCTGACATGCAATTGCGAATCAGGCAATTCTCCACCCTGCTGTTGGTGACATTGGCGAACCCCACGGCAAATCCTGCGCTCGGGGTTTTGCACTGGTTGTCGCGGAAGACAGAGTCCCGCACAACGATCCGGTCCATCTTGCCGTTGGGGGAATTGAATTCCAGATCCGATGCCCAGTTCTTTTGGAACAGGCATTGATCCACCAGCACATCTTTCAATGTGCCGGTTGCTGAATTTGCCTGGAAGAGTCCGAAGGAGCAATTCTGCACGGTCAGCTTGCGAAGCGAAAGTCCTTCCAGCGTGCCACTGCCGACTTGGATGGCATGGCAGTAGCCTTTCGGGAAACGGACTTTGTTCCCGTCGATTGTGCAGTTCTGCAGGGTGATGTTCGAGTAGTCCCCGAACAGCGGAAACATCACCAGCGGGTAATCTCCTTCTCGAATAATAGATAGCCCCTCCAATGTGGTGTCAGAGTGGAACCGAAGAAATTCGCGGTGCCCATCCTCCGGTTTATCCGAAACGAGAACAATCTTTGATGACTCCCCATGCCCCAGCAGGGTTGCTCCGGCCGGGACGTTGTGTCGTCCATTCTTCGAGAGCGAAACCCGGTATTCTCCGGGAGGAAAAACCAACGTGTCGCCCGCCTTGAGTGATTCCAATGCCTTCTTAAAAGCCGGCCCGTCGTCCACCTTTCCATTTCCGATGGCTGAGAACGGCTCGTCTTTGATATTCAGAACCGCCGCCTCAATGGCTGTCGCAGAGATGAGGATCGAGAGAAAGAGAATACGGGCGAAAAGCGGCGTCTGAATCATTGGAATGAATCCAGCAAAAGCCTAACGACGGTCCCCTGCAACTCCAACGTTGAGGCTGCTCTCACTCGGATTGATCCATCGCAATCAACTCGGTCACTGTGACGAACTGGTATCCCTGAGCGAGGAGTGTATCGAGCGTTTTGGGCATCGCATCTATCGTGGGCGCATGGAGATCGTGTACGAGCAGGATTCCACCCGGAGCAGCGCCGTCGATCAGTCGCCTGGTCACAACAGAGACTCCGGGGCGCTTCCAGTCCTGGGGGTCAACCGACCACAGAATGGTTGGATACCCGAATTCTTTCAGCATGTATTCTTTCTGGCTGCTCTTGATCGCTCCGCCGGGCGGACGCATTGTGCGGGGAGCAACGCCGGTGATCTCCACAATCTGTTGATGTGCATCAGCCAACTCCCTGCGCAGGGAAGAGGTCGACATGCGCGAGAGAGTGCCGTGGGTCACCGTGTGATTTCCGATTTCATGCCCTTCGGCAATGGTTTGAGCCAGAATCTCGGGATGGTATTTCACCATATTGCCGACCACATAGAAGGTTGCCTTGATGTTCCGGTCCTTGAGTATCTTTAGCAACCGCGGCGTGTTCTTCGGGTGCGGCCCGTCATCGAAGGTGATGGCGATGACCTTCTGGTCTGTCTTGATGCGGGTGTAGGTATTCTGGATTCCAGAAAGCCCACCCGTGGCAGCGATTTCGGCTTTCCGGTCTTCCCACCCGCTCGAAGCAAATCCGGGCAGAACAGGTTTCGCGGGTTCCGGTTCAGGCTGGGGATCGGTCGTATCTGCGGTGGCAGTTTCCTCCGTCGTTGCCGGATCACTTCCGATCGTTGCCGAGGCAACCGTCAGATCGGTCGGGATCTGACAACTCGCCAGAATACCCAGCGCCGGAAGTAGGAGAAGGAATCTCATAAAGAAGAATAGCCGCCGCACTATCACAGCATCCCGCCGTCTTTCAACTGGCCCGTGAGGGCGATCTGCCGGTCGAGTTTTTCCCGGTAAAGCCCGGTTACTTCGGCATTTGGAACACAGCGCGTGGAATCATCCAGCGCAACCAGTCGTCCGCAAAGCTCATCGTAGGAACCTTCCCCCGCAGCCTGCGCGGCCTGAATTGCCCCGCCCAAACCGGCGCCTTCTGCTGTGGCCAGACCCACGACGGGAACGCCAAACACATCCGCTGAGATCTGCCGCCACACCGCGCTTTTGGTTCCGCCACCCGTGAGCCGGATCTCTGTCGGCGCAAGACCGAGCTGTGAGAAACGCCGCAAACCGTAGGCCAGACCAAGCGTTGCGCCTTCCATGGCGGCACGGGCCATGTTGCCGGGAGTCGCGTTGGTTCCATCCAGTCCGTGAAGGACGCCTTTCCCGTTCGGCAGATTGGGTGTCCGCTCGCCATTCAGGTAGGGGAGAAAGCTGATCCCACCCGCCCCGGGTTGGGTCCCGGCGATTTCGGCCTCCATCTGATCCAGCTCCCAGCCAAACCAGCTCCGCGCCAGCTCGGTGACGACGGTTACGTTCATCGTGCATACCAGCGGCAGCCAGCGGTCGGTGCTGTCGCAGAAAGCGGCAATCTCTCCCTCGGGATCGATTACCGGTTCACCGGCACAACCATAAAGCGTGCCCGATGTTCCGAAACTTGCTGTGATCACCCCCGGCGTGATGTTGCCCGTGCCGATCGCACCCATCATATTATCACCGCCACCGGCACTGACGATCACGTCTGTGGAAAGCCCCAGCTTCCCGGCCATTTCCTCACTCAACGTCCCGTGGACGGCATTCGAGCTGCCCAGCTCCGGCAGCATGTCGCGCACGCCCGGGTCGACAAAATCAATCAGATCGGTCTCCCACTCCCGCGTCCGCACATTCAGGATCCCCATGCCTGAGGCATCGCCGTATTCCATGCGCTTCACTCCGGTCAGGCGGAAGTTGATGTAGTCGTGCGGGAGAAGGATCGTTTTGACCTTCGCAAAGTTGTCCGGCTCGTTCTGTTTCAGCCAGAGCAGCTTCGGGATGGTGTAGCCCGGCAGCATCGTGTTACCGGCTTTGGCGATCAAACCGCTGGCGCCTCCGAACTCGGCTGCGTATTGCTCACACTGCTCGATGGTCGAGGTATCACACCAGAGTTTGGCGGGGCGGATCACCTCATCGCCGGCATCGAGGACCACCAGTCCGTGTTGCTGGCCACTCACACCGATTCCCTTCACATTCTCCCGTGCAGAACCCAGCTTCTCCAGACATTCGGAGATGGATCCTTCCACTGCATCAATCCAATCCTGCGGATGCTGTTCGAGATGACCGGCAGGAAGCCCGTCGATCAGGCTGTATTTCTGCGCGGCTTCAGCAACGATTTCGCCCGTGTCGAGATCCAGCACGATGGCCTTCGTGCTCTGCGTTCCGCTATCGATACCAATGTAGAGAGACATGCCGGAGTTGTAGCGGGTTTAGAAATGTGATTCAACCGCAGATTTGTGAGATCCCCCCTCCACTGACTTCACTGCTCACGCCCATTATGTCACCATAGGCATTGCAAGGCGGTGATTCCCGCTTAATTCAAGTCATATGGAGTCACAGGCGGTCATTATCACCGGTTCGAGCGGATCAGGTAAATCATCTTTAGCAAAGGCGCTTCAAGAAGCTCTCCTGCCGTCCATTTGGCTGCGGTTTTCCTTCGACAGTGTCATCTACAGTTTGCCGGAGTCCGTTTTAGAGCAATGCAACCTGCACAACAATTGGTCAGGCGTCGATGGGAAAGCCCTGTTCAGGGGAGCCCTGGGGTGTTTGCGTTCCTTAATTGATTGTGGCAACAACGTGATCTTTGATGTCGTTCTATCCAAACCGGAAGATGTCGATCATCTGAGCCGGGCGCTTCAGGGGGTGGATGTGTTATCTGCTCATCTCCGCTGCGACTGGGCAGAGATTGAGAGCCGAACCCTCGAACGCGGAGACCGGACTCTGGAAGAAGCTGAGTGGAGCTACCGACAAGCGGTGACGTTTTCCCCGGAGGCTCTGGAGTTTGATACGACGAATCAAGCTCCCGATGCAATTGCGAAGGTTCTGTCTGCAAGATTAGCTCTACAGAACCGCTAACGGATCCACTCACTCCGCAATATACGCCAACAAGTCCGCCACCTCCTGCACCGTCAACGTGGCTTCGAGTCCTTCCGGCATCAGTGAAACCCCGAGGCCTTTCATGGCCGCCACATCACTGCGGGGGAAGGTTTTCTCCACACCACCGAGCATGCGGATCGTCACGTCCGTTTGCGTTTCGCCCGCAATCAGCGCGATGTAGCTTTCGCCGTTGTGCAGGGTGAAATTGTAGGCCTGATACTGCGGAGCGATCTCTTTGTTGGGATCAAAGACATTCGTCACGATAGAATCCCCGCCGGCGGTTTTGAATGTTGTGAAGTCGGGGCCAACCGCGAATCCCTGCCCGTCGGGTGACTTGTGACACGTCAGACACGCCTTCTGATAAGCAAGTTTCCCCGCTGCCGCGTCACCTTTCAGATCAAGAGCGCCGAGGTATTTCTTCACCACATCCGCGCGCGAGATCTCGACCGGGGCCGGGATCAAATCCTGTGCGAAAGCCGTCACCACCTTGCTGGAATGCGCGCGCAGTTTTTTTGCCTCGCCCGGGGGGATCTCATTTACCTCAATGTCACCCTCTTTGATCGCCTGAAGCAACACCAGTGCCCGGTCCTTCTTCCGCACGAAGAACGGCAGTGCGCGGCTCTTGATTTCCGCATTGAGACCACTGGCCCAGTGCTTCACCAATACGCCTGCCAAATCGACCGCCGCTTTCTTCTCAAAGGCATCGAAAGCCGCGAGCCGGAAGCTGCCCGATGCTTTGGGATCGATCAGGATCTTTTCGAGCAGCCCCGCCTCAAGTTGATTTGTGTTTGCCAGCAGTTCGAAGGCAACCGGGCGTTCAGCGGCGGAAGAATCAGGCGAGGCGAGGATCTTCTGCGCCCCGGCAATGGCGCTGGAGGCATGATCCCCCACCTTCCCTGTGGATGAAAACGCGGCCCAGATTTGCAGCGAAGGATCTTTCCCGGACAACCATTCCGCCGCTTCAGGGCCGCCCATTTTGCCAAGCGATTTCGCCATCGTCAGTTGCAGCGCAGGGCTGCCGGCTTCATAGGCCGCTTTGGCTTCATCCAATGTGAAGACCGCGTTCCCGGCTGCAGCAATAAGCCAGGGATCATCGCCGGTCTTTGCCGCGAGGGCTGAAAGCCGGGCCGTCTTGTCAGCGGACGGTTCGACCTTGGCCAAAGCCAGCAGCTTCCGGAAATCCGTCGAGGGAGCTTCGACCGGAACAGGTTTGCCGCGCTCATAGAGAAGGCGACGGGCCGTGACACGTTTCCAGCTGTTGCCCTTTGTTCCCGCCAGCACCAGCAACTCGTCATCGCTCATTTCCCTGAGATTCGGTGTCGTCTCACGATCCCAGCCCTTCGCTGTCAGTCGATAAATCCGCCCGCGATCCCAGCCGGAGTTGAGGTCCACATGTTTCTTGATTCCCTCGGGGATCGACCACGGGTGTTCGATCGTTTCCCGATACATATCGCAGATGTAAAGACTCCCATCCGGAGCATTCCCGAAATTCACCGCACGGAACCAGTTGTCCGTTGAGGCAATCACCTCAGACTTCTCATCGACCCTCACCGCCACCGGCTGAACGTTCTCACTGACAATCTTTTTGCGGTGAACCAGGTTACTGCCCGCATCGCCGATAAAAGCAAAGCCTGCACTGTCCGGCATGGCATCGCCTTTGTATATCGTCACGCCTGTTGCTGATGTAAAATATCCTGAAACCCGGCCGCCGCCTTCGACAGCTCCCTTCACCGTTCCGGCCACCCGCCAGCGGGTTCGAATGATACGCCATGGCTCATCCGGACTGATCCGGTAAACCGGCGCGGCCTTTCCGTCGTTGGCAATCGTCACCAGAGCACCCGGCATTGAGAAATTCGGGTTCGGCGCAGTCCATTGGCGCTCCCACATGACGCGGATGATGTGGTTCGAGTTGCTGCAGATGTAGCGATTGCCCTCTGCGTCAAAATCCATCCCGTACTGGGCTACGCCATTCTCAGGGCGCAGGTCGAGCGCTTCCGGATCAAAAGAGAAATCCGCACCCCGAAGCGAAACCGGCTCGGCATCCGGTTGGTCAGGGCGGGAAACCGTGCCGCCGTTTGATGCCGTCGCTCCCCAGATGCGGTTGTCCGGTCCCCAGCGGAAACTGTTGAACAACGCCTGCATGTTCACTCTCATCTGATCAGCCGGTGGTCCAAACCCGGTGAAGATCACCTTCTTCTCGTCAGAGACACCATCACCGTCCGTGTCTTTGAAATAGAAGACATCAGGGGTAGCCCCGACAAAGATTCCACCCTTGTAGCAGATCACGGCCGTCGGCCACTTCAATCCGTCAGCGTATACCGTGGCGACATCGAAGACCCCGTCGTCATCCGTATCGACCAGCTTCCGGATTCTGCCCAGCGCATCCTCGCGCCGTTCCGAGTAGCCCCGCATCTCGATCACATACATGGCACCTTCCTCATCAAAAGTCACCGCGATGGGATCCACCACCTCAGGTTCATGCGCGACCAGGCTGAGATCGTATCCCTCTGCCACTTCGAATGTCGAGAGCGCGTCTTGCGGTTCAGTGGCCGGGACTCGCGGCATTTCTTTGGCATCCACCTCCTGAGCCGTCAGCCCCTGATAAGCTGAACCGATTGCGATTACGGAAATGAGCCACCTTTTCATATCGTCGAGCCTAGCGGGAATGCTTTAAAAATTCAAAAACGTAAACCTGTCCCTCCCCGCTTCATGAAACGCCGATCATTCATCACAACCTCGGCTGCCGCCGCCGCCAGCTCCATCCCGTTACTGCACGGCGCATCCGGCAAAGAGGAAATCATCGACATTCATCAGCACGTAAACTTTCACGGGCGGCGTAACGACGAGATGCTGTCGCACCAGAAAGCGATGGGAGTTTCTAAAACCGTGCTGCTTCCCTCCGGTGCCCAGCTGGCGACAGAATCCACCCACAAAGGAAGATCCAACGGACTCGCCGCGCGCGTCTTCGGCACCGCAGCGGCAGCCCGGCTCGCGGCCAAGCACCCCGACGCCTACGTCTATTTCTGCAACGAGATCCCCGATCTCGACACCACCAAAGGGGAGCTTGAGAAGTGGCTGAAAGCCGGCGCGCTCGGGATTGGAGAACAGAAGTTTAATCTCGAGTGCGACTCCAAACCGATGCAGCAGATCTACGAGATCGCCAGCGAGTTTGAAGTCCCCGTCCTGCTCCACTTCCAGCACGGCTCCTACAACATGGGCTTCGAACGGTTTCATAGGATGCTCGGGAAGTATCCCAAAGTGAACTTCATCGGGCACGCCCAGACGTGGTGGGGAAACATCGACGCGAAACTCAATCCCAAAGATCTGTATCCAAAAGGGAAAGTAACGCCCGGCGGTCTCACCGATAAATACCTCTCCGACTACCCGAACATGTTCGGGGATCTTTCCGCAGGGTCAGGATTGAATTCCATGAAACGGGATGAAGAACACGCTGAGGCTTTCCTTAACCGCCATCAGGACAAGCTGTGTCTCGGCACCGATTGCAAAGATGTCGAAGGAGAAGGAGACGGTTGTTCCGGTTCCGGAATGATCAACCTGGTGAAGCGTCTCGTGACAGACGACACCGCCCGCGCCAAAATATTCAGCGGCAATGCAAAGCGGGTGATCCGATTCAACAGGGCCTGATCGACCTGTAAGGGCCGGATACGGACCGACGTAAAGTAGTTCAGCAGTCTACTTTACCTGAGCTTTGGCCTCAGGTGTTTGTTCTGCTTTTGTTAGTTTTGGGCTCACCATAGAATGAAGAGTGCGAGTGCCAAGAGCAAACACGCGATCAAGAACATACCGCGCATCAGCGACATCGTCGTCCGAAGCCATTGCAATTCACTGCGAAGGTTG